>CAVOUE010000003.1:12500-903117 GCA_963699545.1 Nitrospirota bacterium | reverse complement strand
TCGCGCCGACCGACTCCACGGTATTCATTCAAGGTGAGAGCGGCACCGGCAAGGAGCTTGTCGCAAATACTCTCTGGCATTACAGCAGGAGGAACTCCTTTCCCTTCGTCGTTCTTAACTGCGCCGCATTGTCGGAGAACCTCATTGAATCCGAACTCTTCGGACACGAGAAGGGCGCTTTCACCAGCGCCCACCAGACCAAGTTCGGCATTGTAGAGGTTGCGGACAAGGGAACGCTTTTCCTTGACGAGATCGGTGAGATGCCCCTCGGCCTTCAGGCAAAACTCCTGAGATTCCTCGACTCGGGGGAATTCAGAAGGGTCGGCAGCAACAGGACCATAACCGTGGACGTAAGGGTAATAGCGGCCACGAACAGGGATTCTCACCACCCTCATCAGGACAGGGGAGTTCAGACAGGACTTATTCTACCGTTTGAACGTCATCAACCTAACGCTCCCGCCCATGAGGGAGCGAAGGGAAGATATCCCGGAGCTCGCCCGCTACTTCCTGAAGAAATACGGCCAGAAGCTGTCCAAGGACATTTCGGGGTTCACCGCCGAAGCCCTGGAGGCGCTCACGATCTACCACTGGCCCGGAAATGTAAGGGAGATGGAGAACATCATCGAGAGGGCGGTGATCCTCTGCGAGTCGGGAAAGATCACCCCGGATGATCTTTCCATCCCCTCCGTCTCTGCCGCAAAAGAGACAACACCGGATGCCACGCTCGAAAAGATGGAGAAGGAACATATCCTCAGGGTCCTCAGGGAATCCGGCGGGAACCAGTCAAAGGCGAGCCAGACCCTCGGCATCGACAGAAAGACCCTCTACCTGAAACTGAAGAAGTACGACATCGACGAAGCCATAAAAAAGTAAGAGTCCCCGATATCTTTAATCATTCCGTCCCTGAATAATTTCTTGATCAGCCTTTCACCCCCGGTGGAGGCGGAAGAGACCGGTAGACGGGGGATTATCGATGCTCAACTCATCCGGCTACAAATATGGGATAATGTAGTTGAAGAATAGAGGTGCCTCATGAGTCTAGGGATAACCCGAAGGGATTTTCTCAACGGTATGCTCATCGGCACGGGCGCTCTCCTGCTTGAGCTTCCTGCTCCGCTAAGGCTGTTCGCGCAATCTCAACCGAGCTACGGCTTCGGTGGAATAGGCGATTATGCTTCTTCGAATGGGAACACTTCCGACGTAATCAGGACATTCCAGGCTATTCAAAATGGTGCCTATAAAGCTATAAGCCGGGAAATTATCGATACCAGCGAATCATACGATCTCGTCATAGTCGGTGGTGGCCTGAGCGGCCTCGGTGCCGCGTATGAATTAAATAAGTTCTCTTTGAAGCAGGCAAAATGCCTTATCATTGAAAATCATCCGATCTTCGGCGGTGCGGCAAAGAGAAATGAATTCATGGTCCAGGGAGAGCGGCTTATCGGGCCGCAAGCCTCAAATGCTTTCGGCGTGATAGACCGCCCCGGCATCCCCGGATATGATATTTATACTGAACTGGGAATACCAACAGAGTTTGAATATGGCGCGTTAGCCCCCGAACTGGAGCCCCTGGACTTTGATTCCACAAACTTCGGCTACCGGCTCTGGTTCGATTCAAAGAGCATAGGCCACTATTTTGCAGGTCAGGGACAGGCCACTCCCGGCACGTGGGTAGCAGGTCTCTGGGAGAACAAGCTTGCAGGAACGCCGTATTCGGAAAAAGTCCGAAAAGATTTCCTTCGGTGGAGGAATATAACAGATCGCCGATATGACGGTGAAGACTATGGCCGCTGGCTTGATTCCATGACCTATAAGGATTATCTGGAAAAGATTCTGAAACTTGATCCGGAAATAACGCGCTACGCCAATCCGGTGCTCGCCAGTGTGGTGGGGCTTGGCTGCGATGTAATCAGCGCATATACAGCCCGTCAGGTCTCGATGCCGGGATTCCCGGAGTTTCAGGGCCATCGTTCACTAAGGAACAGTCACTGGCATTCATTCCCAGGTGGCAATGACGGATTCTCCCGCTATTTCATTAAAGCATTAATCCCCGATGTCATTGAGGGCGGCAAGAGCTTCGCGGATATACATAACGGCCGGGTGCGTTTCTCTGCTCTCGACTCAGAGGGGAACAAGGTTCGCCTCAGGCTTGGTTCTTCCGTTGTTCGGGTCAAACACGAAGACGGTTCAACCCCGGGAAAGAGCGTTACCGTAATCTACATAAAGGATGGGAAACTCTACCGCCTAAAGGCCCGAAGTGTGGTTATGGCATGCGGCAGTCGCCTCTCCCGGAAAGTGGTCTCGGATCTGCCTGCAAATTATACAGCGGCCTATGCTCACTTTCATGTATCGCCTATCCTGGTGGCGAATGTGGCCCTTACCAACTGGCGCTTTCTTTACCGAATGGGTTTCACTGCCTGCAAATGGTTCAACGGCTTCGGATTCGGCTGCAATATTCGCAAGCCGATGTTTGTGGGAAATTACCGACCGCCTCTGCATCCTGACAAACCAACGGTGCTCACCTTCTACGTCTCTTTCCACCAGCCAGGCCTTGGCATCGAGGAGCAGGGAGAAAGCGGAAGGAAAAAGCTCCTGGGAACAAGTTATGCCGAATTCGAGTCCCTGATAGTAGGGCAGATGAAGCAGCTCTTCTCGGATGCAGGCTTTGAGGCTGAAAAAAATATCGCGGGCATCATCCTGAATCGCTGGACTTACGCCTATGTGAACCCGCAGCCAGGCTTCTGCTTCGGCAAGGGCGGGACACCAGCACCTCGGGAGATCATCCGCAAGCCCTTCGGCCGCATTGCCTTCGCCCATGCTGAACTCAATGGACATCAGCACTGGGTTGCGGCTGTGGATGAAGGCAGGAGAGCAACGAGACAAGCAATGGAAGCGTTGTGAAAAACACGTTTCTTAAAGATGCGGGATTTTTGTAAAATAAGCACATGGCTCTTAAGAGTTCTCATAAATCAGGATCACCTTTAAGGCTTCCCCTTATATTCGTGCTCAGTATTGCTTTGCTCTCACCGCTTTATCACAGCCACGACCACGCCGCTGACTATCACCCGGAAAACAGCGATGATCATGCCTTGCTTCACGATATATCAGCACATGAAAACCTATCCACTGGTGAGCAGCATAACGGTTCTCACCTGCATATCAAGAAAGACATTGGCAGAACCGACAGATGCCTCCATTTAAAGAGCAAGTCGCCACATCTAGATCTATGCACTGTACCTGCATCACTGGTCTTTGCTGAACATCTGACAAGCAGACGTGCAGAGCACACCCAGGCGTTTGTCTTTCGAAGTAATACTGGCGCTTACCATTCCGGTCTTTCCCCCCCAGCCGCCTGAGCATTAGTAGTCACCAAGGTCTTACTTGCCTGGTGTTAATCTGACCGGCAAAAAAATGAATCCAAGGAGTCATCATGATAAAGATTTATCATCTGTTAGTTTTACTTTTTTCGCTATTCCCCCTGCAGGGGTTCGCGCTGGAACCGTCAGAGAGGCTGATCTTTGAAAAGAACTCTCTTTACCAGTATATTCAGGTAATAGAGGATACGGTAAAAAAAGAGCGTTATCTGCGAAATCAAAAGAAGGACGTTTCCCAGGGAGGGATGTCCTTAAACGCACCGGAGAAACCCCTTCTTGAATATACGCAGATGTCTTTCATCTCCCTGGCATATCTCGACAGAGAACCGAAGGATGTGCTCTTTGTCGGCCTTGGAATAGGGGCAATGCCCCGGTATTTAAGCCGCTACTACCCTGAGGCCCGTGTCGATGTCGCCGAGATCGACGCAGATATCATGAGTGCTGCAATAGAATATTTCTCTTTTAAAGAAACGGCAAATATGAAGGTTCATATCACCGACGGGAGAATGTTCGTCAAGCGCACGCAAAAGAAATACGACATGATTTTCCTTGATGCGTATCAGAATGACGACATACCCTTTCACCTCACCACCGTTGAGTTCCTGAAAGAAGTGAAAGGCAAACTGAAGGAGGATGGGGTAGTTGCCGCCAACATCCTCTCTCCCTACAGAAACAAATTCTTCGATTCGATGGTCGTGACATACAAGAAGGTTTTTCCCCATCTCTATATCTTTTCAGGACAACGCTCGAGAAACTTCATCTTTGTCGCCACGCCGGACAAGATGAGAAGATCTGAAGAAAGCGTTCTGGAGCGAGCAAGGAAACTGCAGACGGGCAAGCACTTTGATATCGATCTGCCGAAGACAGCTTCGGCCTATGAATACTCCACCGAGTATGAATGGTCGTCGGCAAAGGTCCTGACCGATGATTTCGCTCCGGTAAATCTCTATAAGTACCAAAGGTCCGACGCAAAATAAGGAGGCAATTGTGCTCATAAAATCCATCGTCTTCATCTGCGGCGCAGTGGTGATGTCATTCGAGTACCCTCGGGAGCAGGGTGCTTGCTCCTAACTTCGGCAGTTCCGTCTTTGTGTGGGGCAGCCTTATTAGCGTCTTCCTTGCAGGTCTTTCCGCGGGATACTATCTGGGGGGCAAACTCGCCGACATGAACCCTTCCTCAGGGAAGCTCGGCTTCATGCTCATCATTCCCGGTATTCTCTTCGTTGCCTTTCCTCTATACAGCGCACCCATATCAGACTGGATATTCATGAAAGACCTCGGGGTACGGTCAAGCCCCCTGCTGGCTTCTGCAATTCTCTTTCTGATACCTTCCGTTTTTCTCGGAATCGTGAGTCCTTATACAGCGAAATTGATGATCTGCAGTCTCCACACCTCGGGGAAAACCATCGGAACGCTCTATGCCCTCTCGACCTTCGGAAGCATTATCGGCACCCTTGTCACATCGTTCTATCTCATCACCATTGCAGGAGTGAACGCCCTCATTGTCGGACAGGGGGCAATCCTCATCCTTTCCGCCATTCCGCTCTTCTTCATACATTTGAGCTGCAAGACAGAAACAGGAAACTGAGTACGTGACGGTGATTTGTTATAATGGAGGGTAATCCCGTTTTGATACACTGGTGCACTGAGCCATGAAACCCATTTCAGCAAGATGTAAGCTAATGAGAGGAGAGATTTCTTAAGGCTATGCCTTCGGTAAGTTTCTTGAATTTAGACAATCTCGGTTTTGTCAGCATTTATGCGGCGGCGTTCCTTCTCGGAGCAATACATTCGCTTGAACCCGGACACGGAAAAACGGTAGTTGCAGCATACCTCGTAGGGACAAAATGCCGCAACTGGGATGCCATAATTCTTGGCCTGACTGTCACCTTTGCCCACACATTCAGTATACTTTCGCTTGGCATTATCGCGAAACTGACCTCCGTATATTTCTCTGAGCAGATGCTTCACATCTATCTGGGAGCTGTCGCAAGCCTGATAATACTGATCCTTGGCATTTGGATGCTTAAATCAAGATGGATCCTGATAAAGAAAAGACCGCCTCGCGAAGACCTTCATTCCCATCCTCATGGAGAGCACACGCATCATCGCAATGACGAACACAATCATGGTGATGCTGATGTCCACCGCCGCGACCACCATCTTGAGGGAAGTGCCCTTCATTCTCATCACCACCCTCATCCTCACGATTGCGGTGTGAGAGCCCTTGGCTTTACAGGTTTAATACTCCTTGGCATATCGGGAGGCATAATCCCATGCCCTGCCGCTCTCGCGATCCTGCTTGCCGCGGCCGCTTCAGGCAACATAGCGAAAGGGTTGTCCCTCGTGATTTTATTTAGCTTGGGTCTGGCATTTGCACTGGTGAGTTTAGGACTTATCGTCGTGAACGGTTTCAGGCTCACTAAAAGGTTTCTGAATTCAGACCAGATCGCAACAAGAATGGCGTTCGCAAGCGCAGTTATCGTCACTATACTAGGGATCGTCACTTTCCTTTCTTCATTAAGACATCTTCTGTCGCATTATTACTGATAGCTCATCCCCGGATGGATTGAGATAAGAAGTAAATCCAACTATCCCGCACAGCCGTCGCAGATGTTCTCCTCACGCCGCCATTTATCCGACAGAATCACTTCTGAGGCATCCCCCTTCACGAATGACCCCAGCCTGATCAATCGTCATTCTTGTGCCGATGAAAGAGGTAGTGAGAGTGAATGTGGCTGTGGGAGGAAGGACCGTGAAGATGAACGTGCTCATGGATCAGGTTTACCTCCAGAAGCAGCCGGTTATCTCTGAGGATGTCACAGGCGTCACCCGTTGCCGCGATGCGGTGGTCCTCCGAAAGCACGGCGACCCGCGCATGCAGCTCATCGACCAGCGACAGGTCATGGGTGGCAATGACGATCGTCTTCCCTGCATTATTGAGCGCGAGGATCAGTTCGACAAGGAAGCACTCGGTTCTCGGGTCGAGGCCGTTCGTCGGCTCATCGAAGAGCATTACATCGGGATTCATGGTAAGAACGGAGCCGATAGCGACCCGTTTCTTTTCTCCTCCAGAAAGCATATAGGACGGACGATCTCTGAGCTGAGCGATCTGGAGCATCTCCATAACTTCCTCTGCCCTCGCAAGGGCCTCTTTCTCGGAGATGTCCAGTTGGGCGGGTCCATACAAGAGCTCGTCAAGGACTGTCGGACAAAAGAGCTGCACGTCCGAGTCCTGGAAGACATATCCCACCCGCTCCCTGAAGAACCTGAGAAAACTTCTGTCGCGCAACGCCTGCTCAGACACTTCCTTCTCCGCGAAGTAGACGTTTCCCTCTGAAGGGTGGATCACTCCGCTCATGATCTGCAACAGTGTTGATTTGCCGCTGCCGTTCGAGCCGATCACGGCGAACAGCTCTCCCGCCCTGATCGAAAGACTCACATCATCAAGCGCGGGAACCCTGCCGTGATAGCGGTAGCTCACATGGTCTGTTCTAATGAGATCGCTCATGGTCTATATCCCATACAGGAGTAACAGCGACACAAAAAGACCCGCCCCGGTAAGCCAGTCTTTCCGGGTCAGCGGCCGCACGTGATGAAATTTGATCGAGTCGGAAAGGCCCCGCGCGGTCATCGCCCTGAAGACCTCTTCACACCGCTGCTGACTCTTATAATATATAAAAGCGATCCTCCCCGCTATCCATCGCCGCGCCTCTCTGTCTCTCTCCGGGCCGGCAAGTCTGCTCTTCTTTGCCATGTGCATTTCATGGACGGTCGTCACAAAGATGAAGATGTATTTGTAGGAGAGTGTGATTGTCATAAGAAAGATATCGGGCACCCTGAAGATCTTGAGTGCCTTGATGAACTCCACAAAAGGGGTCGTCGCAAAGACAAGGAGAGATACCGACAGGGAATTCATGACCCGCAGGGAGAGCATGGCAACCCTCCGAAGGCCCTCATTAGTAACGCCCACCTCCTGAGGGACAGTGAAACCCCCAAAAGTGCGGCTTTTCTCAAGATGCACAACAGGGAGCATGACCTCGCCCGGCGTGATAATATTACATGCAGAAGGCAATGCCAGCAAGAGACCAAAAACAAAGGTCAGCAGGATTATCTTCCGATAGTGTTCAACGAGATTCACCCTGGAGGCAATGGCAAGCCCAAGAAGGAAGAGCCCTATGGCCACCTCGGATAAGATCGTCTTATTCACACTGACAAGAACGATGAAGGACATGAGGAAAAGGACCTTGACCCGTGCATCGATGCCCTGAAAGAACCCCCTCCGCGAAGCCGTCTCCCATTGGATGAAGCCTGCCCGTAGGATGGATGCGGCATACTCCAACCCTTTACCGATAAAAGAAGTCCTGACCCGCCCCGAAGGTGTCCTGTCCGGCGCGGGTGCAAGCCCTTCGATCAGGAATGATGGGATTCTCTCTTTCATTACCGATACATTAGAAAAAGAACGAGAGTGTCACAATAGCCCGGTATTTTTCAAGTCCCTCCGAGCCCTGCTGTTCGCTCTTTTCGTTCAGACTCTTGATGACCGGGATCTTTACCAGGACCCCGAGGTTTGCATTCTGGATACTCGGGAAAGAGAACCTCATGCCCGGCGACAGGTACAGGATAGTCCCTCCGCTCGCTGTCAACTTCTCGCCGTTTTCCTGATCCCTGGCGAGATTCAACACGTTGAACTCCAATATCCCATCTATGGTCTGAAGAAAAGCGCCCGCCTTGCCGTAAAGCTCGTAGACCCCGGCCACATTGAGCCTCCACTCGCTGCCGAACTTGTAGTTACCGCTCTCGGTGAATACCTGATAGGATGTTCTCCGCCACTAAACCGAAGTCCTTTGTCATTTGCTTTTGCGCCGCAATCCCAAGAGTAAAAGACGGACTCCTGAACCCCGGCTGCATGTCCCTGGCAATCTCTCCTCCGAGCTCCATGTGGCTCTTTCCCGTAGGAAAGGTGACGCTTCCGTTAAGAGAAAGATATATCTTCCTTATGCTGTCAAGGGATACGGCCGTGTCTTCCGCTGTATTCAAACTGAACCCTTTGCCCTGTTCGTAGTTAAAACCCAGCATGGCGTTTAACCCGATATCTCCAAGACCCCTGTTCGTGCCGAGGGTATCCTGTTTCTTAACAGAGTAGGGGACAACGAGACCGGCTGTTAAATAGGGTTTGATGCCATACGTGAGACTGAGATTAAGGAAGGTAAAAGAATCCTTGTTTTCGGGCTCTGCAAATTCGAACTTCCTGAAGGGCGCATACTCGAGCTTAGTGGAGACGGCCAGCCCGCCTTCCGGCAGAGTGAGCGGCGAAGCGGTCTCTATGGGACTCCCGGGTCCGAGGGCAAGACTGACAGCTCCGTGGTGAGCAAGGGCGGTGCAGGGGATGAGCAAGGCAATGACAACAAACAGCAGTCTTCCAAACTTGTTCATGATTACCTCCTTATGGTTTTATTGAGGAGCGTTACACTGCCTCGTCTTTCTTGCGTTTCCTTGATATGATCAGAGAGTAGATACCGAAGAATCCTATGATGAGACTGATACCGATCACGAGCTTTGTGTACGTTGCGGCCAGGGGCTTCTTGAAAGATTCAAGGTTCATATCCTTATCGACCTTGACCTCAACGGTGACCCCATGATATCCATGAGCTGATTCGCCGGTGACTTTTACCTTCCAGAGTCCCTGCCGGTCGGGCACAAAGGCAACGAACCCGTTCTTGTCTGTTCTGCCGATCTGGTGGGGGAGTTCAACCCCTGGCGCAAAAACTTCATACTCGGAATAGCTTGCCGGATCATCGGCCGCATAGAAGATCCTCACGGCAATTCCCTTTTGCTGAACATCATAGTTCACAGTATGGGCTTGGAGAGTGGAGGCGGCAGACAGTATCACCATGGACATTATGAGAAATATTTCCACTTTCATCTTCATCACTTCACCTCAAAGGTAAGAGTTGCCGCCAGGCTGAGCGCATCGGCGTCCGGGTCGTCCTTAATGCGCTCCTTGTGCTCGACGGTCACGAGGTTGAACCCCCTGGTCAGGGGAACCTTGACCATGCCGTCCTTGTCAGTTGTCCCGAGCTTTGCATGCTCGCTCCCGATGACTTCGGCTCCGGACAATGGTTTTTCACTCAGGAAAACTTTCAGCAGCACGGATTCACCTGCTTTCATGTCAAAGGGGTTCTTCATCGGGATGATGTCGAGCCTCGCCCCGCCTGATGCCTTTTGCACTGTATCGCTCCAGGAGAGAATCGTTTTTGAGTAGAACACCGATCGTATCGCTTCGACAACCCTGCTCGCCTTACGCTTGGGAAGCTCCTTCCATCCATAGATCGTCTTTGACCAGTAGCCGTTGTCGATCTCCACTATTATGGCCGCGGGCTGTCCACTCATTTTCAGCGCCAGCCCCTTGTCCCTTTTCTCCTTCTGAAATGGGACATCCTTTCCCTGCGGATCGACCGCCTTCACATTCTTGACCTTTGAGACATCGAATTCCTCCCTTTGGGCGCCATGACCGAAGACTACCATGAAATCCTGACCCTTCTGTTCGATCCAGAAATCATGGGCTGATGCCGATGACGTCTGAAAGAGGAGCACCGCTGCGATGAAGAACACTACGAGCTTCGCCTGACCGATCATCTGCACCTTCGACTTCCGGAGAAAGGCAACAACAAGAGCTGCAACACCGGCCTCAAGAAGGCCAACGAGCGTCAGATGGGGCAGCACAACTGCCGGGAGTGCAATCTTTAATGGATAGGGGAAATAGCCGGTGCTCGCACCGCTGCCGTATATCAGGGGCTGTATCCCGAGTTCAACGGCGGTAAACAGCGCGGCAGCGTTGATACCGGCATACGCTCCGAGTGCTGTTCCAACGATCTGAACCGACGCCCCGGGTGATCTCATGTCTTCCGGGGCGGACCCCTTCGCTGCGCTGAACATTTCGCCGACCTTCATGACAAGCCGGTACAGTGAATAGCCGACTAATGATCCGACAAAGGCGATATTAAAACAGTTTGCGGCTATGGCAGTAACTCCTCCATCACCGAAGACCAGGGCTTGTATAACAAGGGCCACTGAAACCGCAATAACCGCAGCCCACGGTCCCAGGAGAATCGCAACAAGAGTCGCTCCCGTTATATGCGCCGTCGTCCCGCCCGGCAGCGGCACCGTGAATATCATCACAACAAAACTGAATGCGGATGCAATGGCGAGAAATGGCACCTGCGAAGTCTTTAAACCCTGCTTCACCTTCCTTGAGGCATAGGACCATACAGCGATCATGGCAACCCAAAGACCTCCGTAGGTTGATGGTCCGAGATAACCGTCAGGTATGTGCATTGATAATCTCCTCTCTTGATTGATGATGGCCTTAACAGATACCCTTGTCCGTATGGCGCTTCCACCAGTACATGCCAACAAGAGCCTTATCCCTGATATATATATGCTGCTCTTCAAAACTCAGTTTTGCCTCAATCTCAAGCTGTTCATTTGTACAAAGGGCACAGCCTTTCTTATAGGTGTAGTGTTCCCATACTTCTGTCATCTCATGATAAGCAAATGAACTCTCTGCTTCATAGGATTTGGTAAAGAGCATTGAGTAATCACCTTGTGACCAAGGCACCTTAACGTCCGGCAGCCGCTCTGTGATAACAAAAACATTCTCTGCCCCGGTCTTAAATGCCTTTGCCAGGGAGCGCTCAAAACCCTCTGCCGTCAGATGAAGGCTGTTGCAGGCCATGATAAGATCATTGTCCCGGGAATCAAGACAGGAAAGATCTTCCCATGTCCGTTCATTGACGGTAATCCAATCAATCCCTCTCTTGAATGCCTCTTCATAGAGAAGGCTTCGCATGCCCGTCGAAGGCTCAAGGGCTGTTACTTCACATCCGATTGCGCAAAGCGGCAGTGAAAGGACTCCGTTCCCTGCCCCGATATCGAGCACTTTCCATCCCGGTTCGACCATCGTGGTAAGGGTTTCGACTATTCTGTTGTGATAACGGGTATGCTCCATCCAGAGCTTATACCAGGGCGCATAGCCATCCCAGTAAGCGACCGTTGCCGCACGCCTGCACACCGTCCTTCTCACTTCCATTGCGGTCTTCTTGTGCTACTCTTTCTCATTTCGTGTTACCGTCAGAACAAAAAAAATCACGTCAGGTGCTTGCCGGTCGTAGTCACGGTAAGCTTTCCGTGCTTGACGCCTTTCTTCCCTATCAATCTGTCCGCTATCGCCTTTATATCCTTTGCCTTGCCTTTCACCACAATGACCTCAAGACAGTTATGCTCATCCAGATGAATGTGCATTGAAGAGACGATCGAATCAAAGTAATGATGCTGAAGGTCGGTAAGCGTATCTGTCAGTTCCCTGGTATCATGTGAATACACTATCGTGATGGACCCCACTGTCTCAGACGTAGAGGATTCCCATTCCTCCATAACGAGGCTGTCCCTGATAAGATCCCTGATAGCCTCGCTTCTGTTCGCATAGCCCTTCTTCTCCAAAAGGCTGTCAAACTTCTGAAGCAGGACATTATCAAGTGATACGCCGAATCGTGCAATCCCCATGGTGCTACCTTTCTTATTTTTGTGTTACTCTACCATTGGCTTTTCTGTTTGTCAAGAGCCCGTGGGAATTTCGGAATACCTTCCTCTGTCGGGACCGGATGAAAAAAGAAGTTGACAGAGAACGATAGAAAGAGTAAACTACGTTCAGTAACTGACCGTTGGTCATTATCATGGGAATCGCAGAACGAAAAGAGCGGGAGAGACAGGGAATGCGGAGTCGCATCCTCGAAACGGCAATGAAGCTGTTCCTCGGGGAGGGCTTCGGGAAAGTCACCATGCGCCGCATTGCGGAAAAGATCGAATACAGCCCGGCTACTATCTATCTGCATTTCAAGGACAAAGACGAGATCCTCTATGCGCTTCACAGCGAGGGGTTCGAGGAGTTGTACAGGCGGCAGCTGGCCATACTCACTGTGAAAAACCCTCTGAAGCGGCTTCGCAGGCACGGTGAGTATCTATCTTGCCTTTGCGCTCGAAAAACCGGAGTACTACGACCTGATGTTCATCATGAGGAATCCGGCAAAGAAAATAAAGGAGCAAAAGGCGTGGGACATCGGCCTTCGTTCCTACGACTTTCTCAGGAAAAACGTGGAGGAGTGCATGAAGGCAGGGGTGCTCCCCAGGGCAAATATTGATGTGGCGACCTTCTCCCTGTGGGCACATGTTCACGGCATCGCATCGCTCATCATCCGGGACCGGTGCATCATGTTTCCTCAGGAGCAATTAGACGCTCTTGTCAAGGGAGCTCTCGAATTCGGCATGACGAAAATTCTCACTAAAGAGGTGTGATTTTTTTTGCATCATGCTGAACGGTGTTTATGGACAACACACTGTTTATTCATGAGGAGAGGAAATGCATAAAAGCACGAAATGGCTCATCGGAGAAATGACCGTTGTCGTCTTAATCGTACTGGTGCTGGGGTTTTGCCGGCATCCCCTTCTCCTGGCTTACCCGTGGCACAAGCTTCTCCACACCTTCGGCGCTGTTCTGCTGGTTGGCAACATCATGGTGACGGCGGTATGGATGTTGATGGCGGAGCGCTCACATAATGTTTCGGTAATGCAGTTTACGGTAAAGGCGGTTAACTGGGCAGACGTGGTCTTCACTATTCCCGGCGTCTTCCTGCTCATATCCAATGGGGATATCCTCTCAGAACAGTGGGGCGGGGTCTTGAGAACCAGCTGGATTACTGCATCGCTCGCGCTGTTAGCGCTCTCCGGTATTTTGTGGATCGGTTTCTTACTGAGATATCAGAACAGGCTCATCAAGCTTTCGCAGTCCCTACAGAGCATAAGGCCGGACTCTGAATTTGCCAGGGTGCTTCATCGATGGTATTTCTTCGGAGCAGCGGCAACCGTCCTTCCGCTCATTTCTTTGATCCTGATGGTTTTCAAACCAGGGTTATGGTGATGCCCTGATAAAAGGAGGAGTTAAACAATGAAAACGCTGCCGTCGAAGAAAGAGACGATCCGGTCATTGTTTCACCACATGACGTTGAGATTTGAAGGTGAAAAGCACCCCGATCTGGAGGCACTATACCAGTTTGTCTTTACCGACATTGACAACGGCTTTCCGATTTCTTTGAGATTTTCAAAAGGAAAAGCGGACTTCTCCGAGGGGAGTAGTGAGGGGCCCGCCATCACGGTCCGCACTCCCTCGGACATCTGGCTGGACATTGCGGGAGGCCAAAGAAATCCTGTCTGGGCGCTGCTCACGCGGAAGTACGCCGTTGAAGGGAAACGTTCCCTTCTCGGTCTGCTGCCCCGCCTGTTGACGAGGAGAATGGATACCCCAAAATCGAAAACCTTCCCGACGGATTGGACAGCACCGTCGCAGGTGCTCGTGCTTGTCGGCAATCCGAGAAAGAAAAACGGCCTGACCTATTTTTACCTCCAGTCCTTCCTGGACGGCATGAGAACCTCCGGCGCGGCAATTGAAGAGATATTCCTGTATGAAAAGAAGATCAATCACTGTCTGGGCTGTTTTCACTGCTGGACGAAGACACCCGGAAGGTGCATCCAGAATGATGACCAGGCGGAGCTCATAGAAAAACTGGAGGCAGCGGACCTTATTCTCTATGCCCTGCCCCTGTATTATCACTCCATCCCCGGACATGTGAAGAACCATCTCGACAGGCAACTTCCCCGGATGTATCCCTTCATGGAGAAGACCGGGGCGTCCACAAGGCATCCCCGCCGGACATCGGTAAGGCAGAACATGGTGCTGTTTTCGATATGCGGATTCCCGGAACTGAAGCAGTTCGAGCCCCTTGTGGCGAACTTTGAGGCCTATGCCAGACACGATAATATCACCCTTATTGAGAAGGTACTGGTCCCGGGGGCCATGGAACTGTATTACAACCCCACATCCAGAACGCTCCTGCTGGAGAAGCTGGACCATTTGAGGTCTGCGGGAGAGGAGATCATGAAACGCGGATATGTGCGGAGAGCCACACTGAAGGGCATCTCGAAAATGCCTCGTTCCTCCCATTGGCATGACGGTGCCAATATGTACTGGCACAGTGAAATGGGAAAGCTCCTGCCGGAGAGGTAAGGGACAGCAGAAAGGGAATCCTGGCCACCTCTTTTAAAAAGAGGATGGGGAGATTTGCTATAATGGTGAATATTTCTTTGATCGGACAATTCCTTCCAAGGGAGCATAATTCATGGCGAACGAAGACATTTCGAAGCTGAAGATAGACAAGGCCGAAACGGCTGCCGGACCGAAGAGGCGGAGGCATCTGACCCGCTGGATGGCGGCTGCGCTGATCATCATCATAGCGGGATTCCTGTATATGAAAGGTGTTTTTACTCCTGCGGTAGAGGTGGAGGTTGTCACCGTTTCCCGGGTCTACCCTTCCCAGGCCTTCACCCTTCTGAACGCAAGCGGGTATGTGGTGGCCCAGCGGAAGGCAGCGGTCGCCTCCAAGATCACTTCCCGTCTCGTATCCCTCAATGTTGAGGAGGGCAGCAGGGTAAAGGGAGGAGAGATCATCGCCCGTCTTGAAGGGGAGGACGCGGCAGCTGCGAAGAACCAGGCAGCGGCCAACCTCAATGTCGCCCGCTCAACCCTCGAACAGGCAAAGGCGGAGCTGCACGATGCCACCCTTTCCTATAACCGGAGCAGGGAACTGTCGGAGAAGGGATTCATCGCAAAGGCTGAATACGATGCTTCAGAGGCCCGCTACAAGAAGGCGACCGCCTCCGTTGAAGCAGCCGAAGCAGGAATAAGGGCCAGCGCCGCCGCGCTGAAGGCTACTGAAGTGCAACTGGAATATACCCTGATCCGTGCACCCTTTGATGCGGTGGTCCTGACCAAGAATGCCGACGTAGGCGACATCATTACACCCCTGGGAGCAGCTGCCAATGCAAGGGCTTCTGTGGTAACGATTGCGGATATGGGCTCTCTCCAGGCAGAGGTAGATGTCTCTGAGTCGAACCTGGAAAAAGTGAAGACAGGGCAGCCCTGTGAGATAGAGCTGGATGCATTGCCTGGGACCCGCTTCCCGGGGGTAGTGCATATGATCGTTCCTACTGCCGACCGGTCCAAGGCAACGGTACTGGTGAAGGTCCGCTTCCTGGACAGGGATACCCGTATCCTGCCGGAGATGAGCGCGAAGGTCGCCTTCCTCCAAAGGCCGGTGAACCCGGAAGAACGGAAGCCACTGACCGCCCTCACCCCGCGTTCGGTGCTGACACGCAACGGCAGGAAAGCGGTATTCCTCATGAGGGATGACCGTGTTACGGAAACGCCGGTAACCCTTGGATCACCGATCGGGGAAATGATAGAGGTGGTGGAAGGCGTAAAGGCTGGAGACAGGGTGGCAGTAAAGCCTCTTGATAAGCTGAGGAGCGGGATGAGAGTAAAGGTAGCAGAAAAATAGATGGACTCTCTCAGGCCCCCCATCGTCGTCGTAAGAGACCTGAACAAGTCTTACCGGCGCGGTAGCCAGATCATCCCCGTGCTCAATAATATATCCTTTGATATCGATGATGGTGAGTTCCTTGCGCTTATGGGCCCATCAGGCTCGGGGAAGAGCACCCTTCTGAACCTTATCGCGGGGATCGACAAGCCCGACTCCGGCACCATAAGCGTGGGAGGAACAGACATCACTTTCCTGAGTGAAGCCGAACTTGCGCAGTGGCGCGCAGCCAATGTCGGCTTCATCTTCCAGTTCTACAACCTCATACCGGTGCTCACCGCCTTCGAGAACGTGGAACTCCCCCTGCTCCTCACCTCCCTTTCAAGGAAAGAGCGGAGAGAGCACGTCGAGATGGCTTTGCAGGTCGTGAACCTCACCGACCGCATGGACCATTATCCGGGCCAGCTCTCAGGAGGTCAGCAGCAGCGGGTGGCGATTGCCAGGGCGGTCGTGACGGATCCCGACGATCCTTGTGGCTGATGAGCCGACCGGTGACCTGGACAGGACCTCAGCCAGGGAGATACTGGAACTGATGGAGCGCCTCGTCAATGAACTGGGCAAGACGGTCATTATGGTCACCCATGATCCCCGGGCCGCGGAAAAGGCCCACGTCGTGAGGAACCTCGACAAGGGTGTTCTGAACAATGTTCATACTTAAGCTTCTCATACGGAATGCCCTGCGCCACAAACTTCGCACCTCTCTCACCGTCATCGGCATCACCATCGCCGTCGTCGCCTTCGGCCTGCTCCGGACCCTCGTGGCGGTCTGGTACTGCGGGCGTCGAGCACTCATCCTCAAGCCGTCTCGTCACCCGGAATGCCATCTCCCTCATCTTCCCTCTTCCCCTGTCGTACAAGGACAGGATCCGCCAGATACAGGGAGTGAAGGCGGTCTCATACGGGAACTGGTTCGGCGGCATCTACGTGGACGAAAAGAACTTCTTTGCCAACTATGCGGTGGAGCCGAAGAGCTATCTTGATCTTTACCCCGAGATCGTTCTTCCTGCCGACCAAAAGGCTGCTTTTATCCGCGACCGGAAAGGGTGCGTCGTTGGACGGAAACTGGCAGATCGATATGGCTGGAAGATCGGCGACATGATCACTCTCAGAGGAAGCATCTTCCCGGGTCAGTGGGAATTTGTCCTGCGAGGCATCTACCGGGGTGCGGAGAAGAGCACTGAAGAACGGGTATTGCTCTTTCACTGGAATTACCTCAATGAGACCATGAAGAGGACCACGCCCCGGAGGGCCGACCAAGTGGGCTTCTACATGATCGGCATCACCAGCCCCGACCTCACCGCCGAGGTAGCTCTAACGGTAGACGGGATGTTCAGGAATTCCCTGGCCGAGACATTGACAGAGACCGAACGGGCCTTCCATCTCGGGCTTCATCGCTATGACCGAGGCGATCGTGATCGCCATCCAGATCGTCTCGTATATGGTCATTGTCATCATTATGATCGTGGCCGCCAATACCATGGCCATGACCGCCAGGGAACGGATAACCGAATATGCCACCATGAAGACCCTGGGGTTCGGCGCCGGGCATATTGCAGTGATCGTGTTTGGAGAATCAGTGTTTATCGCGATGACGGGTGGCGTCATCGGGGTGTTTCTCACCTTCCCCGGAGCCCGCTGGATCGAAACGGAGCTGAGCCAGTACTTTCCCTCCTTCAGCGTTTCTCCCGACACCGTGTACTTAGAACTCTTCGCGGCCTGCATGATCGGTGTGGTTGCCGCAGTGTTCCCCACGTGGCGCGGGGCAACCATCAGGATCGCTGAAGGCCTCAGGAGGATCGGGTAACCATGGGCATCCCCTACTCTTACAGTCTCAGAAATCTCTGGACCCGCAGGCTTACCACCGTCCTTACCGCTTCGGGCATGGCCCTTGTGGTCTTCGTCTTTTCCGCAACCCTTATGCTCGCCGCAGGGCTTCAGAAGACCCTGGTGGATACCGGTTCGTATGACAATGTGATCGTCATACGAAAATCTGCCAATTCAGAGGTCCAGAGCGGGGTCGAGCGGCTGCAGGCATCAATCATCGAGGGCCAGCCGGAAGTCGCCATCGGAGAGAATGGACAACCACTGCTTGCCAAGGAACTGGTCGTACTCATCAACATCCCGAAGCGAGGGACGAACAAACCCGCAAATGTGGTGATCAGGGGGATATCAGCGAGTTCCCTCCTGCTCCGGCCGCAGGTGAAACTGGTGGAAGGACGGATGCCGAAGCCGGGCTCTGCAGAGGTCGTAGCGGGGAAGAGCATTGCGCAGCGTTTCCAGGGGGGAGGCATAGGGGAAACCGTGCGTTTCGGAATGCGCAACTGGATCGTCGTCGGCGTCTTTGACGCGGGGAATACAGGTTTCAGTTCTGAGATATGGGGCGACGTTGACCAGCTTATGCAGGCCTTCCGGCGGCAGGTCTATTCATCGGTCACCTTTAAATTACGCGACTCATCCGGGTTCGATGAATTCAAGACGCGCATCGAAGGCGACCCCCGTCTTACACAGGAAGCCAAGCGCGAGACGAGGTACTATCGGGACCAGTCCGAGATGATGGCGAAGTTCCTCAGTATCCTCGGCATCACACTGACCGTGGTATTCTCCCTTGGTGCTGTGATCGGCGCCATGATCACGATGTACGCTGCCGTAGCTCAGAGGATAACAGAGATCGGGACCCTCCGGGCCCTCGGTTTTCAGAAGGGGAGCATCCTCGCGGCCTTTGTCCTTGAGTCTCTTTTCCTCGGACTCATCGGTGGCTCAGCAGGGCTCCTGTTCGCTTCGTTCCTGCAGCTCATCACCATCTCGACCATGAACTGGCAGACGTTTGCAGAACTTGCCTTCAGCTTCACCCTCACCATGGATATCGCCCTAAAATCCCTGGCATTTTCCCTCGTCATGGGGTTTGTCGGAGGCCTCCTCCCTGCCCTGAGGGCGGCAAGGATGAACATCGTGGACGCCTTGCGGTCGGTCTGATCGGTCGAAGAGTCCTCTGAAAACGCACTGCACCTCCCGTGCATAGCATCATGAAGCACCCCCACGTCACCTCCCAAAGAAAAAAGGGATGGGGCTGGATGCCTCATCCCTCTGCTGCATGCGCCTTTTGAAATATTCTAATGAGGATCTGCCTCTTATTTCTTGTAATACCTCTTGTCCGCCTCGTTTATCTCCCTGCCTGAGGCTGCATTGGGATTCACCCCCTGGGGAACGACGACCTTGGACGGGTCCGGCTGGCAGGTTATGGTGTCGTTGTACTTCGCGAGATCCCAGCGCCACGGAGAATTCTCCGGAAGGTTATATGTCCCGCTCTTATTCTTTACATAGGCCAACTGTCCGATCTCCCTTGTGGAAGCGTCATATACCTTATGCTTCCCTTTCCAGCCGAGGATACCGTCGTAAATAAAGAAGGGAACGGTCGCCCTTACCCCGCTACTGCAGATGGAGTAAACAGTTTTATCCGGGATCAGCCCCAATGCATTGTACTCCGCAACGATCTGTTCAGCGGGTTTGAAAGCATGGGAGCCCGTCGCCTTGTCTGTATAATTGGCTCCCACCAGCTCCTCAACCCATTCCTTCCAGACAGAATTCTTCACATGGAGGGCGCAGGCGGAGTTATACATGATCCCGGCCAGCTCAGCATTCCATTCTACATCCGCCCTGGTATCGAGGATCACCGAACCGGGAATATTTCCTGCTGCCACATCCCTGAACTCCTGGAGCGGTGCCCTCACCATATCCATATTCCCCGGCCGGCTGCCCACACTGAATGAAGACGGCTTGGGCAGGGGAGTCTCTTTTGCTTCAGTGGCAAAGCCGGCTGCCTTCCATACAGACTTATCGGTAGTCGCCTTTCCATTGAGGACAAAGAGATGGTCCTGAGGGAACCCCCAGTAGCGGTAAGTCCAGTAGGCCCGAGTTACCCACATGATGTGGTGACCGCTGAACACCACCACCGTGTCCCTGTCTATGCCATATTTTTGGATATGCCTGTCCATCTGCGGACCATCAGGAACATTGAGGTCGACCATCATCGGTCCGTCTGACCGCGTCTGGACAAGCTCCTTTGCATACTCAACGTAGTAGGTGCCCGGTATATGTCCTCCATCATAATCAGGACGGGCTGCGGGTCCAAAGCTTGTATCGAGGATGACGACCTTGAGACCCCTTTCATCGCGGTACCCGTTATCGATCCACTTCTTGAGCTGCTGAGGCGACAGCAGGGAAGAGATCTGTTTACCCGAATCATCGCCGTAACAGTGCAGCGAGAGAAAGGTCACGACGAGAAAAAGTGACAGCAGAGACAGCCAAATTATTTTCTCACGGTTCTTTATACAATCCACGGTTTTTCCCTCCATCGGATTAATGCATGGTTCGCGGGACAGTGTGCGGCATTATCCAGTGCGCTTCGTTACCACACTCCTACGACCCGTTATAGCCCAGCTCCGTTCTCACATCAACAGGCCTTAGCTTTGAATACATCAATATCCACGTCATTGATTATGCTCGCTGAGATGGTCATGTCGTGGACTCCTCCTTTCTTAAAGATGTATGTTAAGCAATTTATTTGCCAGAACATTCCGTCATGGAGCCGGGATATCAAGAATACTGAGAGGAAATGCACTTCAGGAGGAATGTCCTGCAGTCCGGAGCACTTAGAGACGTTCTTCTCAGGAAAACGGAAGAATTCAGGTTCGTTCACGTGTCTATCAATACTCATAGTAATTGCATTTTGCATTCTTCTTGTAAAAGAATGTCTTTTTGGAACGGGGAAAGCTGTTAACTATCTGTTCCGGAAGGAATCAGAAGTACTGCAAAATGCAATTGTGTCGTATCCTGTCATTGTTTAACTATAACCGTCTCCTGAATTTCCTGCCTTCCCGACTGTCCCGGGGGGCGCATCACCCTTTCGACAGAAGCAGGAGGATCTCCTCTCCATCTTAAGGAACACACTAAAAACAGAGTGTGCCCCTGGCGCTGGTGGTGAGATCAATAAGGCTCATGGCCCCTGCGGCCTTCACCCCGGGGATCAGATCGTCTTCCGTCAGTTTCTTATTGGCCATGGTCTGAGTGCAGCACTGGATCTCAACGCCCATCTCCAGTGCCTCGCCCAGTCTCTGTTCGAGGGTCGGGACTCCGGACTGAGGTCTTTCATTTTTTTCTATGGCCCCTTTTTCCATGACATCCACCGCGCCCTGGATACAGTAGAGCACTGTCCTGAAGTTGGCGGATGCGGCCAGGGCAGCAAACATCAGGGCTGACCGCACCCTCGCACTATTTTCGAACCCGGACGCGCAGAGCACGATAAACACCTCTTGCGTTTCGCGCTCGCCCGAAGGGGATAAGACCGGTCGGCTCAGAGTGCCCTGCACGGCTACCAGGCCTCCAGACCCGTATCGATTTTCACAGGTCTTGAAAGCGTCAATCCCACGGGGGATGTGCCCACCACATGCTTATGGAGTTCCTGTAGTTTTTTCTCATCAGCATCCGCCTTGATCTTCACCTTTGCCCTGATGCTCTTGAATCCCGGGAGTTTATCCATGTGAAGCTTTTCAGGCGCTTCCAGCCCGAGAAAACCGGGCAGGTCTATCTCCCCTTCAAGGTCGATCTTGATGTCCTCGATCTTAATTCCTCTCACCGCTGCGTTCATCGCATACCCTATGCTAAGACATGCCCCATATGCCTGAAGCACCATCTCGACCGGGTTGGCCGCGGTGTTGGTCCCGCATAACATTTCAGGTTCGTCTGCCCTTAAGGTGAAATCCCTTGAACAGGTCTCGACCTTAAAGCCGCCTTTCCAGGTGGTCGATGCCTTCCATACAGTCCTTCCCATCTCCCAATTCTGTTTGACGGCCTCGACCGTCTTAACCAATTGTTCAGTGTCAAGTCCATTAACAACTGCCATTACCGTTACCTCCTTTTTCTGATTTTTTTGCTTTCCCAATATTAAGGAGCAATTTGTTTGCCAGAAGATCTTAAGGGTTTCAAGCGGTGACGAAAGAGGTGAAATAACTCGGTCCTCATGTTTGGAATGCCCTGAAATTACAAGAGATTATCAGCATGATACCGATATCTAGATTACCCGATCTTACGACAGACAGCGAAACTCTGCTCGCATGATCAGCTTGCAAAATGCAATCTAATTATGCCGGACAGAACATTTGCGGGGTGAAAAATGGCGGCAGTGCCCGATAAAGGAGGAATTACGTCAATTGCAAAATGCAATCAGCCCGTGATCCGATACCTTTTCAGTTTCCTCCATAAGGTGCTATTGTCGAGGCCGAGAAGACCTGCAGCCTTCTTTTTGTTGCCTCCCGTCAGGTGCAGGACCTTCAGTATCTGCTCCCTCTCCATACTCTCCAGTGTCCAGTCCTTCTTTGCATCGTTCCGGCCGGGCGTTATCTCCAGAGGGAGGTCTTCCCTTGCAAGCTCATCCGTTTCGGCAATAACCAGAGCCCGTTCGATAACATGCTCAAGCTCTCTGATATTCCCGGGCCACAGATGGTTTATCAGAATATCCATGGCGTCCTCAGAAACCCTCCTGATATTCTTCCCCATTTTTTTGTTGAACTTGTTGATGAAGTACCTTACGAGCAAAGGGATATCTTCGACCCTTTCCCTGAGGGGAGGAAGAGATCTTTATCACATTCAGCCGGTAATAGAGGTCCTCCCTGAAGAGTTTTGATTTCACGGCCTCTTCAAGGTCCTGGTTCGTCGCTGCGATGATCCTTACGTCCACGGTAAGGGAACGGGTGCTGCCCACCTTGAGGAATGTCCCATCCTGAAGCGCCCTCAGGAGCTTCACCTGAAGGCTTCTGGACATGGCCTCAACCTCGTCGAGGAGTACAGTGCCTCCGTCCCCTGCCTCAAACAGCCCCATCTTATCGGCATAGGCTCCCGTAAAGGCCCCCTTGACGTATCCAAACAGTTCTGACTCCAGCAGGGTCTCAGGAATGGCAGCACAATTCACCGCGATGAAGGGTTTTTCCTTTCTCACGCTGTTAAAGTGTATGGCCCGGGCGATGAGCTCTTTTCCCGTGCCGCTTTCCCCGTAAATGAGGATGCTTGAGGTGACGTCGGTCACCTTCCTCACCACCCTGAGGACCTCGGTCATCTTCGGGCTGTTCGCGATGATGCCCTCAAAGTCGTGGTATCGCAGCTGCTCTTCCGCCTCTTTTCTCGTATCCTCAAAGAGTCGTGCGTTTTCTATGGCAAGGCCTATGGGGACCGTGGCAGCGCGGAGCACATCCAGGAGTTCCGTGTCCAGGGAGTATGGTGCATGAGTAATGACACATAATACCCCTATCACCTTGCCCTTTGCCTTCAGGGGGAGGCCTGCATAAAACTCCATGCCCTCCTTATGAAGGGTTGCCCTGGTAAAACGCGGGTCCTTTGACGCCTTCTCAAGGACAATGACCTCCTTGTCACACTGGGCAATGGTGCCGCACATGCATTCCCCGACCTTCACTTTCTTCTCGCAGAGGTCTTTCACCACTTCGGCAGAGAGGTTCCTGAACGCCACAGGGATCATCTCCATAGTCTCGTCATTGATCACATAAATCACCCCTGAATCCACTCCCATGAAATGGATGATCAATTCAAGGACGTCGTCCAGGATGCCCTTGAGGTCCAGGGATTTGGACACCGTAAGGGCTACTTCATAAAGGATGGAAAGCTTCTTGTTCTGTCTTTCCAGTGTGGCAGGAATGATTATCGTTTTACCCATAGTCTATTTTACCATCAAAATAACATCTCACCCCTTCGACAGGAGCAGAAGGAGATCCTTTTTCAGGCCTTCTCCGATGATCACCAGCCGGTTGTCCCTAATCTCTCGCCCAAAGGGAGCCGCGTCGATCCCGCCGGAGGAAAGGTCGAACCTGAAAGGGCCTTTGTCGGTCTGGGCCAGGGCCTTCGCCCTCACCACGCCTCCATATCTCCCCCGCTCCATATCCTCAAAAAAATTCTCGTAGAAGGCGAATTCCCTCACGGTCTTTATCCTGAGAGAGAGGGTCTCAAAATGGAAGTGGGGAAGATGCCTGTTCAGCGACCGCCCCCGGGGAGCTACCTCCGGGAGCGGTTCAGAAAGAGCGGCTTTCACCGCGGGAAAGACCACCGCCCCCGGGTTTATTCTTTCCACAAGGGACAGCGTGCTGTTTACTTTTTTTTCATCCACGAGGTCCGTCTTGTTCACCAGTATGATATCGGAGTTGACGATCTGGTCCTCGAAAAACGACCCGAACATGCGGCTCTCATAGAGTTCAGAGAATTCAGTGGCATCCACAATTCCCACCACGGTGACAGGGCTTATCTTCAGGGTCTCCAGCGCCTCCAGCACCCCCGAGGGAGAGGCAACGCCGCTGGGCTCGATGACCAGATGTTCGGGGAAAAGAGTCCCCATGATCCTCTGTATGGTGGTGATCAGATCAAATTTCAGGGTGCAGCAGACGCACCCGCTGGGCAGTTCTATGGCTTCGATTCCATCGGCGGTGAATATCTCTCCGTCGATACCTGCTTGGCCGAAGTCATTGACAAGAACAACGGTCTTCTCACGAGTGTTCCGGAGCAGCTCTTGCACAAAGGTCGTCTTTCCCGCTCCAAGTAATCCGCACACGATGGTGGTTTTCATAGGTCTGAAATCTCCATCTTTTATTATGTATTTTTTCGGCGGGAAATACAAAATCAGGACGCAAAGTCCGGAAGCAAGCAGCAGTTTCAGCGAATTACAGCGAGAAAGGGTTAACGATTGAACACCTTGGATGGGCAGCGCGACACTGGATTTTAGGTTAGTTGGCAGGGATAGTTAAGAAGCATGCTTCCTGATTTCGATCATATCATTTTTACCGGATTTCGATAAAATAGAAGCATTGTGTTTGCATTCACCCAGAAAGGAGAACCGCATGAAAGAGGAAAAGAGGGACTTGAAGGAGATCGTTGCGAGGAGGCTCGAATGTTTCAGGAAGAAACCTGAGGCAGCCATATACAAACCAAAGGTCTCTTCAAAACACATCCAGGGGCTCTACACCGAGACAAAGGTGAGGGAACATCTTGTCCGGTCAGACTATGGGGAAGCAGCAGGAGGGACCAACCAGGCGCCGAATCCCATCGAGCTTCTCCTCTCGGCGATAGCAGCGTGCATAGAGGCTGCATTCTATGAGTTTGCCGTGCATGAAGGGTTCACCATCCATGGACTTTCTGTCGACGTGGAGGGCACCCTGGACCTGAGGGGACTCTTCATGATCGACAATGTCTCTGCCGGCTTCAGGGATGTCAGATACACGTTCACCATCGAAACCCCTGATGATGAAGGCAGGATACGGGCACTTGCGGAAAAGGTGATCGCCCACTGCCCAGTTGTGGACAGTCTTATAAGGCCGACGGCCATCTCGGGAGAGATCACTGTTGTCAAAGGAGGGAAGCCGTAAAAGTCCCGGACATTTTGAGAGGGAGGAAGACAGTGGTCTCTTTCTCAAAATGTCCCACCCGCTAAAGAGTGGGTAAATATTCCCCAGACATGTGGGGCATTTTTCACCATTGCCTTACTTAAGAGATCAGAAAAAAACCGCCGGACGCCCTATTCTTTAGAATTTCCCCGGTGGCATCAAAATTGCTTCTTTATACCCTACCATGAACGAAGTTCTTCTCTGCACACATAATCCGATCCTCATAAAGAACGTCTACGGAATCTTGAGGGACGAAGGGTTCGGAGTTGAAGTGGTTGACCACTCGGCCCTTGCGGTACAGAGGGTGTTTCAGGGAAGCTACGTCGCCGTCATCATCGATTCGGAGTCCTTCGGCCTTTCTGCAGAAGATGCGGTCCAGATAATACAAAGCGTTTCCCCTGGCATTGTTGTCATTTGTGTGGGATTTGCTAAGCTGGATAGTGACATCGTGAGCATGAACCTGCCGGTTGACCTGGAAGAGTTCAAGAGGGCAATCCATGATGTACGTCGCATCGGTGCGTTATCCGGGATTTGATAAAGAGGGAAAAGGAGGAAGGCATGACACCGCGGGAAATCATTCTAAAGGCTTTTGAAATGGGGAAACCGGAGAGGGTGCCTGTGACCCTGTTCGGTGGGGGGATGTGGTCTATCAAGGATTATGGGACGAGTTTTGAGGCACTGTCCCTCGATCCGGAAAAGATGACCGACATGTGTGTAACAGAAGCGGAAAAGATCAGGAGCGATGTGGTCTACGTCGGCTCGGGCTATAATAACTTCCATGCTTTGGCCGTGGGCAAGGTCCTTGGCGCCGGGATCAAATACCGCGAGATAGGCGCACCCGATCTCACCACGCACTTTGTGAATTCAGAAGAGGATATGGCGAAACTTCATAAAGAGGATGTCCTTAAAGATCCCGTGATACAAACCGTCATGGAAGCCACGCGGAGGGTGAACGAAAAGATAGGGAAGAAATACCTTGTCACCATGACGTGCTGGGGGCCCTTCACTCTTGCGGCACGGATGGTCGGCGAAGAAACGTTCATGAAGTCGATCTTCAAGAAACCGGCCTTCGTCGAAAAGATGGTGGATTTCTGCGCCGACCTTTTGATCCACCTTTATGAACCGCTGGTAAATGACGGCCTTGAATGCATAAGCATCGCGGATCCGACTGCCTCGGGGGACCTGATAAACAAGAAGCAGATGGAACGTTTCGCCGTGCCTGCCCTGAAAAAGATGAGTGACTGGGCGAGATCGAAGAAGGCACACACCATCCTGCACATATGCGGCGATACCAGCGACCGCCTTGAACTCTTTCCCCTTACCGGAAGTTCCGCAATATTCTTCGATCAGAAGGTGGATATAAAGAAGGCGAAGGATGTCCTCTCCGGCAAGATGTGCTTTGGCGGGAATATCGCCCCTGTTCATGTGCTGCTCAACGAGACTGCGGATGAGGTGGAACAGGCGTGCCGGGAAGTTATTGAAGTTGCAGCAAGGGACGGGGGGTTCATCCTTGTCCCCGGCTGTGACATACCGCCGACCATACCGTACGAAAACATCAGAAGGTTCCACGATGTGGCGTTTCAGTGGAAACTTTCGTAAAGAGGAGGTGAGAAGGGCCGCTTGAAAGTAGGGAGGTGAACATGGGAATATTTGAGGAGTTGAAAAAACTATTTGCCCCGAAGGGTTCCCCTTCCGGGCAGCACAAGGAGGCAGCAATGGCAGATCAGAAGAAGATGACGGTGGAAGAAGTAAACGAGTATATGAAAAAGCAGTGCGGGTTCGTGCCGAGGATGTTCCAGATCATCAATACCGTTACCCCTGAACCAGGAAGGACCTTCGCAGACTTCTATGCGAGCATCTTCGGAGACGGGGCGCTCTCCCGCAAGGTGAAGGAACTGATGTTCATGGCAGGCGGTGTTGGGTACTGTTCACCGAGGTGTATCATCCATGTGATACCCGCGATCAACGCAGGAGCAACGACCGGGGAGATCTTCGAAGCGGCCTCAGTCGGTATGATCCTGGCCGGCTTCGTGCCGGGCGGACCCGGTATTCCCTATGCCTTTGAGTATGCCCTCAAGTGTCTCGATATCGAGGCAAAATACCGTAAGAACGAAAAATGGGAGTATCTGCCGCAGCCCAAGTTCGACCATGGAGTGTTTTAAGTCTGAGTGCGTAGGGGGTGCTTTGCACCCCCTACAATTCTTGCATTTCAGGAAATGATGTTTTCAGAAAATAGGATAAAGAAGGAGAAGGGATGTTTCAATTCAAGACAGAACAGAAAGTGGTAAAAATAGCCGGGGTCAGGATAGGCGGCCAGCCCGGAGAAAATCCGCCGTTTCTCATTGCATCCATGTTTCATAACAAAGACAAGATACTTGTGGACAGAAAGGGAAACTTTGACAGACAGAAGGCAAAAGAGCTGATCATGAAACAGGAAGAACTCTCTGCCTCAACGGGAATCCCCGGAATGGTGGCGATAGTGGCTAATAGCCCTGAAGAGGCACAGATATATATAGATTTTTATCTCGAAACAACCGATATGCCCTTCGGCATTGATATGTGGGTCGCGGAAAAAAGGGCAAAGGCAACAGAATACATTGCAAAGCTGGGAGTTCAGGACAAGTTCCTTTACAACAGCATCACTCCCTGGGATAAAGACATCAAAGGACAGGTGAACAAACTGAAGGATCTCGGCATAAAACACGTGGTGGTCCAGGCCTTTGACGACGCTGACCAGTCCCCCGCCGGAAGGCTCAAGTCCCTTGAGAGCATCCTTGCACAGGGAGCTGACGGTTTTGAGACGGTGATCGTGGATACATCGGTGATGAATCTGCCCGCCACATCCTTTTCCCTCCTCGCCAACAGGCTGATCAAGGAAAAACTGGGGCTTCCCTGCGGAGGCGCCTATTCCAACGGCACGCACATGTGGGGAGATGCGAAGACCATCTGGAGCCTTGACGGGTTCAAGGCCATGGACGCGGTGGCTCAGGGCATGTGCTCGGCGCTGTGGAGCGATTTCAATTTCTACGGGCCCATTGTAACAGCGCCTCGGATATTCCCTGCTGTGGCGACTGCTCATATCCTGCTCTCGACCCTTGTATATGATGAGACAAAGCAGATACCCGCGAACCAGGACCTCCCCATACGAAAACACTTTTCTGATTTCATAGAGAAATTGACATCAGGAGGAGCACGAAAATAACGGCGTGAAATGAGCGCCACTAAAACGATTATGAAGGAGGAGTAATGTCCATAACAACCGTGACGGCAAAAGAAAGAATAATGAAGCTCTTTGCGAGGGAAGAGGTTGACAGGCCGCCGTGCTTCAGCGGCATGGGGAATGTTACCACAGAAGGCCTGAAATCCCTCGGGTACAAGTTCGCTGCGTCGCACCTTGATGCAAAGATGATGGCCGGCGCGGCATCCACAACCTACAGGCTCTTCGGGTTTGAGTGCGGCGTGGTCCCTTTTGACCTCTGCGTGGAAGCAGAGGCCCTGGGCTGTGAAATAAATGTATACGCCCATTCCGAAGACCTTCTTTATCCCACGATCAAGAAGAAACTTATCCATAAGGAAGACGAGATGGATATCTCGATCCCTTCCGGTTTTCAGGAAAAGGGGAGGATACCTCTTGTGTGTGAAGCCATCGGATTGATGAAGAAGAACATCGGGGGAGACGTTCCCATAGGGACATATGTCCTCGGCCCTTTTACCCTTGCGGGACAGATCATGGAACTCAATGACCTGCTGAAACTCTCCTTCAAGAAACCCGACAAGGTGGGAAAACTCCTCGATCTCCTTGCGGATGCCATTGTCATGGTGGCAGGCCAGTTCGAAAAGGCGGGAGCTGATTATATAACCGTGCGGGAGATGGGAGCGACGTCTGATGTGTTAAGTCCACGGGTCTTCAAGAATCTGATCCAGCCCTACATCAAAAAGATCGTTGACAGGTTGACGGTTCCCAGCGTTCTCCACATCTGCGGAAAGACAAACGACATCGTTCCCTTCATGATAGAGACCGGCGCCAAGGCCATTAGCGTTGACCAGAAAAATGACGTTGCAGAATCCCGCAAGAAGCTTGGCAAGGACGCCCTCATCTTCGGGAACTATGACCCCTACAACGTCCTCGTAGCGGGAACCCCTGAAATGGTAAAGGAGACGATGAAGAAATGCATGGACGACGGCGTCAGTGCGGTATGGCCCGGCTGTGACATCTGGCCCACGGTTCCTGCCGAAAACATACGAACGATGATGGATGAAGTGAAAAAATACAGGAGGTAGATAAAATGGCAACGGACGAAAAGAAAAAGGAGCTTTTGGAAAGACTGAGAAATGCGGTGATCCAATACGACGAAGACGCCGCAAAGGAAGCATCCCAGGAAGTCCTTGATGTGGGGATGGATGCCAACGAAGCGATCTTCAACGGCCTCGTGAGCGGCATGGAAGAGGTGGGAAGGCTCTTCGAGGCACAGGAGTATTTCGTACCCGAACTCCTCATGTGCGCCGATGCCCTCTATGCGGGTCTCGATATCCTGAAGCCTCATGTGGTGCAGCTTGACCTCGGCGTGAAGGGCTCCGTTGTCATCGGAACAGTGGAAGGTGATGTCCATGACATCGGCAAGAACATCGTGAAGATGATGTTTGACGTGGCGGGCTTCACCGTATACGACCTCGGGCGTGACGTGCCTCTCGATAAGTTCGTTGAGGAACAGATGAAGACCGCCTCCGACCTCGTCTGTCTCTCGGCGATGATGACGACGACGATGACCGGAATGAAGAAGGTCATCGACAACCTCCACGAGAAAAATCCGAACGTCAAGATCATGATCGGTGGAGCGCCCGTATCCGCGGATATCGCAGAGAAATGGGGGGCGGACGGATATGCGAAAGACGCCAACAACGCCCTGAAAGACGCCATCAACATGATCAGCTCTCTGAAGAAACTCAAGGAAGAGGCTGAAGCAAAGAAGAGAAAGTGATGGAGGGAACGATCAAAAAAGAGCTCCTTCGTTCAGGGGCGGCGGTGGTGGGTGTCGCATGTCTGAAGGCTGCCCTGCATGAGGATATAGCCCACCTCGAAAGGGCTGTTTCGATTGGTGTGGACAGGAACCTCAACGAGGACACGGTAAGCCTGCTCATCGGCCTCCAGAAGAAGACCGCCGAAATTCTGCGGAAGGCTGGATACCGGTACCTGTGCATTCCCCCTGATTCCGACAGGATACGGAACACCTTCGTATCGAAACTCTATCCCTTCTTCACCCACAAGATGGCCGCAACCTCTGCAGGGCTTGGCTGGATAGGCAAGAACGGACTTCTCATTAACCCGGACTTCGGTCCGAGGCTCTCCCTTGCCACGATCCTCACCGATGCGCCCCTTCAGGCCGGCATCCCCATAGAGCACAGTCTCTGCGGTAACTGCGGGTTGTGCATGGAGTTCTGTCCTTCGGACGCCATAACAGGGGAACAGTGGTCAAGGCATGAACCGTTCCCTGAACTCATTCAGCTTGACAAATGCGCGTCCCACAAGAAGAAGATCAGGGCACTGCACGGCAAACCCAACTGCGGTCTCTGCATTACCATCTGTCCCTACGGGAGGAAAGTATACCGGGAAGATCAGGAGAAATCTTTTGTTAAGACGGGATAGCCTCTCAATGAGCAGGGATCACCCCTCTTTTTCGTCCGGAGAATCCGAGGCCAGGGTAAGGGGTTAGGGGAAATTGCATGATCGAAACATTCCCTTTCATTCCCTCGTAACCGGGTCATACCGACCCTTTCCAAAGGGGGAGTTTTTCATTGCAGAAGACGTAATACATATCTGTTAATTATTATACATTCGGAGGAAATGAGATGAAAAAATACAGGGTGATATTTCAGCCGTCAGGAAGGCGGGGCGAGGTCGAAGAAGGCAAGACCCTCCTCGAGGCCGCCCAGTCTCTGGGTGTTGATATCGAGGCCCTCTGCGGCAACAAGAAGGTCTGCGGAAAGTGCAAGGTGAGGATCGAGGAAGGATATTTTGAGAAAGACGGAATGGAGTCCGGCATGGACCATCTCTCTGACCTCACAGAAGACGAAAAAAAACATATAAAGCCTGAAGACGGCCCGGGGGTCCGGCTTGCCTGCACAGCGGAGGTATACGGTGATGTAAAGGTCTTTGTCCCCGAACGGTCGAGGGCCGGGAAACAGGTGGTGAGGAAGGCCGCAAAGGAGCTTACCATAACCCTGGACCCTGCGGTGAAGAAATATAACGTGGAACTCGCCCCCCCCACGCTCCATGACATGACCACAGGGGACTACGAAAGGGTATTGAAATTCCTTGAGAATGACTACGGTCTCAAGAACCTCACCTTTGACTTCATGGTGCTGAGAGATCTTCAGGATGTGCTGAGGAAGGGGCAATGGAAAGCCACGGTCACGGTCTGGATGGACAAGGAGATCATAAAGGTGGAGCCCGGTTTTGTGGAGGCATGCTATGGCCTTGCGGTAGACGTCGGAACCACGACGTGCGTTGGCTATCTCTCCGATCTCACTATCGGCAAGGTTATGAATACCGAGTCGATGATGAACCCCCAGGTGCCCTACGGTGAGGACGTTATGTCCCGAATAACGTATGCAATGAGCAATCCGACAGGCCTCGAAACCATGCAGAAGGCGATCATAGGTGGCCTGAACGAGATCATAGAAAAGGTAGTAACAGAGATTAAGGAGGACGGACCGAATCCAGGCTTCGCGATCGATGACCTCACCATCGTTTTCAATACCGCCATGCACCACATATTCCTCGGCTTCAATCCCGAGTATATAGGACGCTCACCGTTCATTCCGGCCGTGCAGAGCTCACTGGACATCAAAGCGCGGGACCTCGGATTAAGGATCAACCCCGCAGCCTATATCCATGTGCTTCCCATCGAGGCAGGTTTCGTGGGTGCGGACAACGTAGGCGTACTCATCGCCGAGGAGCCGTATAATCAGGACGAGATGGTGCTGATCATCGATATCGGCACAAACGGTGAACTCCTCCTCGGCAACAGGAACAAGGTCTTCTCCACCTCCTGCGCCACAGGCCCTGCCTTTGAAGGAGCCCAGATAAAATTCGGCATGAGGGCCGCACCCGGGGCCATCGAGAAGGTCCAGATCGACCCCGTCACGAAAGAGCCGTTGTACAAAGTGATCGGCAAGGCGGACTGGCACACCCAGATCGAGAAGGTGAACGCGAAGGGGTTATGCGGTTCAGGGATCATCGGAGTGGTGGCTGAGATGTTCAAGGCGGGGATCATCGACAAGTCAGGGAGATTCATGATGGGGCTTGATACCCCGAGGGTCCGGAAGGACGTTGACGGAAAACCGGAGTACGTCCTCGCCTGGGCTGAAGAGACCTCCATCGGAACTGACATCACCGTCACTCAGGGGGATGTGAGGGCGCTCCAACTGGCTAAGGGCGCGCTCTACACCGGAGCGAAGCTGATGATGAAGAAGCTGGGGATCACAAAGCTTGACAGGGTCGTCCTTGCAGGCGCCTTCGGGAGCCACATCGACAGGGAAGCTTCCATGACCCTAGGGATGTTCCCCGATTGTCCCATCGACAAGGTATATGCCGTGGGCAATGCGGCGGGGGACGGCGCGAGGATGGCCCTCCTCAACAGGGGCAAGAGACAGGAAGCCGGTGACAGGGCGCGGTGGGTGGAATTTCTTGAAATCGCCACTGACCCTGCTTTTGAGAAGGAATTCATGCAGGCAATGCATATCCCCCATATGAAGGACAAGTTCCCGAACCTGAAGGAACTCCTCGAAAAGTCTGGGAGCAAGGTGGAAATAAAGGCGTAGGATGTCAGTGGTATAATAAATCAGTGGCAGGACTCGGGGAAGAGAAAGAAGGATGCTTTCCGCCGAAAGTCCGCGACCTGTATTGAAGAGGAGAGAGTACATGAAAAGGATTGTTTTGGGGGTCTTACTTGTCTTGATGCTTGTGAGTGCGCTGATATCCCTGGCAGCGTCCAAGACGGTCCGTATCGGTTATCTGCGGAACGACCTCCACCACCTCGCGGCATGGGTCGCCATTGACAAGGGCTTTTTCAAAGAGGAAGGGGTCGATGTTGAAGTTGCCGGCATCTTCAATGCCGGCCCTGAAGAAATGATCGGCTTTGCCTCAAAAAGCCTCGATATGGGATACCTTGGTGTTGCCCCCAGCGCCACGGGACTTGCGAACAGGTCCGCCGCCATAAAGGCGGTTGCCCTCGCCAATGCGGAGGGCTCCTCCGTCGTGGTGGGTAAGGATGCATCCATACGAGAGGTGAAAGACCTCGAGGGGAGGACCGTTGCCATCCCGGGATATTCGAGTGTTCAGGACTTTCTTCTCAGAAAGGCGCTGGAGGGGGCAGGGGTCGATCCCAGGAAGGTGAACATCATCGTGATTAAGCCGCCTGAAATGATTGTCGCTCTTGGTTCGAAACAGATAGATGCTTTCATCGCGTGGGAACCCCATCCGTCAAAGGCGGTGAACATGGGCATCGGAAAGGTCCTGGTCTCTTCAGGCATGATATGGAAGGACCATCCCTGCTGTGTTGTTGCGGTGGATAACGCCTTCCTCCGGGATAATCCGGAGACGGTCAAGCGTTTTGTAAGGGCCCACGTGAAAGCCACCGAGTACATCAGGAAAAACCCCGGCGAGGCCCTCCGCATCGGGATAAAATATACCGGGATGGACGAGGCAACGGTACGGGAGGCCATCAGACACATCTCCTACCACTATCTTGCTAAGGAAGGCGATGTAAAGGAATACGTGAAATATCTTGTGAAGTTCGGATATGTGAAGCCCATGGACGTGGATGCCTTTGTCCGGGAATACCTGGACATGAAGGTAGTGAACGATCTCACGAAATAACGTTCCACGGGCTTTCCTTTAAAACGTGTAGAGGGAGAGAAAGAAGATTGCGCCGCGCATATAGGTCCTTAAGGTACCTCCCGGTCTTTGGGGTTGTGGTCGTGTGGCAGATACTCTCTTCCTCCGGCATCATCCCCGGCAACAGGCTGCCGTCTCCGGTGACGATACTTCATGGGTTCACAGAACTGACTACGGAGGGCCTTCCTCCAGGATATACCCTTACCGGCCACTGCATCTCGAGCCTGAAAAGAGTGTTGAGCGGGGTGGCCATAGCTTTTGTTACCGCCCTGCCCCTCGGCATGATGATGGGGTACTGGGCGAAAGCGAGGGATTACCTCACCCCCTTTGTTGAGATGATACGGCCCGTACCTCCCCTTGCATGGGTTCCCATTGCAATTCTCTGGTTCGGCATCGGGGACAAAGCCTCTTCCTTCATCATCTTCCTCGGTGCCTTCTTCCCCATCCTCCTGAATACCATCGGAGGGGTTTTGTCCATCAATAAAAGGCTTATTGAGTCGTCCATCATCCTCGGCGCAAAGAGGGGAGTCCTCTTTATGAAGGTCCTCACGCCGGGGGCAATGCCCTCCATCATCACGGGGATACGCATCGCCCTGGGAATCGGATGGATGACCCTTGTTGCCGCAGAATTCACAGGGGTAAGGAGCGGATATGGCCTCGGGTATATGATCATGACTGCAAGAGATATTCAGCGGCCCGATCAGATCATCGCGGGTATGGCGGTGATCGGAGGGATCGGCTATACAATGGACCTCGCCATAAGGAAGATCGAAGACAGGGTCCTCAGGTGGAGATGACCCTATGGACCTGAAAGTGATTGATCTCCATAAAGCCTTCAACGCCTCAGAGGGTGAACGGATCGATACGATTACGGATGTGTCGTTCACTGTGCCAGAGGGGAGATTTGTCTGCATCATCGGTCCGAGCGGGTGCGGCAAAACGACACTGTTGAGAATAATCTCGGGGCTTGAAAGGCCCGACAGGGGAAAGATCCTCCTGGGGGACAAGGAGATTGCCGAACCGGTGAGGGAGGTCGGATATATCTTCCAGGAGCCGGCCCTCCTGCCGTGGCGGACCGTGATAAGAAACGTTGAGTTCGGCCTTGAGGTCGCAGGCATCCCTAAAGAGCAGCGGAGAACAGAAGGCCCTTGCCGGCCTGGAACTGGTAGAACTCCAGGACTTCGGGAGACTTTTATCCAAAGGAGCTCTCCGGGGGTATGAAACAGAAGGTGGCCATGGCCATGGCACTGGTGGTGGAACCGAAGGTCCTTCTCATGGACGAACCCTTTGTCTCACTGGACTGCCAGACGAGGAATTACATGCAAACGGCTCTTCTTCAGATATGGGCGAAGGCGAAGAAGACCGTGGTCTTTGTGACCCATAACGTGGAAGAGGCGGTATTCCTCGGGGATGAGATCATCTGTCTCACCTCACGCCCGGCAGAGGTCGGGAAGGTAATTACGGTGGATATTCCCCATCCCAGGGACAGGACAAGCCCTGAACTGAATTCCATAAGAAAGGAGATACTCCTGTTCCTTGCCGGGGAGAGGGAAAAGACAAGGAGCGTGAACGGCATGTTCACCCATGTGCATCAACTTTCCGAGGTCTGAGGGCGTGACGGGGCTCTGCGCGTCGATAAAAAGGAGTGAAGAATGACAAAGGTGCTTATCCATTCAGGGGTGTGCGGATTCTCAACGACCGTAACTGCCGAGAGGGACAAGGACAAAAAAATCCTGATCTCCCTTGAGACAGAATGCGAGATGGTGAAAAACATGGCTGATGAGATCGCTGCCCTCGATATGATGGCGGTATTCACAAGGTTTCTCGATAATCCCGTCTACCGTTCGGCATCGAAGCACCTGAAACATGTGACCTGTCCTGTGCCCAGCGGCATCCTCAAGGCCATGGAGGTGGAGGCAGGCTTTGCTGTCCCCAAAGATGTGAGCGTCACATTTCTGGAGAGCAGAAAGATAAGCAAGAGCAGCGAAAAGGAATAAGCAGACGATCAATTCGTTCATGAGAGAGGAGAAAGCACATGGGAGAAGCGACAAGATTAGTTTTCGGGGATATCCCTTCACTCCTGAGGATACTCTTTTACGGGGCAGCCGCAATAGCGGTCGCGATCTTTCTCATAGGTTCATGGTCGAAAGTATCCATCTGGCTTAAAGGCAGGGATGACCCTTCTGACTATATCCCTAAGAAATCGATATGGGGGCTTATAAGGATAAGCCTCCTCTATCTCTTCTCGATGGAATGTCTCTTTGCCCGGAGGGTCATGGAGAAAAGCAGACCCAGAGGAGTCATGCTTATATTCGTCTACTGGGGATTTATTATCCTCTTTATTGGGACGCTTCTCGTTGCCATTGATTATGACTTTGGTCTCCATATATTGAGAGGACATTTCTATCTCTATTATTCCCTCGTACTGGACATCGCAGGTGGCCTGGCCTTAATAAGTCTCTTGTTTTATATCCTGAGGCGATATGTATTTTCCAGGAATATTGTTGTCTCGAGCTGGGACGATGCTTTTGTCCTTATTCTGATGTTTCTCATAATCCTCAGCGGATTCTGCGTTGAGGGAATCCGTCTCGCACGGTTTCATCCGCCGCTGATGGACTGGTCGCCTGTAGGCGCTCTCTTTTCTCAGATGTTCAGTCCCGTGACCCGAAGCTATCCTTCATCCCGACTTCTCTACAGGATTTTCTGGGCATTTCATGCCTTTTCTGCCTTTACCTTTATCGCCTATCTCCCCTTTTCCAAGCAGTTCCATATGTTCACCGCCCAGATTACTACAGCAGAAGCATCGAGAAGAAAATCAAGTCTCTGGGAGTTTACCCATGGGTAAACAACAATCCTTTATCGAAGGGCTGACGAAGCTTCATCTTATAGAACTCGATGCATGCACGCGATGCAGTGAGTGTCTCAAATGGTGTCCCGTTCAGGAAGTCACGGAAAATCGGAAGATCTCGCCACCTGAAAAAATCAGGATGTATCGAGATTTTATCAAGAATACGGAAGGGCTCAAGGCACGCCTTTTCGGTCCTGGTGAAGTAAGCAGACAGTTGCTTGAGGAGTTCGCGAAGGCAGTTTTTGAATGCACCACATGCGGGGCCTGCGGAGAGGCCTGCGAGGTGGGGATCTTCAGTCAAAGGCTCTGGCCTTTCCTGAGAAAAAAGATGGTGGACATGGGGCTCGGGCCGATCGGTCCGCAGGCAAATCTTCCCAAGGTGATAAAGGAGAACGGGAAATCCCTATAACAAGCCGGACAAAGAGCGATACAGCCCCTGGTTTCCCGATGAGGTCAAGATCGTTGAAAAAGCTGAGATCGCATACTACGCCGGCTGCACCGGAGCCTATGAAGCCCAGCCCATGGTGAAAGGTGATGTGCTTGTGCTGGGCGCAATCGGCGAACCATTCACCATGCTTCCTCCGGAGGAAGAAGTATGCTGCGGATTCCCTCTCTTCATCACAGGGCAGCATGATATGCTTGAGGATCTTACCAAGAGGCTCGTGAATGCATACAAGGCAAAGGGGGTGAAACTGCTCATAAGTTCATGCCCATGCTGCGTGAATATTATGTCAAGGGACTGGCCGCTATTTTATGGGCAGGCGCTCCCTTTCAAGATAGCGCATATTACACAATTTGTCGTCGATGCACTGAAGAAAAGAAAACTCGTCATTAAGAAGGAGCTGAAAGAAAATTTAATCTACCACGACCCCTGCTATCTGAGCAGAGGGGTGGGGGTGATTGAAGAGCCGAGGATCGTCCTCAGAAGCATACCCGGCGCTGAACTCATCGAATTTGAAAGGCACGGCCTCAATTCACAATGCTGCGGCGCCGGCGGCGCAGCAAGAAAGGTCTTCGCCGAAAATGCCACCGCCATGGGAAGGCTGACCATTGATGAGGCAGTGGAGAAAAAGGCAGACAGGCTTATCCTGAGCTGTCCTGCATGCTATTCCAAGGTAAACGAAGCGATGCAGGGGCATGATAAGCAGGTAGTAATCACCGACATCATGGAATTGTTGGGGAGCCTCATCTGAAGGAGGCAATGTGAGCCATTTTTCGATACGATGCAGGAATTGCGGGAAAAGGCTTGAGGATGTGTACTGTGCCTTTTGCGAACACTGCAAGGATTCGCTCCTCATAACAGAATATAACGATATCACTTTTACTGAAAGCGATACCCGGGGTATTTGGAGATTTAACTGGCTCCCGGTACATACCCCGCGCTTTGAACAATCAGGTCCTTTGGTTTACCGATCAACAGGTCTCTCTCAACAGCTCGGTCTCGAGAACCTTTTCATAGCCTTTAATGGCTATTGGCCGGAAAAGGGGGCATCGCTTCAGACGTGCACCTTCAAGGAATTTGAGGCAGCGGTGGTGCTCCAGAACGCAAGAGAAAACGGTGTCCATGGACTCGTCGTGGCGTCAGCTGGCAATACCGCGAGGGCATTTTCCCACCTCTCCGTCCTCTCTGATTTTCCGGTGGTCATTGTTGTTCCGAGGATGTGTCTTGTGGAAATGTGGTGCCTCGAAAATTCTCCCGGGATACCAACCCTTGCGTTAAGCGACGGCGATTACGCAGACTCCATCGATGTCGCAAAGAGAATCTCCTCAACCCTCGGCATCCCCTTTGAGGGAGGGGTGAAGAATATTGCAAAGAGAGATGGTCTTGGAGTGGTACTCCTTGAAGCTGTCTCGGTAATGGCGAGACTTCCTGACCACTATTTCCAGGCCGTGGGGAGCGGTACCGGAGCGATAGGGGTATGGGAGATGGCGGAAAGGTTTATAAGGGACGGAAGATTTGGTACTGAATTGCCGGTCCTTCACCTCGCTCAGAACCTGCCTTTTGCTCCCATGCTCAGGGCGTGGGAGAAAGGCAGCCGGAACCTCTCTCCTGAGGATCTGAAACCTGAACTGATAGGAGAGATAACCACCAGGGTTCTTTCGACCCGCTATCCTGCCTATTCCCTCGGCGGTGGCGTCTATGACGCCCTCAAGGCAACAGGGGGAAAAATGTATGGCATAAGAAATGAGGAGGTGTATTCTGCAATGGAGATCTTCGAAAGGGCGGAGGGGATAGATATCGTACCTGCAGCCGGGGTTGCATCCGCAGCCCTCATAAATGCCGTGCACACGGGCACGGTACAGAAGAGCGACACGATATTACTCAATATCACCGGAGGTGGCGAAAAGAGACTGAAACAGAAGAGGGAAATGTATACTGTGGAGCCCCTTGCCATATCAAAAAAGATTTCGGAGAAGGAGATAGAGGGGTTACTATGCAATACCCTGAAGAAGAGCTGATAGCACTGCTTAAGAAGAACGGGGTCGACTTTATTTCTTCCCTTCCCTGCGAGAAGATCAAAGTCCTTCTCGAACGGGTGAGCGAAGAGTTTTTTCATGTGCCTTTGACCCGGGAAGAAGAGGGTGTCGGCATCACTGCAGGCGCTGCATTATCCGGCAGACGGCCCGCAATGTTCGTCCAGAGTTCAGGCGTCGGGAATATGATCAATGCATTACTTTCCCTCACAGGATTTTACCGGCTGCCCCTCGCCTTGTTTGTCAGCCGCAGAGGCATATATAAAGAGAAAATCGGAGCCCAGATACCCATGGGCAAGAAACTCCCTGGTATTTTAGATGGCGCCGGCATACACCATACAGCCGTCAACACACGGAAGGATTTCGGGCTTGTAGGGAAGAGACTTGAAGACGTTTACAAGAAGAACCGGATCCACGCATTTCTCCTCAGCCCCGCGATATGGGAAAAATCGGAAGTCAGCGTTCAGCAGTCCTCAGTCAGAACAAAAGGCACCAAAGAAAGAATTGAATATGAAGCACCTATCGGGCACCGGACGCATTCGCCGCGGCTGACACGCTTCGAGATTCTGAATATCATAGCCCCTTATCTTGATTCCAAAGTGGTTGTATGCAATCTTGGCGCCCCTTCAAAAGAACTCTTCCATATCAAACACCAGCCGTCCAACTTTTATATGCTGGGCAGCATGGGCATGGTTACCCCCATCGGACTCGGGATCGCGCTGACATCAAGAAAGCACGTTATTGCAATAGATGGTGACGGGAGCCTCTTGATGAATCCTGGGAGCCTTGCTACTGCTGCACATTTCTCGCCCGGAAATCTCACCGTCTTTGCAATAGATAACGGTTCCTACGGCTCAACAGGAAACCAGCCCACACTTACAAAATCATGTGTTGACCTTGCGGCTGTGGCGACGGGATTCGGGATAAAGAATACCATCAAAGTGGCTGATGAGAAAGGGTTGACGGATGTAATGAAAAGTTCAGACGAGGGGGTCAGATTTGTCCATGTCCTCGCTGTTCCGGGAAACAAGGATGTGCCGAATATTCCCCTGCACCATCTGGAGATAAAAAGACAGGTGCAAGAGTTCCTCATGCGCGGTTAAGCCTCTGCGATGCCGTCTCCGTAGTGGTCTTTCTCAGGATGAAGTCGTCTGATCAAAAGGGTATCAAAAATGCCGTCGGAACCGATGTCTCTGCGTATGTATCCCAGCCGTTTCAGCGCCTTCACAAATTCCATCGTCGAAGAAATATACTCGTCGGTGATCTGGGCACAGTATTTTGGAGACACCTTCAGGGTATCCATCACAAACTCTTCATCGATGAACCCGACATAACGGGCGATCGTCCTCGCCACCTCTCCCGGCCTGTTCCTGATCAGGGAAGTCGCCTCTTCATGGAGAACGAGAAAGCGCTCGACCGTTTCCCTCTCCTCGGTCAAAAACCTTTTGTCTACGACAATTCCGTAGCTGGGGTTGTGGGGCCAGAGCCTTGACGCGGGATAGAGGATCTTACCAGCGGCATAGCGTTCAACTGCCACGGCCAAGGCAGGAGTGCCGACTGCAGCGGAGACTTCTCCCTTCGCCACCGCCTCTGTCACCTGGTCAGCCCACTGAAAATTCACTATCTCTATCCCTTCCGTGAGATTCAATCTTTCAAGGCATTCCCTTATGATCACGTCGTGTATCGAACCCTTCCCCGGCACTCCTATGCACTTTCCTGTGAGTTGATCGAGGATAATCCGTATGTCTTCTTCTTCCTGATAGCTGATCAACTCTCTTTCCCCGGCAATTACTGTTCCTTCTATATGTCCCCCCGCAATGCATATAATGCTCATTCCCCTGCTTATCCCTATGATGGCCGGCGGCAATCCAATGTAAGCGAGGTCAAGCTTGCCTCTTTCAAAGGCTTCCACAATTGCGGGACCTGTGCCGAACAACTCCCACTCGACATCGACTCCAAGTTTTTTGCCGGCGTCTCCCTTTGCCATTAACAAGATTGAAGTATGGTAAAAGGTGGAGAGATGCCCTATCCTGAGTTTCATAATTTCGTCAAACCCCACACTCCCTCTATTTTTCTTTCACTATAGCATAGCATGAATGGTGAAGAGGACAGAAAGGGGAAACTGTTCCATGTTTGTACGCTTCCATCGAAGAATTCTTGCGTTTGCCGATGACAGGTCAAGTCGTCTTTTCATTCTTAGAACACCGGATATACCCTTCTTCCGCGCCGGAAATGTGACGGGACGTGGAAATTTGGACGTCCTTAATAAGACCCCATTCGGTGTATAATAAACCATGAAAAGCGCCTATCTGGACAAGCGTTATTCTGAAGACACCGGGAAACTCCATATCCCCTGCCCTCACCGCGAAAGTACGGGCATAAGTGTCCATGTGATCATTAAGTGCGGCACGTGCTATCGTTCGGAGCAGTGCATGGTGGTCAAATGCAAGTTCAACCGTTTACAGTCGGACGTGGCGCATCTCCTCTCATTGACATGGTAGAAATGCCCATGTCCCGTGGCTGCCGGTGACAGAGATTTCACGATTAAAGAACAGGCTCCTGGCAAAGGTCCTTACCCGTTTCCCCCTCCTCGCAGAGCTCTTTATCGCTTCATACCGTCCCGCGGAATCAAAGGAGATCCCCTGGACACCGGTGAGTAAACCCCTGCGTAAATGTTCGGTGGCGCTGGTCACTACTGCCGGAGTGCATCAGAAGGATCAAACGCCTTTTGACATGAGAGATCCCAACGGAGATGCCACCTTCAGGGTGATCGATGGCACAAGACCGCCGAACGACCTCATGATCACGCACGACTATTATGATCATGGCGATGCAGACAGGGATATGAATATCGTGTTCCCGCTTGAAAGACTCAGGGAGTTTCAAGGCGAAGGGATCATCGGCACACTATCACATACCCATTACGGATTCATGGGCCACATACTGGGTCCCCGGCTCCAGACCCTCGTCGCCGATACCGCCCCGAAGGTTGCCAAACGCCTCAAGGCAGAGGGTGTTGATGTGGTGTTAATGACGCCGGGCTGAGGCACGTGCAATCAGGCCGTCGGACTGATACAGAGAGTGATCGAGGGAATGGGCATCCCCACTATTGGGATATCCATAGTCAGGGAATATACCGAGAAGGTGAAACCGCCCAGGACGATTTATCTCAGGTGGCCTTTCGGACATCCGCTGGGAGAACCGTTCAATATCGCCCAGCAGAGGGCGGTACTGGCTGAGGCTTTTAGCGCTCTCTATTTCATAAAAACACCCGGGGAGATCATCGACGTCCCTTTCAAGTGGAAAAGAGAGCACTATGACGAAAACAGCCTGGAAAAGTTGAAGGACCTAGGCTTTTGAGAACGCTTTGTCCTTATCCCTGAGTTGAACTCAACTCAACGGGTCTTTCACCCATTCAGGCAGTCTGCCGAGTAATTCTTCAGCCTCTTCTGGTCTTCGTGGAGATGGCAGTGCTTGTATTTTCTGCTGCTTCCGCACCAGCAGGGCTCATTTCTTCCCAGGTCCTGCACCGGCCGCTTCTCCTCTTCAAGAGAAAAGAAATTCATTACACTTTTTATGAATGCCATATTCGAACCTCACCTCACATGTTAGATGTTTAGCAACTCTATGATAACAGAACTGGCAGGCCTTTTTCCACACCCCGCCTTCCAGCGAACCTGTCAGGTCCCGTCTGACAATGTCCCTGGCCAGGGCTGACGAGTAATTGCCCGTGATGACGGAATGAGGGCCGGTCTTTCCTTTCTTCCCTGGTCTGTACCTGTGATGTGATGAACCGTGATGTATGGTACAATGAAAAACCGTGACACAATGTCGGCATAAGGGAACCGTAAAGCTCCCGGGCAACCGGGTTTGACGAGGGAGTAAGAATAGGCACAACATGAAGTGGAACATCACAAAGCTGCAAACACGCCTTTACCTCATTACTGCTATTGTCCTGCTGGTTGGTTTGGGAAGCGCCATCTTGATTTATCTGACAGCCGGGAATGCTTCAGACAGCGATCTGGTTTATGAATTTGAGCATTCCAAGAAGTATGTACATGATCTGGAACTCTACGGCGGAAAGGTGAGCGTGCTTGCGAATGAGCTTAGTCATTGGTTTGCCGGGCTATGGCGTGGAACATCACTCGCATTGACGGTAGCCTGTATTACCATTTTAGTATCCTTTGGGTTATTCTTTGTGGCCTATCACTTGCCACCCGACTCAAAGTCTGATGCACGAGGCGAACACAATCGGGACCGAACCGATTGAAAACTGTGATCGATGTGTGATCTCGGCAGCCGAATGTCCGTTGGCGTGAAAGGATGACACTCTGAAAACGAAACGATTGACTGGGCCAGTGGCGGTGATCAAGTAACGGATCGAGGCGGAATTCTCAGAGCCGCCCTGTGTTGTGATACTCACGGATGTAGAGGCTGAGGGCCCTTAACACCATCCAGTCCACACTCACGTTGTTTTCAGATGCAATCTTCAAGAGCTGGTTCAGGGTCTCCTTCTCAACGTCACTGAGTCCGGGCATATCATCCGTTCCTTCCTTTTCCGCGGGGATCGATCCTGATCCCGGATTCCTCTTCTCATGTTCCCTGGCAAGCATCTCCATAACGCCTTTTACGTCACCTGTGTGAGCAGCATCCATCACATCCGCCGGAGGCTGAACGCCGGAAGGCATCACCTCCGGCGGGTTCACGTCTTCGGCCCTGTCAGAACACTCTTCCGGTCTTTCCCCGGAACGGGGAGGAAAGGCCTCAGGCGGCATCATGCCGGTAATTCCCATCATCATCGAGGCAAGGGCCCTGGCGTAGTCATTATCGGGCATCTCCTCCTTCATGAACTCTGCCAGTTTTCCCTCTGCCATCGCTGCGGCCATCCTGTCAGCCATAAGCGGGGCGCCCTCTTCCCTTTCCTCAGAACGCTTTCTTCCAAAGGGCGTCTTCGGAGGTTTTGGCAACGGTTTTTCTTTCTCTGACATGATTATTTCACCTTCGTTTTCCTTTTATGATAGCACAGAAATGAAGGAGAAAAGCTGCAACGATAGAACACTTTATTGCCTCCTCCGCAGTTGACAAGAACGCTTGCGCAAGAGACAATGTAAGTAGAGGTTCTTTCGGCGGCTACCGCCGAATTCCTCGGAAGACGACTTCGACTGAGAACTCGACGGACATACTGCGACATGGAATCGGACAGAAAGCATAGGGACAAGGGAATAGGACGGAAGAGGGGAAGAGGCGATTCCGACACCAAACTCCTCGAAACGGAACACCGGTACCACACCATATTTGAGCAGTCCCCTGACGGCATTTTGATCATAAGTACCGATGGAAGGTTGATTGAATTCAATGAAGCGGCCCATCGCCAGCTCGGTTACTCTCGGGAGGAATTCGAAAAGCTGAGCATTTCCGACATCGACCCTTTCCAGAGCCCTGAAGATATACAGGCCAGCATCAGAGAAGTATTGCGTCACGGGAGGGCAGAGTTCGAAGTGAGGCACAGAACCAAATCGGGGGAGATACGACATGTGTTTGTCATTGCCCGGTGACGGACCTGTCAGGCCAAAAGGTCTTTCAAACTATCTGGCACGATATTACCGAGCGAAAGCAGGCGGAGGAAGAACTGAACAGAGACCGCGAACACCTGGAGAACCTTGTATTGGAACGCACCGCCGAGCTCCGCCGGGTGAACGACCAGCTCCGGCAGGACATTGCCGAACGCAAACGGATCGAACAGGGAAAAGAAATGCTGATCCTGCAACTTCGGGAAGCGGTGGCGAGGATCAAAACGCTGACCGGTTTGCTTCCCATGTGCGCGTGGTGCAAGAAGATACGCGATGACGGGGGTTATTGGAAAAAGGTCGAGATGTACATCCAGGAGCATTCCGATGCTTCCTTTACCCACGGCATATGTCCCGACTGTTTGAAAAAGCATGACCCGGTGACATACAACCAGTTATTTAAAAAGGGAGATACGACCCCGGTTCGAAGAAGAAAGAGAGGGTCCGCAAAAAAAACCTTCTGAAGGACTGACGGCTTTGTCATTCCTGGTCTGACCGGGTCACCTCAGAGAGTCGTTGTGCTATCACCCCGAGTTCATGCCTCATGACCTCCGGCACTACCCACCTCCGTATCAGGATTGCTGCCGCCTCAACAATATGACCACATTCGGCTCTGAAAACTCCATGGCCGCCACCTCGTCCGGCGTTCCTTGAATGATACGTTCGTCGGGATATCCCAGTTTCTCGCATATAAATATTTTTATAGCCGACCGCTGACGGCTGATAGCCGACGAGCACACTATCTCTCGTGCGATCACCGCCGGATTGTTCCCCTTATCGGTGAGCACAGCGATCTTTTCGTGCTTCGCAAGGAGGGACGGAATATCCTTTACCCCGTACTTCGGCTTCCTTCGCGCCTCGGCGTCGGGACCGTGGTGAACGCTGATGAGGAGCGCATCGTCCCACGGCTCCTTTATCCTCGCAAAGGCGAGCTGGACGCTCGAAAGGTCGGGGATTATCTCCACCGCTTCCTTCCCGAACTCCTCCACCATCCTTCTGCCGATACCGCAGAACAGGGGATCACCCGAGGCGAGAACGACGGCATGAGACTTAAGACCCGAGAGATGAGACCTGAGAAAATTCATCGTGGCGTCCACGTTATTGATCACCTCTGTTTTGTCCCTGACCAGCTCGAATTCCTCATACCTCCTAAAGACATCAAAGAGCCTTTCAGAGGCGAGAATGATGTCTGCCTTCATGATAATCTCTTTTCCCCTTTTGTCAAAGGGTTTGTACCCAATCCCTACGACATAGCTCATCGCCCTGGAAAGACGTTCATCCATGGAGGACCTGCGAAGAAGGGCACAGCGCTACTCCGTTCCTAGAATTCAATGCCTGCCCTGGCTTTCACGCCTTTCTTGCGGTAGTGCTTGATCTCTTTCATTTCAGTCACAAGGTCGGCCATTTGGATCACCTTCTCATCGGCGTATCTGCCGGTGATGATCATTTCGATGTTCTTCGGCTTCGCTTCCATCAGTTCGATAAGGTCGTCGACGCTGAGGAGATTGCAGTTCACCGCAACATTCGCTTCGTCCAGTATCACGACATCGAATTCCCTTGATGCGATAGCCTCTCTCACCTCGCCAAGGCCGGCCTGTGCCTCACTGACATCCGAGCGGTTCGCCTTCCGCTTCAGAAGAAAGCCTCTGCCGTGCTGCCGTATGGTTATCAGGCCCCCGAACCGTTCCAGCATTTTGTGTTCGCTGCACCGTCTCTTCTTGATGAACTGCACAATAAATACCTTGAGGCCGGCTCCGGCAGCCCTCAGCGCGAGACCAAGGGCCGCGGTCGTCTTTCCCTTGCCGTTGCCTGTGTATACCTGAACGTATCCCCTGCGCATTGAACTCCTTTCCGGCTGGGCCTGCATCCCCCTTATAACCCTATTGTACCTGATAACGCGCTCCGGCGCGCCAATGGGTCAATGTTCTTTTTTCAGGATGAACGTGATCGGCACCTCAATGCTGCCTTGCACCGCCGGCAGTGGTGCTGCCCTGATAACGGTTTCCTTCGCCGCCGTATCAAGAAGGCTGAACCCCGAGCTTTTCGTTACCCTGATATTCTCCGGCACCCCTTTGGCATTGATCGAGAATTCCATAACAACAGTGCCTTCCTGGTTTCTCTTCCTTGCAAGGGCCGGATATGTTTTTGCCCGCTCTATGGCATTCCTTATCGCGCCGACCGCCCAAGGGCCGCTCCCCGTCTTCCTCTCTTCACCTGCTGCAGGATCGTCCTTCCGGTTTTCTCTGCCGAGGACAGCTACCTGCAATACTCCAGAAGATGTCCTCCGGAACCCTTCACCCTGATCTCCCTGAAGGGACCCGGCGACTTCGGCCTGATCTCCCTTTGCGGGGCCTGTCCCATCCTGAGACGAAATCTTTGTCTCGGGGAGGGGGTCAGGCGTTGACTCTTTCCTCTCAGTGACCGCAGGGGGGGGCGCGGTAGTCTTCTGCAGCCGCTTTCTCTTCACTTGCTGCTCAGGTCCCTTTGCAGGCTCTTCTTTCCGCCCCACGCCCATCCCTTGCTGCAGCGTCTCCGCAGGTCCGATCAAGGTTACCTTCACATATTCATCAGGGACGCGCAAAGCCGCGCCCCTACCTGCCAGAGCCAGAGCCGCCGTAATGATCGTCATGTGTACAACGGCGGAAAACATTATGTTGTTTCCGAATGCCCTCACTCGCACTTCACCTACACCCTTCTGTTCAGAAGCCGCAATCAGAGAGTGAACGATATGCCAGCAAGAAAATTCCTCCCCGGCGAAGGATAGAACGCCCTTTCCAGAGGGAACCCTCCTATGACCCCGAATTCCGAGTATTTCTTGTCGGTCAGATTGTTTAAGTCCAAGAATGCCTTGAAGGACTTCCACCGGTAGATAAACTTCGCATTCAGCACAAAATATGCTTCCTGCTTGCCGAACTCGTTCGTAAAGTCGCTTATAAAACGCCTTTCCCCGACATATACGCCGTTGAGGATTGCCGAAACGTGCTCCGTTACGTTATACGCCACATCCACGGTTGCCTTGTGTCTCGGCGCATTGGGGACGTCGCTCCCTGAAAATGAGCCTTCCCTGATCTTTGCATTCATGTAAGTATAGCTGCCCCGCACTGCAAGAGCATTCATAGGCCTGGCCTCAAGGGATATTTCGACGCCCTGCCTGCGTGTCTTTCCGTCCAGGTTCTCGTTCTGAAAGGTCACAGGATTGAAGAAGATCTCTTCCTTCGTGTCCAGACTGAAGGCGTTGACGTGCATATAGATGGAGTCGCTGAAATAATGCCTTACTCCCGCTTCAAAATTGTCCGAGATCTGGGGGACGAGGGCTGTATTGATCGTATTGTTGAAGAAACTGAAAAGCTCATCCAGTAGCGGGTACCTGAAACTCTTTGAATAACTCACGTAAGCGTAGGAGCGTTTGAAGAAGGTATAGTTTATGCCGGCAGTATAGACGTCCACTGACATCGAGACGCTTTCGGGTGTGCTCGGATGAAAGCTGAAACTCGCCCTGTCGTGTCGGTATCCTCCGGATAGGCGCAGGGATTCAGTGATGTTCATCTCGTCGTGGGCGAAATACCCGTGTTCCTCCTTCTCGAGGCCGAATACCCCGGTCGAACGCGTGCCGAAGAAGAGCGAATCGTTCACGATATCGTTATCCGCCTTTTGATAATCAATGCCCGCCGTAAGTGTGTTGCTAATCCCAGCCACTTTTTGCTTCAGAACGACCTGTGGTGAGAACAACGTGGTCTTGATCTTGCTGTTGCCCAGGAAATTCCCAAAGTCTCCCGAACTGAACGTCGAGAAGTCCCTCTTCCTGTACGAGGTGTCGAGCTTCAGCACGTTATCTCCCAGAAAATAGACCTCCGGGCTGAGCATGAAGTAATAATCTTCAGTCTTCACGAAGTCGTTCGGAAACAGGGTATCGGTCCTGGAAGCCCCGGCCGCAAAATCGCTCTCCTTCAGCGCCCCGGGGAGTCCGGTGTTGTCCTTGTGATATCCGGCGCTGAACCCGATCTTCATGAGATCCTTCAAATAGTAGGAGGTATTCAGACCGAAGTCCCTCGATTCGGTCTTGCTGTTGTCTCTGAAACCGTCGGACCTAAGATAGTCTCCCGAAAGCTGAAGAGTAAAGTCCTTCAGACTTCCGCCCGCATAGGCATCCGCCTTTAAGGTGCCGAAACTGCCCGCGGCGAGACCAGCCCCTGCGTTGAGCCCTCCGGCCCCCTCTTTTGTGATGATATTGATGACACCGCCGGCTGCGTTGTCACCGTAAAGGACGCTGCCACGCCCTCCGCGGACGATCTCGATTCTGCTGACCCGTTCCAGAGGTATATCCAGCCAGTCCACTCCGCTGAGATCCGCAGCGTTGATGCGTCTGCCGTCAACGAGCACCAGGGTGTTCAGGGCCGCCGTCTCCCCGAAGCCACGGAGGTCCACAGTGTAGGCCCTGCCGTTCCCGGTGATATCGTTCACGTGCACGCCGACCACGGACCGCAGCAGTTCAGGGATATTCTGCGCCGTAGAGTTTTTGATCTCTTTTTCGCTTATCACAGTGACGTTCGCAGGGACATCGGTTGCCTGTTCCTCATGGCGCGTTGCGGTGACAACCACCTCCCCTACCGTTATTTTTTCCTCCGCACCCGCGGAACCGAACAACAAAATCATAAGAATCGACAAGGATATCAGCATTCTTCCCCTTAACAAACCGCATTTTTTCTGCCTTTCCATAAAAAACCTCCTCTTCCCTCGAAGGGTATTTAGTTTTCCGGTATCCAGGGTCTCCTGACTCAGGGCGTTGCCTCATTCAGAGGCAGCCTACTCGCCGGCCTTCCCATCCGTCTGAGGCGGACAGTGGCTCTTTGGCTCACGGCGGCTTTCGTTCCCTTTACAGTTGCGGGGCAGTTCCCGGTTTCACGGGATTCCCCTGAAATACCTCCTTAAACTGCTGAAAGCAGTTGTTCATAATATATTCGCTCACGCTAAAGAGCTCCGAGAAGTTTAAGAACAAACTCCATATCGATATTTCTTTTCAGGATATCCGCCCAGCTGTCCATGGCCCTTTCTTTCTGCTCTCCATACCGCATCGTTGCCTCTCCGGGAGAACAGACCTTTTTTCTGTCGTAGAACATTCAGCAGAGTCCCCCTGAAGTCGTCGTTGTCAAAAAGACCGTGGATATACGAGCCCCAGACGTCCCCCTTTGACGACCCGTCAAGGAGCGGTTCGTCAAGGGCAAAGTCAGGAGAGAACCTCTTCAGCCTGAAGAGACCGACATCGCCTGTTGTCCTTCCCATATGGATTTCGTAACCATGCAATGTGCCGTTCCTCAGCCCGAACCCGATGTCCCTGATCCCCTCAGGGTACGCTGCGATCTGAGAAGTCACCTTCGTCTTTTCAAGGATGGTCTCGACATCCAGAAGATTGAGACCGTCGGTTTCTCTCTGAGCGCTCTCGATCCCGTGCTGATCGTGGATCCTCCTCCCGAGCATCTGGTAGCCTCCGCAGATACCGATGAGGGGAATGCCCTTTTCGACTGCGTGTTTGATGCTCCTCTCGATGCCGTGCTCCCTCATGAAAAGAAGATCGCTCACCGTGTTCTTTGATCCCGGGATGATGATGAGATCCGCGCTCTGGATGTCCCGGTCCCCGAGGGAATAGACGAGTTCTACGTCCGGCTCATACAGAAAGGGATCGAAGTCCGTAAAGTTCGAGATATACCTGAGCCTGAGCACGACGATCTTCAGGCTGCGGCCGATGGGCGAAGAAGGATCAAAAGGAGGTCTGCAGAGTCTTTCCGGAGGTATACCGTCTTCCTCGTGGAGGCCGAGGTCTCCGAGGTAGGGGATGATGCCGATGACAGGCCTGCCTGTTCTCTCCTCGATCATGGGAAGTGCAGGTCTCAGGATCTCGACGTCACCCCGGAACTTGTTGATGATGAAGGCCCTGATATGGTCTGCATCGGCATGGCTGTTCTTGAGAAGTTCAACGGTTCCATGGAAGGATGCGAAGACGCCGCCCTTGTCAATATCTCCGACGAGCAGCACAGGAGCGCCGGCGTGCCGGGCGACCTTCATGTTCACGATCTCATCCTCCATGAGGTTGATCTCTGCGGGGCTCCCCGCGCCCTCGATGATGATAAGGTCATGCTTCCGGGAAAGACGCTCATATGCCCGGGTGACTGCTTTCCAGGCCGTTTCCTTGAACGCGTAGTAATCCCTGGCCATCATATCCGAGTAGACCTTGCCGTTCATGACCACATGGCAGCTCCGCTCGCTCGATGCCTTAAGGAGGACCGGGTTCATGTCCACCGACGGCTCGACCCGGGCGGCCTCTGCCTGGAGGGCCTGCGCACGACCGATCTCTCCTCCTTCTTTCGTGATGAAGGAATTCAGGGCCATGTTCTGCGCCTTGAACGGCGCCACATTGATCCCCAGGTCCGCGAATATCCTGCACAGACCAGCCGCGACAAGGCTTTTCCCGACGCCCGAACCGGTCCCCTGTATCATGAGCGCCTTACTCACACGGAACTCCGTTCATGAGTTTTACGACCGGGTACCTGTCCCAGAACTCTATGATGTTCACTGCGGCATGCCCCTGTTCGATCCTGAAGATGTTCTCGAGAGGGACGCCGAGGAGTTGGCAGAGGATGACCCTGTTCACACCGCCGTGCGCCACGATCGCCAGTTGCTCCCCGTCGTGCCTTCCGATGATCTCATCCAATGCGCGGATCACCCGGTCTTTCACCTCAACGGTGCTCTCGCCACCCGGCGGACTGTATTTCACCGGATTGCCGGCCCATGCCTCGAACCCTTCAGGGTAACGTTCCTTGATCTCCGCGAAGGTCATTCCCTCCCATATCCCGAAGCTTCTCTCCCGCAGGTCCGGCATGATCACCGGCTTCAAGCCGTAGTGCCCGGCCAGGATCTCCGCACTCTTCAGCGACCTGCTGAGATCGGAGCAGTAGATTGACGCCATTGTTTCCCGGTTGGGACTCCCGGCTGAAGCAGCGTCATTCCGGTGGATGTCCTTCAGGTAACTCGTTTCCTGCCGGGCGCCGGAGGACCTCAGATGTTCGCGGATGAAGACGGATGCGTCCCGCACCTGCCGGATACCATTTTCGGACAGCGGGACATCGATGCCCCCGTGGTAGCGCTTTGCCCCGCTCCCTTCTGTTTCGCCGTGTCGTACTAAATAGAGTGTTGTAACCATCGTGTCACCGTGAAAAGGAAAAGGATTTCTGATATCTCATGGATCGCGCCGAAATTGTCTCCGGTCAGTCCGCCGAACCGCCGCCTGCAGAACCATACCGAGAGGAGGCTGAAGAGATAGAGCGTTATCGAAAGAGAGAGGAATAATGTGATCGTTCTTGTACCGTAAGCCTTGTAGAGATAGATCGAAGAGGAAGACAGGAAGAACAGGATGACGAGGAGGGAGGCGAGGACGACCGTGTTCCTTCCCGCTGAATCGATGAACAGTTTTCCGAGACCCTCCGGGCGAGCAGATATTCCGTGATAGAGGGCAGGGACCATCACCCAGTTCGAAAATACAGGCACAAGGAACAGCAGCGTGAAGCACGTATACGGAGCAGAGTGAGAAATCAGGAAGCTCAGAAAAAGGAATTTCAGGAGGACCGCAAAGACAATGGCGGTCACGCCGATGGACCCTGATGAACTGTCTTTCATTACGGAGAGCCGTCTTTCCCTGTCAAGGCCTTCATCCCCGGTCGATTTGACCGCAAGGGCATCGAATGTATCTGCAAGACCGTCCAGATGGAATCCGCCGTTCATGAGCACCCACGCAAGGAGGATCAGCGCGCCTGTTATTTCCGGGGGGAACTCCTTGCCCAGGTATGAAACCATGACAACGGCGATAAGCCCCTGAAATGCTCCCACGACAGGGAAAAAGGACGCCGAGCGGGAGAGGTCTCTTTCCGTCACCTCTCCCCTGACCCGTGTTGGTATTATGGTCAGGAACTGGAATGCGAGCAGCAGCGGTCTCATTTAATCCTTTCTTGTCGATACACCCGCGTCGCCGAACGTCGCCATCTCTTTGTAAATCTTGAGCCCTGCCTCGATCATGAGCATTGCCAGCGCTGCGCCTGTGCCTTCGCCGAGCCTCAGGTCAAGGTCAAGGACCGGTCTCAATCCCATTTTCCCGAGCATCGCCTTATGCCCTTTCTCGACAGAGTTGTGCGCTGCAAACATATACTCTCCTGTTTTCGGTTCGAGACAATACGCAAGCAAGGCCCCTGCGGTTGAGATAAACCCGTCTATGACGACGGGGACGCTGTTTGCTGCGGCACCGATGACCAAGCCGGCAATGCCGCCGATCTCTGCACCGCCTACCTTGGCAAGGACATCCACCGGGTCTTTTGGATCAGGCCGGTTCAGGGCGATTGAATCCTCAATGACCTTGATCTTGATCTCCAGGGCATGGTCGTCGATCCCGGTACCTTTTCCTGTCACCTCCGGCACGGACTTTCCGGTAAGAACCGCGGCTATTGCAGACGAGGGGGTGGTGTTGGCGATGCCCATATCTCCTGTCCCGAATATGGCATATCTCTTTTTCGCATATGCGTCCGCAAGTTCGATTCCCACATTGATACAGGTCTCGGCCTCTGCCCGGGTCATTGCAGGACCCTTGCGCATATTCTTCGTGCCCATGACAACCTTGCGGGAGAGCAGTCCGTTGATCTTTCCAAAATCGTAATCGACGCCCATATCGACCACAACCACCTCGGAGCCTGCATGCCGTGCGAGCACGTTTATACCGGCCCCGCCGTTCAGGAAGTTGAGGACCATCTGGCGGGTTACTTCTCGGGGATAGGCAGAGACTCCTTCATCAGCGACTCCGTGATCCCCTGCAAAGGTGAAGATGACTTTCCTGTCAAGCACCGGCATGGAATTTTCGGTGATCGCCACAAGCCTCCTCGCAAACTCCTCAAGTCTCCCAAGGCTGCCCTGCGGTTTTGTGAGATTATCAAGCCTCTTCTGCGCCTGTTCTGCGTAGTCTTCGCTCAAAGGCCTGATCCTCTTCAATGTCTCATGAACCATGTTCTCTCCTTTAGCCTTTTATTTTCACGGGTATACCTGAAACCGTAACAAACACCTCATCTGCGACCGCAGCGACCCTCTGGTTCATCTGCCCGGCCAAGTCCCTGAACCTCCGGGCAAGCTCGTTTTCGGGGACGATCCCCATTCCGACCTCATTGGAGACGACGAAGACCCTCGACTTTTTCAGAGCCCTGAGAGCAGCGATCAGGCGGCCGGTCTCCTTTTCCGCATCGAGCACCGACATCATCACATTCGCAAGCCAGAGGGTGAGGCAGTCGAGGACGATCACCGAGTACTGTCCATCGATCTCTCTCATAAGGCGCGTAAGGTCTATCGGTTCTTCGAAGGTCTCCCATCCGTTCCCGCGGTCCTGCCTGTGGCGCCTTATCCGGTCCTTCATCTCTTCATCCGTCGCCTGTGCCGTCGCAAGGAAGGCCTTCTTGCCAGTGATCTTCAGCGCCTCCGAGAGGGCAAAGCTGCTCTTGCCGCTCCGCGCTCCTCCGGTGACGAAGACGATCCTGCCCGCTGCGGCAGTTTCCCGTTTCGTTCGTTTCTCAGAAGTTGTTCTCGTAGCTGACATAAGCATTCTCTCCCCGTTGTCTGATTATCTTCACCTCAACGCCAAACGCCTCACGGATGAGCCCTTCGGTGAGGACCTCCGCCGGCGGACCGATTCCGAGGATCTCCCCATTTTTGATGAGCATCACCTTTTCGAGTTGCAGTGCGACGTTGATGTCATGGAGGGCCATGACAATAGAGATATTTCTTTCTTCCTTCAGTCTCCTCAGAAGCCGTACCAGTTCGACCTGGTACCGGATGTCCAGGTTTACCAGGGGTTCATCCAGGAGGAGGAGCCCCGCTCCCTGCAGGAGGGTCATGGCGATGAAGGTCCTTCGCTGCTCTCCGCCGCTGAGATCGGCAAGATGGTCGTCAGACCTGCCAAGGAGCCCTACCATGTCGAGAGCTTCTTCGATAGTCATTGCGGGACGGATGTCATAAGGGTAGAGCCCCATGCTTACCAGTTCCCTGATCGTGAACGGCACGGTCACATCGAGCGATTGCGGCATGTAGCTGATGAGTTTCGCCCTGTCCCTGTTGTTATAGCCCTTCAAGGGTTTGCCCCAGAGCATCAGGTGCCCGGCTGAGGGCCTGAGGATCCCGCTGCCGAGTTTCAGGATGGTCGATTTCCCTGAGCCGTTTGCGCCGAGCAGGCCGATGAATTCGCCCCCACTGATGGAGAGGGTGAGGTTATTGATGAAGGAGCCGTTCTTCGCATAGGAAAAACAGAGTCTTGTCGAACTCGAGGATGGGGTGATCAGAAACCGAGGACATTCTTCCTCCTGAGGAGATAGAGAAAATAGGGCGCTCCTATGATCGCGGTAACGACTCCCGCCGGGAGTTCCATGGGCGGCAGTATCGACCTGCTGACGAGATCGGCGACGCAGAGGAGAGCGCCTCCCATGAGCGCAGATGCCGGTATGAGCACCCTGCCGTCGGAGCCGGCAAAGAACCTGATCATGTGAGGGACGAGCAGTCCGATAAAGCCTATCATCCCCCCAAGGGATACCGAAGCTGACGTCATGAGACCGACGGAGACGAAGAGGGTGAATCTTTCTACGTGGGGGGTAAAGCCCAGGCTGTGGGCCATTTCGTCACCGAGGATCAGGGCGTTGAGGGCCTTGGCCCTGACCATCGAGAGCAGCATCCCTCCCAGAACGAAAACGAGCCCGTAAGGGTATCCGTGACCAGTCCGACATGGAAAGGTCCCCGAAGATCCACAGCGTCGCCCTCCTCAACCCTTCATCGGACGATATGCTCAGCATGAGCATGAGGAGCGCGGAAAAGAGAAAGCTCAGCCCCACACCGCCGAGAAGCAGGCGTTCCGGCCAGAGGCCACCCCTTTTCCAGCCCATCATTCCCACAATGCTCCCCGTCAAGATCGCGCCCGCAAATGCGAGGACCGGTATCGTAAATGTGCCCAGGAACGTTAGTCCCATGATGATGCCGATGGCCGCGGCAGAGGGATGCCCCGCTCGATATGCCGAGGATATAAGGGATCAGCCAGCGGGTTCCTGAGTATCCCCTGGAAGACCGCCCCGGAAGCGCCGAGGGCCATTCCCATGAGCAGGGCGACGATGCTCCTCGGTGCCCTGACGGAAAAGAGTATTTCCCTCGCAGTCTCATCCATGCAAAAGGGGTTTATGATCTTCGGGCCGAGCACGAGGGATAAGCCGAACACCGCCAGTGGAACGACGATGATAATAAACAATCTCGTCTTCAATCCTGCCCCCCAGGTATCTTGCCAGCTCCTCCATCGCCCTTGACCGTCCTCGGCGTGAGCCGATAGAGATAGTCGCTCACATAGAATACCTTGCCGTTCTTCACGGCAGGCACGCTGTCTTCAGACGCTGCAGACAGCCCTTCGGAGACCTTTTCCATGCCCTTTCCCCTGCCGATGAAGATGACGTCAGGGCGCCCTGCGGATGATCTCTTCGATCGAATACTTTGGGTAGGACGTCCCGGAATCATCCGAGATGTTCTTCTCACCGAGGAGTGCTAACGCGTCGTCCGTGATGCTGCCGCGTCCGGCAACGATCAGTGGATCGGGCCATATGATGAACGAGCACTTTTTTCTTTTGGGCAGGCGTTCTCGCCATCGCTGAACTTCGTGAGCGTCTTTTCGATCTCCCCGGCGAGCAGATCGGCCTTCTCTTTCACGCCCAGTTCCGCCCCCATCTCCCTGATGCCCTGCGGAAATTCCGGAAGCCGCCTCGCCCTGAAGACATAGGTCTTTATCTTCATGGAGCGAAGCCGCTCCTCGAACTCCTTCGGATTTCCGTCCACGGTCATCACCACGATATCCGGTTTCAGCGAAATGACAGCCTCAAGTGACGGGTTCGACATGCCGCCGATCTTCGGTTTCTTTCTTTGCAGCCTCAGGGTAGTCGCAGAAGCTTGTGACGCCGGCGAGCCGGTCTTCAAGGCCGAAGGCAAAGAGGAGTTCGGTCATGCTGGGCGCAAGGGAAACAATCCTCTTCGGCGTTTCCGCGCAATCGGCAGAGGGAGCAAAAAGCAGAGAGAGAAGAGCAGGAGCGCCACTCTACATATTATGAGCGTCACGCCTCTTCAGAGAAATACCTTGCTCAATCAACTCTTTCAACCGCTACACCTCCAAAACAAAAAAATCCCCAGGGCAATAACTGCCCTGAGGATTGCACCCTGTTTCACTTCATCCCCAATCGATGCCCCAAAAAATTTTCAATTTCCTGGGGCCCCACTTCCTCCACGGGAAGCTCTTTAGTCCGGAGTTCTCTGTTCAGAGCTCGGAGAGCTTTATCTCCGGGCCAATAACTCCTTACTAAATCACTAGAGCACAGGCAGGTCTTCTGGCTAACGGATCATCCTACTTGCCGGCCTTCCCATCCCGATAATCCGGAAAAGTGGCTCAGTCGGCTTTTGTCCCCGTTTACAGCGGCGGGACCGCTCCCGATTTTCACGGGATTCCCTATTAAGCTCTTGCACCTGTTTCTCTATTTATGATACTTATCTCCTCTCCTGTCAAGTCATTTCTTCATTTCAGGCGCGTTCTTTCCACGTCTTCAGCAACTCGATGATCTCGGCATGGTCAGGGAACACTCTGGCCTCCTTCTTCGAGAATACCAGTTCATCATCCACCTTCACTTCGAAAGCGCCGATGTCAGGGGAGTGTACCAGTTCCGGCTTAAGTTCGAGGACCTTTTCGATCGCCATGGCCAGACTGGCTGCGATAGGCCTGTAATTGCAGGTGCCGCAGTATTCTATCGATATTTTCACCCGAACGCCTCACTCTTTTAAGGCCACCCTGTGCGGCCTCGCGCAGGCCTTACCTCTCAGTTACCTTCCGTGTCCTCTTCTCGTGTGTAATCAGCACACGTCAATTTTCTTAAGCTCGTTCCTCCTCACTTTCACGTGTTCACCGGAGACTAACACTGCCCTCACCGTAGTCGCGGAGTGATATTCCTTCTCCATGCACTCCAGTTCCATTCCCTTTTCGAGCTTTGCGTCCTTCCCGCTCACGGTCTTAATCTCCCTGGTCTCTCCCACGTACTTGACTTTCATTTTTTTCTCCTTTCCCGCGGGCCGCCTCTCGGCGGCCCGTGAAATCCATTAACTCACGTTTAACGCCTCAGCAGGTAAAATGCCTTCAAGGTGAGGGAATGCATCGAACATGTGCGGGAACTGCATCGCCTCTCCGAAACGGTCATTGAAGTCCTCTTCGAGGGCAAGTTCAACATACTCAACCTTCCGGGCGATGTCATTGGCCTCTTTTCTCTTGTCCACATTGAGAAGAGCGATACGGGCGCCGTCACCGGCGGCGTTCCCGATATATTTTACCTTTTTCAGATCACAATCGGGGATACATGCCGATCACCATCGCTTCTTCCTTGTCGATGTGGCTGCCGAAGGCGCCTGCCACCGCCAGACGGTCGAACTCCTTGATGCCGAGCTTCCGCATCATGATGAGACAGCCGGAATAGAGGGCGCCTTTGGCAAGCTGTATCGCCCGGACATCCTTCTGGTTCACCACAATGTCCTGGTCTATGGACGTCTCGTGCTTCCAGGCCAGCACATACTCGTTCATGCCCTTATCACCCTTCCTCAGTCTCGGTGACTTAAGGTCCATGTTGACCTGCCCGTTCTTCTTCAGTATCCCCGCCTTGAACATCTCGGCGATCACGTCGATGATCGCAGAGCCGCAGATACCTTTTGCCTGCATATTGACCTCCCCGTCGCTCCAGCGGTCGCTTCCGATCACCTGATACGTCGCTTCCAATGTTTTGGGATCGATCTTTACCCTTTCGATGGCGCCCGGTGCCGCGCGCATCCCGAACTCGATCTGGGCACCTTCAAGGGCAGGGCCTGTGGCGCAGGAACAGGAGATGAGTTTTTCCCTGTTTCCGAGGACAAGCTCTCCATTCGTGCCGATATCGATGAGCAGGGTCATCTCCTTCCGCTTGTAAGGCACATCAGCGATCAGGCAGCCCACATTGTCAGCACCCACAAAGCCCGCCTCGATAGGCAATACATGGATATTGCCGGAGGGAAGAATGTGGATCCCGAAACGGTCCGCCTTTATGTCTACCGAACGGTGGAGTGCAGGGGTGAACGGAGCCATACCCGTATATTCGGGGTTGATCCCGAGGAGGATATGGTGCATCGCGGTATTCCCCACAAGGGTCATTTCGCTTATGTCCTCGGCGGTGAAGCCCGCCTTGTGAGCGGCCTGTTTCGCGATCGTGTTGAGTCCTTCGATGATCGTCTCCTGGAGCTCCTTGAGACCTGTCTCTTCGTTCATCATGCAGTAGGTGATACGGGACATGACATCTTCTCCGTACCGCACCTGAGGGTTCATCATCGATTCCGTCACGATCACCTCTCCCGTGTTGAGATCCGTCAGGTATCCCGCAACGGTCGTCGTGCCGATATCGACGGCAAGGCCGATGTTCGTCTCGACCTTTCCCGGGTCGACCCTGATGATCTCCGCGTTCTGCCATACCGTTGCCGTCACCTTCCAGTCGCCTTTCCTGACCGCGTCAGGCAGTTTCTGGAGCGTCCTGTAGTCTATGGAGAGCTTCTTGAGACCGTGCTTTTCAGTGAGCGCCTGTTCAAGCCGCTCGAAATCTCCAAGCGGTTCGTCCAGAGAGGGCACGGGGAGTTCGACATAGTATTTCTTCACTGCCGGTTTCAGCTTTACCTTGATCTTCCCGGCCGCCTTGCTCACCACCTGCTTTGCCGGTGCGGCTTGCTTCGGGAACAAATACGAGCACATCACCCATTATCCTTGATGAACACGCAAGTCGGATATGCTCTTGAGAATCCTTGCGCTTCAGGACCTTTATCTCCTTTTCGTCAAGGTCGTGAGATGGCTCATCGCCGAAGTGATGCCCTCCTTTGGGATATGTTCCCTCCATAACCTTCACCCGGCATTTGCCGCAGACAAGCTGTTCTCCGCAGACAGCTTCAATGCCGACGCCCAGTCTCCTCGCAGCATCGAGAATGGTAGTGCCCTCAGGTACCTGGCCGCGCCTGCCAGAGGGCTGAAAAATAATAGTGTGGTTCATAGTACTCAAAATCCTCCTTTTCAAGGATTTCCCTCCTCTGCGTCCGCTCCAGTGAGACCCCTCAACGCCCGTCGGCTGACGAGTACAGCCCTGCAAAAGTCTTGCGCAGGGCCATGTTCATGCCAGCACGTTCGGAGTTACCGTGTCAGCATCCCGCAGACAGGAGAACCCTTATGCAGCCTTTCCTCTCCTCAGGGTTTCGAGCATCTTCATCGCCTCCTCGAAGGGCATTGGGCGCATTGTCCGCCGTGGTGTCCGCTCCGTACTCCTCGACGGTCTTCTCGGTGATCGGCGCGCCTCCGATCATGATCTTCACCTTCGGATTCTTCTCCTTGATCATCGGAATGAGCTTCTTGATGCCCACCATGGAGGTCGTCATCATTGCAGAGAGCATGACGATATCGGAGTCGGTCTTGAGCTGTTCCTCCACGAACTTCTGGAGCGGAACGTCCCGGCCAAGGTCATGCACGGTCCAGCCGGAGGCCTCGAAGATGGCCTTGATGAGGTTCTTTCCGAGATCGTGGACGTCACCCTGCATGACGCCGAGGACGACCTGTCCCCGCTTCACTCCATGTTCACCTCACCTTGATGTGCGGTTTCAGGACGTCGAGCGCCGCATAGAGCGCCTTTGCGCAGAGAAGCGTCTCCGGCACGAAATACTCATGGCAGTCGAATCTTCTGGCTTACGACCTCCATACCCCCCGCAAGACCTTCCATCGTCACCGTGTAGGCGTTCGCGCCGACCTGCGACGGCCTCCTCGGCGGTCTTCTTCGCATCATCCACCTTAAAGTTGATCACCGCATCCTGAAGTCTCTTGATCAATTCCTGTTCTTTTTCCTGGTCGCCATTTTGTTCGCCATTGTGATTCCTCATCGTGTATTGCCTCAGTTCAGAGTTTGTTCCCGTTGCCCCTCCTGAAGACGGTCCTTGTCATACCGTTACTTGTACACGCCGTACTTCTTGGACGCCTCCACGATCCTCTTTGCGTTCCGGAGCGGCGCGTTCGGGCCGATACTCGCATCCCGTGGAAAGGATGAATCCTCCGCCCTTGCGCGAAGATCTCCATCTCGGCCTTGCATTCCTCCTCGATCTCCTCGGGCGTGCCGAGCATCGCCACCGGTCCCGGCGGGATCCAGCCGATGGTGGCGATCTTGCTTCCCCCACTTGGCCTTGTGCTCTTCCCAGCTGTCCACGTCGTCGGCAACGTAGGCGTGGGAGATGGCCATGGGATTGCCCCATTTCTCGGTCATATCGAAGTAGATGCCGTTGCCGCAGTTGTGGAAGCTCACGAAGGCGCCCTGCCTTGCGAATCGCATCGCATGACCTTCTTGACCGACGGCCCTTCGAACTTCTCCCAAAGTTCCTTGCTCAGAATGCTCTGGGAGGCGTAGAGATGGTCATAGCAGACCGAATGTGCTCCCGCCTCGGCCTGGGCCACGGCATACTCGATGAGCGCCTCGTCCATGATACCGAATGGCCTCCACGACCTCGTCGGGGTGCTCCATAAGGTCCATGAAGAAGGCCTCCGGGTCCGCGCATCATGCTCAGAACCCCGAGGGAACCGTATACAAACCCGACGATCGCATGGGTCTTGCCGATCTCTTTTGACAGACCCGCCGTCATGTCGATAACGCCCTTCATTCTCTCGATTTTCCTGCGGATTGATCTTCTGAATCTTCTTGTAATCCGCTGTCGCTCTTGATGATAAGGGTCATCGTAATTCGGGTGAGCGGTGTTCGATTCCGGGAACAATGACCTCACAGCCCGAAGGCATGCGCCTCCACGGACAGATCAACGAGCATCACGACGCCGTCATGGCCGATCAGCTCCAGTGCATCCACATGGCCGCGGACCATGGCATCGACATCAGTGCACTGTGACCACTCACCGTACGTCAACCCTGCAACACGGTGTGTCGCGCCGCATACCAGCGGCGCAGCAGGCACCCTGTCAGGCTTCCTTGAACTGAGGGCGGCTGCTACCCTTTCAAGACTCGTCATTTCCTCTGTTCTGCCATTGTTACCTCCTCGGTACTGTACTTGTTCTTGCACTTCCTCTTCCGGGACACGAAAGCAGGCATTCTCTCTTTCCCTAATCGATCAGGACCAGGCCACTCCAGACGATCTCCGTTTCGGCGGCATATCAAAGGGGAGCCCCGCACTGGATGCTCGTCTGTATGACATCAATCCCGACCCCTTCCATCGAAGGCCTTGCCTGATACGGACGCCTACATGCGCTCCCGGGGCCGATGCAGGAGCTGCAGAGCATGCACTCGCCGCCGATGAGACCGAGCGCATAGGGAAACCCCAGAGACATGGCCATGCCTTCCACATCGTTCACGAGCTTATGAAGCCGCACCGCAGCCAGTTTCATATCGTCAAAGTTCTTCGCCGCTTCTGTCTTTTCACCTCCTTTTCCCTGTTCAGCCCTCCCATGTCCTTCGATAAATCGCAACGCTTCCTCCCGGTCGACCTCTTCCATCTTCATGGTGATGGGACTTCTCATCTGGACGAGGACAGCCTTACGGTATCGCTGCAATGCCTTACTGAACTCCTCCACAGTCGGAACATTGGGAGGGCAAGTGAGGGTCGTGCCGAAATGGGGGCAAAGGGGTATCTGGCATTTGAGCCTGACCCGTTCGTCAACCACCACGAGCCTTGCAGAGAACGCCTTTGCCCGGTACGCACCCTTTTCAACGGCGGCTGCGACGATCTGTCTGATCTTTTCCGTAACGGTGTTCTTTCCCATTTTCCGGTCCCTGCTGTCACCTGATCAGCTTCGAGTAGGGATTCACGACATATATCTTCTTGTGATACTGCCGCGCCCTGAGCATGTTCTCGTTGAGCATCACCCTCTTCACTTTCCAGCATACGGGACACATGTAGCGGGACTTGAACCCACGGTCAGGCCCCGTGTAACGCAGCTCCATATGCGCCTTGCAGGCCTTGGTCCCGCAATCCGGGCAGATAAAATCTGCCGGTCTTCCACACTTGCCACACACTTCCATCGTTACCTCCTTTCTTAGGTCGTAAGCCGTTTATAAATTAACGGGAGCCTTGCGGGCATGGTCTCGATGTTGTCGATGAGCGTGTAGTTCGACTCCCCGTACATGTAGGGGAGATAGTCACGGCTCTTTTTGTCGACAGTGATGCAAAAGGAACTTACTCCCTTCCTCCTGCCTTCCCACAGGGCTCTCCGCGTATCCTCCACTGCGTAATCAGCATCACCGTAGTCGATGTCGTACGGCCTCCCGTCAGACAGAAGGATCAGGAGCCGGATCCGTGAAGGCTGTCGGGCAAGAAGGCTGTTGGCATGGCGTATGGCAGCGCCAAGCCTCGTCTGTGCAATAGGCTTGATATTCTCAAAGCGCATCTTCACTTGTCGTGAGAACGGTTCACCGAAGTCACGCACCACAAAGAAGTCGACCTTGTCGCGGTAGTTGGAAGAGAAGCCATAGACCGCCCACTGGTCGCCGATGCTCTCGAGGGCTTCCGCCATGAGCACCAGGCCCTCCCGCTCGACGTCGACGATCCGCTTGCCCGAGGGGAGTTCATCGCCGGTTGAATAGCTCATGTCGACGAGGAAGGCGACCGAGACATCTCGGAGGTTCTTTTCGCGCCTGATATACACCCTGTCGGAAGGGGTAATGCCCGCATGGCGGTCGACAACCGATTCGATCAGGGCATCGAAATCAATATCATCGCCCCGTTCCTCCCGAAAAACCGCTTTATCCGGTCCGGCCTGAGGAGACCGAAGTACCTCCTCAGGAGGCTCACGATACCGTAGTTGTCCTCGATTGTCTGATGGTAGAAACAGGCGTTCGTCTCGGGCATGTCTATCTCGCGCACCCTGCACCAGTCCTTCCTGTAGTCGTCGAGCTTCATGTCCCACTCGTCATAGTGTACGGTCCTCCGGAAGCGCTTTTCAGTCTCCATGTCGGCGATCACGGCCTGCATCTGGTCGAAAAGCTCGTTCATCTGTTCGCCGCCGGTGACCTGCCAGAGGAGTTCCTCCGAGTCCACGGGGAACCCCTCCTCGATACGCGTGAGGGCCGCCTCCACAGAGTCCGGGGTCATCTCGACCTTCTTCTCCCCGAACCGCTCAACGAGGTCGGTCACAAGCCTCGACATGCCGGCACGGGCGTTTTCGACCAGCTCGAAATCGATGATCCCCCGGTAAAAGATGCGGTCAGGGGCCTCGCGGTTCTCGCATACTTCGCATGAAGACTCCCCGTTCAAGGCAGTGTATGTTCGCTTCGCGAGACTCAACACGTCATGCACCGAGCATCCGGGGCAATGACCTTGCTGAGCGCCTCCTTGAGCAAAAGGGACAGCCTGGACTCAGGGCCCCCTGAATCTCCAAAGGCCTCTGACATCCTGTAGCTCAGGGATTCGAAGAGAGACCTCTTTATCCCAAGGCCGCCCTTCATGGCAAAGAAGGCGTCCACGATGGTTGTCCTGTCCTTCGCGAGTCCTGGATACTGGACTCCGAGAATATTGTCGATGCGCTCGTCTTCGAGGAATTCGAAGATCCTGAATGCATGGGTCGGATTCCCGAATTCCTGACAAGCCTCCCGAGTTCCTCCTTCCCGAGGGAGTATGTCCCGAAGAGGAGGTGCCCAAGCTCATGGGTAAGCATCCATTTGTAGGTCTTGAAATTCAGGTCTTCGTCGCCGAAGAGTCTCTATCCGGGAAGGAAGAAATATCCTCGTCCCGTCAGTCACCGAAAAGAAGCTGCTCAGGCCAGGGAGGTTCTTGTAGAACATCGAAGAGGAACGGAGCTGGAGCTTCCTCCCGATAAGGGCCTCGGCATAGGAGCCAAGGATCGTATGGATGTCCTTCAGCTCAAGACCCTTCACGAGATTTTCTACGGCAGTCCGGCTCGACCCTGTCTGGAGGGAGAAAAACGACCTGCCCTTGTCCCCGGTCGTGTCGGCCGTCTCGAGGCCCTTCTCCACCCATTCCTCGAGGTCATGGATGGAAAGACGTCCGAGGATCTGGGGGGCCGACTTGAAGTACTGCACCGCCAGTTCCACCTTCTTTGACTTGCCCGCGCCTGCGCCGGCGGCGAGCATGCTGTGCGCATTATAGCTGGCCTTGATCTTCGGGCTTTTTTCGACAAGATAGAGCCCTAGCCGGGCCCAGCGTTCGAGATCGCAGCGGTCTATCTTCTTCATCACTTCAGGGCTCGATTTAAAGTACTCCTTTGCCGCCTTCCAGGATCTTCCTGCCATCTCCTGTCCGAGGGAGGCCCACACTTCAAACTGCGCAGGGCCGAGTTCTTCGAACATCACCAAGCTCGCGTCGAAATACTGGATCGCCACATCCTGATCGATCCCCGCAAGCGACGTTGCCGTGGTGCAGCCATTTCACCACTGTCTCCCCCTCTGCTCCGGCAAAGTGAGGCAGCATCCTGTAAGCGTGTTCCACGACACTCCACTTCGATCTCCCCATGCCGAGGATCGCCTCCAGGACACCCTTCCTGACCGTCGGGTCCTTCAATGTCTCAAGCGTCTTTGCCCCTCTCTGGAGAAAGGAGAGGGCGAGCGACCGGTCAAGGGAGATAAACTCATCCACAAGCCGGAAGTAGACAAGCATCCCCTCCTCATCCAGGAGCGATGCCATCCTTCCGCAGGCTTCCTCAACGAGTTCCCCGTGTCCCAGCGTTTCCGCAAGGGATCTCACGAGCCCATCCAGCAGAGATGTCTCGTGCGAAAGGGTATTCATACCACTGCCGAGACGATCTCTTCGAGGGTCTTCTGGATCTCGGGATCGTCGGTGATCGGTTTGATGAGGGCGACCGTACAGGCCCTCCGTGGCTCGTACCCCTCTTTTGATCAGCACCCCTGCATAAATGAGAAGTCTTGTGCTCACTCCTTCATCAAGACCCCTGTCTTTCAGCCCGCGGATCTTCTCGGCGACCTTTCTGAGGTCCCGGGCGCTCTTCGGGTCAACTCCGCTCTCACGGACCACGATCTCCTCCTCGATGCTTGCGGGCGGATATTCGAAGTCCAGCGTGATGAACCGTTGCTTCGTGCTCTGCTTCAGGTCCTTGAGCACGGTCTGATACCCGGGATTGTAGGAAATGGCGATCATAAAGGAATCAGTGGCCTCCAGGATCTGGCCCCGTTTCTCGATGGGAAGTATCGCTCCGGTCATCGGTGAGGGGATGGATGACAACGGTGGTATCCTTACTTGCCTCCACGACCTCGTCAAGATAGCATATCCCGCCATAGCGCACCGCGAGGGTCAGGGGTCCGTCCTGCCAGCGTGTCGACCCGCCGTCAAGGAGATATCGGCCCACAAGGTCGCTGGCGGTGAGGTCCTCATGACATGCGACGGTGATAAGGGGAAGGCTCAATTGATAGGCCATATAGGAGAGAAACCTCGTCTTCCCGCACCCCGTAGGGCCTTTCAGCATCAACGGCAACTTGTTCTCGTATGCAATCCTGAAGAGTTCGACCTCATCCTTGATGGGCAGATAAAAGGGCTCTTTCTCTATCCTGTAATCCTGCATATCAATCTTCGAAGGCTTTTTGATGCATCGTCTCTTCCATGGCTTTTCTCCTCTCTCTATTATCAGCAGTCGTTCTTGTCTGACCGTTGATCTCTTGTCAAACCGAACTCTGAATGATACGGCCTCAAGCGATTCTTCCGTTGCCCGTCCGATAAGTTCTCAGCGGCAAGGCCGTAAATTACTGAATTCACGACGAGCCTGAAGCGCCTGACGGGGTCACCGTCCCTGCCATTGACCGTTACATCAGCGGATTCACCCACGGTATTTGCGTGGAGAAACCCTGAATCATGTTCGAGATACCCCTTGATGTGGCCTATCACCTTCGCTCCCCGCTTCATACAGGCGTCTGAGATAGACTTCATCAGTTCTGCCGCAAACTTCCTGAGTTCTGCACTCTCTATCTCCTTCTCACTTGACAGGGAACAACTCACCGCATAGGCCTTTATCTCCTCATGCAGCGGGCTCGGGGCTACCACTCTGAGACGCTCCTTCATACTCATACCGCACCGTCATCTCCGCTGTCACTTGAACAAGAGTTTCCAGTCCATCCCCCGTTACCGTGGAGAGATGGACAATCTGCGCACCGGGATTGATAAGGCGGACCGCTTCACCGGCATGGGCGAGAGCCTCATCAGAAACCATATCGACCTTGCTGAGGGCTATGATATCGGCATCCTTTAACTGGGTGCTCACAAGCCTTTTCAATGATTCGTAGGTCAGCAGTTTCTCTTCCCGGGTGGTATCAAAAAGGACAATCGTAGGGCCCATGGATATGTCCTGCTTATGAGCCCCTGAAAGGATCGTTGCCTTGATCGAACTCGGGACCGCGATGCCGGTGGGCTCGACAATGACCATATCCGGCTTGGGCCCTTCTGAAAGCAGTCGCAGCGTCTTCATCAGGTTCCCTGCAACCTGGCAGCAGATGCACCCGCCGCCGATATCCTTCACGGTGAGGCCGTATTCCTGGATCACCTTGCCATCCACAGGGATGGCGCCAACCTCATTCACCAGTATGGCAACCCTGGAACCCTTCGCTGAAAGCGCCTTGCTCAGCGCAATGATCAGCGTCGTCTTTCCGGAGCCGAGCCATCCCGCCACCTGGACAAGCTTCATCGTGAGACTTTCTGGCCGGTGAGAGGTTTCACAGACTTAAGGGCTGTCATCAGCGCTTCCATGTTTTCTTTCGGCACCTCAGGCCAGAGGTCGCAGCCCGGCCAGACCGCACTTGCCCCCGCCTCGATGGGCTCCAGCACCGCAGGTCCGACATCCTTCACCTCCCCCTTATGGAGGACCTTGATAGGGTCAAAGTTACCAAGGATGATCACGTCGGGGCCCAGCTTCTCCCTGGTCTCGGCCAGACGGTTCTTCTGGTCAACGCTTATAGCGTCAGCTCCGCACTCCGCCATGTCGGTGACGATGGAGTTGGTATCTCCGCAGATATGGAGGATACTGGGGCGCGGCATCTCCGAGTGAATTCTGATGAGGTGCGGCTTGATGAGGCTCTTGAAGCTTTTGGGACTCATCACGTCCGACGTCCCGCCCATTTCGCGGAGGGTAAAATAGTCGGCCCCGGCGTCACGGTAAATCCGAAAGACCTGTATAATGAACTCGGAAAGCTTTGCGAGCAACTTATCCGTCTTCTCGGGTTCGATAAATGATTCCTCAAAAAGTTCGTCCAGTTCCTTCACCTGCCCGGCAAGGGTAAAAGGCCCGAGGACATAGGTCCCGATGGCCACATCGTTACCGAGTTCTCTGCGAAGGGCCTTGATCGCGCCGGTCACGATCGGGATCCTCCCCGCATGTGCAAGGTCGGCGGGGATGTGGATGTCATCGACTTCCTTCACCGACTTCTCCTTGATCGTTGGGTAGAGAAGCCCTTCCACGTCATCATAAAAATTCATTTTTGCTCCAAGAGCCTCGGCCTCAACGCCGAGGTCGAAGGGGACCACTGCGCATTCGTACCCGAAATCCCGGTACATGCCGGCCGCTGCTTTTGCCATGAGCTCTGAATCCCTGTGGACCCTTGAGAAGACGATCCCGGATTTATCAAGCACCGGCTTAATCACATTACCCATGCCGCTGAAGATCGGCAGACGGTCAACCTTTTCGCCTTTCAAAAATTTCAAAACTCTTTCCTTTGGTGTCATGTTCGCTGACATATCTCTCCTTCCTCCTTTATACGATTTACCCGAGATCTGCTTTTTCCCCGCTGCTTTCTTTCCTGTCCGTTCCGGCCATGCTCGTATGAGATGCAGCCCATGTTTTATTATTCCGTTACCGTTGCAGGGAAACAATCGGGGTTTCACCTTATTTTTATCCGAAAAAGACCCTACCGCGCTGCCGGAAAAGGATGAAAAGATGAAGATTTTTAGGCGGGACTGTTCAGAAAGGCGAAGTATCGAGAGGCTTGCCCGGTTTGAGGCATGATACCCGGGGTTATCGGTGCGGCAGGCCATAAGGCCGCATGCATTCACCTTTCACAGACGCCCATCAGGTGCTGCTGAGAGAAAAAGGGAGAGGGGGCTATGGTATCTTGCCCCGGAGCGGGGGAGCCTCGTACCGAAAAAAGCGTATGGATAAGGCAGGTGAGAAGCGATGAAAGAGCGGGATCATCCCATTTAAAGCGGGGTCAGACCTTCGCGGATGGCATACTTCGTCAGTTCGGCAAGCCGGTGGATATTGAGTTTGGTCATGATATTCGTGCGGTGAGTCTCGACGGTCTTGATGCTCACGTGAAGCTGAGTGGCGATCTCCTTTGCCGTCTTGCCTTCAGCAAGAAGCTGGAGCACCTCGCGCTCCCTGTCCGAAAGGAGGGAGAAAGCAGAGGATTCAGGGTTCGGCGTCCGGCGCACGTAACTTTCCACGACAACGCCGGAGATGTCGGGGCTCAGATAGACCTTTTTTGCAACCACGGTACGGATGGCGTTTTCGAGTTCGTCAAAGGCATAATCTTTTGACAGGTAGGCCGATGCGCCGGCCTTCAGCATTTCCGACACAAACCGTCTGTCCGAATGCATCGAGACCGCGATCACCCTGACCCCCGGGCATTCAGCAACGATCTGACGGGTGGCCTCTATGCCGTTCAGATCGGGCATCGCCACATCCATGATCACGATATCAGGTGCCAGTTTTTTTGCGAGCTGTACGGTGGTCCTGCCGTTTTCTGTTTCGCCCACAACCTTTATTTCGGCGTTCTTTGCGAGAAGCGTCCGGAAGCCGTCACGCACGATCTTATGGTCATCCGCCAGAAGAACCTTAAGGCTCATTTCATCACTTCGGCAGTCTGATCTGCTTTGACCGGCGCGGTGAGAGCTACGCGCGTGCCGGCTCGGGGTTCCGTGTCAATGACAAAGGTGCCTCCGAAATGCTTTAACCTCTCGCGGATGCTGAAGAAACCGAACGTGTTCTCCTCAATCTTCGAAGTATCGAAGCCCTCTCCGTCGTCTTCCACGGTGATCTCCATTTTTTCATTTATCCGCCGGAGAGCCACCTTCACCGTCCGGGCCCGCGCATGCTTCACCACGTTCATGAACAATTCCCGCACCGCCTGAAACATGAGGATGCTCACATCTTTGTCAAGAGGTTTGGGCATCCCGTCGTCTTCAAATTCAAAGAGGATCTCATGCTGCTTTTGAACCTGCTCTCCGAGCCACTCTATGGTCGCCTCGAATCCCAGTTCATAAAGGATGGGAGGGCTCAGCTCAAAGGTCAGGGATTTTGTGTACCTGATGGTCTGCTCAAGGAGCTTCCATATGTCCGAGAGGAGTTCCCCATGGCCGCTTGAAGAAAGGGCATCCCGAAGCGCCCCCAGTTTGAGCTTGGTGATGGCAAGGGTCTGGCCGATATGGTCGTGCAGGTCCGTTGCGATACGTCTCCGTTCCCTCTCCTCGGCCAGGGACAGCTCCGATGCGAGGGATCTGAGCTGCTCCTGATATGCCTTCACCTCTTCCTCCGCCTTCTTGCGCTCGGTGATGTCCCGCTGAATGACGATGAAATGGGTGACCTTGCCGTCCTCGTCCCGTATGGGCGCGATCTGCCATTCCAGGTTGAATTGTGTTCCATCACGGTGCACGGTTTCGGTCTCGATGCGGAAGGCATCCCCCGGGGAAAGCTCGGAGCGTTCAGTGATGGTACCCTGCTGTACGATGGAGGGATTGTTTATTACCTCCTCGGCTGAGTATCCCGTCATCTTGGTGAAGGCCTGATTGACGAAGACGACCTTCGAACCATCCGCGTTGTGGCCGGCGGCGGTGACGACAATGGAATCGTTCGCCTGCTGGATCGCCGATTCAAGAAGCCGCAGCCTCCCCAGGGTATTCCGGCGCTCAGTGATATTGTTGAAGAAGGTGAGGGTGGCGGGCCTGCCCAGCCAGGTGATCAGTACCGCATTGATCTCCACCCATTTTATCGTGCCTTCCCTGTCGATAATCCTGCAGGAATAGACATTGGGCAGGTTGTCGCCCCTCAACCTTCTCAGATACCGCTCCGTCATGAAATCCCTGTCATCGGGATGAACGAACTCGATGAAATGCCTCGAGGTGAGTTCCTCTTCGGAATACCCGATGATCTTTACTGCCTTGGGATTCACATACCTGAGGAATCCGTCCTGGCTGATCACGATCCCCTCGTTGGCATTCTCGGCCACAAGGCGGTATTTCTTTTCAGAACTCTGCAGGATCTCTTCAGCCCACTGCCGTTCGCTGATCTCCTGCCTCAGTGCTTCATTGGCCTTTTTTAATTCAACGGTCCGCTTCTTCACCACCTTTTCAAGATTGGTGCGGCATTTCTTCAACAAAGCCTCGCCGTGTTTGCGCTGGCTGATGTCGTTCCCGACACAGAGGATCTCGGTGACGTTTCCGCTCTCATCATATATCGCCTTGTTCGTCCAGGCGATCCAGACGCGTTCCCCGTTCTTGAGGACATTTTCATGTTCCTTGTTGGCATAACGGCTCGGGAACTTTCCGATATTCCTCAGCATGGTCTGAACGCTTCGCCGGGACGTGTCCGTTTCAGGAACGATGGTCCCCACCACATTCCTGCATATGATCTCATCTTGCCTGAACCCGAAGAACCGCTGCCCGAACTCATTGATAAACGTTATGTTGCCGTCCAGGTCCAGCCTCATGATGATGCTGTTGACGTTCTCCACAAGCTGCCCGTACTTTGCTTCGCTTTCCCGAAGGGCTTTCCTGATCTCCTTCTCATTGGTGATGTCTTCAAGGATACAGATCATCCCGCAGTATTGCTCGTTGCAGGTCCTCGGGACCAGCCACCCTGACTGGTACGTCTGTCTTCCCGCAGGGGTGAGAACGGGAACCTCCGAATAATAGACCGGCCGGAGCGTCTCTTTTGCTTCCCGGTAATGCTGCCTGAAATAATCTATGGTGCTTTCAGAGGAATCCTCCAGAACACGGTACCCCCGGAGCTTCTGTTTGGTCACCCCTGCGATCATCTCCATTCCCTTGTTGGCATAATAGATGACGTCATTTTCATCTGCCACCCAGACACCGCAGGTGAGTCCGTCAAGAATGTTCTCATATAACTTCCTGCCGTCACGGCACTTTTTCCTTGCCACATCGCATTCTTTCACCAGAGCTTCCCGCTCGATTGACTTCTTGAGGGGCCCCTGTTGCTCATGTGGGGATTGAAGTTTCTTCTTTCCCCTCACCGGTATCTTCTCTTTCATGCGGCACCCCCAACGGCCAGATTGATGAATTTCTCCAGAGCGGGTTCATGCAGAACTGAAATGAGGCGGAGTGCGCTTTCCTCGCACGCGGGCCGGGCACAAAGATTCGTTTTCCTGTCGAAGGGCATGTTCACCTCGCTTGCGGCACCTCTTTTTGTATCTTCTGCCTCCGCCTCGTTACCTGCTTTCTAGTATAGCGCATAAAAGACCTTTTTCATACCGAAGGCGTCTCCGGTACATCTCCGGAAGACCACAGATATATTATGCGGTTGTCGGCACCTCTTTCCCTATGATTCATATCATACAGTCCTGAACGTCCCGCTGTTAGACTGAGATATGGCGATTGCATTTGGGCAGAAAATGAACTCTGTGGCATTGATGCAGGTTGTCCGTGTGCGGCATTCATGGATCAGATGCGGAAGAGAATACGCCGCAACGAGACGAGGCATTCAGGCGCCTGTCATAAAATAAGGGGAGGAACTGTATGAAACGAAGACCGACATCCGTTGAAGGGAAACATCAGGATTTGCAGAGCCATGAAATTCACATGGCCGCATTATCTCAGGGCATGAGCACGGTATTCGAGAGGTTCGAAGCCCAGCAGCCGCAATGTAGTTATTGTAAGAAGGGATTGAGTTGTCAATTATGCTCCGACGGCCCCTGCCGCATAAGCGCAAAGGCCCCGTTGGGTGTCTGCGGCGCAAACGGCGATCTCATCGTGGCTCGCAACCTGCTCCAGCTCGCGATCATCGGTACCGCTGCCAATACCTATCAGTGCCGGAACCTCGCCAATACCCTGAAGGCGATTGGGGAAGGGAGGTCTTCCCTGAAGGTGAAAGACGAGGTCAAACTCCAGCGCATGTGCCAGGGGCTCGGGATCGACCATACGAAACCGGTGAATGAACTGGCAGTCATCTTTGCGGATTTCATCCTCAACGAGATCGGCAAGCCCGTCCATGAACCCCTCAAACTCATGGACCTCTTTGCACTCGACAGCAGAAAGGAGGTCTGGAAAAGAGAGGGTCTTTACTCGGGAGGGACGAGTTCGGAGATACTCACCGCACTGACGAAGTGCATGACGAATGTGAGCAACGATCCCGTCGACCTGCTTAAAACTGCGCTCCGTCTCGGAAACGCAAACGAGTACGTGGCGCTCTGGGGTATCACGGTCATACAGGACATCGTTATGGGCACTGCCGATCTCGTCCCCGGAGAGAACAACATTGCCTGTCTCGATCCGGAAACGGTGAATATCATCGCCAATGGCCACCAGCCGGTGTTTGCGAGCCTTATCATGGAGAAGGCCGGCAGCGAACGCTTCCAGGCAGCGGCAAAACAGGCGGGCGCAAAGGGGATAAAGCTGTACGGCTCCCTCTGCGAGGGACAGCAGCTCATGAACGTGTCAAGCCGCGAAGAATATAAGAGCGTCTTCGGCGGGCAGCTGGGCAACTGGATACAGGAAGAGCTTTTTGTCGCCACCGGCGTGGTCGATCTCTTCCTCATGGATATGAACTGTTCGGTGCCTACCCTGAAGACCTTCGCCGACAAATACGGCACGAAACTGATCAGCACAGACCCTGTCGTGCGTTTCCCCGATGTCGATGCTCTCGATTTCGACCCCGAGGTTGCCGACAGGCAGGCGGAGCAGGTAGTCGAGACCGCCATCAAACAGTTCAAGGGGAGGTCCGGAAACGGCCATAAGAAGATCATCAATCTGCCTTCCGACAGGACAAAGACTACGTGCATCGCGGGGTACACCACCGAAACCGTTCTCAAGATGTTCGGCAACAGTATTTACAGCTATATTGAGGAGATGAAAAAGGGAAACATAAAGGGCGCGGTTGCGGTTGCGGGTTGCACCACTGTCCGCCATGGACAGGGTGGAAACGCGATCCACAAACTGACCATGGAGCTGATCAAACGCAATATCATGGTCATCGGGGCCGGCTGCTGCTCCTCGACCCACCAGAACCTCGGCCTTTCGACAAGGGAGATGGCGAAACACGCCGGACCCGAACTGAGGTCGATCTGTGAAAAATACGATGTCCCTCCCATCGTTTCCTACGGTTCATGCACCGACGTGGGGAAGATCCTCGATACCGTGGCGGCCCTGTGCTGGACAATAGGCTGCGATTCGAGCGAGCTGCCCGTTGCCGCAGCCGTACCTGAATACATGGAGCAGAAGGCAATCGCCGACATCTTCTACCGCCCTTTCCTACGGTCTGCTCACCTATGTCTCGCCTGAACCGATGATCAGCGGCAGTCCGCGGTGGTAAAATATCTGACCGAAGACCTTGTCAACGTGACCGGCGGCAGATTGTTCTTCGAAGAAGACCCGGTAAAGGCAGCCGATGTCATAGAGGCCCATATCATGAAAAACAGAAAGATCATCAAGTTCGATTAATGCCTTTCATGCAATCGCCGGAGGCGGTCTGCAGAGGCCGCCCCTTTTTTTCCGCTTCCGTCCAAAAGAGAGTATCTTACTTTTTATCCGTCTGTACGATACAATGGAGGAGAATGACACACAGACGGCACAAACGTGACAGGAGGTCCCGCCGAACCGCATGACCCCGAAAGAGATCATCCACACCGCCCTCAGGGGCGGACGGCCTGACAGGGTGCCGGTGGCCCTCATCGGCGGCGGCATGTGGAGCGTCCATCATTACGGCACCACCTTCAGGGACCTTTCCCTGGACTCCCGGGCTATGACATCCATGCTCGTCGATATGGCGGGAAGACTCCGCAGCGACATCGTCTATGTCGGCTCGGGTTTTCCCAATTTCCCCGTGGCGGCCCTCGGAGGCCGGATCGTTTTCAGGGAAATCGGGGCGCCGGACCTGGAGTCTGTCATCGTCGCCTCCGAGGAAGACCTCGACAGGCTCGATGTGAAGGCTGTCGAGCGGGACCCCGTTATTGCCGCTCTCCGCGAGGCGCTGACGGCGACTCAGACGCTGATTGGCGACGAGTATGTCGTCACCCTTACCTCCTGGGGTCCCTTTACGCTTGGGGCGCGACTTATCGGTGAGGAGGCGATGATGAAGGCTCTCTTCAGGAGACCTCTCTTCGTAGAAAAGGTGCTGGCCTTCGCCGTCCGCTTCTCATGCAGTTCTACGAAGCGCCGCTCAGAAAAGGGAACCTCGAAGTCCTTCTGATCGGAGAGCCAACCGCCTCGGGCGACCTCATATCGCGGAAGCAGTTTGCGACCTTTGTCGTTCCCCACCTCAAGACCTTCACCGACTGGGCCGGATCAATGGGTGCTCAGACTATTCTCCATGTCTGCGGGAACACGACGGACAGGCTCGACCTCTTTCCCGCGCACAGTGCGTAGCTGCATAAGTCTCGACCACAAAACGGACATCGCCAAAGGCGAAGAAGACGCTTTTGGTACAATGTGTTTTGCCGGCAACGTAGATCCCGTGAAAGTACTGCTTCAGAGGACGTCCGAGCAACGTGGAAGAGACCTGCACGAAGATAATTGCGGCTGCAGGAACCGACGGCGACTTTATCCTCATGCCCGGCTGCGACATACCGCCGACCGTGCCCCTACGAAAATATATGAGCGTTTACGAGTGTGGCCACGGAGTGGCGATCTATGAAGCTATCCGGACCGCTGGAAAGGAGCATAGATCTGAAGAAAGAGGAACTTCGCCACCTTCAGGGCGGTAACCGCGCGACCGGAGTTCCTCACCGTTGACAAGCTCGATGCAGGTCTCGGCGGCTGGGGCGCCTTTCAATCTCGGAATTTGGGCGGCATCGAACGTCATCGCCGAAGGAGATACTGAACGGGAAGGAAGCTCGAACTCGAGCCTACCGACGAGGCCCATACCGACGTCGATGAACTCGCGAAAAGGCGGTCAGAAGAAGCTCATGGAGTGCGGAGCCGACCCTGCCAATGCAGCGCCTGCGCAGCAATGCTGCTCTACTGGGCGGGCGTGAACGTGCAGTGCGGAATGCCCTGTCCCAACCGTAAACTCGGCGCGGTCGCGAGGATGGCCGCAGGGATCCCGTCGGGCAGGATCTCGCTTCAGTCCCGACGGAGAAACAGAACAACAAGATATCTGGATTTGCAGCGACCCTTGCGATCTATCAGGCCCTCTGCCCGGGAACACCTCGCTCCTTACGATCCTCACGGTTTCTTCCCCTCGGTGCCGGAGGTCCGGTGGTCGGCCACTCGGCTATCGGCGAGGACCACCTTTTCCCGAAACTCGGTCAGAAACTCGCGAGCATCGGGACACAGGCAATGATCAAGACGTATCATTCCGCAGGAATGAGGCCGAACAAGTGGTTCTCTGCCCTCTTCGGTTCAGCGGCCGCCCTCGAGATCATCCACCCGGACGCTTATGTAGGTGAAGAGTTTGGGCAGTTCATGGTGACGCGGACCCCTGAGACAGTGGCGAAGGCTGCGGTGGAGGAAACCGGCATGCCCGAAGATCATCCACATCAGGGGAACGAACGAGGAATTACGGACCGCACAGGTAGTGGGTGACCTTGCCATCATTTTGAAGGACTCGGGCACTCCGACGGTCGTTGGGATGATCATGTTCTGCGAACTCTGTTCCGTAATTCGCGAGAGCGGAATGCATCGGGGCAGGCAGGGCAGGGGGCCCCGTTCGTCCCTCCGCATCCACCACTGGGTCACCTCGCCGACCCTCGCGCTTCATCTTTTTGGGAAGGGCGTCCCCCAGGAGGAGATCATCTTCAGTAATTCAGGGTACGCTGAATCAGTATTTCCAGAAGGAAGACGCTGTTGCCGTCACCAATCTCCTTGCCCGGAAGGCTGAAGCCATTGTGCGGGGACCTCTCACCGACATTATCCTGCGCGCCACTGAGCCGGGACTTACGAACGCCGTTGCAAAGAGGACGATCTACGCCTACAGCAGGATGAAGACGGGTACGTCCCTCGAGGAACTCCTCCGCGAGGTACAGAAGCGGCATATCGAATCCATCGCTGATGCAGTCGCCAAGAGCATGTCCACGCGGTTGAACAGAAATATTGAATATATAAAGTTCACCGAAGTGCGGCCGGGATCGGGAAGGCGCACCCATACATTCGCCCAGAGACATTTCGCCTTCGACGCTTACATCGACGTGGAGATCAAAATAGACGGGAAGGTATATGAGCTCAAGAACGTGCTCGCCACTGCAGCTCCCGAGGCCCTCATGAAGGGCGACCAGGAGACAATCGATGCCATCTCCGCGGTGGCGCCGGCAATCATTGATCTGCTTTGCAGCGGCGCTTCTTCCCTGGATGTGGTCGTTTGTGCATGCATGGCAGCCGCTCTGGGAATGGACCCCAAGGAGGCTGCGGAACGGTCGGCAGAGGCGGCCAACGTGATTATGGCACTGCCGGCTCCAAGTCTGAGGAAGGCTGCGCAAATGGCGGCAGATATTATGAAGGGGCTCGACTTTTGAAAGGAACGGACGCAATGGAGAAGAAGTCGCGCATCATTCTTGCTCAGGTCGACCACCTCTCGGGGGAGGTGCTCGGATTCGCCGTGGAAAAGATCATGGCCTGCGGGGCCCACAACGTCCAGCTCATACCCACGATCACGAAGAAGAACCGGCCCGGCAGCATCATGCTCATAGACACTGACGCAGCGGGAGAAGATGCGGTCTCGCGGTTTCTCGTGAACGAGTTGAAGATAACCGGCTACCACCGCATCGATGCGAGCCACGTATTCCAGCCGGTGTCCTTCGAACCAAGGAACCTCCGGATCAGCAAAAACGGGGAGCGCGCAACCTTTCACTGCAACATCAAGATAATCGGCAAACCCCCGGCGCCGGTCGCGACGGACATAGAGCACGACTGCCTCGTGTCGGTACAGGAGGGCATCGCAAAGGACCTGGGCTGCAACGTCTCGCTCTCTGACCTCAGGGCGATGATCGAATCGAGGCTGAGAGAGGACGGCGACATTGTTCTTGAACTTTAGCAGCTCAAGGTGGCCGTGCCCCGGCGGCGAGGAGTCTGCGTGACTGAAAAATCCGTCATATTCATAAGCTGCGGGATCTTCAGAGAAGAACTGGAATACCTCATCAGGGAAAAAGGTCTCGACTGGAAGATCGTTTTCCTTGATGCTGCCCTGCACGTGAACTTTGACAAGCTGAAAGCAAAGCTCACGAAGCCCTGGAGGAGAACCCAAGGCGGGAACCGAGATCAGGGTTATTTATGGTCATTGTCATCCCGATATCCAGGACATCCTTGAGCGCTACGGCGCTAAAAGGATCGCAGCCGGCAACTGTCTTGAGGCGATGGTGGGAGCGGAAGAGGTGATGCGCCTGAACTCCGAGGCGACGAGCTTTTTTCTTTCAGCGGGCTGGGTCAATGCCTGGGAAGACATGTTCACCCTCGGAAAAGAGGATTTCGATTTCGACTTCAAATCGATGTTCGCGAATTACAAGAGGATCATCGTCTTCGATACGGGGGTCATTCCCATCGACGGGGAGAAGGTGCGGAAATTCAGCGAATTCACCGGTCTTCCGGTCGAAAGGAGGACGATCACCCTGGATCGCCTCCTGAACCTCGTCAGGGAGATCGCCGGATGACAGGGACTTGTCCCGGAACGCATGCGGAGTTATCCCCTCTTCATCCCTTCCACTTGACTACACGATCGACGTACACCCTCAGCTTCTCCAGGGGTGTTAGAGGCAAAATGCCGCAGCCAGGGGAAATAACATCGCATTCCCTCTCTCAATGACTCCTCCGTCTCTGCACTGATCTCCTCCCTGCTTCCGGCGCAGAGGGTATGCGGCGAAATATTACCGACAGGGCAACTCTGCCCTCCGTGGCCTCACGCGCCTTCCGAATATCCACGGGCTTGTCAATGCTGAAGGCATCCACGCCGGTCCCGACCATCTGGGCCAACAGAGGCGTGGCGTTGCCGCAGATATGAAGGATTGTCGGCTTGTTCAGAGAATCCACGAGGGCTCGGGTGTAGGGAAAGGAAAACTGTGCATAATATGCGGGACCCAGGGACTGTGAGGTTCCGTCCACCAGCATAAGCACGTCGGGCCCTCTCTTTTCGATCTCAGCTGCATACGTTTCTGCTATTCCGGTCATCTTCTCCAGTTGCTCCACAAGAAAATCGGGATCCTCATGAATGGACATCGTGATATCCTCGAAACTCAGGGTGGTCGAGAGAAGCTCAAAGGGCGTCCCCAATGCAACGATCAGACGGGACCTCATCGCCGGTTTTCTCCTTCAGAAGGGTTATCGCCTCAAGGACTTCCGGCATCCTGCCATCCTTGCGCGGGTTCGGTATCCTGATTGTCTCATATTCTGCTTTTGTTTTCGGTGCCGACAGGGGAGGCGTCGAGTTGTCATCGCCGAACCTGGTTTCACAGCCCATGGCCTCCGCTTCCACATTGATATCGAAGGGGACGCGCACGCTTTCAATCCCCCCGATCTCATGGCAAGCCCATGCCAACCCGGCCATTTCCCTCGCTCTCTTCTGTGCAGCGGGCCACGTATACCCGCTCTTTTCCATTATCTCCACAATGGCGTTCTGTGTGGGAACCGCAGCAGGCGGCCTGTCCACCGCCTCCCGTCTCAAGTGCCCTGAGCAACCTCTCTTTCAAATTCATGCCCATGTAACTATTCCCTCTTTCTCAAAAGTATCTATGCTTTTAATTATGGCCGGGGGAAATGCCCACCGGTCAGAGCATACGAGTTCACTATCCGCCCTGACCCAACGCCTTCTGATCCAAAGACCTTAAGAGATACTCATAAGAAGAAGTATATTACTTTTTAACGATGTGTCAATAAAACAAAAAATTGCACAGGGAGGTTGAATTCTGTTGAATTTCAGTGTATGCTTTTAACGGGTATACGGAATTCCTGAGGAAAGGAGGTGAGAGGAATGAAGAAGGCGGTATTATTATTGTTAGCGTTCAGTCTTTTATTTGTCTTCACCACAGGCTGTGCGACAAAGGAATATGTGAAGCAGCAGATCGATCCCCTTGTCGACAGGATCAGCAAGCTTGAAGCAAGGGTTTCGGCGGTCGAAAGCAGGATGAGCGATCTGGAGAGAAAGGTTGGCGCAATGTCATCCGATATTGCCCAGGCAAAGAAAGACGCGGCAGATGCCAAGGGAATGGCTCAGGACGCAATGAAACTGGCAAAAGAATGTTGCGACAAAGCTGAGGCTGCGGCAAGAAGAGCGGAAGCTGCGGCTGCCAGAGCAGAGGCTGCGGCTGAAAAGGCGGCAAAGGCATTTGAACTGAAGCAGAAGAAATAAGGCATGAGCAGGGGGGTCTGAGGGTTTTCTAATTCTCAGACCCTTCTTTTTGCAGCGAAATGACCGTCGGGATGCCGTTCTTCTCTCCGATCACCGGGTAGACCTTCTCCATATCCACGTCCTTAAGGAACCCTTTCTTTGTCAATATCCGCACCGCCTCGTTAAAGTAGTTAAATTCCTTCAGGTGTTCGTCCCTTTGCACCTCGATATATATCCGGTTGTCCCTGACGCCTATTTTAACAGGCTGCCTCACAATGGTCACCTTCGCTCCATTCGGGACGATACCGTAAAGCTCCGGGATGTCTTCAGGATACAGCCGTATGCAGCCATGGCTCACTCTTCGTCCCACGCCGAAGGGCTTGTTCGTGCCGTGGATGAGAACAGGGCCGATGGAAAGCCGCAACGCATGGGAACCGAGGGGATTCTCCGGTCCGGGAGGAACCGCCCTGGGCAGCTCAGGCTTCTCTTTCCTTATGGATGCAGGAACGTACCACACGGGATTTACGGCCTTCTGGATCACGGTAAAGGTCCCCACGGGCGTATCAGTGCCCTCGTCGCCTATTCCTATCGGGTACGTTCTCACCACCTTTGATTTGCCCTGTATAAAAAAATAGTAAAGCCTCATTTCTGAAAGGTTGATCACAATTCCGCTTGGGTGATCCACGTCGGGCAGCACCCATAACGCAGGTATTGTAACTGAAGCTCCCGTCCCCGGGACAAAGGCGTTCAGGGTAGGATTTGCATCATCTATCTCATTGAATCCGAGGTCAAAATACCGCGCGATCTCGATCAGGGATTCACCCTCTTCTACCGTATGTTCCTGCAGATACCCAATGACCGTCTGGTCCTTTCCGTAGGGATAGGACTCGGCGCCCAGGAGGGATGAGGCAGGAACCATGATGCAAAATGCCGCCACGATGATCACAATCGTCTTCATGAAAATTAATGATACCACAAAAAATGATGCGCCATCTATGGCTTTTATGCTTTTTTTTGTTTACAATATTTTCGGTAACAACTCTAACAAAAAAAGACGAGGAGGAAAGAGTGAAGAGATATCTTGTGTACTTCATGCTGGTCGGTATCCTGTTTGGCCTCTCCGGCTGCGGATATAATATCATGCAGGCGAATGAAGAGACGGTGAAGGCGGCCTGGGGAGACGTTGAGGCAGCTTACCAGAGGAGGAATGATCTTATACCGAACCTTGTGGAAGTGGTGAAGGCGTATGCAAAACACGAGAGGGAAACCCTCGTAGCGGTCACAGAGGCAAGGGCAAAGGTCGGCACGATGCAGGTATCAAAGAACATCCTGGAGGACCCAAAGGCATTCGGCCAGTTTCAGGAGGCCCAGGGCGCTTTGAGCAGCGCACTGTCGCGGCTCATGGTGGTGGTGGAGAAGTATCCGGACCTCAAGGCAAACCAGAATTTCCAGGACCTTCAGCACCAGCTGGAGGGGACCGAAAACAGGATCAATGTTGCGCGGGTACGGTTTAACAAGGCGGTGGAGACGTTCAATACCTCCATCCGGGTATTCCCCAACAGCCTTACCAACAGCCTCCTGCTCCATCTCAAACTGAAGGAGCCGTTCAAGGCTGAGGCCGGGGCCGAGAAGGCGCCCAAGGTCCAGTTCCCATAAGTGAAGAGAGCTTTCTTAGCGGGATTTTTTCTCCTGTCCGTATGGGCCGCCCACGCGCTCGACGTTCCCAAACTTCAGGGCTACGTGAACGATTACGCGGGGATGATCTCTCCGGAGACCAGGGCCCGGCTCGAAAGCGAGCTGCAGGCATTCGAACGGTCCGACTCGACACAGGTGGTCATCCTGACCACGCCATCACTGGAGGGAGAAGTGATCGAGGATTTTGGCATCAAGGTCGCCGAGTCGTGGAAGATCGGGCAGAAGGGTAAGGACAACGGCATTATCCTGATCGTGGCAAAACAGGAGAGAAAGATACGGATAGAGGTGGGAAGGGGACTTGAGGGGAAGCTGACCGACCTGATGGCCGGGAGGATCATTGACCTTGTGGTGAAACCGAGGTTCAAGCGTGCCGATTATGACGGGGGCTTCACCGCAGGTGTCTCTGCCATCATCGACGCCACGCGCGGCGAGTTCAAGGCTGACGGAAACCACACGGCAAGGAGGCGCGACGCCCCGTCACGCCTCCTCACGTTCCTGATCTTCGGCGGTATCGCCATCCTTGTTCTCGGGAGCATGTCCCGGCCCCTCGGGGCGGTCGGCGGTGCGGTGGGACTTCCCCTGAGCATACTTCTGGCGTCCATATCCATCGGCGTATTGGGTCTGCTTATTCTTGCGGTCGTGGGTTTCATCCTCGGACTCTTTCTTCCCGCGCTCTTCTCCGCCGGTGGCAGAGGCGGCGGAGCAGGAGGATTCTGGCCCGGAGGGTTTACCGGCGGCGGGTTCGGCAGCAGCGGCGGAGGAGGAGGCATTGACTTCGGCGGTGGCGGAGGAGGCGACTTCGGCGGCGGCGGGGCATCAGGAGACTGGTAATGAAACACAGCGTTGAACATTTTTTCAGCGAAGAGGAAAGAAAGCGGATAAAAGAGACGACCCGCGAGGTGGAATGCTGCACCATCGGAGAAGTGGTGGTGATGGTTGTGGACAGAAGTGACGAGTACCGGGACGGGGAGGTCATGGGAGGCGTCGCGGTGGCAAGCCTCCTTTCATTGGCGATAACCGGTTTCTTCTTCAATGCCTCGATGTGGTTCTTCATCCCCCTGGCATTTAGCTTCTTCTTTCCCTTCAGGATCGTCTTCAGAAAATTTCATCCCCTCAGGACCGCCTTTCTCGGCGCGGGAAGGAAGGAACACGCAGTGCGCCACCGTGCTATCAGCGCCTTCCATGAGAAGGGGCTGAGCAGGACGAAGGAACATACCGGCGTGCTCTTCTTCATCTCTCTGCTGGAGCGGAAGGTCTGGGTACTCGCGGACAAGGGGATCCACAGAAAGATCGGGCAAGAGACCCTGAACAAATTTGCGGCGGAGGTATCGAAAGGCATCGCCAAGGGCCGGGCCTGCGACGCCCTCTGCAAAGCGATCAAAGAGTCAGGGGAACTGCTGGCAAAACACTTTCCCAAGACAAAAGACGATAGAGACGAACTCCCCGATGACGTGATTACTGAGCGGGACGCAGGGACTTGATGAACTCCGTGACTCTGGCCTTATCGGCTGCTGATATTTCCTTGAACTCTATCCCGATGGCATAGCGTTTCGGGGGTTCCTTGGTGATCTCATGGCAGGAGGCGACGCGCCCCACAAAACGGATCGTCGTATCGTCCTGAAGGGATATTTCCATGGGCAATGATTCCTCAACATTGAACGGCTGGTCTGTCTCTATAAGCATGCCTCCATCGCTCACTTTCTTGACCTTATAGGTGTGGGGGCCGTTCAGACTGGCCCGGTCGGGCGACCTGACATCGAACCTGACGGTCACTCTGTGTTCCGGCGCAACCTTGTGCTCATCAATAAAATCGAGGAGGCTCTCCATCTTTTCCGATATAACGTTGGTGAAGCGCATCCCTGCCTTGTAGATCGGAACCTTTTCCTCATGCTGTCCTCTTCCAAGTTCGCTCAGCACCGACCAGACAACGATACCGTTCAGAGCTATGACCTTATCCTGAAATTCAAGCTTGAGGGTGTATTCCCTGCCGATCTCGAGCCTTCTGTTGGCCTTCAGCGCGATGCCGTTTATGCTGACGTTGATGATATCAACGTCAGTGGCGAACATGAGGGTGCCTTCCACTCCCTCCACCACAAACCTCTGGTAGTTCCTCCGTTCGTCCATGGAAAAAGCATAGCATAAATCGTGTGCTCCTGCAAAAGGCGGAAAATCAGTGGGCGCGCCCTTTCCGTCTCAGGAAGTTGCGGGGTGATTCTTCCCCTTTGGCGGATGCTTTAAGCCCCGCCTGACGACCGCCCAACTTGACATAAGTAACACTATCATATACTATGTTATTAGTTATTTATTTACATGGTCTTTCATGGAAAATACTCTACTGGAGAGCTTCATTGAGGAACAGACCAGGGCATACGTTGAGCCCGGGCGGAGGGGGACGTCCAGGGGGCGGCGCATCGGATTCTCCAGGAAAAAGTATCTAGCCACCCTTTATATGCTCACTGCTGACAAGCAGATCACCGTGGCGACGGAGCTGGGGATCTCCTACGGGCTTCTCAGGAAATGGAATACGGAGGGGCCCTTCAGGGGTATGATCAGGAAACACTGCAGGGAGTTTGCCGATGCCTTTGTCAAATGCATATTACAGAGCTATGAACAGCACAAAAATGAACGCAATGAATATTTGAACAGAGGCCAGGCAGCCGCCCGGGGCAGCAATCCGTTCAGGGACAGCCGCGACTACAGTCCGGAACTGCTGACAGAGATATTGAAGTCGGTCGTGGATTTCGCCGAGAGAGCTGAAAAAGAGGATGCCTTTCCCGTTGCATTCACCCTGCTGTCCTCCTTCCTGACGCTCGTAGCACCGGCCATCGGAGAGACGGTCCTGAAGGAGATGGGCAGGAATGCAGGGATCGACCTCGCCATTTTGGCAAGGGGATTAAAGCTTGGCGTCATAGAGAGAGCGAAGGAGATCGTCCTGAGCCCTGGGATCACAGACCATGAGCGAAGGGAAGCATATTACCTCCTGACCGAGCTCGAAACTATTATCTGACAGGGACTTGGACTATTATCGTAACATAAGAAGGTTGGTGTTACTTTATTTGGATTTTCTAAATGTCGGCCTTTAAGGTCAGGATCACTCGCGGTCTCTTAGGATCATTGGTAAACACCTGAACTGTCCTGACGATTGTGCCTATTCTGCTTCTGGTGTCAAGTTGTGCCCTTATAGTTCCTCTTTCGCCAGGCTTAAGATGGCTGGAACCAGCCATCGCAGCAGTGCATTCTCATGAGGACTCAACTCTTTCTATGACCAGTTCGTCAGTTCCCGTATTGGTAAACTCAAAGAAATGCTCCTGCAGTTCCCCTTGCGTCACATGACCGAAATCATGCGTCTCGTTCACAAATTCGATGGAAGGATCGGCATAGGCCGGGGACGCCAGACAAAGCAGAAGTAGCATACCTATTCTCTTCATATCGAACAGATCACCGTTCACACTGTACATGTCCTGAATGGTTCTGTCGACAGCGACCCGCTTTTCCGTTCAATGAGGCTCCTTCTCGATTTCTTCAGGGAAGATTATATCCAGGCCAAGAAAAAGCCTGAGCATTGTGCCCCACGTGACGGCTTGCCGGCCGGTCCTTTCCTCTTGATATTCCTCCGGCCTTTCTTTCTCTATTGCCAGTCTTCCGCCACCTTTGTTGATTATCGCATGCACGAGAAGCATCTGCACGGCAACCGCCATGACCCATGCGATACAGCCGATCGTCATCGTGATCCATGAGAGCTCGGACCGGTGAGCAATGAACGAGTAACCCAGATACGCAAAGGCCAGCAGATCTGCCAATGTCAGCGCGATCCGAAAGGGAGCATAGAGGGCTGTTCTTCCGTAGGGACCTTCAGCAAAAAGATCTTTCCCCCATGCGCTCCTGTATCCTTCCCACAATGGGATCCCCGGCAACGTAAGGGCTTCCTTTTGTTCACCGGCCCAACGGTAGCGCTTAAAGTAGGTTTCCAGCGCAAGACAATACTCTCTCGCCCTCGTTATCCGTATTTCTCCCGCCAGAAGCACGTACATGAACCCGCACGAAACCATCCCGTATCCCAAAAGCATAAGCATGCCGAGAAGAACGTGTCTGGTAAAGCCGTAAACGGTGATCACAAAAAAAAGGGTCAGGACCGCCAGCCCGAATTTTGTAGCATCGTGCTGAAGCCTGACACCTTCCCTCTGCTCGGACCGGGCATGCTCACAAGCCTTCACATACAGGGAGAACTCGCTCTCAAATGCCTTGCTCTTGCCGGCCTCGACAGCGGACTGGGAATATATCTGATTCAGGCGCTCCTTGAGCTCGGCGATCTTGTTCTTCAGCGTGATATTTTCATCGTCAAACATCAACGGTGCTTCCTTGCCTTACCGTATTCAGTGAAAGAGAGGAGGCTCGCCTCCTTCACGGTTTTACACAGAGGCCTTTCACTTCGCTGCAAGTGTTATACGTCTTCACTGCATTGCCGTTAAAGGAAATGGTTATCCTGGCATCTGCGGCAACATGCACTGTTACCGTATCTGCACCGGCAGAGACAGCGATGTCCCCTGCTGTAGGACAATGGGCATTCGCAGGGAGGAACACTGACTGGTTCGTGACCATGGTCACCCAGCCGCCAAGGCATGCGGCCTTTATTCTCCCCGATACTGACACAGCTGTACCCGAGGGGTCCGCACTGAACACAAGCCCGAAGCTGTCACACTCGATATCCACCACTTCGCCATCAATGGTCCCGGTTGCAACGCCTCCCAATGTGATCGAACCACCGGTAAGGACATTTCCGTCATAGGTGAAATCCTGCAATACCAGGACAAGATCGTTCAGGGTCACGTTATCGGTATTCGTAGTGTTCACATAGGTGAAAGCAGAGGTGGTGACAGTGACCTTCTTGAAGTTCTTGAGGTTATCGAGCGTGGGATTCGTAAGGGCATCAGTTGAACCGACAATATACTCCACGTGCATTGTGCCGTTCAACGTCTGTGCCCCGATCGTGCATGAGCTGACGTTGACGTCGCCAATGATCAGTTCTTTCAACAGATCCACACCGGTTATAGTTACCGTAATGCTCCCTCCGTTGGCGCACGTTTCGTTGAATACAGAAACGCCGCTCATATGCTTCGCTTGTATGCTCTTTGCGGAGACCGGCAGAATTTTTTCAAGGATGCTCAGCAGCGGCGGTCTTTTCTCCGGGGAAACACTCGAGGTCTTCAGGTCTCCCAGAGCAGCAGCCGGGGCCACCAGTTTCACTGCCTGAGTGACCGTGTCGCCGACCTGTCCGGCATTGGATGCCGTAAGCGATGCGTCCGGCCCGCCTTCTCTTGAAGTACTTGCGCCACCGCCTCCTCCACATCCCGTCTGGAAACACAAAAGAGAGAGCGCCGTTACTCCCATGATGAGCAAGCTGCCGAGCCTTTTCATACGTATCCTCCTCATAAATTCGATCTTGGTCCTCTCCGGACATGATATTAGAATTCGCGCGTTTAAGTCAACAAAAAGCAGCTTCATGTACGCTCGACCTGGACCTGATATACTAGTGTTAACGCAGCGGTAAAGAAGGAGGCAGGTATGACTTCTGGAAATGTAATAAATGCGGCTACACGATGAAAGCGGATGTTCCGCCGGACCTTTGTCCTTCATGCAAAGAAAAGTGTGAGTACGTTGACGTTACCTGTTATATTCCGGAGTGCGGAGGGCCCGGGTCGGGGAACATAGATCCTGAGGTGTTCAAGAAGAGCAGCAATTCGGACGAAGAGAGATAGCCTGAGAGAGTGGCGGGATTGGCAGGAGGGCTGGATCCAGGACCGCTCAGAGCCATTCTTGCAAAGGGTTTCTATTTTGGATTTATGCTTAACATATTGAATTATAGTCTTAAGTAACATTCCTCAACAGCATGTAACTTCAATTTATTTACGTGCCTTAAAATTCCTTGCCTAAGAAAATTAACCTCTGCTTCATCATGCTGTAACATCTCGATGATAACCTTGACTGCAGACAGCCAAGATTTATCCTGTGAAGCGGGTTGGGGTAATGACATAGGGGGGGTGATCGAAATGTGTCCAAGTTTCAAGAAGGGGATTTGTGAAGTGGCAGGTATCGAGCCGGAAAGGATACCGTGTGCTGACAAAAAATGCTGTTTGATGGGAGAGTGGGAGAAATGCAAGGTTTTCATTTCTCTCTATTTCATCTCAACGGGTATGGCATGCAGAAGAGTTGCGTAGCGTAACAGAGGGTTTAAGATGGATCAAAAGACTTTCTCAGGCAGTCAGCATGATTACTGATTTCCCCTTTTATGTCTTTTCTCAGAAATTTAATATTCTTGTAACAATGCTGTAACAGATAAGATTGTATAGTTGTAAAGAGAAAGAAAAGGAGGAAGTAATGTACCAGTCAAGAGGAATGCTTTGTCAGTACCTTGAGGGAAGCTCGAATGGGGCAAAATGCAACGTGCTGAACAAGTTGGTCAGGTCTATACAAGGGGCTGACATTCGGCTCTGCATGGGGAGACACTATGAAGTATGCGCAATCTATATCTCCCTATTGCGGGAGACCGCTGCTGAAACACTGAAATGTAACGAAAATGTAACAATCCCTTAATAATGCTGTAAAAATCATTTGATTAAATATAAATATGGAAGCACAAGCCGTAATCGAGAAACTCAATGCCAAATGCCCGGATTGCGCTTCGGATGCAGTATATAAATACGGAAAGGCCTGGACCGGAAAAGAGAGATTCCTTTGCATGATGTGCGGCATGCAGTTTACCAAGAATGCCAAGAAGTTATCGGTAAAGGGCAAACCGGTCTGTCCCGCCTGCGGAAAGAGCATGAATGTCTACAAGATTGAGGGAGAGGTTATACGGTTCAGATGCTCAGGATATCCGGAATGCAGAGAGTACAGGAAATTCAGGATAAAGGAGGAAAAAGATGAGCTATTACATCCATAACGTTCCCGGAAGGCTGAGGGTGAAAAGCCCTTTGGTCAGAGAGGAATCAGGATATCGCTGATGATATCAGGAAGAGCTTGAGCACCATGCAGGGGATAGCAACGGTAGATATTAACCTGACTACCGGAAGCATTCTTGTGAATTATAACCCCAAGACCATACATCACGATGACATCGTGAGTCTCCTTCAGAGAAAAGGCTATTTTGACACATCAAAGGCCTTGACAAACGACCAGTACATCCACAGAGCCGCTTCCAAAGCAGGAGATGTGGTGGGGAGAGCCATCTTCGGTACCTTTCTAGAAACGGCACTGGAAGGATCTGCATTGTCTCTTATCACTCTCCTGATATAGATTTTTTCATCCCGTTCCCTGCAAGGGCTCGCCCAGACTGCCTGCTCATATTCCTTCCTTATTTATTTCCTGAATGACAATAAAACATAATTCACATCACTAAAGTCTCTGGTGGTCTGATTTCCAAACGCAAATCAAACAAGCCCTAGCTGAATACTCCTCCATAAAGGACGACAAGATATGTCTTGTTGCTATACTATCCAAAGCCATAACGTTGCAGACTGCGGGTTGAAAATGGATTCTCATAATGCCTTAGGACATAAAGTATATTGAGAATAAAGGGTGTGGCTGCTAAAATAGAAGAAGTTGACAGCTGTTCTATGCTGTCCGAGACGGGAGGACGGGAAATGGAATATTATATTCATTATGTGCCCGGCAGGATAAGGATCGAAACCCCGGTGATTCGGGAAAACCCGGAAAAGGCTGAGCAGTTTCAAACGTTTATAAAAGGAATTGAGGGAATAACCGCTGTGGAGACCCATACGGTCACCGGAAGTGCAGTACTACACTTTGATGAAAAGAAGATCAACTGTGAACAGGTCATCGGTATTCTGGAGAAGTATGGTTATTTTTGTCTTGCAAAGGCAGAAACGTGCGATCAGTATATAGAGAAAGCCACTGAAAAGGCCCTTGAAGTGGCTGAAAAGGTTGTAACGGCATTGGGAGGGGGAGGGTTAGAAGAATAGAGTCAATGAGAGGAGGAAGGACTATGAACTTCTGGGAAAAGATCAAGAAGGATTTGCAAACAGGTGTCGAGGAAAGCATCACTCTTTGTCAAAGAAGGTGCCGCGGTTGTGCAGAAAAAAGCAGAAGAACTCACTGAGGAAGGGAAAAGACGTTATAAGCTTTTTGACTTGCAGACAAAAGTGCAGAAGGAGATAGCGGAGCTTGGTGGAAGAGTGTATGATTTGAGTTCAAAGGTGAAGAATCCGATGTCCGACAGCAAGGTCAAAGCCATTAAAGCCAGAATCGGAAAACTGCAGGATGAAATTATGAAACTTGAGGGAAAGCCGAAAAAGAGACAAAGAAAGGCACCTCTCAGGAAGAAGCCTGCGAGGAAGCCTGCAGGGAGAACCACATCAGCTGCAAAGAATGAATGAGGGATGGTGAAATCCACCTGAACAGGCCATAAAAACGGAGCCCGTGAGAACTTTCACGGGCTCCCTTCCTGCGGATGAATCGCACCCTTATCTTTCAGGGTCAGCTTCCTACTTCTTCCTGTCACCTATCTTCATCAAAAATGTCTGAACCCGGCGACGGCGAAATCGCCATTGTAGTTAATGACCGCCCAGGCGGTGTGTGTTTTCAGGTCGATACCGTATGTGCCGAGCTCGTAGCCGGGCTTCCAGGGGCCGAGGACGAATTTCTTGGTGCCGCCGAAGTTCATATCCACGGCGTTGACCCAGTCGCCGTTCTCATCCCTCGTTGCAAGGCCCAACAGGCCCTTTCCCGAGTTGAATGGGGAGCAATTTGTGGTGGTCATAGCTCATCGAGAGCGTGTACACGTCGGTCTGGTCGCTCCCGAGGTCGGCCATGCCCCAGAGGGTGAGGATATCGCTGGCAGGCATTTCGTCATCCTTCCTCTGGTAGCGCTTCTTAGAGAACCACGGCCACCTGTGGCTGGCACTGTAGTCCATGTCATCAGCTTCTGACCCGAGGTCCACCCGGTATTGACGGCCTTGGTCATTGCGCGGCCGTCATAGACCGTTGCCGTGCTGCCGTTGACGCCAGCCAAGGATCTTCGCAGTCGTGCCCTCGAAGCTGTCCTGAACAGCCGTGTAGGACTCGCCCTGCCAACCAAGGAATTCCTGGCCGTTGAGGCTGTAGCCGAAGGTCTCGCGCTTGGTGAAGGTGTAGGAATTACGATCGTTGGTCTGGTCGCAGTCGCCATTGCAACCGTTCGGCGAAGAGTAGTGGTCCACGGTCACCCGCGGTCCGTCCACCGTGACGATGTAGTAGCCGACGGTGAAGAGCTCCTGAGCGATCTCCGGTCTCCCGGGGAAAGCGTTGCGTGATGCCGTAGGTCAGCTTTGAACGTTTCGTCGTTCGACGGGATCAAGCGGAATATAGAACTTGTAGCTGTTGGAGGAGGTGGTGATGTTCTGTACCTGTCGAGAGGGCGTCCGGGCTCGTCGACAATAGCCCGGTTGTGCATGTGGTCGTGGCCGTTCATGAGATACCGGACGCCGTTGTTGAACAGGCTGCTCATAAACGCATTCTGCTCAGCAGGTTTGACGGAAGGATTGCTGCTGGTGCTGCTGCCGTTGCACTTGCCCGGAGCGTAAAGAGGATATCCGTATGGTTTTCAGTGATCAGGCCTTTGTGGGAAAATACAAAGGCATGGGAGTCTCTGCCGGCCTGGTCGAAAGCGTGCTCGATATCCAGGGCTGCTGGTTCTCAATCAGATTACAGGCAATGTTCGGTATCGTAAAACCGTCCAGCATCACGAAACGGGCATTGTCGTAATCGAACGAGTAAGTCAGACCCGGCATAGTTAGGGTCAATGTCCGTCGGGCTGCTGAAATTGGACCCGACAGTGAAGGTGGTGTTCGTGTTGAACAGGTTATATGGGTTCGCCGGGTCGATGGGGTTGCCGTAATAGGGGGTGGTGACCAGCGCGTCGGTAGGAGTCTGGTTGTTTACCCGGTCTGGGTCTGCGGGAAGACGCCTGGAACTCGTGGCGACCGCAGCAAATGTATCGTGGTTGCCACGGAGCGGGTAGAAGCCGATACCGGCGTTATAAAGGGCCTGCCTGAAGGTTGCAGTTGTATCCATCTCAAGGTTGTTGCCGTTTTCCGTCAAGTCCCCGGTCTGGATAACGAACTTGACACCGTGGTTCTTGAATTCCTGGTTGAGGTGAATGATCGGTCCGACCGCCACAGTGTTTGGATTCTTCGCATCTGGGGAGGTCTTCCACTGAGTGTCGGACATTACGCCGAACTTCCAGGGTTCCGCGAATGCCGATGTGACTGCGATAAACATCGCCAGTGACAGGATCACGAGGAGAGAGAGAAACCTCTGGGTATACCTTTTCGTTGACATACTTTATCCTCCTGAGAGATTTAGTGCGGCCGCTTAATGCGGCTTTCCATTACGAAGTGTTTTGTCCTGCGTGATGCATTATCTTCTTGTCAGCGTGTTACGCTGCTTTCCTTACAATTCTTCCTCTTCACCTCCTTTTGTTTCCCACGGTTCAGACAATCGACCCTGCAGAATCGTTCTCATTTGACTGCCTCTCTCCTTCAGGAAAACTAGCTTTTAGTTCCGTTGCGTGGAGAATGCGTCATTGTGTTCTGTTTGAGAATACCTGAGCATGGTTAAGCGATGATGAAAGGCGTGTTACATGTTGATGAATCAGAGGTGAGTAATGAAGAAAGAAAGGAGCGGATCGGTAACGTCAGAGGGAAGAATAAAGCGTGAGAGACAACTTATAGGCTACACTGGCTCAAGGCCGCGGCTTGCTTTTTGTGTCTTACGGCTGCTGTTCTATGTGTTGGTTGCCTATCATTTTCTACAACTCCGGCCTTCTTTGTTATTCTTATTTTTTTTGGGCGTAACGTCTATTTCGTCCGGCTCGGACAGGCTCTTCTTGTAATTCTTGACCCCTTCTTTCAACCCTTTAGCGAGTTCGCGCAGCCTCGTCTTACCGAACAAAACAAGGACGATTACCAGGACGACGAGCAGATCTTGCGTTGATATCATACTGATCCTCCTCTCATTTCCTGAAGTCCGCCTTTAATGCCTCGATGTTGCTATCACACCGCGTACGTTCCATGCTCCCCTTACCCTCTCATCTCGCTCATTTTGTCTATCAGCTCCCAGGGAAGTCCTATATCCATTCTCCCCACATGTCCGTAAGCCGCAAGTTTTCTGTAAAAGCCACCCTTCAAAATCGATGGGAGGTATCTCAGATTAAACTGTCGTATGATCCCTGCCAGACGGAAATCAAAATGTCTCTCAACGAGCGCTGAGATTTTCTCATCAGGGATCTTTCCCGTGCCGAAGGTCTCTACCTGAATGCTCACAGGCCTCGCAAGACCGATGGAGTAGCTGAGCTGTATTTCGCACTCATCCGCGAGTCCTGCAGCAACGACATTCTTTGCTGCGTAACGGGCCGCATAGGCGCCTATCCTGTCTATACGCATAGGGTCTTTACCGCTGAGGGCAGCTCCGCTCTGTCGGGAGTATTCTCCGTACGTATCAATTGCATTTTTCCTTCCCGTCAGCCCGGAATGGACTGAGGGACCTCCGATGATAAACGGGCCATCAGGATTGATAAATATCTTTGTGTTTCTGTCAGGTTTTATATCCTCATCAGGGAATACAGAATCTATAACAACCTGCCTGATATCGTCTTCGAGCCTCTTCATATCAGGGCCTCCTGCCGCTGAAGGCCTGTCCTGACTGGCGATAACCGTGATGCTGTGGATCCTGTGAGGCTTTCCGTTCCTGTACTCGATCCCCACCTGCGTTTTCCCATCAGGCGCAAGATAGGAGAGTATCTTCTGGAGTCTGACGGAGGTGAGTTTCCTTGCCAGTCTGTGGGCCAGCCAGATGGGAAGGGGGATAAGGGCAGATGTCTGGTTGCAGGCAAAACCGAAGACGGTAACCTGGTTGCGCGCGGGAATTGCATCGATCTCCGCATCTGACAGTTTTCTTTCATCAAAGCAGCAATGCTCATCATGGGGCAATTCCTTGAGACTTGTCACGATGCTGCACGTCTTTGCATTAAAGGCATCCTGGTCATAACCGATCTGGTTTACGACCTGCCTCGCTATATTCGGGAAATCCACGCTCGCATTAGATTCGAACCTCGCGGCGATGAACATGATCGCAGTCGATACTGCGCACTCGGCAATGACCCTTGAATAGGGGTCCTGCTGAAGGAAATGGTCAACTATGGCGTCGCTTATCTGGTCGCAGAGCTTGTCAGGATGGCCTTCTGTTACGGATTCTGATGTAAAGATGAAGTCTTTTTTCATGCGGTTACCTCTTTCGGGAGTTTCTTCGTTCCTTCATTCACCAATAAGGGGAGAACGGCGCTGCCTCCGATTACAACACCATCAAGGACACTGATTGGAGCGATGCCCAGGAGATTTCTCAACCCCGGTATCACCATAGCCAAGAGCTGGATGGCAAAGGAACCCCCCAGGGCCATATTGAGATATTTGTTCGGCGGCAACTTCTCCCTGCCGAATATGCTGTGCCTCTCTGAACGGCAGCTGATCGCATGGAGGAGCTGTCCTGTGGTAAGGCTCAGGAACGCAAGACTACCTGCCTTTTGGCCCATGCCGTATCTCGCAATGCCATACCCGTAAGCCCCTAAGGTCCCGGCAGATATCATTGCTGATTCAAAGGTGATTCTCTTGAAATCTGATTTCCTCACAATGGGCTCGTCAGGGTCGCGCGGCGGCTGGCTCAGAACATCAGGCTCCGGCGGTTCGAGGGCAAGCGCCAGACCCGGCGCTATATCGGACATGAGGTTGATCCAGAGCAACTGTATCGCACTCAGAGGCTGGCCGAGACCTCCTGCAATGGCAGTGAACATGACCATGATCTCGCTGAGATTTGTGGACAAGAGAAAATGGACGGACTTCCTTATGTTGTTATAGATAGTCCTTCCCTGACTTATGGCAATGACCATTGTATCGAGGTTATCGTCCTCGATGACGACGTCTGCCACCTCACGGGCGACATCGGTGCCTGTATGTCCCATGGCGATACCGATGTCCGCAGCTTTAAGGGCCGGCCCGTCGTTGATGCCGTCGCCCGTCATGGCAACGACCTTCCCCGCGCTCTGGAGCACCTGGACTATCCGGAGTTTGTGGGCAGGGCTGACACGGGCAAAGACATGCACCCTTTTGCAGAGCGCCTTCATCACCTCAGGGTCGATATCGATCAGGTGGCTGGAATCAAGGATCTCAAGCTGTTCGCCATTACTGAGGTTCAATTCTTTTCCTATGGCATAAGCGGTCGGGCTTTGGTCACCGGTAATCATGACCGTATCTATCCCGGCCTTGTGAAATTCGCCTATTAATCCCCTCACTCCATCCCTGACCGGATCTGCCATGCCCACAAACCCGACCCAAATGAGATTGTCCGCAGAATCTATGTCCTCTTTGATCGGAAGTGACTGGCTCATCGGCAAACGAATACGCTACCCCAAGAACACGGAGGGCCTCGCCCGCCATGCGCTCATTTTCGGTCTCCAGGGCGAGGCGGTCTTCATCGGTGAGGGGAATCTTCTGACCATCCTTCATTTGCCAGATGCATAGCGACAACACCTCATTGGGGCTTCCCTTTACTGCAATGAGTGCAGAACTATTCCGGGTTTCATGGAGCGTATACATGTAATTTCGCTTCTCTGAACGGTGATAGATCTTCAGGACAGGAAACTTCTCCCTGAGCATCTGAACGTCAACCCCTGAACTTAATGCAACGTGTATCAGGGCATTCTCGGTCGGAGAGCCGTTGACGACATATTTGCCGTCCTCTCATGATCACTTCACTTTCATTACAGAGGACCGATAGGTGAATGAGTCTTAAGAGTTCATCATGGAAATATACGCTCAGAGGTTCACCGGATTGGAAAAACTGTCCATGAGACACGGTGAAGCCTCTCATGCCGGCATATGCTGCGACCACGGACATCCTGTTAAAGGTGATCGTCCCTGTCTTGTCGAGGCATATGGTCTGGACCGAGCCGAGGGTCTCGACCGCGTTAAGATGTCGTATGAGGACATTATGCTTCCGCATATTTCTGATGCCGAGGGCGAGGGTAGTGGTTGCCACCGTGGGAAGACCTTCCGGGACCGCAGCCACCGCAAGGGATATGGAAACCTTAAGCATCTGCAAAAGACCGTATCCCCGGAGCATTCCGGTGACAAAGACCATGCCGCAGACTATTCCGCAGATAAATACCAGCTGGCTGCCCATTCTGTCCAACTGGCGCTCCATGGGTGTTTCAGGAGGCCTTGCCTCACCCACAAGGGTCTGGATCTTGCCCATCTCGGTGAACCTCCCCGTTGCCACAACGACTGCAAGCCCCTGTCCGCCGGTAACGAGGGTGCCCATATAGACCATGTTTGTCCTGTCAGCGAGGGGGATATCCTTTTGCGTGATAGGAGATACAGCTTTGTTCACCGGCATGCTCTCACCGGTAAGGGCAGACTCATCAATGCTCAGGTGATTCGTTTCGATGAGTCTTGCATCCGCCGCAACATAGCTGCCGGGTCTAAGCAGCAGGAGGTCTCCCGGCACTATCTCTCCCGCCCCAATCTCTTTCACACTGCCGTCACGCACCGCAACGGCAGAGGGCCTGACGAGGTTCTTCAGGGCGTGGATAGTTTTTTCGGTCTGGCTCTCGGTTGTGTACCCTATGGCTGCGTTTATGAAGACCACGCCCATGATCACCACGGCATCTGCAAGGCCGCCGGTAAGAACAGAAATACCCGCTGCGACACCGAGAAGTGCCACAGGGACGGACTTGAACTGATTGAAGAACATACTCAGCCCGGAACGGGGGACCGCTTCAGGAAGAACATTGGGTCCGAATTTCCTGAGATTTACACTGACGAGATCGGTGGACAGTCCGGAATTTCTTGACGTGCCGAAAGTTCCGAGCACGTCCGTTGCGTCCATGAGGTGCCAGGCTTCCTCGGTCTGCACTTCGGAAAGGACAACGCTTCTTCTTAATGTCCTTCTGCTCTGTATACGCTGGCTTCTCTCCGCTTCAGGGTAAGGGTATTCTGCCCGCATAGTGCTTGCGGGAAGCCACTCGCCCTGATCATGGACTGCAGTCCGCTGGACCGGTGGGGACGGTTTCCCCGCCTTCGCTGCCTCGCCTACAACGCCTGCAATGAGCGATGCAATCGACTCGGGAGAGTTACCTGAGTTATAAAATACAAGGACTTTACCGGTAAGGATATTTACCGAGAACCCCTGAATCTCCCTATAGGAAGAGAGTCTTGATTCGATCTCTCTTTTGAGTTCTTCAGAGCGATAAAGCCCATCTACTCTAAATCTTGTTCTCCCTTTTACCGCCGTATGTACCGGCTGGACCACGCCCCTTTACTACCTCTTTCTTCCCTTTGCATGGCTCTCGGTCTCCTTATGAGCGGGCGGAGGCACCTGGTGCGGCTTTGGCAGCGCTGAGCCTGCCACTTCCTTTACGCCCTCTACAACACCGACGAGCATATCTTTTACGGCCTTCACGGCAGTATTTCCGATAGTGCCTGCAGCTTCGATCGCTCCTCCCACAGCCACTTTTGCCACTTCTTCCACATTTCCGCCAATTTCTTTTGTGGCCTCGATAACTCCGTCAACCGTCCTTCTTGCCACCATGGCAACATCCGCGCCCACTTCTGCCGCGCCCTTCACCGCACCCTTTACTGTCTGGCTGGCAACAGTGACGACGTCTCCGCCTACATCACTCACACCCATGACGATTCCCTTGGCGACACTCTTTGTGCTGAGGATAAGGCCTGTGCCGACTTCTTCTGTAGCCTGGATCGTCCCTTTTACCACATCCTTTGTGATGGTGACCGCCTCATGGGCCACGCTACCGGTGGCCCTCAGGGTATTGGAAACGGTGTTCCTCACCAGACTGACGATCTCAGCCTCGATCTCATTGATACCCTTCAGACTGCTCACTACACCCTCTTTTACTGATGTACCCGCTTTGCCCATGCTGGTTACTTCCTCTTTACCTGCTGGTGCACTTTTTACAACATTTTCCCTTGGCATAGTATGCCTCCTTTCCGGTTAAATGCATTTTGTTTGTAAAATTCTCACATGCCTTACCAATACCTGTTTCACGTAAGAATAGTGATAAGAGATGCTGAGGTATGCTCCTGAAACCAATCATAATGTTACAGCCTCTCTGTTACAGATTAGTGAAGTTAGGTTGACAATTATGTTAAATATATCAACTGGCTTATTCCATTTTTGAATCGTTCTTGGATTTCAGAAAGATATTGAGAGCATACCAGAATGCGGTATACCAAGGAATGGCAGTGAGATTCCCCCTGCCTATCTGGTATATCCCCGCACCAAGAAGGGCAAGGAATGCCGCTCCTCCAACATTGATCTCCCCGGACGTGAATGCCTTCATTTGATCGTTCAGATCCTGAAAAGTCTCGGACACCTTCGGGTGCAAGCCGGCAGGAGAGGGATTCGCTGCTGTCAAGCTGAAGAGATTCTTTGCCGTGGCATACTGCTCAATGGTCTGCCTGTCGAGGTTGTGCACAATGAGCACACTTCCCGTCGTCGGATTTACCTCCAGGGCTCTGATGCCTTCCAGCCCTGAAAAATGTTCCTTCAAAGCCTCCAGATATGCGATGTCCCCCTTTTTTGAGGGTATCTTGATCCGCATTCTTCCAGTGGTATGATGACTTATATGAGCCTCGGGCTGGATCATGCACCCGGTTCACCCTGGGCCGCAGATGCCGCAGCTGCAGTTTTTTGTGCCTCAGACACCTCTGATTTTGCTTCTGCTACAAGATCCTCAACCACTTCACCCATTTCTGCGAAGGCCTCTTTGCCCTTTTCGTAAAGGATGATCCCCCCTTTTATTGCAGCCTTTGCCACCGGTTTGGCCACACTTGCAATAACGGGAAGCACCGCAGGACCAAGGACAGCAGCACCTATGCCGATCGCAAGGCCCGTTACCACATTTCCTTTGAACACATCATCAATAAGCCCCACTCTGTTCCTCCTTTCTCTAATAGGCGCAATTCAAGGAAAGATACTCTCCAGGAAAAATAGACACACCCTTTTCTCTCTTTAAGCGTATCATGCTTCTCTACACGGCGCCATGTATTTTTTCATTACTTGCCTACGAGCAGAAGGAGTTTTCACCAGAATTTAACTTTGTATTCATAACCCTGTAACACAAGGGTGGTTTAATGTCCGTAATGAGAAAAAGAAGGAGGAGAATGAGAGGTGATTCAGTACAGGATAGTACACCATGTTCCAGGCCGCATCAGGATCGAGGTTCCCTCGATAAAGGGACTTCCGTTGCAGGAGCTCGGACGGCTGCCAGCCATCCCCACTTGGAGGAGATCATGAAATGCCCCCACTTAAATCATTGGATAGTGGCGACCTGTAAAATCGATGGCAGGATCTATGTGCCCAGCGTGTTTCAACTCCACGAATACTGCAGGACCAGGGGATACAAGAAATGTCCTTTCTTCGTTAAGGATTCCAGCAAGATAAAAGAGGTTAATGGTCGAAACCCTGTGGGCGAATATGCATGAAATACCCCTTTTTCTTCCTCAATACAGGGGGCCTGGGCGTAGGACTGCCCAAATCCATTTTTGCACAGAGTTTCTGATCTGGAGTTGAACATAAGTATTTGATTTAAAGCTTTGAGTAACAATTATATTGCTTATGTTACTTATTTAAATTTCCGTGCGGTCAGATGTTTTCTGAAAAAGGTGTTTTGTCCTTCCTCCTCTAAGGAACAGAGTCAAGATATTTCTCCCTTTGTTCTGTTAAGCAGTCTTAGTCGATGCCCGTCCTTCGGGATATTACGAAGGTTGTATGCAGAAGAAATGCCAATCCCACGCTCCGAGATCAATGTGCAGGCCTGGATCCCTCAGGTCATTACCGTCCCTTTTATAGGTTTCACCCGACAGGGCGTCAACGAGGTGCCATGTCTTTCCCCTCAGTTCATCCCACGGCACCTGAATGCGGGCCTGTGAGGGTGCCTCTGAGAAATTTATAATGATAAGGTAACGCTCCCCGTCCTTGGACCCAGCACCAGCTGAGAATGTTCAAATAGCCCTGGTTGTCGGGCCAGCCGCTCCGCTCACAGAGGAGCCACTGGCCATTCCTGAAAACATCATGATTAATCGCTTTCAGGAGATTGTGGCAGAAGGCCACGAGGTCATGATCGACCGGCTCTGCGGGGCGACGGCGCGAGAAAAACTGGCAACCTCACCTTCAGTCCCTCGAACTGCCCCTCGTGCAGCAGCCTGGCCCCAGGGAGAGTGAGGATCGCCACGGCTGCAGCGCGCCCTTTACCGTCCGGAAACGTGGCTGCAGCCCTCGGCTCGTCATGGTTCTCAATGAACCGGACCATCCCTTGCTGGTAAGAGAGATCTGCAAGGAGGTGCATCCGCACGCTCTCGGCATTCTTATGTTCCATCCGGTCATAGAGTTTCTTGTCGTAGCAGTGATCAAAACCCTGCCGTTGCAGTTCCCACTCGAGGTCCCAGTATGCCTCGGCGATGAACCTGAACTCGGGATACTTCGCTTTGATGGCCGCAATGACCGTAGTCCAGTAGTCGTTGTCGGGCTTTTGGCCTGCCCGAGCTCCCCAGGTACGCTCGAAGATGCTGTTCAGCATGAGCATGGCCATGTCGCAGCGGATGCCGTCGCACTGATCGGCGATGCTTTCCGAGCTGTCTCGATGACCGCCTGACGCAAACCGCGCATCAAAGGCGTTCAGTTGGAGCACATCTGGCCATGCCGGGAAGTAAGGGTCCCTGCCGCAGGCAAACACCTTCCCTCCCGCCTCAACGAAGGACGCCGGATCGTCTCCTGGCATCGTCGGCGTTCCCCTGAACGAAGTATTCGGGATGCTTCAGGACCCACGGGTGGTCAGGAGCGACATGGTTCGGCACAAAATCCAGGATGAGAAGAATGCCGCGCTTTGCGAGAGCTTTACGCGCTGCTTCAAGCCCCTTCGGACCGCCGAGGTGTTCATCGACAACGTAGCGCCGCACGCAATAGGGAGATCCAACATTGTCTTCCGGGCGAAAGTCAGGAAGGGCCCGTCGGAAGTCTTCAAGAAGACCTTTGTTCTGGATTCGCAATGGCGATGCCAGCAGGGCTCCGCTCCCAGACGCCCATGAACCAGACCGCATCAAATCCATGAGCAGCGATGGCATCCCACTCCTGCTCCGGGACCGTGGCGAGGTTCACGGACTTCCGGTATTTCCGGCTCAGCTCACCCAGCCACACCCATGTGTTGATCTCATAAATGACCGGATGCTTAGGCCATGTCCTCATCTCTTTGCCGCCCCGGCTTCCGGGGCGCCCTTCACGAACGCAGCTTCTTTGCCCACCTCCAGGGCACTGCTTGGGATCCAGGAGGCCGTAAAGCTGGATCATCTTGGCCACAAGTCCGGTCCAGCCTGTCTGGTGGCTTGCACCAAGCCCTGCGCCGTTGTCGCCGTGGAAGTATTCGTAGAATAGGATGTGGTCGCGCCAGTGGGGATCGCTCTGGAACTTCTCCGAGCCTCCATACACCGGACGCTTGCCCTGTTCATTCCGCAGAAAGATCCGGCTCAGCCGGTCCGCGATCTCCTTGGACACCTCAAAGAGGTTCATCATCTTCCCTGAACCCGTGGGGCATTCGATCTTGAAGTTGTCGCCATAGTAAAGATAGTACTGCAGGAGGGCCCGGATGATGACGGCGTTCACCGGCATCCAGATAGGTCCCCGCCAGTTGGAATTGCCGCCGAACATGCCGGTGTTCGACTCGGCCGGCAAATAGTCCACCCGGTACTCCTGGCCATTCACGTGGAAGACATACGGGTGCTGCTCGTGGAACTTGGAGATCGAGCGGATGCCGTAGGGGCTCAGGAACTCGTTCTCGTCGAGCATCTTCGTAAGGATCCGGCGGAGCCGCTCCGGGTTGACCAGGGCCAGGATCCCCCGGTCCGCCACGCCAAAGTGTCCCGGACCGGTGGGGTGCATAGTCTCCAAAAGCTCGGGCATCCGGTACAGGCGCTTCGTGACCTGAGCCATCGCCCGCGGCATGCGCTCCCGCCACGCAGCCTCGATTACGGTCGTGGCGCACAGGGGCAGGAGCCCAACCATCGAGCGCACCTTGAGCCGCGTGGCGCTGCCGTCGGGGAGCCGCAGGATGTCGTAGTAGAAGCCGTCCTCGTCGTCCCACATGCCTTCCTGACCGGGCTTGTTCATTGCCGCGGCGATGTAGTAAAAGTGCTCGGCGAACTTCACGATCATGTCTTCGTAAATGGGATCGTGAAGGGAGAGCTGAAACGCCAGTTCCAGCATGTTCTGGCTGAAGAAGGCCATCCAGGCCGTGCCGTCCGCCTGTTCGAGGTGGCCGCCGGTGGGCAGAGGGGCGCTGCGGTCGAAAATGCCGATGTTGTCCAGGCCGAGGAAGCCCCCTTCGAAGACGTTCTTGCCGAACCGGTCCTTGCGGTTCACCCACCAGGTGAAGTTCAGCAGCAGCTTGTTGAACGTCGCCCTGAGGAAATCGAGATCGGTCTCGCCGCGCAGGGCCTGCTCGGTCAGGTGCAGGAACAAGGTCGCCCAGGCGTGGACCGGGGGGTTCACGTCACTGAAGTTCCACTCATAGGCCGGCATCTGGCCGCTGGGGTGCAGGTAGACGCCTTTGAGCATCAGTTTCATCTGCTCCTTGGCGAAGTCGGGGTCCACGATCGAAAGCGGGAGCGTGTGGAAGGCCAGGTCCCAGGCCGCGTACCAGGGGTACTCCCACTTGTCGGGCATCGAGACGACGTCCTCGTTCAGCATGTGGAACCACTCCGAGTTCCGGGCGTTTCGATATCCGGTATGGAGAGGGTTGGAGTGGTGCTCGTCCAGCCAGTTGTCACCGTCGAAGAAGAAGAACTGCTTGGACCAGAGCATGCCGGCGATGGCCTGGCGCATGACGTTTGCAGCGTCTTCACTCACTGATGGCGGCGTCACAGACTTGTAAAACTCATCGGCTTCGCGAAGCCTGTCAGCAAAGACTGCATCAAAATCCTTTCCAAAGGGCTTACCGCCCCTTCTTGGTTCGGAGAACTGTTTGGACAGCCGCAGGCGGACCACCGTGGTCTGACCGGCGCCGACCTTGACCTGGTAGTGTGCCGCGACCTTGGTGCCCTGCTTTTCGGGATTCACTGCAGCCTTATTGCCCTGCACCACGCAGTTGTTGATCCCGTCCTTTACGTACGGGCTGTCATTGGGCAGGCCGGGAAAGAGCCGCTCGTTGTTCGTTGTGTTATCGGTGAAGAGCAGCGGCACCTCGCCTTCGCAGGAAAAAATGAATTCACCCAGCAGTGAATGCGTTGCCGCGACCGCGCTCATACCCCCCTTTGCCCCCCCTTGGTAAGGGGGGGATTGAGAGGGGGTGATCTGCCTGAGGTCTGGTTTCTCGGCAGCCCTGTTGGATTCGGCGATCCACGTCGCCCAGTCGTTCCGGAACCAGAGCGTCGGCAGGAGGTGCAGTTCTGCCGCCTCCGGTCCCCGGTTGGCTGCCGTGATCTTTATCAGGATGTCTTCCGGACCTGCCTTGGCATACTCAACAAAGACGTCGAAGTAGCGGTCGTCATTGAAGACGCCGGTGTCGAGGAGCTCATACTCCATGTCGTTCCGCGATTGCGCCGGCGGTTCGTCTCAACCAGGTCGGCGTAAGGAAAGGCCGACTGGGGGTACTTGTAGAGATACTTCATGTAGGAGTGGGTCGGCGTGCTGTCGAGATAGAAATAATATTCCTTGACGTCCTCGCCGTGATTGCCCTCGCTGTTGGTGAGGCCGAAGAGCCGCTCCTTGAGGATCGGGTCCTTCCCGTTCCAGAGGGCCAGCGCAAAGCAGAGGTGCTGCTTTGTCATCGGAAATGCCGGCGATGCCGTCCTCGCCCCAGCGGTAGGCGCGCGAGCGGGCATGATCGTGGGTGAAGAAATTCCATGCGTCACCCCCCTCGCTATAGTCCTCGCGCACCGTACCCCACTGCCGTTCACTGAGGTATGGCCCCCACTTGCTTCCACAAAACCCCCTGCTCCCGTGCCTCATCAAGTCTCTTTTTTTCTGCGCCACTATTCATGTTCTTCTCCTTCTGAGACTCCGCCCTTCGACATCAAGGCCACAAAAATTCATGCTGTCTGTTCCCTATTTGTCATTGTATCAAAACCCATGGAATTGACAACGAACAAGCGAAGTGCTATAAGGAAATCAAAAGACAATTGCTCAAGGAGATAGAATCATGGGACGAAATCAGATGAGAATCGCAGGATGGTGTATCGCTGTTACCCTGATAGTAGTCGGGCTCAATTCATTCGCGTTGGCAGCAGACAAGAATGAGGAAAGACGCCGGGAGATTCGCACAATGGCGCAACAGACGCTGAACAAGCTTTATGGCATCCAGCCGGGCGCAAAGGCTGCTGTCGAGAACGCAAAAGGCTATGCCGTCTTCAGTAACTTTGGCATGAAGATATTTCTCGCGGGCAGCGGTTCAGGCAGCGGTTTAGCGGTAAACAGGGCCAGCAAAAAGGAGACCTTCATGAAGATGGCGGAAATCCAGGCAGGCCTTGGCATAGGGGTCAAGAAGTTCAGCGTCGTATTCGTCTTTGAGACAGAGCAGGCATTGAGTAATTTCATTAACCAGGGGTGGGAGTTTGGCGGCCAGGCGACCGCGTCAGCAAAGGCCGGAGAGAAGGGAGGCGCCCTGACTGGAGCGACCTCTGTGTCTCCTGGTGTGTGGATGTATCAGCTCACCGATACCGGACTGGCTGCCGAGGTCACGGCAAAAGGCACAAAATACTACAAGGATTCTAAACTTAACTAGCCTGTGGCAGTACACGATCTGCGCTGCAAAGAAGCGTGAGCAGCGAGACAAAAAGAGCTGCCGGTCACCTCAGATCGCCAAGGGAACGCCGATACTCTTCAGACTGAGATTGCATACGATACTTATGAAAAGAATCATGCTGTCCTACTATTGAAGTGAGGCCGCATGTCTCCGGAATATCCGGGCGAAGGCTCGGCGATTTCCTCCTGTTCGGTGTCACATCGGTGGAGTTTGCCCTCCTCTTTCTCCTGACGCCCACCTTCACGATCGTAGATTGGATCTACGTCTTACAGCACCTCCTGGTTCTCGGGATCGCCCTCACGCGGCGTCCGCCTGAGGTGACAGGATCACTCGCTGCCGTCCAGCGCAGCTGTCGTCGTAGCGTATGCCTACCCGTACGCCCAGGTGGTGTATCTTCGGTGGGTGCCCGGCGACCCTGCGTGGCCAGCGGGCGGGCTTGTCCTCGTGACGCTCGCGGCGTGTCTGAGCCTTGCCAGCCTCCTCAGCCTGGGCAGACGGTTCGGGGTCTTCCCGGCCTTGCGGGGTCTGGTGACGAGAGGCCCCTACCGGCTCGTGCGTCATCCGATGTATCTGGCCTACGTGCTTGCGGACATCGGGTACAACCTTCAGGAATGGAATTTCGGCACTGCGCTGCTGGTGATGGCGGGGTGGGCGTCGCTGCTCTACCGCATCCATGCCGAGGAGCGGATACTCTCTCAAGATGCCGGATGGTCTGCCTACGCCGCCATAGTGCGCCACCGCCTCCTCCCAGGCCTCTGGTAGGCGGATAGTGCCCCGTCCACCTGGAATTGCGGTTGAATTGGCTACCCCATCAACACGCATGGCAAAGCTTCTTTTTTAAATATCTGTTTATTAGTGGGTCGCGCAGAATGACTGCTCACAGTAACAAACGCCTATAAGTATTTTGACCTGGCTGAAGTGTACGAGCGGAAACAACTAGGTAATTGCCAGAAATGCAGCCTGTCCCCTTTTCCATTGCTCAAGTCATTTTTTTGGCAAATACTCAGGTGGACAAAAGAGGGGGCTTTAAGGAGAAGAAAGTTGTCCCCTTCCACAAGTAGACCTGTATTAGAATATTGCGGTCAGGTCTTTGGAAAATATTGGGGACACATCCCGGTTTTCTTTTTCCTGCTGACTCTCAACATTACTATCGGAAATAGAAACACTTGAAGAGATAGCTGACGTGAGGACTTTCAGGTGTTATGAGTGCATCCCTTCATTCATCCATTCCTCTGTGAGAAACAGCATCTTCGTCCACCCAGTCTTCTTCCTCCCAAGTCATTCCACGTCGGCCCGGAACCTTTCGAGTCGGCCCAGCCTTGTAGAATAGACATAACTTAGGACCATAGCAGAATGTCTCAAGCCGATATTTCTTCTTTCCCGGGTTCCATTGATCGATGATGATCTCCACAGCCATGCGACATCCCCACATACAGCTCCTGCATTTAGCCTCGTAGGTTCTGAAATCCAGTCTTCGGTGTCCCCTCTGACGATATACTTCCAACGCCGGAGGAATATCATGCCAAGGAGGCGGCTGGTCGTCCGAGCGGGATCCACGCTCCAATACTCTCAACTCACTGGTCTTATAGAATTGTGCAACCTCGGTCCGAGGGTCTCTCACGAGTCGCGATTTTCCGCTCACATGGTCATCGATCCGAAACTGGTGTTTTTCATGTGCTCCCTTGCCGATGGCGACCTCGAAAGCCCTTTCTGTCGGCTCAACAACCCCTTGAATCCCGATAATGAACCCAAGATAGCTATGACTCCTTTGGTCAAATGAACGCATTAGGCCAATCCGTGGCTGGACCGACATTATCCTGCCGCTCCAGTTGACCTTCTCTCCATCACCGGACGCTAATCGCCGCGAAACCATTACTATTCGCTCTGGAAAGGGATTTGGTTAGTAAAGATACTGGGGACACATCCCATTATTTCGATAGCCTTTCCCACGATCAAGACCATAAAGCGTAAGAAAAGTTAAGCGTGAAAAATAACAACGGGTGGTCTCATCCATATAACACTCAACCATGCATATTTGTACCAGTATTCCTCAATAATTTCAATATATTTTTTGTGTTGGTTCTCAGGTGTATGCCTCGCCAAGGATCTTGTTATTTTGTATATCCATGGGATATACTACTTTTCAGAGTAACCGTACACAGGAGGTGTGTCTATGATTACGAAGGCCGCTCAATGGGGCAATAGTATCGGCGTGAGGATACCACGAGCCCTGGCTAAGAGGGCTGGGATCTGCGTTGACTCTGTCATTGAGATTGATGAAGCCGATGAGGGGATAATGATCAAGCCGGTGGGGAAAAAGGAGTATTCCTTAAAGGAGCTTGTGAAAAAGATTACCCCTCAGAACCGACATCATGAGATTGACTTCGGACGTCCTGTTGGGAAGGAGCTTATTTGATGAGGGCAGTTCCCAACCGCGGAGATATCATCCTTTTGAGTTTTGATCCCACATTAGGACACGAGCAAGCAGGATATAGACCGGCTGTAGTTCTGTCGCCCGAACTCTACAATAAGGCATCCGGTCTCTGCCTCGTATGTCCCATCACGACGAGTGTCAAAGGATATCCTTTTGAAGTCAGCCTTGAGGGTGCCAAGAAGACCTCTGGGGTCGCCATCGCCGACCAGATCCGCTCTATCGACTGGCAGGCTCGAAAAATGAAGATCGTCGACCGCATTTCACCGACATCTGTTGCAACAATTCTCGCCAAGTTCAAACCGCTTCTGTTCTGAAGCTCTCCACTGAGAAGACAATGGCAGATCCGTTGCGCTTACGGCAGGACTATGATACGTATGATCAGCAACATCCTCTGAATGACATCCATGGTGTTTTATATCGGGTGTACATTGCAGACAAGACCCTTCCTGACTCTTCTCCGACTGGCCAAGTGGTAGCAACTACCAAAAGACGGATCGACTACGAACAGCCGTATATTCTAAACGCCCTATGGTTGTATCGCCCTCGCGCACTCTTCTTTCATCGACTGCGCAATACCGCTCATACTTCCACGAATGGTTCGATTCTTCTACTCGTTCAGGTCTTTGTCCTCCTGCCTGATAGAACTGACACGTGAGAACTCACTTTTTTTCTTCCTCCGCCTTTTTCCAGGTCTTGTCAGGATCATATCTCTTTACAGCTTTTGCCAATTTCCCGGTATTCTTCCCCAGGTCTTTTTGATAGACTACCCCTTCCTGGTTCACGACAAAGGTCATGATTCCTGAAGAACCATATTTCGCAGGGTACGCAAGGAAGGCGAAACCCAGTATCATCTTCCCCTTCGCCACATAGTCATATGCCCCGCCGGTTGCATGAGGACCTTGTGCCTTGAGGATTCTGAAATAGTACCCCTGGTAAGGTGCGGGCTTTTCGCTCGTCCCCTTTGTCGTGTAGCCCATGGCCGATGCCTTAGCAACAGTGGGACCGAGAGGACTGTCCCCTTCACCCTCTTTTGCCTCCCAGTAGAGACCGTCATGCTTGCCCTTGCTGCTCCAAAATTTCTGGGCGAAGGCCATTGTCCCGTCACCATCGCGGTCCTTAGAAGCATATTCACGCTGTGCATCAACAAATGCACCGAGCGAATTAATCACATTAAGCTCGTTCCTGCCTATCCTCCGGTTGAGCAACTCTTCTTTCCCTTCCTTCGTGTCGAAATACCATGTCGTCCCTTTTTTCACGATGGGAATGGGGAAGGGAAAATCATCGCTTCCCACCTGAAGTACCATTTTTTTATCACCCTGTTTTTCAAGGCTGTTCTTTTCCTCAAAGCGCTTGACAAAGCGATCCCTTCCTGCCCTGTCTCTCACTTCATCACCGGAAGAGACTATCGATTCTGATCCGGGACCGAAAAGGGCGAGAAGCTCCTTGGTGTTATTGGTCTTTACCGCATCCACAAGGGCCTTCACTGCATCTTCCGGAGTAAGCAAAGGTCCTTTGCTTTCCTTTGGCAGCAGCCGAAACCGGGGCCGAGAAAGCCACCACCGCCATGCACGATAATATGAACCAGCCATTCCGAAAAACAAAAATCTATTTTTATGTGATCTCATCAATCTCATGCTCTTTCTCCTCCCTATAGTCTTGCGGTAAGTTCTGCAAATTTCTGTAGCTGGCATCCTACCTGCGTCCTCCTCCGCCACGCACCTCCCGCGCGGGAACCTCCGCCAACCCCGCCACCGCCCGGGAGCCTCCGCCACCACCCCGCCCGGGAGCCTCCACCCCAAAACTACCGCTGCTGCGAGACTCCGCCGCCTCCGCCAAAGCTCTCACCTCGGCTGGCCTGGCCACGTTGACTTGCCGAGCGTTCAGCGCCGCCGTTGCCGGCACCGCCGAAGGCGCTCTCTCGCCCGCCGCCCCCGCCCCGGCCTCTGGCGCCTCTGAAGTCCCTTGTCTGCGCATGTGCGCGACTCTCACCATACCCGCGTGCGCTTCGCGCCTCAAGCGGGCCGTCGAGGATGACTGTCCGAACTGCCTTGCCGTTCCGGAGTCACGGTAGGCAGCACCTTTCCTGTGGCTCGCGTCATGCTGCCACTTCCCCTGGCCGCCCTGGCCTCGCTGCTGCGCATCGATTTTCCACGATTGATATTGCGGTTGACGTTTCTGTTCCTGTTGAGTCTATGTTCACATCACCTCCGTGCCAGTTTGCCCCGCCCCAGGCATAACCCCAGGCAGCACCGACGGCAAGTCCCACACCAAAGGAAAACAGCGCTGCTCCCGGCACATATCCCGGCGGATAGTAGTAATACGGTGGATACGAAGGGTACGGCCATGCACCGTACACCACTGTCGGGTTATAGGTGGGCACATAGACGACCTCGGGATTGGCCGGCTGGATGATGATGGTCTCTTTCTCAACGACCACCTTTTGCTCCTGTGTCGTATTCAGATTGCCCGCGTCCTTCGCCCTCTTACGGAGGACCTGGACCGTGTCCATAACGTCCTTCTCCTGTCCAAGGAACGCATCTCCTAGCTTCTGGGTCCAGTCAAGTTTCTCGCTCATCATTGAAAGCACCTGGGGAAAGTTCACCAGGGACTTAACGCTGGGGTCCCAATCCTCTTTCTCAAGGGCCTCGGTCAACGCATCGCCCTTGAGGTCTTTATTCTTCTTGACCCAGCGGTCGGCCTGCACAACCTCAATGGGATAGGTCGATGCCATCAGGATCTGTACGATCAAATCATCGGGATAGAGCGCTATGGGCGCCAGTATCTGTTCAAGCTGTTCCCTGGAAAACGCCGCAGAAGGCGCGCCCCCGGTATCCTGCGCAAAAGCCCATGGCGGCAAGACCATAACAACCACGAGCAACCAACGCACTGCATGGGTAAAGACTCTTCCTCGCTTCATGAAACCTCCTTTATTACTCCCGTTATAATGGGCAGGCCATGCCACATCGCTTACGCGCTCACCCACTCCTCGGCTTTCTTCAACGCAGATGAGGGGAAGAACTCTATCTTTGTGCTCCTTAACCCCTTTCCTACGAAAAGGAACGCATCGTCCTTCCAGCGCTCATCGCCCACGATCGCCATCTTGACGATATCATCACCATGCTTCGTCATGAAGCCGACGTCGCCCCAGGCTTCCGTCTTCTCCCACCCCTTGAAGTCTTCCAGAATCGCAATGAGTCTCACCTTCCTGCCCTTCCTGATCAATTCCATGGCAGCGGACTCCAGCATCTTCTGGTCCGCTATCTGCATGACGTCCCGAATGCGGGCATGGACAACCGAGTCTGTAATTTTGATGATCTCACAGGCCATTTGTAAACCTCCTCTGACCGCCCGTTCTTATACGCGGTATCATTTATTCTCGGACGGGGATAGCAGTTCCCAGCCCTTCTTCATGTCGTAGGACAATGAGTCCGGGGAAGTAAGACCTTCCACTGCTTGCCACATCGAGACTCATTCATCATAAGCGATTGCCCTATCCTCCTGATCACTTCCGGAGACCCAGGCCTTCAGAAGGGTATAGGTGACTGCAAGCACCACCGGCCCGATAAAGAGACCGATGACCCCAAAGGCGATCAAGCCACCAATGACCCCGGCAAAGACCATGATCAGCGGCAGGTCAGCCCCCCTCTTAATAAGAATGGGACGGATGACATTGTCGATGGTGACAGCGACGATCGAAAAGATCAGGAGAACGGTACCCCAGAGAGGGTCTCCCTTCCAGTAAAGCCATATCACCGAAGGGACCAGTACCAGTACCGGGCCAATCTGTGCCAGACAGAGCATAAAGACCACTGCGGTCAGTAACAGCGCAGCCGGCACGCCCGAGATGAACCAGCCCGGCGCCACCGAGAGCGGTCTGTATGAGAGCAGTAAGAACAATGCCGAGCGCAACACTTCTGACCGCCTTTTCAGCGAGGACGGTTACCTCTTCTCCCCGCTTTCCCGCGAGGCGTCTCGCGAAGGCGAGGACCCCGGCAGCAGCCTTCTCGCCTCCGGCATACATGACCGCCGAGATGATCACGGTCAACAGGAACTGGAGCATCATGGCAGCGACGCTCCCGGCCTGTGCCAGGAACCACTGGAGGGCCTTCCGGGCATAGGGAGCAGCCATGGCCGAACGTTCTTCAGGGTTGAGGGCGGCAAATTCGCGTAACCGGTCAGAGAGTTTTCCACCGACCAGAGGAATGCGTTCGAGCCATTCCGGCGGCGGTAACAGGGCCAACCCGGCAAGTGACTTTATCCGGCCAGCGATGTCCTCAGCATTCCCGAGGATGGTGAGAATGGCAAGCGCCATCGGTATGAAGACAATGAGCAGAATCGCGGCGGTCATCACCGCCACGGCCAAACCCCTTCGGCCCGAGAACCGCGCCTCAAGCCTGAGCAGGATCGGCCATGTTGCCACAACGATTATCGTGGCCCAGACGATCGAGGTGATGAAGGGCCGCAGTATCCAGATGCTTGCGGTCATAAGGATGCCGATGAATACTACTGCAAGCGTCGTGCGCGTAACATCCTGGTTGATCCGGTTCTGTGTGCTCATCATCGTGTCCCTCCGGAAATCTTACGTTCCCTCTCTATTATTCCGCTTTACTGCAAAAGAATAGTTACATGCATTAAATCGCCAGTCGGCACCGTAGTGACAGAAAGGCCGCTCCGCTGAAATACTCTGAGCATTGCCTTGTTCTGGGGAAGCACCTCCGCCTCAAAACGGAGAATGCCTTGTGCCCGACCGATCAGCACCAGGTGCTTCAACAGGATCGACGCTATTCCAAGACCATGATAGTCCTCTTCCACCAAAAAGGCAATCTCTGCGGTGGTCGGGGGGTCCGATCCTGGAGCGCCGAGGTAGCGCCCGCCCCCGATGATCCGTTCCCTATCACCTTCCTCAATGCAGACGACAAGAGCAATGTTCAGGATAAAATCGACTTCCGTTGCCCATGCCAATTCCTTCTCGGTCAACTCCTTCTTGGACGCAAAAAAACGCGTGTAGATGCTCTCTTCATCCAAATCTTTGAAGGCCTCGCGGAGCAATCCCTTGTCATCAGGCCGTATTGCCCGGACCGTGATCGACCGCTGGTCACGGAGCTGTTCAGTCACCCGGTAGTTAATGATGTCATCTTTCGTCATCATCTATAATTTCATCCTATGAGAATCCCTGCCTCTTTGTGAACACACCAGGTCATTCGCCGTCCAGCCATCCGTTGCTCCTCTGTGTCCCGGAATGACCACCTTCCCATCAGGCCATACTACTCAGACCACCATCAATGTACAGTATCTCGTCCTGTAAGGTGGCGAGCAAATGGGGATGCGAGGTAGGCGCAGGCATAGCCAACATCCATGATGTCGACGAGCTCGCCAAGAGGGGCACGCGCTGCCGCCTCATCCACCAAACGGTCGAAGTCCTTAAGGCCTGAAGAAGCCCTTGTCTTGAGGGGACCCGGCGAGATCGCATGCACGCGTATCTTCCGCGGCCCGAGTTCATATGCGAGATAGCGGCAGACCGACTCGAGGGCCGCCTTTACCGGCCCCATTACATTATAGTTGGGGACGATCTTCTGGGCCCCATGAAAGGTCATGGTAAAGAGTGTTCCGCCGTCCTTCATCAGCGGACTTGCAAGCCGTGCCATGCGGATGAACGAGTGGCAGGATATGTCCATCGCCTTGGAAAAACCCTCGGCAGAGCAGTTGAGCAGCCCTCCCTGGAGATCATCCTTTGGGGCAAACGCCATGGAGTGGACGAGCATGTCGAGATGACCCCAATCCTTTTCGATTCGTTCGAACAGGGTTTCCAGCTCTCCGGGCTTTGATACGTCGAGGGGCATGAATATCTTCGCCCCAAGCTCCTCTGCCAGCGGCCCGACAAATGACTTGGCCTTTTCGTTGAGGTAGGTTATCGCAAGGTCAGCGCCCCACTGCCTGAAGGCCTTCGCACACCCATACGCGATCGAGTGCTCATTCGCGATGCCGGCCACCAAAGCTTTCTTACCCTTGAGAACAGAGCATGGGACTTCCGATGTCATAGCATATTCTCCTTCATCCGAGCGCACGCCTGGTGTGGCGTGCGATCATCAATTCTTCGTTGGTCGGGATTACCCATGCCGCAACCCGCGATTTGGCTGTGTTGATGCCCGGCCCTCCCCGTGCATTCGCATCGGCATCAAGTTCTACGCCAAGCCATGATGCATCGCGGCAGACGCGCTCGCGGATTGGCGCAGCGTTTTCGCCGATCCCGCCTGTGAACACAATCGCATCGACTCCGCCAAGGGCCGCGACGAGCGAGCCCATCTCCCGCTTGATGCGATACAGGAAAAGATCAACGGCCAGCCGGGCCCTTGGCTCCTTGCTTTCAAGGAGCGTACGCATGTCGCTCGATATGCCCGAGATGCCCAAAAGGCCGGACTGGGTGTAGATCAGCTTCTCAATGGCCCGTGCGTCCATGCCACGTCCATCCATAAGGTACAGGAGGATTCCCGGGTCAAGAGCGCCGCTTCGCGTCCCCATGGGCAAGCCCTCCACACCGCTGAACCCCATGGTGCTCGTGACACTCTTGCAGCTCTCCAATGCGCACATGCTTGCACCATTGCCAAGATGTAGTACAACAGTCTTGCCCGAAGCTGCCTCGGGATCGAACTTCGGCAGCACCGATGCGATGTATTCATAGGACAGACCGTGAAAACCATAGCGCACCACCCCTTCCTCTGCGTATTCCATGGGGAGCGCATAGAGCTGCGCAATATGAGGATTCGTGCGGTGGAATGAGGTGTCGAAACAGGCGATCTGGGGCAGCTCCGGCCGACGCTCCAGAAGAAGTTTGATAGGTGCCAGGTTGTGCGGCTGGTGCAACGGGAACAATGGGACAAGCTTCTCAAGCTTTGCCATCACCTCCGGATTCACGCGTACCGGCTGGGTGTAATCAAGACCTCCGCACACCACACGATGACCAACGCCCAGCAGATAGTAGTCGGCGAATTTCTCACGCACATGCGAGAACAGATGGTCGATTGCCCCATGATGGCCAAGCTTTGTTCCCTCCGGCCATGACTTTTCATCCATGACCTTGCCGTCTTTGTCCTTTGCCACAAAACGCGGAGCCGCGTAAATGCCTTCGGTCTGGCCGCGGGCAAGGAGCTCCGCCTGATTGTCGCGAAGGACAAAAAGCGAGAACTTTATGCTTGAAGAGCCTGCGTTAAGTACCGCAATCGCATCTGTCATATGACCTCCTTATATGGTCTGGCCTGGCACCGCACGACGCTTCGCATGGGCTACCAGGGCCATTACCGCAATGGATGCGAGTCGGGTGCGCACGCTGTCGGCCCGGCTCGTGAGCACAATAGGAACACGGGTGCCGAGGACAATACCTGCCGCGTCTGCCCCCGCGAGATACTGGAGCTGTTTCGCCAGCATGTTGCCCGCTTCCAGGTCCGGCACCAGCAGGATGTCGGCCCTCCCTGCCACAGGGGAATCGATCTTCTTTGTCTTGGCTGCCTGCTCGCTCACGGCATTGTCGAAGGCAAGCGGCCCGTCAAGGATGCCGCCGGTGATCTGCTTACGGTCGGCCATCTTGCACAGGGAAGCGGCTTCGAGGGTGGAAGGGATGTCAGGGTTCACCGTCTCAACCGCAGAGAGTATGGCGACCTTTGGCTCATCGATCCCCAGGATCTTTGCCAGGTCAATGGCGTTCTGGACGATGTCCACCTTCTCCTTGAGTCCGGGTGCGATGTTGATGGCGGCATCCGTCACCAGCAGAACGCGCGGATAGGTCGGAACGTCCATGACAAAGATGTGGCTGATACGGCGGGCTGTGCGAATCCCGGTTGCAGAGGGCACCACAGCACCCATCAGTTCGTCGGTATGGAGGCTCCCTTTCATAAGGGCTTCCAGCTCACCGGCACGCACCATGGCCACCGCTTTCTCGGCAGCGGCACGGCTGTGTTCGGTGTCCACGATACGACAGCGGGAAATATCCGCACCCGCGGCCTTCGCTGCCTCACGGATCTTCGCCTCAGGCCCGACCAGCACCGGGTCAATTAACTTGCGCTTTGCGGCCTCAAGGGGGCCAAGAAGGGAATCGTGATCGCAGGGGTACACGACGGCACAGACCACCGGGGGCATCCCCTCACAGGTTTTTATGAGGCGGGCGAAGACGTCAGTCCGGCGGAAGATGACCTCAGGTGTGGCGAGGTCGGTGTAACTGATTCGCTTCACTGGGGCAGCAACGGTAGCTGTACCGGATGCAATCACTTCTCCTGTTTGGCTCGTGCATTTACAGTCGAACACGATCTCATTGCCCTCAGGTCTCTTCTCCTTCGCGGTAACGGTAACCGCGAGCGTATCGCCCATCGCGACGCGTCCGCGGAAGATGAGGTTGTGAGAGAGTATGATGGTTCCCGGTCCGGGCAGCCGCCGGTTGAGCATGTACGAGAACAACGCTTCCGCTGCCACCGGTTCGGCGGAGGGGATATGGTCCGGGCCCGATTCCTGTTCGATATGGGCTTCATCGATATCGCCGGATACGAGGGTCAGGGCCTCGACATCGGTCCGGGAGATGGTACGCGAAACGGTGAGCGACTGACCAACCTTTATCTCGTCAAATATTACATTCGTGAAGGAGCTCATGAAATCACCCCCTTATTCAATAGGCGCGGCATCTCCTCAGCCTTGACAGAAAGGACCTCCCGGATCCGCTTGAGCATAGTGCGCTGTTCCGGCGTCACACCATCCAGATGGATACGGTCGTCGGAGAGCACACGGTCGAACAGCGTCAGCAGCCTGCCCCTGTCTGCCGGGTCGCGCAAAAGCTGAGGAAGGGTCTCAAGGGCCTTCCCCGGCTCATAGCGGATGATAATGTCTTGTTCCCCCCTTATGCGGCGCATCTGATCGCGCGGAATGTCAGGGAGGATGTCCCGGTACTCTGCGATGAATTCTTCCTTCAGGTCCATGAGAGACAGCGGTATCGGCTGCCCATGACGCGCAAGGAGTGCGCCCACGCGGGCCAAAGCCTCGGGATAGCCGCCCTCAGCCATAGACGCGAGCGCCTCCTGGACAAACGGCAGTTCCCGCGGGTCCTGCACATGCAGGTGTTCTTGTGCTTTTGCCTCGTCCTTGTCTGCAATATACAACAAGAACATGTTGCCGTAGACCTCAAAGAAGAGTGCCTCGCTTATGGCATCACGGACATCCCGGTAGAGATCAAAGGACGCGCTCACGAACGCCGAAACCATCTGCTCTGCCTTTCGAAGGGGCTGGTCAGGACCTGCCGGTTTGCGTTGTTGCTTCACGAGTTCTGCGGTAGGCTTGAGCCACCAAAGCCATGGGTTCTGGTCTGAGAGTATCCAACGCTGGAAGCGCATGGGGTGAAAGTCACGGGCCAGCTCGGCGTTCACCTTGGTAGACAAAGCCTGTACCAGGGGCTGCGCAAACAGTTCATACGCACGCTGGTTGAAGTCAGAAAGCGCCGCCACCGCCTCAAAAGGCTTCTCGTCGACACGTTTCAGGCGGTTCAGGCGGCCCACTATATCCTCAAGACGGTACTCGATGAATTCAACCTCATAATGGACCTTGCCGTCATCACCCTTCGACTCGATTATTTTCATACCGTAGAGCCCGGGAGGCAGGGCCTCGACCGACTTCATCACCGACACGATCTGTGCATGCTCTTTTTTCGCCACCTTCCCGGAAACGAAGATGCCGAGATGGCCGATATCCTGGTGAAGCAGGCCAACGATCGTCTGGCCACGGGACTTTATCTCGTCGGTGGAGCCGTACACGTCTGCCACCCAGTTAAAGGCCTGTTGGGGCGGCGTGATGTTATCTCCCATGGAGGCGAAGAGGATGATCGGAGACTTGATCTCGCGCAGATCAAAGGGTTTGCCGCCCTTTGCTCGTACTTCACCAGTCCATAGCTTGTTTCCCACAAAGAGGTCCTGGACGATCCACTCTATCTCCTCCCGGTTGAGGAGATAGAAGCCTCCCCACCACCGCTCGAACTCCAGAAAACGCGGGGGCTCGGTGTCAACATTGGCAAACACGTGATAGTATTTGTCCCAGAAGGTATTCGCCGGGTTCAGGTTCTCCATGTTCTCGACCAGATACGCGCCGTCGAATATGCCATTGCCGAGGTCAGCGGCAAGAGAGGCCATCCAGGTTCCGCCGAGCATCCCGCCTGCGTAGCGCATCGGGTTGTCTCCCTCTCCCTCTTTCCAGGCGCCACCCCAATAGGACATGGGCGCCCCGTTGATCACGATCGGGCCGGTATCATCAGGGTCTGAGGCAGCGAGCATCATGGCGGCCCAGCCGCCCTGGCAGTTGCCGAGTATTGCCGGTTTGGGGCTCTCCGGATGCAGCTCCCTCACCTTGCGTACAAAGCGCCTCTCGGCATCACACACATCAGGCAACGTCTGGCCAGGCTCAGGGTCAGGGAAGAAGATGACAAAGTAAACAGGATGCCCTTCCCTCAGCGCAACACCGACCTGCGAATCGTCCTTGAATCCCCCGATGCCTGGACCATGGCCGGCACGCGGGTCAATGATGACGTATGGCCGCCGCTTCGGATCAACGGTCACTCCTGCGGGCGGGATGATCCGCACAAGGGCATAATTGACCGACCGCTCGAACGTGCGGGCATCAACCACGATTTCGTAGTCAAAATGCAGCACCGGTGGCTTGCCGGCCCGTTCGTGCTGGACAAAGTTACTGCCCCGCTGACGCATCGTGTCCCAGAACAGGACCGAGCGCTGCACAAAGTCTGTTGAATACTGCAGCCAGTTTGTCCAGACCTCCCAGGGCGATGCCGGCTTGCCGATAAGGTCGGCAATCTGTTCTTTGTATGCTTCCTGGACTCTCTCGTTGAATCGCTTCTGGGCCAGCTGCATCCGCTTCTGGAAGAGCTGGCTCACCTTAGCTGAAAGCCTCTGACTCTCTGCTATCTCCTTTGAGGTATCCTTCATGGTTTACTCCTTTCCAAGACCTATTATGGGTCTTCTTTCTTACAGTATCGAATGAATTTACAGACTGTTCAATATCAAAATATGCTTATAGGTCCATTCACAATACTTATAGTTTAAGTCCTGCCCATTGTCAACACGCACAGACAAATACAGGCTCTTGTCTTGACAAGTTTTTTCCCCCTTGTATACTGATTTTATGCTGAGGGGCACGTTTCTGGAAGTTTGTCGTTAGCTGTCATATGTCGGAGGAAGGTTTCATGGACGGAATAAAGATGTTGCTCGAGACTCAACCACTCTTTACTCTGTTTCTGACGGTTGCCCTGGGGTATCTGGTCGGTGAGATCAACATCAAGGGTTTTTCCCTCGGTTCGGGAGCCGTGCTCTTCGTCGGTCTTGCAATTGGCGGGTTCGCGCCAAAGGCCGCGCCACCGGCACTTCTTGGTACTCTCGGCCTGCTCCTTTTCCTGTATGGCGTCGGCATCCAGTACGGCGCCCAGTTCTTCCGGGGCCTGACCAGCACCGAGGGCCTCAAGGCCAACGCTGCAGCTGCCCTCGGAGTCATTATCGCCGGTTGCGTGTCCCTGGCACTTATGCCCCTGGCCGGCGTTCAGATCGACGAAACGCTCGGCCTCTTTGCCGGGTCTGGAACCAGCACCGCCACGCTGCAGGCTATCATTGCCGCGCTTAAGAACGACGGCGCCGCGGTCGGCTACAGCGTCGCCTATCCCTTCGGTGTCGCCGGACCCATCCTGTGCATTTACGCGCTCAACGCATGGCTCATGCCAAAGATCGAACAGCCGGCGGTGCAGCAGATCGAGACTGCGGAAATCGCGCTGCACAATCCGGCCTTCTTTGGCGTGCGCTTTCCGGAACTCGTCGCTAAACTGCCGGCCGGTGTCACCATCGCTGCGGTGCGCAGGAAGGGGCAGAATCGTCTGCCCTCAGACAGCCTTGTACTGACCCAGGAGGATGCGTTGCTCGCAACGGCCACTGACCAGACGGCGCTTCAACAGGCCATCGCCCTGCTTGGCGAACTCCGGCCCGGGACCATCGCCAGCGACCGCCAGGATCTGGACTACATCCGGGTTTTCGCTTCAAAACGCAGCGTCGTCGGGCGCACCATCGGCGATCTCGAATTCCCGGCAGACGTAGCGTGCTCCATCGTCCAGGTCCGGCGCGGCGACAGCGATCTGATGCCCAGCCCGGACCTGATCCTGGAGATCGGCGACCGGGTCGGAGTGCTGGTTCACCGCTCCAAGATCAAGCAGGTTCGCGCCTTCTTCGGCGACTCGATCAAGGGGACCGCCGATTTCAGCTACATCTCGATCGGCATCGGCGCCGCGCTCGGGCTGCTTGTCGGGATGATCCCTCTCCCTGTTCCCGGCCTGGGCAAGCTTACGCTCGGCCTGGCAGGCCTGCTTCTTCTCGCGCTGTTCCTCGGAAAGGTCAGGCGCACAGGCCCCTTCGTCTGGACCATGCCCCTATCAGCCAACCTCGTGCTGAGAAATTTCGGGCTGACCATTTTCCTGGCCCAAGTCGGCATTGCCTCCGGACCCAAGTTCTTTGCCACCGTCGGTACAACGGGCGTCACCTTTCTGCTTTACGGTGCCAGCATCGCGCTGGCGTTGGTCCTGATCACCGCGTTCATCTGTCTCTGGGTGTTCCGCCTCCCGTTCGATACTGCGCTGGGGGTGATCTGCGGCGCCACCGGCAACCCGGCCATCCTTGCCTTTGCCAGCCGCACTGCGCCGACCGACCGGCCCGATGTCGGCTACGCGATGATCTTTCCATCCATGACCATTCTGAAGATTCTGTTCGTTCAGATCGCCGCTGCATTGGTCGGAGGTTAAGGTGGTAGAATTATTCGGGTAACGTTTGCCCACATAATTTTAATTATTTAGGAGGAGCAATAATGGACAATGAGTGGAAACTTGATGACAATGACATAAAGACAGTGCTTGAAGCCCATGGCTTGTTACCAGAAGGTGTCCTGCTGGATGATGCCTTAGGGACTGCCGAACTGTATGCTGACAAGATCCGGCTGCGCCTCTCAGAATTTCCCGCAACAGTGGACAAGAGGAAAGCCCTCCTGGCCATAATTGAAGAAGGTCTCATGCAGGAGGGCCTCATCCCTAATAATCATGAAAGGATATTTAGAGTATGAAGTGCCTGCAAGTGAAATGGGAGGTACACAACCTCTTGAAGGGCAGGGATATGTGAGACATCCTCAAGGGAAGGAAAGAGCAGACTAAATCCTTGGCCAACGTCTCTGGAAAAAAGACTCTCTTGTTGTGGTCAGGATTAATACATGGTATAGTTTATCAACTTTTCCTTTTAAGAAACATCTGTTGAACCTCATACGGAGGAGCTCTCTATGAAACTGAAACACAATGTAAAGGTATTGTTGCTCACACCGTTTTCCGTAGTGACCGTTATCTGCGCAACCCTCTTCCTCACTGGCTGCAAGAAGGAACAGAAGGCGGCGCCGCCGCCCCCTGATGTTGAGGTAGTGACTGTTGTTCAGAAGGATGTGCCGATCTACAAGGAGTGGGTTGGAGCGCTTGACGGCTACGTCAATGCCGTCATCCGCCCCCAGGTGACCGGTTACCTCATCAAGCAGAACTACCGGGAGGGTGATCTGGTCAAGAAAGGACAGGTACTCTTCGAGATCGATCCCCGGACCTTCCAGGCAGCCCTTGACCAGGCCAAGGGCCAACTATCCCAGCAGAAGGCGCGCCATGACACCGCAAAGGCCAATCTGGCCCGCATCAGACCTCTGGCGGAGAAGAACGCGGTGAGCCAGAAGGACCTGGATGATGCCGTCGGCGCAGAACTTTCCACCAGGTCCTCAGTCCAGGCAGCCCAGGCTGCGGTCGAAAATGCCCAGTTGAACCTGGGCTTCACGAAGATCACCTCACCCGTTGACGGCATCGCCGGGATCGCCAAGGCCCAGCTCGGCAACCTGGTCGGTCCGAACATGCAGACCGAATTGACTGCTGTCTCCACGGTGAACCCGATCAAGGTCTATATCAACGTCAGCGAGCAGGAGTACCTGAAGGCCCGTGAGGGGAACAGGAACATCGAAGAGATCCCCCTCCAACTGATCCTGGCTGACGGCAGCGTCTATCCCCACAAGGGGAAGTTCGCCCTGGCCGACCGGCAGGTCGACCCCACCACCGGTACCCTCAAGGTAGGCACCCTCTTTCCGAATCCCGAACAACATGCTGCGCCCCGGCGGGTATGGCCTGGTCCGGGCGCATAATGACAGTAAAAAAGGGGGCCTTCCTGATTCCCCAGCGGGCGGTGGCCGAAATGCAGGGGAAATACCTGGTGGCCGTGGTCGGAGCTGACAACAAGGTAGATATCGCGTCCGGTCAAGGTGGCGGAGCAGGTCGGCTCTGACTGGATCATCAGCGAGGGGCTGAAGCCGGGTGAAAAGGTTGTGGTCGAGGGGATCCAGAAGGTCAAACCGGGGATGACGGTCAGCCCGAAGCCGTTCGACGCCCGGAGCGCCGGCGGCCCAGGGACTGCGGCCAAGCCCGAGACGAAACCGGCCACTCCGGCGCCGGCTGAAAAGAGGTAGCCAACCATGTCCAAATTCTTCATCAATCGCCCCATAGTGGCCATGGTCATCTCCATCCTCATGGTCATCCTCGGCCTGGTGGCCATGTCGGGACTCCCCATCGCCCAGTTCCCCAACATCGTCCCGCCGGCGATCCAGGTGAACGCCACCTACACCGGCGCCGACGCCGTTACCGTGGAGCAGTCGGTGGCCACCCCGATCGAACAGCAGATGTCCGGCGTCGACAACCTGGACTACATGTACTCCATCAACGCCAACAACGGGCATGATGACCCTCTACAACTACTTCGACCTGAAGACCGACGCCAACACCGACCAGATCCTCGCCCAGATGCGCGCAGAACCAGGCGGAGTCGCAGCTGCCGCAGGATGTCATCAATTACGGGGTGACGGTGGCAGAAATCCACCTCGTCGCCGCTCATCATGTTCGCCCTCTATTCCCCCAACGGGACCTACGACAACATCTTCCTGGCCAACTACTCCTACATCAACATCAACGACCAGATGACCCGCATCAAGGGGATCGCCAGCGTCACGGTCTTCGGCGCCGGCCAGTACGCCATGCGGATCTGGGTCAAGCCGGACCAGCTGGCCAAGCTCAACATCACCATCCCGGAGATCATGAACGCGGTCAAGGCCCAGAACACCGTGAACCCGGCCGGACAGGTCGGGGCCCAGCCGGTGCCGAAGGGGCAGGAGTTCACCTACTCGGTCCGGGCCCAGGGGCGGCTCCAGAGCGAGGAGCAGTTCGGCAATATCGTGCTGCGGGCCAATCCGGACGGCTCCATCGTCCGGGTCAAGGACGTGGCCCGCATCGAACTGGGAGCCCAGACCTACAACATGGAAGGACGCCTGAACGGCAAGCCGTGTGCCCTGATCGCCCTCTACCAGATGCCGGGGACCAACGCCCTGGACGCCGCCAACGGCACCAAGAAGCTGATGGAGGAGCTGAAGAAGAGCTTCCCGCCTGACCTGGACTACACGGTGGCGCTGGACACCACCCTGGCGGTCACCGAGGGGATCAAGGAGATCAAGCACACCTTCTTCGAGGCCCTGCTCCTCGTCATCCTCGTGGTCTTCATCTTCCTCCAGGGGTGGCGGGCCACCCTCATCCCGCTCCTGGCGGTGCCGGTGTCGCTGGTGGGAACCTTCGCCTCTTCCCGCTGCTCGGCTTCTCCATCAACACCCTCTCCCTCTTCGGCCTGGTCCTTGCCATCGGCCTGGTCGTGGACGACGCCATCGTCGTGGTCGAGGCGGTGGAGCACCATATCGAGCATGGAATGTCACCCAAGGATGCGGCCCTCAAGGCCATGGAGGAGGTCTCCGGCCCGGTCATCGCCATCGCCATCATCCTGGCGGCGGTCTTTGTCCCGACGGCCTTCATCCCCGGCATCACCGGACAGCTCTACCAGCAGTTCGCCGTGACCATCGCCGTCTCGGTCATCATCTCGGCCTTCAACGCCCTCTCCCTCTCCCCGGCCCTCTGCGCACTGCTGCTCAAGCCGAAGAAGAAGGGGACCGGCCCGCTGCAGAAATTCTATGACTGGTTCAACCGGGTCTTCGGCCGGGCCACTGACGGCTACGTCGGCATCTGCGGCGCTGCCATCAGGAAGAGCAAGACCAGTCTGCTCCTGCTGCTTGGGCGTGACGGTCCTTGCCGGGGTTGCGGGCAAGAGCATTCCCACCGGCTTCCTCCCTGACGAGGACCAGGGCTTCATCTTTGCCGGCATCCAGCTGCCCGACGCCGCCTCGCTGCAGCGGACCGGCGAGGTGGCCCGCCAGGCCGAAGAGATCATCACCAAGACCCCGGGGGTCAAGTACTGCTCGTCGATCGTCGGCTACAGCATGCTGAGCCAGGTGCAGAACACCTACAGCGCCTTCTTCTTCATCTCCCTGGAGGAATGGGCCAAGCGGAAGAAGCCGGAAGAGCAGTACGAGGCGATCAAGGCCTCGATCTCGAAAAAGATGGCCGGCATTCCCGGCGCCATCGGCTTCGCCTTCCCGCCGCCGGCCATCATGGGGGTCGGCACCTCAGGCGGGGTCACCTTCATGCTGCAGGACCGGGCCGGCAAGGACGTCGCCTTCCTGGCCGAGAACACGCAGAAATTCATCGAAGCGGCCAGAAAGCGGCCCGAGCTGGCCCGGGTCACCACCACCTTCCTCCCCACCGTGCCGCAGCTGTTCGTGGATGTGGACCGGGACAAGGTGCTGAAGCAGGGGGTCGACATCGCCGACGTCTATAAGGTCCTGCAGAGCTTCATGGGGAGCGGTTTCATCAACTACTTCAACCAGTTCGGCCGCCAGTGGCAGGTCTACATCCAGGCCGAGGGTGACTACCGGACCAACATCGAGAACATCGGCCAGTTCTACGTGCGCAACAGCGAGGGGAAGACGGTGCCGCTCTCGGCGCTCACCTCGGTCCGCAACATCACCGGCCCGGAGTTCACCATGCGCTTCAACCTCTACCGCTCGGCCCAGATCAACGCCACGGCCGCCCCGGGCTTCAGTTCGGCCCAGGCCATGAAGGCCCTGGAAGAGGTCTTCAGCCAGACCATGCCGCGGGAGATGGGGTACGACTACAGCGGCATGTCGTTCCAGGAGAAGAAGGCCCAGAAGGGAGTGTCGCCGATGGCGATCTTCGCCTTCTCGTTCCTCTGCGTCTTCCTGATCCTGGCGGCCCAGTACGAGAGCTGGTCGCTGCCGTTCTCGGTCCTCCTCGGAACGCCTGTCGCCGTGGCCGGGGCCTTTGCCGGCCTGCTGTTCGGAGTCTTTCGAGAACAACATCTACGCCCAGATCGGTCTGGTCATGCTCATCGGTCTGGCGGCCAAGAACGCCATCCTCATCGTCGAATTCGCCAAGATGGAGTATGAGAAGGGCAAACCGCTGGTGGAAGCGACCCTGGAAGGGGCCAAACTGCGCCTCAGGCCGATCCTCATGACCTCCTTTGCCTTCATCCTCGGCTGCGTGCCGCTGGCCATCGCCAGCGGGGCCGGCGCCATCTCCCGGCAGGTCATGGGGATACACGGTCATCTTCGGGATGCTGGCGGCCTCCTTCATCGCCATCTTCCTCATCCCGGTCACCTTCTATGTGGTGGAGAAGCTGGGACACAAGGGTGACACCGGCGTCCATCCGCCTCTGGCGGGGCGGCTGAAGGCCATGGAGCACCACCGACCGGACATGCCGGGATAAAGGAGGGAGAAAGTCATGCGTAAGATTATTGCTTCTTTGTTTTTTGCCCTTCTTGTTTTCGGCTGCATGATGGGACCGAACTACCAGCGCCCTCAAGTTGATACTCCACAGTCATGGCGCTTTGAAGACAAAGAGGCAAAGGACGTTGCCAATACCGCCTGGTGGGAACAGTTCAATGATCCTGTTCTCAATGACCTCATCCAGACGGCATTAAGAGAAAACAAGGACGTGAAGATAGCTGCCGCACGGGTTGAGCGAGTTCGTCGGTCAGTATGGCACCACCCGCGCAGCGCTTTTTCCTCAGATAGGCGCCGGTGCGGGTTATGGACAGACAGCGGGTAAGCGAACTGACAGGGCCGAGCCCCCTTGACAGACACCGGGGCGAACCCGACGTTCAATAGTTCCGAGCTTTTCCTCAATGCCGCAGCTGGGAGATCGATCTTTGGGGGAAACTGCGGCGTGCAACAGAGGCGGCACGTGCGAACATCCTGAGCACCGAGGAGGCACGCAGAACAGTCATACTTACCCTTGTCAGCTCAGTGGCGAACTCCTATATCAACCTCCGTGACCTCGACAAGCAGCTTGAACTTACGAGAGCAGACCGCAAAGAGTTACAAGGAATCGTACGATCATCTTCAAACTCCGTTTCGAGTATGGGATTGTCTCAGAAGTCGAGGTCAGTCAGGCGAAGTCCCAATACGAACAGGCCCTGTCGAACATCCCCTTCTTCGAGAAGCTCATCAGCCCAGCAGGAGAATGCCCTGAGCGTGCTTCTGGGACGCAACCCCGGCCCCATTGCGCGCGGCAAGACGATTGATGAACTTATGCTTCCTGCAGTCCCTGCCAGGCCTGCCTTCGGACATCCTTGCGAACCGTCCTGATATCCGTCAGGCTGAACAGAACCTTATCGCTGCCAATGCAAACATCGGTGTTGCCAAGGCTCTGTATTTCCCGAGCATCTCTCTCACCGGGCTGTTCGGATGGGCGAGCAATGATCTTTCAGATCTCTTCAAGGGACCGGCAAAGACCTGGAGCTGGGCGGTCCCGGTTACAGCGCCGATCTTCACGGCTGGCGCCATTGCAGGGCAGGTGCAGTCAGCCGAGGCAGTGCAGCAACAGGCGCTGCTCACGTATCAGCAGTCCATCCAGACGGCCTTCCGCGAGGTGGATGATAGCCCTGGTTGACCAGAAGCGGACGAGGGAGCAGTTGGATACCCTTGTTCAACAGGTGGGCTCCCTTCGTCAATATGCGCACCTTGCGTGGTTGCGTTATGACAACGGTTACACCAGCTATCTCGAGGTGCTCGATGCGGAGAGCAGACTTTACAGTGCGGAACTGACACATGCGCAAGCGCAAGGGGTTCTCTTCCAGGCCCTCGTGAATGTATACAAGGCTATGGGCGGGGGTTGGGTAGTCAAGGCAGAGGGGCTGGCAACGGAACCTGCGGGTGGTGTACCGGTAGCCCAAGGCTCCTCTGCACCGGTAAATCTGCCGGCATCACGGGAGCAGAAGTGAGATGCGTACCTTTTTTCAAGGGTCTGGTCTGACTGCTCCAGGCTGGCTTCTTGACGTTACTCTCGCATGAAGGAGCGGAGAGATCGTGAAGAGATTGTTCCCTCAGACATTCTATAACCCGATCTCCCTTGTAGGGGCGGTCGTCTTCCTTTTCAACGTGGGGCTCATCGGGACAGCTGACGGCGATAAAGAGAATTGAATACGAATGGCAAAGAGCGCAAATAGCTTTCTCAAACCCTCACTGAACTGGCTTCTGGTCTTTATTCCTGTTACCCTGTTTATGGAACATGCTCTGCCGGACAAATCGGTCCTCATTTTTCTCTGTGCAGCTTTCTCGATTATTCCCATTGCAAGCCTCATCGTTCAGGCCACCGAACAGATCGCTCTCCGCACCGGAGACGCGATCGGCGGATTGCTCAACGCGACCTTCGGTAACGCCCCTGAGCTGATCATCTGCTTCGTCGCCCTAAGAGCGGGTTTGACCGACATGGTTCGTGCCTCGCTTGTCGGTGCCATTCTGGCCAATCTCCTCCTCGGTCTTGGACTGGCCTTCCTGCTTGGAGGGTTTCGCTATCACATTCAGGAGTTCAATCGCGGTGCAGCGGGGATGCAGGCAAGCATGATGGTGCTCGCAGTGATCAGCTTGATGGTGCCGGGCGGGTATCATACCCTTGTGACAGAAGAGACCCTCCATCACGAGCGCTACCTGAACATTGGCATCGCCATCGTCCTCCTGGTGAGCTACGCCCTGAGCCTCCTGTTCATGATCAAAACCCATCCGGACTTTTTCCGCGGAGATCAGAGCCATACAGAAGAAGAGGAGCACAAATGGAGCATAGGAAAGGCAGTCGGCCTCCTCGTTGCCGCATCACTTTTGGCTGCGTGGATGAGTGAAATTCTGGTAGGCGCCGTAGAGGGAGCATCGAAGGACCTCGGCATATCGAAGACATTCATCGGCCTCGTCGTACTGGCGGTGGTGGGCGGGGCGGCGGAACTGGGCTCTGCCGTCATGATGGGCCGCAAGAACCGGATGGACCTGGCCATTGGGATAGCCCTCGGGAGCAGCGTCCAGATCGCCCTTTTTGTGGCGCCGCTGCTTGTATTGCTGAGCCTCTTTGCCGCGCCGCAGCCCTTCATCCTTGCCTTTACCCGTGGAGAGATCACCCTTGTCTTCATGAGTGTTCTGATCGCCACCTTTGTGGCAAGCGGCGGAAAGACCCACTGGTATAAGGGCGTCCAACTCCTGACGGTCTATCTTATCTTTTCGATTCTCTTCTTCCTGATCCCGGGGAAATGAGATGGCATTATCACGGAGCGGATACCGCATGCCCGGGTTTCATTGAAGCATTCCCCGGCATTCAATCCAAATCGCGGCAGCTTAACTTTTTTGCGCTTTACAGTCTCGATCGCGGGAAAGGCTATCGAGAAAATGGGGATGTGTCCCTAGCATTCTCTCCGTCTCTTAGCAAGCCAATAGATAAAGCCACCAACCCCTCCGAGGATAAAACCCAGAGGGCCAGTTATGAAAATGCCAAGCAATGGGCCTTGATTCGCCCCCGGGGTGAAAATAATAGGGCCGAAGAATCCAGCGCAAAAGCCGATAGCGCCAAGCACGATGGCTCCAGATAACGTGCTCGAAATCCACTCCCCTGAAGTAGAGCCGAGCCTTTTCCAGACGTACCAGCCAACGCCAATCGCACAGAGCAGAGAGATGATGCTGGGTATCCAACGTTGTTCAAGGAATGGGGCAAACGAAAACGGGACCCAGTAGACGAAGTAGTATGTGGCGGGAACCACTACCAACATGGCCAGAAGGCGAAAAACGAGTCTCATCCCAATACGCTTACAATCAATATGTTCTGATCTGCCATTCTTATGCCGCACGCGGTCTTTTGATGAATTATAAAGACAAATGAGGGGGGGGTCAAGAAAAAGGTGCAAACCTTGATCATGAAACCTATTGAAGCGAGGGTCATATCTTTTGAAACAAGAGATTGATCCTGCCTTCGACAACATCATTCCCTGAGAGTATTTGACCAAGCAGCAAAAATCCTTTACAATCAATCAGCGAGAGTGGCGGAACTGGCAGACGCGCTGGACTTAGGATCCAGTGGGCAACCATAGGGGTTCGACTCCCCTCTCTCGCACCATTCCTTTTACCCTCATCCTCCTTTTGAAGGCCACGTACACATTGCTCCTCAAATCTGCTAAAGTAACAAGAGGAAATTTCGCGTTGGAGAAAATAACTGATGAACTCGCGGATGGTGCGCTCCTCCTGACACCATGACCCGGGGCGAGTAAAGGATCGAGCATGCTGAAGGCAGTCGAAAAAAGACGGGCATATGAGGACATTGTCAAGCAGATCTTCGACCTCATCGAGAAGGGAAGGCTGAAGAAAGGCGACCAGCTTCCGACCGAAAGAGAACTGACGGATACCTTCAAGGTCTCCCGCGCCACCGTGCGGGAGGCGATCCGCACCCTGGAATCCATGAGGCTCGTGGAGAGCAGACAGGGGGACGGCACGTACGTTCTTGCCTCAAGTGAAGAAGCCCTCGTGCAGCCGCTGGCCGCAACCCTCCTTCACGAGAAGGACGATCTCGCCGATATCTTCTTCATCCGCAAGATCATCGAACCCGTCATAGCGCAGCTTGCCGCGGAACATGCCACGCGCGAAGAGATCAAAGAGCTCGAAGATATCCTGCAGAAACAGGAAAAAGACCTTGCCGGCGGCGTTAATATCGTCGAGACCGATTCGGCATTTCATAACAGCCTTGCCGGGATGGCAAAGAACCGGGTCATGGAACGTTTACTTCTCGCCATTGTCGACCTTCTTGCCAAGACCCGTGAAGGCTACCTCCAGAATGACGAGCGCGCTCACGGCTCCCTTCGCGGACATGAGGAAGTTCTTTCCGCCATCAAACGCGGCGACGGGAATGCCGCGAAACAGGCCATGCGCCGTCACCTGGAAAGTGTGGAAGGAATATTGTTCCGGAAAAAGCAGAGAAGACGGAGGGAGAGCGAGAAATGACGGGATATTTCTCTTCTGCCGTTGAGATGAAAAGAAGCGATGGCCGCTGACCGTCCGGGCGACATTCTCAGCACCTTGGTCGCTCCCCGCCCCCATGATTTCACCACCCGCCCTGTGGTCATGGGTATGAACGGCATGGTCACCAGCGGGCATTACCTCGCTAGCCGCATCGGCCTTCATATCCTCGAAAGCGGAGGCAATGCAGTGGACGCGGCGGCAGCGATGGGCTTTGCCCTCTCTGTGCTTGAACCCCACCTTTATGGTATCGGAGGAGAAGGCCCGCTCCTCATCTACCTTGCAGGGGGGCGTCGGGTGGTCAGCCTGAGCGGTCAGGGGCCGGCTCCTAAGAGGGCGACGATAGAGTGGTTCAAGGGAAGCGGGTTCGACGTTATCCCCGGAGAACGGGCTGCTCGCCGCCACAGTCCCGGATGCGATGTCGACATGGATCACCGCGTTGACACTTTTTGGGACGATGCGGTTGTCGGATGTTCTCGAACCTGCCATTGAACTCGCAGAGCGGGGATTCCCGATGTATGGGGGTCTCCATTTCGCTATCCAGCGGAATGGCCGGCGGTTCCAGGAAGAATGGCCCACCTCCGCCGAGATATATTTGCCCAACGGACGCGTTCCGGATTATGGAGAACCCTTTGTCCAGACCGACCTGGCTCATGTCTTCAGGAAGCTTGCGGTAGCGGAACACGGCGCGTCGCGACAGGGCCGCAGGGAGGGGCTCCAGGCAGCTCACGACCTTTTCTATAAGGGGGAGGTGGCCGAGCAGATGGTGAAGTTCTCTCAGGACAACAGGTTCCCCGACGCCTCGGGCAAGAGCTATTGCGGCTTGTTGTCACTGGAGGATCTGTCCCGTTACTCCGCCCGCGTTGAAGAGCCGGTATCCGCGACGTATCGGGGCCATGATGTGTATAAGTGCGGTCCATGGACCCAGGGCCCGGTTTTTCTGCAGCAGCTGAACCTGCTGGAAGGGTATGACCTTGCCTCTTTAGGCCACAATTCTCCCGAGTATATCCATCTTCTTGTCGAGGCCTCAAAGCTGGCTTTTGCGGACAGAGAGAAGTATTATGGCGATCCGGACTTTATCCACGTGCCTCTGAATATACTGCTTTCGAAAGACTATGCAGCGAAGCGCCGGGAACTGATCGACCGCGACCGCGCCTCAATGGAGCTCCGCCCCGGCAACGCGCCCTCCCATGAGCCGGAGAGCAGGAAGGGTGATCCAAAAGTATATACCGGAGATACGACGCATCTGGATGTAGTTGACCGGTGGGGAAACATGGTGGCCGCCACACCCAGCGGAGGCTGGTTCGCAAGCTCTCCTGCCGTGAAAGGTCTGGGCTTCCCGTTAGGAACGCGTTTGCAGGTCTTCCATCTTGATCCCGCACATGCCAATGCCCTCCAGCCGGGGAAGCGCCCGCGCACAACGCTTACTCCCTCCCTCGTGCTTAAGGACGGCAGGCCGTTCATGGTCTTCGGTACGCCCGGAGGGGATCAGCAGGACCAGTGGACGCTTCAGTTCTTCTTAAATTGCATCGATTTCAATATGAATATGCAGGCTGCAGTGGATGCGCCAAATTTTCATTCCACCCATTTCCCCAGTTCGTTCTATCCTCACGGCGCTCAGCCTGGCGGCCTTGTGATCGAAGGCCGCGTTGAGGAGTCTGTGCTCTCTGCCCTTCGGGAGAAAGGACATCAGGTCCAGACTGCCGGCGACTGGAGCAATGGCCGCGTGGTCGGGATCAGGTTCGACATGCAGAGCGGCGTATTGTCAGGGGTTGCATCACCGCGAATGGAAACCGGCTACGCCATGGGATGGTGAAGGATGTTAAATGAAGAGCGGGCGCCAGGGTTATCACCCCCCGCGCCCGCTCAGTGTATTGACAGCTCTCGGCTCGTTAGACCGACGCCTTGCTCAGGTCCTTCTTCATCTTCTTCTTGAGGCCGACTGTGCCGCCGCAAGGCGGGCAATCGGCAACCGGTACGGTGAAGCGCTCACATAGGTGAGTCCGATCTCGTCGCAAAACTCCACTGACCTTGTATCCACCTGCTCCCCGCAGATCCCTATCTTCAGGTTCTTCCTGACCCTTCTTCCCTTTTCCACCGCCATCCTCATCATGGCGCCCACGCCTTTGCGGTCAATGGTGATAAAGGGATCATCCGGGAGTATCCCTTTCTCGATATAGTAGGGGAGGAACCTGCCCGCGTCATCGCGGGAAAGGCCGAAGGTGGTCTGGGTAAGGTCGTTCGTGCCCATCGAGAAGAACTCTGCCTGGGTTGCGATCTCATCCGCGGTCAGGGCAGCGCGGGCGATCTCGATCATCGCTCCCACGGTGTAAGGAATCTTTATCTTATGTTTCTTTATGATCTCTTCGGCAATACGCACCGTCATCTCCCGCATAACCTCCTGTTCCCTCACGTCAGAAACCAGCGGGATCATGATCTCGGGAATGACCTTTATCTTCTTCTTCGCAACCTCACAGGCCGCCTCGATGATCGCCTGAACCTGCATTTCATAGATCTCAGGATAGGTGATGCCAAGCCTGCACCCCCTGTGGCCAAGCATGGGGTTAAACTCATGGAGCGACTTGTTCCTCGCCTTGAGCCGTTCGAATGGTAACACCCATATCCCTCTGAGAGCAGTTCGAGTTCCTCGTCTGTCTTGGGGAGAAACTCGTGCAACGGCGGGTCAAGGAGCCGTATGGTCACCGGCAATCCCTTCATCTCGGTAAATATCCCGACAAAGTCCCCCTTCTGCATCGGCAGTATCTTTGCGAGCGCCTTTTTCCGCCCGGCAGTGTCGTCGGCAAGGATCATCTCACGGACCGCCTTTATCCTATCGCCCTCAAAGAACATATGCTCTGTCCTCACCAGTCCTATGCCTTCTGCACCGAACTGTCTTGCCAGACGGGCGTCAGCCGGTGTATCGGCATTCGCCCTCACCCCTATCCTCCTGAATTCATCGCTCCACTTCATTATCGTGCCGAAGTCCCTGGTAAGCTCGGGCTGTGTGAGCGAAACCTGACCAAGGATCACCTCACCGGTGGACCCGTTGAGCGTGATATGAACTCACCTTCCCTAACGATATGGCTATCCACAACGAAATGTTTCAGATCTTCGCCGATATTTATCGTCCCGCAGCCGGCCACGCAGCATTTCCCCATTCCCCTTGCCACAACCGCTGCATGAGAGGTCATCCCGCCCCTGGCGGTGAGTATCCCCTGCGCCGCATGCATACCCCCTATATCCTCAGGAGATGTCTCGGATCTGACCAGGATGACCTTCTCGCCTCTCGCCGCCCACTGCTCGGCATCGTCCGCCGGAGAATACAACCTTGCCCACCGCGGCCCTCCGGGCGAGGCGGGAAGTCCTTTGGCAACGACTTTGACAGCGCCTTGGGGTCTATGGTGGGATGGAGGAGCTGGTCGAGCTGATCCGGGTCTATCCTCATGACCGCTGTCTTTTTGTCGATAAGTTTCTCCTTGACCATATCGATGGCGATCCTGAGCGCTGCCGCAGCAGTCCTCTTCCCGACCCTTGTCTGGAGCATATAGAGCTTGCCTTCCTGAACGGTGAACTCGATATCAAGCATATCCGTGTAATGCTTCTCAAGCTTCTTGTAAATGCCGTCAAGCTCCTTATATGCGCCGGGCAACCTCTTCTTCAGTTCATCGATGTGGAGCGGCGTCCGTATGCCCGCCACCACATCTTCACCCTGGGCATTGATCAGACATTCTGCAAAGAACTTCTTCTCCCCGGTGGAGGGATCCCTTGTAAAGCCGACGCCTGTCCCTGAATTGTCCCCCATATTTCCAAAGACCATGGCCTGGACACTACATGCGGTCCCGAGATTTTCCGGTATTCCGTTCAGCTTCCGGTACTTGACCGCCCTGTCACCGAACCATGATCCGAAGACCGCGTTGATCGCGAGCTTAAGCTGCTCAAGAGGATCATCAGGGAACCCGGTCCCGGTCTCGGCCCGATAGATCGCTTTGAATTTCTCCGCGAGCTCCTTAAGGTCTTCAGCTGCCAGCTCGGTATCAAGGTGAACGCCTTTTATCTCCTTCATCTTCTCCAGAGCCTTTTCGAACACCTGTCTGTCCATCCCCATAACGATGCTTCCGAACATGGTGATAAACCGTCTGTACGCATCGTATGCAAACCGTTCATTGCCGGTCTTTCTGACGAGCGCCCGCAGCGTGGTCTCGTTCAGTCCGAGATTCAGCACTGTGTCCATCATCCCGGGCATCGAAAATTTTGCGCCCGACCGCACGGAAACGAGCAAAGGATTCTCCTTGTCCCCCAGTTTCATTCCCATGGCCTTCTCGATCTTCTTGAGGTTCACCAAGACCTGGTCCCACATGCCGGCGGGATATTTCTTCTTATTCGTAAAGAATTCGTTGCACGCCGCCGTGGTAATGGTGAAACCGGCAGGAACCGGGATCTTCAGGTTCGTCATCTCCGCAAGTCCTGCCCCCTTGCCCCCAAGCAGGTCCTTCATCTTACCGTTCCCGTCAGCTTTCCCTCCCCCAAAGAAATAAACGAACTTACTTGCCTTCCTCGCCATCAAAAACCTCCTGATAAAAAAATTAAGGACTTTCCGTCAAGGTGCTCTCTTTCTCGCGTCTTCTATCTCCCGACCATATCGGCGATCATATCTCCGATCTCGGTCGTCGAATAGCCCATTTTGCCGGCAGCGAGACCTTTGATCTTTGTCGCCGTAAGCTCCATCACCGCTTTCTCTACCGCACCGGCCGCCCTGCTTTCTCCAAGATGATCGAGCATCATCCCGGCAGCGAGAATGGCTGCAAGGGGATTAATGACGTTCTGTCCCTTGTATTTTGGCGCTGACCCGCCCATGGGCTCAAACATCGAGACACCTTGAGGGTTGATGTTCCCTCCCGCTGCGATACCGAGCCCTCCCTGGATCATGGCGCCCAGGTCAGTAATGATATCGCCGAAGAGATTGTCCGTGACGATCACATCGAACCACTCGGGATTCTTCACAAACCACATGGTGATGGCGTCCACGTGGGCATAATCGGTCTTTATCCCGGGATATTCCTTCCCTACCTCATAGAAGGTCCTTTCCCACAGATCAAAGGCAAAGGTGAGGACGTTGGTCTTTCCGCAGAGGGTGAGTTTGTTTGTCTTGTTTCTCTTCCTGGTAAGATCGAAGGCGAACCGTATACACCTTTCGGCGCCCTTCCTTGTATTCACCGAGACCTGGGTCGCTATCTCATCAGGGGTGCCTTTCCTCAGGAATCCCCCGGCGCCGGTATAGAGTCCTTCGGTATTCTCTCTCACGACGACGAAGTCGATATCTTCCGGTTTCTTATCCTTCAGGGGGCAGTCAACACCCGGAAAGAGCTTCACGGGACGGAGATTGATATACTGGTCCAGTTCAAACCTCATCCTGAGGAGTATCCCTTTTTCGAGAACACCCGGCTTTACCTCCGGGTGACCGATGGCGCCGAGATAGATGGCATCAAACCTTCTCAGATCGTCAAAGATGCTTTCGGGAAGGAGTTCACCGGTCTTCAGGTACCGCTCACCGCCGAAATCAAAATGGGTGTAATCCAGATTGAAGCCGAATGTGCCGGAAGCGGCATTGAGTACCTTCATCCCTTCCGCAACAACCTCCGGCCCTGTCCCGTCACCGCCAATGACCGCTATCTTATATGTTTTTGGCATGTGAATCCTCCAGTTCTTCGGGCGTCACCATATCGGTGTACGTACAAAATGGCAAATAGTATACCAGAACAAAGAACCCTGCGGCAAGACCGCCAGACTCCCAATGCAATGAATTATTTTTATTACGATATTTGCCGTTTAACCCCGCAGCACGGCATATCATAGGAGATCCGCTCACTGTCCGTTTCAAGAGCGGCAGACGAGCACAGGGACCTTCGAGGTGCCGAGGACCTTCCGGGTAACGCTTCCCAGCAGCGCCCCTGATATCCCCGTCCTGCCGTGGGATGCCATAACGATAAGGTCGCAGCGTTTCTCCGCTGCCACTTTCACGATCCCGTCTGCCGGAGATTCCCCTGACAGATGGAGCGTCTCACATGCCAGACCGGCCTTCTTCGCCTTCGTCTTGATAAAGGAAAGATACCTCCCGGCCATGGACCTTTCCAGTTCTTCAGAATGACTCAGCGCCTTCTTCGCCTTCTCCGCTTCTTTCAGTCCCCAGAGCTCCTCATCCTCATGGATCTCCAGGATATCATGAAAGGAGAGCTTCGGACTGACGTAGAGTCCTACCACTTTGGCACCGATGGCTTTCGCAAACGAGATGCCGCTTTCTATCGCTTTCTTTGAGAGGAGAGAGCCGTCCGTCGGTAACAGAATATTCTTGTACATACAACCTCCTTATCTCCATTAATTGTTCTTTGTAATTATGTTTAATAAGTGTATAGTCAGCTCAGCTTTCCCACCTGCATCTTCTTCCTCAGAACTACCTTCATAATCTCCATCAGGATAAATACGGCAAACCCGAAGCCCGTGATTAGCGTAAGGTCTGATGTCGAAGGTATTGTTATCCCGAAGGCATCACGGATAGCAGGGATCTGGATTAGTATTACCGTCAGAACAATCTGCGAAATGATCGAAAGCACAAGCCATTTATGCGGAGGTGCCTCTAAAACCGTATATCTCAGCGAGCGGAAGTTAAAGGCAAAGATAAACTCCAGTATTATAAAGGCAAAGAATATCTCTGTCCTCGCCTCCTGTATCTCACCAAGGTCATGGAAGAAGAGGAAGTAGAAGAAAGGTGTTGCCAGCAAGAAGGCAAGGACTATAAAGAAATTCACATCCCATGAAAAGACACTTTCGTTCGGATGTCTCGGCGGTCTTTCCATGATATCAGGTTCAGGTGGTGCAACCCCTAAGGCAAGGGCAGGAAGTCCGTCGGTCACAAGGTTTATATACAGTATGGCTGCTGCCGAAAGCGGAAGATATTCAGGTCCCATAATCAAAACGACCCCTCCTATGACCGATACCTCTATGATGTTACACCTGACCAGGTAAGAAAGGTATTTCTTTATGTTGTCATATATCCACCTTCCAAGCTCGATGGCCTTTACTATCGTTGCAAAGTTATCGTCACTTAAGACCATATCTGCGGCCTCTTTTGTCACCTCTGTGCCTGATATACCCATGGCTATCCCGATGTCAGCATGTTTGAGTGCAGGTGCATCATTCACACCATCTCCGGTCATCGCTACTACCTCGCCCTTAGCCTTCCATGCCTTGACTATCTTCAATTTATCCATAGGGGATACCCTGGCATAGACAGTTACCCTATCCACAACCTTCCTGAATTCCTCATCAGACATCTTTTCCAATTCCTCACCTACGAGCACCATATCTCCTTCTCTGTAAATACCGATCTCCTTTGCAATGGCTACTGCTGTGAGTTTATGATCTCCTGTAATCATAATCGGTCTAATGCCTACCTGTTTGCATACCTTTGTTGCTTCAATCGCTTCTTCTCTTGGCGGATCCATCATACCTGCAAGGCCGACGAATACCATATCATTTTCAACAGCATCTTCTGAATAGGCGATTCCATCAGGGACGTCTCTATAGGCTATTCCCAAAACTCTCAATGCATCCTTGGCCATCCCTTCATTCATCTTAAGAATCTGAGCCTTATCAGAATCATTAAGCTTTCTCATCCCGCCATCTTCCAATATATGAGAACATCTCTCAAAGACTATTTCAGGAGCACCCTTCAGGAAGGCCATCCTTTTGCCATCCTCCATCTGGTGGATGGTGGTCATCCTCTTCCTCTCAGAGCTGAAGGGTATCTCCTCTACCCTGGGGTTTTCGAGCCTCAGCTCATGTATATGCATGCCTGCCTTTGCAGCTGCTACAACAAGGGCACCCTCTGTGGGGTCTCCCTTAATGAGCCATTTCCCCTCTTTCTCATGAAGGTCTGAGTCATTACATAATATCCCGCCTTTAAGCAGCATCTGAAAGGAGTTACTTTTTGATATATCGATTGGTCCTGATCCTCTAAACTCTCCTGCAGGTGCATATCCTGCACCGGTAACTTCAATCGTTTTACCCATGGTGAACATCTTCCTTACCGTCATCTCCCCCTTTGTGAGCGTCCCTGTCTTGTCCGAGCATATCACCGTGGTGCAGCCCAGGGTCTCCACTGCGGGCATCTTCCTCACAAGGGCATTCCTTTTTGCCATCTGGTGCATACCGATTGCGAGGGCGCCTGTAACAATGGCAGCAAGTGCCTCAGGGACTGCAGCGACAGCAAGCGATACCGCAAACATTACCATAGTTATTATGAATGTCAGATCGACCCTCCCACCGCCCATAAGCTCCCTTACTATGCTGATCCCCGCAACGAGGAAGCAGATGCCGATGGCGATTATACCAAGCCATTTCCCTATCTCTTCCGTCCTCTTCTCGAGGGGCGTCCTCTCTGTCTTTGCCGCCATCACCTCTTCGGCGATCTTTCCAAACTCCGTGTGCATACCTGTTGACGTGACGGTTGCCTTACCCCTGCCATAAGTGGCAGTAGTTCCGGTAAAGACCATGTTCTTCCTGTCACCTACAGGTGCATCTGCTACCACTGACTTTATATCTTTACCAACAGGAAGGGATTCTCCAGTGAGGGGAGCCTCATCGCACCTTAAGGAATGATTTTCTACTAATCTGGCATCAGCAGGTATCTTATCTCCTGCCTCGAGGAGCAGAATATCACCAGGGACAAGATCCTTTGATGGAATCTCCTCCTCTTTCCCTCCCCTGAGTACCGTTATGGTAGGGGAAAGCATCTTCTTCAGTGCCTCAAGGGCACGTCCTGCCCGATACTCCTGGACAAAGCCTAATACTGCACAGAATATAACTATTACCAGTATCAGGATAGCATCAACCACCTCACCAACTGCTGCAGAAAGGACAGTTGCGATGAGAAGGATAATGATAAGGTAATTCTTGAACTGGTTTATGAAAATGGTGAACGGCGAAACCTTGTCTTCTTTTCTCAGTTCATTATAGCCGTATCTTTCGATACGCCTTGCAGCTTCATCCTCTGTTAAACCTTGATGGATATCAGTATCAAGCTCCTTTAAGACCTGTGCTGCCTCCATTGAATGCCAGATTCCGTTTACCATAAAACCTCCTGCCTATTTATGCCAATGGGTGGTCTTTCACCTTCCCCATGACCATCTCTACGTTCTTGTGAGTAAGCCCTGAAGTGTACCGGCATTCTTGTCCACCACCCTCACCTGATGTCCTTTTTCCGACAGTGAGAGGTCAGGGTTCGACCAACAGGTCTTGCACCGCCGGTGATCAAGAACTTCACGGTGAACCTATCCTACGCATTCTTCGTCATCAACTTCTGTTTCACCGAGGAGATCACGGGCCAGAAGAAGATGATCAGCGCCACGATCATAATGGGCAGTGCAAGGGGAGGCCTGAAGAAGACAAGGGGATTGCCCTGTCCCATGATGAGGGCCTGCCTCATCGCCTGTTCGGCCATATCACCCAGCACCAGCGCGAGCACCATAGGCGCAAGCGGATAATCCAGTTTTTTGAACAGATACCCCAGCACACCGAAGATCATCATGTAATAGACGTCGATCATCCTGTTGTTCACCGCATAGGCGCCGATGGCGCAGACGTACACGATGATCGGCAAGATGATGGCGAACCTGATCTTGAGAATAGCAGCAAAAATCGGTGCAAAGGCCATGACGAGGAAGAGCCCGATGAAATTTCCTACCCAGCAGCTCGCAATAAGCCCCCAGACAAAATCGGCATGCTCCTTAAAGAGCATCGGCCCGGGCTGAAGACCGAAGATCATGAGCCCGCCCATAATGACCGCCATGGTGGGGGAACCGGGGATTCCCAGGGTGATCATGGGGAGTGTGGCAGAGGTTCCGGCGCCATGGGCCGCTGCCTCAGGGGCGATGATGCCATTGGAAGCCCCCTTCCCGAATTCATCCTTATTTTTCGCCGACTGCTTTGCAAAGCCATACGCCATGAAAGAGGCAGGGGTTGCGCCCCCGGGCTTGAGTCCCATCCAGCATCCAATGAGAGTACCCATAATGAGAGCCTTCGGGTAGCGGACCAACTCCTTCATCCCTTCCCAGATATCCTTCAAGCCGACCCTGGCCTTGACCCCTTCCATTTTCAGTCCTTCCTCAACGGTGAGAAATATTTCTCCCAGACCAAAGAGGCCGATGACTGCCACAATAAAGCTGAACCCTCCCATGAGGTCCACAGAGCCAAAGGTCATGCGGAGTTGCCCGCTCACAATGTCCATACCTATTGCCGCCAGGATGAAACCGAACAGGATGGACGCCACGGTCTTCAGGGGGGATTTGCCGCCCAGTCCGACAAATGCGCTGAAGGTGAGGACCATGACCGCAAAGATCTCAGCAGGGCCGAACTTCAGGGCAAACTCTGCGATGATGGGTGCAAAGAAGGTGAGCATGATGACGCCGAAAAGCCCCCCTACCCCATGGGAAAGGAAAGCGAGGACAAGCGCCATCCCGGCCTTTCCTTTCTTCGCCATGGGGTAACCATCGAATGTGGTCGCCACTGACCACGGCTCACCGGGTATGTTAAAAAGGATTGAGGTGATGCTTCCGCCATACAGAGCACCCCAGTATATGCTCGATAAAAGAATGACCCCCGTGGTAGCGGGCATCGAAACAACGACGGGTATAAGTATGGCCACGCCGTTTGCCCCGCCAAGGCCGGGCAGCACTCCGACGATGATTCCGAGAAGAAGTCCGATAATGGCAATCATGATGTTGTAGGTCTGTAGTGCAACGCCGAGGCCCATTATCAGATTATTAATATCTGCTCCCATGTACGTTCCTCCCTTTTCGGATAGCCTTTTTTAGAATGGTATCAGTTTAGCACCCCACAACCCCTGGGGGAGAGGGACCAGGAACAGCTTGTCAAAAGCTATATAGAGCCCTGCGGGCACCAGAACACTGACAAGTATCACTGTGATCCACCCCACCTTTTCCGAAGCGCGCATGTAAAACGCCAGATAAATGGCAGCTGCGATGTGGAGCCCCACGAATTCTGTGATCACGATCATCACTGTTGCCGGGACTAAGATCCAGAGGATCGGCTTTAACGCCCCTTCCGGCATGAGACGTTTCCTCGCTCCCTCTTTCTTGTACTTCTCGATAACGTTACGCAAGACGAGGACAGAGCATATGACCTGGCCCAATCCCAGATAGAAAGGGAAAAACCCGGATTCCGGACCGCTCGTTCCCCATCCGAAACCAAGCCTCACAGAATCAACGAGAGTAATGATCCCTATAGACAACAACAGCAGGGCAACAAATATTTCAGCCTTTCGCATGTAACCTCCCCTTTGACATGCCTGACTAAGAAAACCTGGCGGGGAGCGAGACGATGATCCCGCTCCCTCGCTTCAGGATGCTGTTTGTATTACTTCTTGAGCAGACCCCCTTTTGACATCAGGTCCTTCGTCATCTTCTCCTTCTCCTCAAGCCACTTCACATACTCAGGTCCTGAAAGGAATGCTCCCTTCAGCCCCATGTCCGATATGTATTTTTTCCATTCTGGCGTCTCGGTCACCTTCTTCATTACGTTCACATAGAAATCCTGCTGTTCCTTCGTGATTCCGGGTGCAGCAAATATTCCCCGGAGCATGAGATAGCTCATGTCCACGCCGGTCGCCTCCTTCATGGTCGGGATGGTCTTCCAGTCAGGCAGGTCGATACGCTGATGGTCTATCGCCGCCAGCGGCCGCAGCCTCTTCGCCTTCCAGTGGCTTACCGCCTCAGCAGGGTTGTTCACCGTTGAGTCGACGTGCTTACCCACCAGCTCGACTGCCACTTCACCTCCGCCCTTGAAGGGTACGTAAGAAAACTTCGTCCCAAAGGTCTGGTCCAGCATGACCGTGATTATCTGGTCCTCTTGCGCTGTTCCCGTTCCCGCCATATTAAACTTGCCCGGCTGCTTCTTCACCGCGTCCAGATACTCCTTGGCAGTCTTGTACGGGGATTCCGCATTTACCCAGAGAACAAAATAGTCCAGAGCAAGTCGCGAAATTGATGTCAGATCCTTCCAGTTGAACGGGACCCCGGTCGCTGCCGGTGTCGTGAACAGGTTGTCCAGCGTTATGATGATCACGTGCGGATCCTTGTTCTTTCCTTTTACATAGAGCATTCCTTCTGCTCCTGCTCCACCTGACTTGTTTATAACGATGAAGGGTTTTGGTGATAACTTATACTTCTCTATAATCGGGCTGACAAATCTTGCCATAACATCAGCGCCACCGCCGGTTCCTGCAGGGACAATAAACTCTACAGGCTTTGTAGGTTCCCAGGCGGTTGCTGTTCCGATTGAAACGATAAACAGCGCAAGACAGCAAACCAGACCCAGAGCGATTTTCAATCCTGAGAATGTTCTTTCCATGACCTTGCCTCCCTTTCTCTCATCTCTTTCCTCAAGAGACGATCCGCATTGCGCAGTGCACGGGAACATCAGGGCGCTGCGCCGTTTTCTGTCACAGAGCCACTGCGGGGGAGCGAGGCGATCTCTCTTTGCATTTCGATCGTATCGTTCCCTGCAATGACATCACCCCCTCCATTGCCGAACAGCCTTCTTCCCATGATACTACAATCACCCTTTTTTCTTTGGGGTAGGGACAGGTGCCTCCACCGGTTTTGCAGCAGCCTTGACCTTCCGGATCTTTTCGTCCACAAAGGCCTGCATCTTTGCAATGTGTTCCTCCTTGAGATGCGAGAAGCGGCCCTGGTGCTTCATGTATTCGCTCACCGGCTTGTACGTCTTGGGAATGTGGGAATACTTGTATTGACCGTTTTCCCACTCGTACATGGTCCACATGCCTGTCTCAACCGCCAGCTTACCCATTTCCATGGTCAGCTTCTCGTCGAACTTCCAGCCTTTGGGGCAGGGGGTAAGCATATGGATGAAGGTCGGGCCTTCATAGCTGAGGGCCTTTCTCACCTTGTTCATCAGGTCAAGGGGATTAGCGATCGAAGTGGTCGCTGCGTACTTCAGCAGCGGGTGCCCGCCGATAAAGAGCTGAGGCGGATCTTTGGGGAACAGAGTCTTGCCTTCCGGTATCATCTTGCCAGGCGGTGTGAAAGTGGTATTCGCTCCATAGGGTGTTGTGGGAGATGTCTGGATGCCCGTGTTGGCATACGACTCGTTGTCATAGCAGATGAACAGGACCTTGTGTCCGCGATACATCATTGCTGAAGCAGCCTGGAGGCCGATATCAACCGTACCGCCGTCACCCGCCATGACTATAATATTCGGAAACGGCCCGTTATATTTGCCCTTGCGCGCCAGCACCTTATAAGCTGCCTCGATGCCTGATGCCACTGCGCCGCCATTGGTGATCTGGGCATGTATCCAGGACACAGCATAGGGGGTACAGAGATAGCTCGAATTGGCGACATACATGCAGCCTGTAGGTCCGACGAATATGGTGTCCCTGCCCGCGGCCTTTGCCACAAGGCGGTAGTTCAGTGCAGGGCCGCACCCGGCACAGGTGCGGTGCCCGGGAACGTACATTTCTTCGATTGGCGCAGCCTTAAATGATTTTATCGGCTCAAAGTGCTGGAACTTATAGTCAAACGCTTTCATTCATTATCCTCCGTGTCATCAATTGAGTTTTATTCTTCGAAGCCTATCCAGTACACGTACTTCCTGGTCCTCTTCTCCTTGATCATCTGCGAGAGGACCTTTGCCATGAACTCGAAATCCTCGGGCCATATAGTTTCACCACCGAGACCGGCCATGAAAGATGTCGTAAGGGGTCTCTCGTCCAGGTCATACAGGGAGGCGCGGAGCTCATGGATCAGGTTGCCACCTCTCATTGCCCCTCCGTAGGATGTGCTGGTCTCGATACTTCCGACAGCCTTGACATGCCCCAGGGCCTCTGCGATCTCCCGGGTAGGCCATGGACGGACCCAGCGGGGACGTGCCATACCTGCCTTCACGCCCTTTTTGCGGAGTGCATCTACCGCCCTCCTGCAGGTGTTGGCATGGGCGCCCTGAATGAAGAACGCTATCTCAGCGTCTTCGAGCTTGTACTTTTCGAGGAACGGGGCATAGTTCCGTCCGAAGATACGGTTGAAATCCTCCGTTGCCTCTTTTATGACCTTTGGCAGTTCAAGGAAGGTCGCCGCTCTCTGGGCATCCATAGGTGCTCCCTGGTCCGGTCTGATCTGTGGACCATGGGACACGGGGCATGTCGTGCTGAGAGGATGGGGAGCGCTGTAAGGGGGCAGGAACTCCTTAACCTGTTTCAGGTCCGCGAGTTTCACCTTGTCCGGGATATGGGATATGAAATACCCGTCCTGACAGGTCATCTGGGGGAGCATGATACGGGGATCCTCCCCGATGCGGTAGCCCATGAGTGTGTTATCAAATACCTCCTGGGGACTGGAGGCCCAGCCGAGGATCCAACCCTGGTCCCGGGTGGACATCGCATCGGTATGCTCGGAACCGAAATCACCGGGAGGATCGAGCGTACGGTCGGCGATGGTCATCTGGAGGGGATAACGGCCCCCTGCCACAGGACTGTATAATTCAAAGGCATAGGTGACTCCCACCCCTGCACTTCCTGTTACGGCCCGCGCACCACAGGCAGAGGCGCCCAACACCACGGACAGCTGTGCATGCTCACCTTCACCGTGCACGAATTCCGCGTCCAGCTCGCCATTGGCGACCATCTTGGCAAGCTCCATCATGATCGCCGTATAAGGGCGGATCGGATAGGAGCAGATCACTTCCACTTCCGCAAGCTTCAGAGCCTGGGCTGCTGCAGAGCAGCCGGTTAACATCTTTTCGTGAGCCATAGTATTTTCTCCTCCTCCCTAAAAGGGTTTTTCGAGACGGACCACACCGTCCTCAAAATCAAGTTCAGCAACTGCGCTCAGTGCATCGGAAGGGCACTGTTTGATGCAGATCTGGCAGCCCTTGCAGAAGCTTTCGTTCCATTCCATGACGTCTTCTTTTACATTGTATGACCAGCACGAATCGGGACACGCGATGTAGCAGGTGAGACAGCGTGTGCACTTTTCATCATCGATAACAGGCCGGACGATCCGCCAGTTCGAGGTCATGAAAAGATCCTGCTGGTGTACCGGGGCCGGTGTGACCGCCCCGAAGGGTACTGACCTGTCGTGTGGGACATTGATCGTCCCGAATTCTGGAAGCTTCTTGGACATAGTATCCTCCTTGTATCCTTTTTGTTTACGCTCTCTGCTGTTTCCTACCCGCCCCATGAGTACTCGGCGCGGGCCTTGCGGAACTTCTGCAGTTTCACCTCGTTGTATCCCCTTTCCATTCCTGCCACATCCTTGACGATCTTGGCAAGATTCTCCTTCTTTGCCATGCCAGTGACCCTTGCCATTGCGCCGACGATGGGGGCCGCGATGCCGGCGCCGACTCCAACAGAGTCAACGCCGCCCTCAGACCCCGAGAAGTCAACTGTCCGCACTCCGGATATTCCGTCCGCGTCCACCGTGGCAATGGCGCCGAGCAGATCAGCGTTGGGAATGAACTTGAGCATGTAATCGATCGGGCGGTTGGTATTGATGAGCAAAAGACCGCCTTCCTGCATGCCCCTCAGCACATTGATCCCTTTGACTATGGTAGGTTCGGCAACAACAACCACTTCAGGATGGTCATTGGTGTATACATACTTGTGCTCGATCTCTTCGTCGCTGACCCTGACATATTTCCGGGTAGTGACCAGCACGCGGTCCGGCAGGTCTTCATAGTTGTCGAATACCTGGACGTGTTTGCCTTCCATTGCAACCGCATCACCGAAAGCGCTTGCAATATCACGGCCTTCCTTGTCCATGAGCACCCCTCGCGTCCATACCGTTATTTCGTGAATTTTGGCCATTAGCATACCTCCTCAGTGTTGACCGGTAAGACCGGTCGTTTAAACAATGTAAAATAATCCCTATGCCCGACCCGACACTATTCGCATCTCCCACCTCCCTTTTTCTTCTTGAATATGAGCCCCTCTACGCTGTCCAGGTGATGGAGCATCGCCTCCCTGGCAGCGGCGCAATCACCATCTTTAATAGCCGACAGGACTTTCTGATGCCCGCGAAGAGAGCTGTGCGCCCGCTCCTCATTCTGCAGGTACTCTTCACGGGTCTGGGCCAACAGGTCAACAATGGCAAGCAGAAGACGTTCCAGTATCCGGTTCTTCGTCATTCCGGCGAGACTGCTGTGGAAGGCGGAATCGGTCCTCATCATATTTGAACCACTTTCAAGAATCTTTCCTGCTCCTGCACTATCTCTTCGAGCTCTTTGATCTCGTCACGCGTCGCATACGATGCCGCAAGCTGAGCGATATACGGCTCGATGACCCTGCGGAGCGAAAAGATGTCGATGAGGTCGTCCCTCTCAGAGAAAAGGGCTGCTGCCAAAGGCTGCACGAGGGTCTCTTCGCTTGAGGCGAGGACATAGGTGCCGTTGCCCTGCCTGCTCTCCACAAGTCTCATGGATTCCAGGGTGCGGATCGCCTCCCGCACGGTGGCGCGGGAGACCTTGAAGGTATCCGTCAGTTCTCTTTCGGTCGGAAGCTGGTCGCCTTTCTTCAGCCTTCCCTTCTCGATGAGGTCGAAGATCTGCCTGACGATGTCCTCATATGCCCGCTTTTTTTCGACCGCCTTCAGCATATTACCTCTCATTCTGGCCCCTGACCTCACGTACGGCAGCCATGAAATGAGCTGCGGACACTGAGAGTTTCTCCGGGGTTCCCTCATGAGGCGTACCGATCATCTCCGCAATAGCCGACATGGCAGCCCGTTTGCAGACAGATGCTATATCAGAACCAACCATCCCTTCCATCTCGCCGGCCAGTCTTTTCAGATCCACATCAGCACTCAAGGGTTTTTCTTCCGTATGCACTCTGAATATTTCTAATCTCTCTTCCTCACCTGGAACCGGGAATCTGAGGATAAAATCAAGGCGTCCCGCACGGAGCAGGGCAGGGTCAACGAGATCCTCGCGGTTCGTGGCTCCCAGGACGATAACCTGCGAAAGATCGCTCAACCGGTCCAGCTCGTTGAAGAACTGGCTCGACACGCGTTCTGCCGCCCCGCTCTCGCCGGAGATACCCCGTCTGGTCACCAGGGCATCTATGTCATCAAAAAAGAGTATGCAGGGCGCGGACTGTTTTGCTTTCTTGAAAACCTCATGAAGAGCCTTTTCCGATTCCCCCAGCCATTTCGAGAAAAGCATCGGTCCGCTCAGGGAGATGAAATTCAGCCCCGTCTCACCTGCCAGGGCCTTTGCCATAAGTGTCTTGCCGGTTCCTGACGGGCCGGCAAAGAAGATACCTCTGGGAGGCGAGACCTTGCCCGCCGCGAAGAGGCGCGGATATCTGTACGGCCATTCCACTACGGAAACGAGGGTCTCCTTGATCTCCCTGAGGCCGCCCACGTCCTTCCACTTCACCGTGGACCTCTCGGTGAAGAACTCACGGGTCGCGGTGGGATCTATTTCGCGGAGGCCCTTCAGAAAGTCCTCCATGGTAATACGAAGATGTTCCGGGGTGCTCCTGAAATCAAAATCACCGTTGCTGCAGAGGGAGAGGTATCGCCGCAGCGTCACCATCCCTGCTTCCTTGCACAATGCCTCCAGATCAGCTCCAACAAAACCATAGGTGATCTGGGCAAGGCGTTCGAGGCTCACGTCAGGTGAGAGCGGCATGCGCCGGCTGTGAACCTTCAGGATAGCGAGCCGTCCCCCCTCATTCGGAACGGGAATGGCGATCTCCCTGTCAAATCGCCCCGGGCGACGGAGGGCTGGATCTATCATCTCAGGAATATTGGTCGCACCGACCACGATCACATGCCCCCTGGAGACCATACCATCCATGAGTGCCAGCAGCTGCGCCACGACTCTCTTTTCCACTTCCCCAAGAACATCTGCACGTTTCGGAGCGATGGCGTCTATCTCGTCGATAAAGATAACGCTCGGCGCATTCTGCGATGCCTCCTCAAAGATTTCCCGCAGCCTCGCCTCGCTCTCCCCGTAGAACTTATGAATGATCTCAGGGCCGTCGACCTTTATGAAATGGAGCTTTGTTTCGCCGGCAATGGCCTTCGCGATAAGCGTTTTGCCCGTGCCGGGAGGACCGTAGAGGAGCACCCCCCTGGGAGCCTCGATCCCCAGAAGCTCAAACACCTCCGCGTGGTACAGGGGGAGTTCCACCATCTCACGCACGAGTTTCAGCTCTCTCTCAAGCCCCCCTATATCCTCATACGAGACCTTCGCACCCCTCTCCGGGGAATAGTCCGGCCTCTGCAAGAGGAACTTGGTACGCTGGCTAATGATCACCCCTCCGGAAGGCGATGTTCCTTCCACCCTGAAGAAACGGTCTTTTCCCCCAAACAGCGGAACATTGATTTTGTCACCAGAGATAATGGGGAGCCCCTGTCGTACCTTTCCAAAGTACTCCAGTTCGGCGTCACCGGGGAGGGGACCATCGATATCCAAAGGATACAGGACAACACCTGTTGCGGTCTTACGGAGGATCTTGCAAACCTTCACTTTCTCTCCGACGTTGATCTGCGCATTCTCCCTGATAAGACCGTCGATCAGAATGACCTTCTTCCCCCTGTCCTGGTCGGAGGTCGCGGTAAGACGCGCGACGGTCTTTCGGTTGCCCGAGATCTCGACGAGATCACCCAGCGTCGCGCTCAGCGTCTTCATATCATCTGCATCAAGACGCGCCCATCCTTGTCCGACATCTTCGATAAATGCTTCGCTTACGGTAAGTTCCAGATCAACCGCCATTACCGGCTCCTGCATGACCCATCCGTCTGTTATAGCTTTACGAACATTTCCTTGCTCACCCCGCATCTCGGACAGACCCAGTCGTCAGGCAACTCCTCAAATCGAGTTCCAGACTCTATGCCGGAATCAGGGTCACCCTCCTCTGGGTCATAGATGTAGCCGCACGTCATGCATCTCCATTTTTCCATGAACAGAACCTCCTGATGAATGCTTTCTGATCTCACGGCTGCGAACATCCTATCCACAAAACGGTACATCTTCCCTGTTGGCCAATCAATCTGATGGTCTGACCATTAGATGACTAAATCATAACCTCGGTGAATATGTTTGTCAAGATAAATGTTGGAGGTTCGGTCGAGCAGGGGGATATACATCGCGGTCCGCACAAAAGCGTACTCCCCCCAGGGACATGAGGTGAAATGCTTGCCATGGCTGACGAGCCCGTGGCCTGTTCGATGAGCCCGCCGGGGGGGAAGGATCAATCCACCCTCCCCCGGCGAATTTCACTTTGTTTTACACGACTTACTTAGCCATGATAAGGATCTCGACTCTCCTGTTCTTTGCCCGTCCTTCAGGATCATCCTTACCGTCTTTTGTCGTGTTCGGCGCAACGGGTTTTGTCTTGCCATAGCCTGTTGCGGTAATCTTGGTCTTGTTAACAGCACCCTCTTTAATGAGGTACTGCTTTACCGCTTCCGCCCTTCTTTCAGAAAGTCTCTGGTTGTATTGTTCGGTCCCTTTACCGTCGGTATGCCCTTCCAGTTTCACATGGGAACCGGGGTACTTCTTGACGAAGGCGACGGCCTTCTGCAACTGCATTACATCTGCCTGTCTGATATCAGACTTGTCAAAGTCGAAGTTGACATGCAAGGTCATCCTGTCCACGACCTTCTGCCCGCAAAGGGCCTTTGCTTTCGCAGTCGCCTCCTTGGCCAGGGCGATCGCCTCCTGCGTCCTGCATGTAGCGTACACCTCATAGGCCTTCTTCTTCAAATCCCTTGCAGCCTCGAATTCTGCAGGACACTGTTTGTCCTTGCCGGCCTGACGCGCCTCAGCTATAGCCCTGCCCGCCTCCGGCAGCTCCTTGGGATAGTACCAGTACGGATAAGGGTCTTTGGGCGCGAATTCCATGCCGGAACATCCGAACATAACGCTCAGGGAGAACACGGCAAGTACGACCATGAACACTCTCATTGCAGCTTTCATTTGCATCTCCACACCTCCCGCATGATTTTTTGGAACCTCACCGCAATAACAAAAAAGGCCTTTCCCAGTCTCACCCCCTTCACGCCGGGTTGCGATCATCAACCACGAACCAAAATAAAATGTTCTCTCAATTCTCCTCTGCCTTCCCTTCCAGGCCCACGCAATTATCGCCCCTGAGGCATTCATGGCTTCGTCCTGTTTCACTCTACGGAATCAGCCGCTCCCGAGACAGCTCCTGAAGCACAACACTGACAAATGCCCTGATCTCGTCCCTGGGATCATCTTTCACAGGAATATCAGATGAGGCTGACCAGGCAGGTTTCTCGCTCCCGGTCTCATAGAGATTCATCTCGATACGCGCCATCATTTTCCCGGGGGATATCTTGGGACCGGTGAGTCCCTGGCTGCCGGGGGGCCCGGTGCCCGCCCGGTCATCGTTGCCGAAACTGTCCGAATAGAACTCATTCCAGTTCGGCTGCTTGCGAAGGGGGGGAGCGTCGGTCAGCGTATAGAGCACCCTCGTCACGAGAATACCCCCGATCCCCAATCCTTTTATCTTTTCAGCGACGACGACCTTGTCCATCATCTTCTCAAAGGGGATCATCGTGTAGCTCGCGATCGCATCAGTCCCGCGCCCTTTCAGCTGCCTCACGAACTCATCCTCTGAAAAGTTCCTGATGGTCTCCTTTCGGGCAGCACTGATCACGAGTACTTTCTTGAAGTACCCGCCCTGATAGGTCTGATCTTTCCAGACAGAAGTCAGTTCAGCCTTCGGCGTGGCGCAGGAAAACACCGCCACTGCAGAAAGCAGGGTCAACCACCGTAACAGCAGAACTCGTGTTCTCATTGAGTTGTTTCCTTTGCCAGCGATTTGATGAATAACCACCTAAATGAATTATAGTGGATAAAGAGCATCCTCACAAGCCTCAATCCATAAACTCGCCATTCGTATCGACGTCCTGTGTGACCCTGATGCCCAGTGCCTCCAGGTTCCTGAAGGCGAAGGAGGATACCGTCCCCGTCACCCAGAGCTCGAACTGGACCTTCCCTTTCGGGGAATGGTATGTGGTGGTCATCACACTGTTGAGGGATCCTCTCGCGTACCCTGTCCAGACGATTCTGCGGCGGGACCGCCCTCACTAAAACGTCCTGCCGAGATAGAAGTACCCGGCATTGTACCCTCCGTCAGCATGCCCGAAGGCAAGGTACAGAGGACCGAAGATCGTATCGTATCCGACGAAGACGCTTCCGGCCAGACGCAGTTTGCTGAGATCGAACTTATCGTCATCATTCCAGACATTTCCGCTTTCGATTGACCCGCCCAGATAAAGGTCGCCGATGAACGACGTACCCACCCTATGGTAGGTGATCAACCTTCCGAGCGCCATATGCTGCCCATAGATCTGGTTGGAATAGAAGCCCGGAAAGATTGAATAACCCGCCGAGGCTGAACTGATCATAGAAGGGAAGATCATTGCCAATATGCGTTCCGGCTGAGAGGGATCCTAGAACCGTCTGCTTTCCGAAGGTGACTGCGCCCAAGATGGCTCCCTGGACCTTGTAGTATTCGTCAGTCGAGCCAAGGGCTTTCAGGGAAGAGATGGACCTGACCTGTGCCAGATACCCATTATTGGGGAAAATTCACATTGTCTAACTGATCAAGCCTTGCTCCGGCGACAATGGCACCGCGCGTTGCATGGTTTTCCGGCAGGTCAAAGTCACCGATCCTCTGGTTCGCCCTGAATTTGGCGAACTGAAGGCCGACCCTTGCTTCGCCATACATCCAGGGCTGGATGCCTAAATCAATCTCACCTTGATAGCTTACTACGCGGTATTGGGCCACCCTGTCTTTGCCGACCCAGATATCATAGGGCTCCTGCTTCCATTGAACATGCGGGGATATGAAAAAGAGCCGCTCCTGAGAAAGAGGCTGGTAGAATTCAGAGTAGATACCCATCGGGTTACCCAGATTGACCTGTGTCTTCCATTCAGCGCCCAGGCTGTTCATCCACCGCCGCGTGTAATCCACAAGAATGTTGTAGCTGCTCGCTCCTTCGAAATTGCTCTCCAGTGCCATGCCGAAGCGGAGGTAATTCGGCCCCCAGGACTTTTCCTTCGCCTTTACGTTGAGTTCGTAGCCGTCCTCTGTCTTTTCACATTCAGGTCGACGCGCTCGAAATCGCCTGTGCCGTATACGATGCCGGCCTCATGCTTCAGCTTCTCGATGTCAACCGTGTCACCGGGTTTTATTGAAAGCCTGCTTGCTACGACCTCCGGCGAGATATTCGTCTCTCCCTCTATCTCGATCTTCACCGAGGCGATCTTCACCTCTTTCATCTGTTCGCGGTGATGGCGCGCAGCAAAAGCAGCGTATTCGCTGTCCGAAACAGAATATCTCTTCAGGCTATCGATCTTTTCCCGGGCAGCCTTTTCCCCGAGACGGGAGATCTCTGCAGCCTTGTCAAAATCTCCTGGAACTGAGCTCTCCAAGATCGGGATTGATATAGACATCCTTCGGGCCGAGGGTTTTGATCTGCTCCTTGACGTTCTTCTTCATCATGATGTCGATCATCTGGTTCAGGATCGAAAGGCTTCATGCCGAGGTCCTTCCTCGTCGCCAGGGGCTTGTCGACATCGACGCAGATGATGATATCTGCTCCCATGTCCCGCACGATGTCGATGGGGACGTTCCGGACGATGCCACCGTCGATCAGAAGCCTGCCGTCCAGTTCAACAGGGGGGAATGCGCCTGGGCACTGACATGCTGGCCCGTGCAGCATCAGCAAGCCGCCCTTCCTTGAGCACCACCATTTCACCGGTTTCGAGGTCTGTGGCAACGGCCCGGTAGGGGATCGGCAGCTTGTCGAAATCATCGATATCCGAAGTGTGGAGCATGAGCGTCTCGAAGAGCACATTCACCTTCTGGTCCTTGATGAGGCCCTTGGGCATGACCAGCTTGCCGTCTTTGATGCCCAGAGAGAGACCGGTACAGGATCTCGTAGTCTTCCCTTTTCCGTCGGTAGTCGATGTCCCGACGGTCCGGGTTGCCCGAAAAGACATCTTTCCAGTCGATTGCGGTAATCACCTTTTCGAGCTCGCCGGCAGAAAGGCCTGATGCATAGAGGGCCGCAACGATCGCGCCCATGCTGGTACCCGCGATGTAATCGACAGGGATCTTCTGCTCTTCCAGAACCTTCAGAACGCCGATATGAGCAGCGCCCTTTGCCCCGCCACCGCCGAGCACGAGACCGACCTTCGGACGTTTCGCCCGCTCCGCCTCCGAGGCTTCCGCCCCGGACGGGGTGATCCATCCCGCAGCAGAAACGAGCAGGAAGAGGCAGAAGATGCCCCGGATCTTTCCCAACGCTTTATCCCTTTCCGGACACATTCTCATTGGACAGGCTTGTTTTCCACCTTTCTCTAGGTGATCCTTACGCTCGTAACCGAGCGCAGATCACCTGGCCGCCTTTTTCAGCGCTGCACGAAGAGCGGCCGACCCTGAGTTGCTGACCTCTTTTTTCACAATGATCTCCACCGGCCTTACGTCCCTGCTGTAATAAGCCTTATTGATGCTGTCTCTCACATCCACTACCGAGCCTTCCAGGTTCAACCCTGCGTAGAGCCCTTTGGACTTTGCAAAGGAAATGAAGTCAGCGGTGATGTTCCCCTTTGCGCCGCCCCCAAGAGGACCGACGGCGATGGAGGTATCTGCGCCAAGCTTCACCGAAGAGGCAAAGAGAGAATCAATCGCCTTCTGACTCATGGCCATCATGACAACCTCCGCCGCTTCACCGCCGATCTGGAGCCCGAAACTCACAGCGCCGATGGTATAGAAGGCCGGCTGACTCCAATCCCCTGTCCTCTGATCTCTCACCGCGAGGACCCCTGTGCCGCCCGAGCCACCCAGGATGAAACCTGCCTTGAGCACCTGGGGAAAGATCAGGACGCCTTTCGCCTCCTTCAGGTGACTGTGAAGCCATGTATAGTTTGGGTCGCGCATCAGGTCTTCGAAGGTGACACGCGCCCTGTCGACGATGCTTTGGGCATCATCGTGGTCCGATGCAACCGCAGGAACATTCAGGGTGAAGAGGGCGAGAACAACGAACAGAATTGCACTTACCGAAACTCCCAAGCCTGATACATTTCTTAACTTCACTTTCATTGCATCCTCCTTGCTGTGCTCTGTTGTCAATAAGAGAACCTATTTCAGAGAGCGGTCGGACATGTGATAAGTCGACTTCCTTCAAGAATGATATCATGTCACTGTGTGAACCACAACAACAAAAACCAAGATTAAGATATTTTAATCAGGGTTCTTTCCCGAAGGGACGACCTTGACCTCTATCGGTCTTGCCGAGTCGAGATGTACATCCCGCTGCGGGAATGCGATAACAATCCCGGCCTTACCGAGGAGCGTAGTAATGTGGTGACGTATATCGCTCAAAATGATACGGTTGTCTCTGTCAGGCTCCAGGTGAAGCCAGAAATAGACGGAGAAGGTGAGTGCGCTATCGGCAAATTGTTCGAACAGTACGACAGGCGGAGGGTCCTTCAACACAAGGCCGTGGTCCTGGACAGCCTTTACAATGAGTTTCGATACTTCCTGTGTGGGAGAGCCATATGCAACGCCCAAAGATATTGAGTAGCGCACGCGGTTGTCCGTGAGCGTCCGGTTTGTCACCTTCTGTTGAAGGAAATGGCTATTGGGCACCAGCAGTTCCACACCGTCGAAACGCTTGATGAGGGAGCTCCTCATTCCGACGGCGGTCACCCTCCCTCCCTCGCCGTCCACCTCGACCACATCTCCCACCCGGATGGAACGGTCAAAGAGAAGGATCAATCCGCTGATGAAGTTATTGATGAGGTGCTGCGCCCCAAAACCGAGACCGATGGCCAGCGCGCCGCCAAGGAAGGCAAATACCGCCAGAGGGATATTCACAGAGACGAGGGAGAAAACAATGACCCCGATGAGCAAGAGGGAAAACACCATCTTGCTCACCTGCCCTGCAGCGCTTTCATCCTTTCCGAACGTCCTCATGATCACCCACCTGATGGGCCTCATAAGATAGCGTGCGATCCATGTGCCCGCAAGCAAGATCAAGAGTGCCTGGAGCACCTTTCCCAGGGTGACACTGATGGGCTTCACGATCTTATTGCCCTCGGCAATAACCGTCTCCTCAGCCACATAGAGTTCGGTATTCCAGATCTTTTTCACGAAGGACCAGGCAATCGTGAGCGATTCTTTCAGGCGGCCTTGAAGAGGCGCGTGCTGCTGCCGCTCCTTAAGCTCGGCATCGAGCCGGTTCGCGAGCCGTTCGATACGGGTGAGAGACTCAGAACCCCTCAAAAGCATCGCCTGGCGTTCCTCGTAGGCATTCAGAATGATGCGGTCATCCTGACGCTCTGTCTCCGTCCTGTCCGTCTTTTCGATCTTCTCTCTCTGGCTCTGGACGAGGGCAACCCAGTTCGACAGCCTGTTCTGGATGAATTTTTTCCAGAGCTGGATCCCGTTCAGTGTCTGCAGGAGCTGGTCGGACTTTTCCCTGATCTTCATGAGGTCATGGTTGTTGATAAGCCAATAACGGTCTTCCCATATCGTCTGAGCGGTATCCACCAACCGGATCAAGCCTTTCAGAATCTCGACGGTCGCGCTCGTGGTCTCGGCGAGTATCTCCTGCGCTGCAATATGGGACTGGAGGAGGCTCAACTCGTTGAGCTGCTTTGCGGTGGGCTGCCGGCCCGGATCAAACTTTTCCTGAACAGCGGTCAGTGACTCACGGGTCTGCCGCAGGATCTTCTCTACATCCATCTTTTTTTTCAGGGCCTGACCGAGTTCAGTATCTAGCGCCCTTCGTTGTCCGTCCAGCTCCTGAAGTTTCAGATCGAGGTCCGTCTTCGAGAGGGGAGAAAGCCTTTCCGCAACAGCCAAGTTTTTTTCGAGAAATCCGATAAACTCTCTCCGGCCTGCGAGGGCCTCTTCCAGGGCAAGCCGCTGGGTTTCAGATGACGCGGTCCCGGCCTCGTTCAGGTCGTTCTGCAATTGCGCCATGTCACGCAGCCAGCGCTGCCGGGCCTCTGTGGAAGTCCCTTTGCTCTTCTCAAGGCGTTCCTCTGCAAGACGAACGTCTTTCTGGCTTTCCTTCAGGCCTTTGGAAAAGTTCTGCAGATCACCTTTTGCGACCGAGAGCCTCATTTCAAGTGTCTGAATGTCGAGCTTCTGTGCCAGGATGATGTCGCGCAGGTTGTCGAGAAAGGAAATGGGAAAGGGAGGCTTCTCGGCGAATCCCTGCCAGGCCTTCATCTCCGCGGCGCGTTCGCGGTTTGTTTTTCGTATTTCCTTCAGTTCCCGCAAGACTTCCACACCCTTGTCCAAGGTAAGCACCTGTTCGCTCAAGAGCTTTCGGCGTTTCCGCAGTTCATCGGATGTTGCCGCGAGCAGACCCGCGTGTTCTGCACTGAACACCTCGGTTGCCGCACTGAACAGCTGACGGACCTCCGCTAGCCGGGTTTCGAGCTGGGCTATGGTTTTGTCAATTTCTTCCTCGGTTGCCGGGAGAGCGACTTTTCCCTGTGACGTCGGATTCGTTTCGCTCTTTGGACTGAGAAAAGGAAGCTTCTGACCGGATGCAACCGAAACAAAAGCCAGCAGCATGATGAGACAGAGCCAGCAGCGGACGGCTAAAAGGCCCTTCGGCTTCCGCTTTGCATAGCAATTGTCCTCAATCCCCCTGGAAAGCCAGTTCACTGGCCGCATAACGTTCACTTCCCTTTGACGATGATAAGGATTATTCTTCATTATGGCTTGGCTGCCTATCCATATTACTATTTTGTAGTTGTTTTTTCCAGAAAGCCATCTTTTTTGCCAAAAACAGAAAGAGACCTTATAATTGAAGATATGGGGAAAAGACGGTGACAGAGGAACGGAAGGTGGAAACCCAGCAATTTCCCAGGCGGATCAAGGAACGCTGTCACTTCCTCATGCTTTTCCTGATAATTCTCCTGTTGTCCTATCATTATGTCACCGAAAGACCCCTTCTGATCCTGGCGCTGAATACGATGACGCTGATCACCGGAGTATACGCGGTCGGTGACTCGAAGAGACATATCGCGACCGCGGTCTCGATCGGTATTCTCAACACGCTCCTGGCGGGAACAACGATGATTTTTCGCCCGCCCGGCCTCGATATTCCTACTGTGCTGTCCTTCGATCTTCCGGTAATACTTTCCCTTGCGGCGTTCTATGTCTTCACGCTTATACGGATACTGGGATACGTTCTGCGTGGCCGGGAGGTCACAAAAGACAAGATCTATGGAGCAGTCAGCGTTTACCTGTTGATCGGGCTTGCCTGGGCTTCCCTCTATGGGCTGGTATTCGAATTCCAGCCGGAGGCCTTCTCAACCGGCAGTGCCGCGTCATCACCAGCGGCAAAGGATGCTCCTGATTTCATTTATTTCAGCTTTGTCACGCTTTGCACCATTGGATTTGGAGATATCACTCCGGTTTCCGGTTTAGCACGCTCGCTCGCCATTTTGGAGGGGATCACCGGAGTTTTCTTTATCGCGGTGCTGGTCTCCCGGCTTGTAACGCTCTACAGGCCCGATCTCGGAGAGTAGAAGAGTTCCTGCGCTCTGTTTCCGGGATGAGCAGTGGTAATTTAAGCTCACTCTGTTATGCCTAATAGCAAACACCGGGACGCCGGACAATGCCGAACAATGCAATAGACAAAGAGGAAAGATGAGGAAGATCGTGAGGCTGTTGAGGATGAAAGGGTTGTTGCTTGCCCCCGCCCTTGCCCTGCTGTGCGGAAGCGCCGGGCTATGGATGAATGCGTATGCCGAAGAGCAACGTCCGTGTGCCGAGGAAATTGCCAGGTTCTGTAAGGACGTGAAACCCGGAGAGGGTCGCCTTGCCAAGTGTCTGAAGGCACATGAAAAGGAATTGTCCGCCGAATGCAGGGAGAAGTTCACGGAGCTGAAGAGAAAATATGACGAAGCTCAGCAGGCATGTGCGGAAGACGTAAGGAAATTCTGCAAAGATATTCAGCCCGGCGGAGGGCGCATCGCTCAATGTCTGGAGGGACATGCCGCTGAACTTTCTCCGGCATGCAAGGAGAAACTGACAGAGACAACGGGGAAGAAGCAGGAGAAGAAATCGTCCGTTCGATGAGAGGATAGTTTACACAGGAGGGGCAACAATGAAGAGACACACTCTTCGCAGGCTGCGGGTCATACCGGGGATGACCGTCTTGTTCTTGCTGGCGCTGATAGGCATGGCAGCGCCCCTGTCTGCCGATGAAGGCATATCCGTCGAGTGTTACGCGGCGGGGAGCCAGTGGAATTTGGGAACCGTTATGGTCTTTGATGTCGTCATCGGCGCCCAAGTCTGCAATTCCATGTATCTTGATTGCCGGGGGAGGTGTATCGGCTGTTTTCACGACAACGACTACGTGCGGGACACATGCGTCGACATTAACGGGAACTTGTTTTTCCGGTGATCGCTCTACGGTGAGTTCTGACGGTATGCCTGCTCAGCCATCTTCACCAGTTCCCAGTAGGGCGGGCGGTATCCATTTTTTTGCTGAAATGAGCCTGCCGCTGCAAGAACTCTCCGCTTTGTTTTCTTATGCACCTTGTCAAGCCACTCGCTCTTCAGGGCGGTGCAGGCGTCCATGCCCTCAGGGATAGGACCGACCTTGCCGAAGAGGTTCAACACCACACTGTATGCCTTCACCATCCGGGCCGGTGCAAGGAGATACCAGTCATAGCTGAGGCGGTCACCGCGGTCGGCGCCTTCAAGCATCGCGTCCGTGACCGCGTTGTCCACGTGATCGTCCCAGAGGGCGCCCATATCCCGCCATTCCGCCACCACCACGAGCTGGGGATCATACTCCAGGTCGGCAGGAGCCTGCGTCTCAAAATAACGGACACCGAACTCAGCCAGCCAGTTCACAAGTCCCGGCGACGACATCGTAGTTATTATGTTCCAGAGGGTCACTCCAAGCGAACTATATGCGTGAGACGCCACCTCGGAGCAAAATCTCTCGGACGGCTCACGGAAGTTCATTGCGAAGTCATAGGGGATGTGCCGCTGCCTCGCCTCATCATAGGCTTTCTTTGCGGCGCGATGGGGAAGCAAGGGGTCTTTCGCCAGGAGCGGGTGATCAGATCTGACACGCAGCACCATGATGCGGAGCTTCACATCTTTCAGGTACTCATCGAGTGTTGATAGTACGACTCCACGTTCTATGTGAGCCTCGATAAGGCTCGGCGTGCCCGTGGCCTCATCCACATAGAGAAGCGCGATATGAGAGAAGTTCCCGGGATAATCGCTGCCCCGGGCTATGAGTGCTGAAGTGGGAGCGCCTCCCCTCGATGCAAGGATGTCACCACTGTGAAACTCCACCCCTGAGCGAGTGAAAGACGGAGTGGAGGACGGTTCATTCCGGCCATGGACGACCATGGGCAGTGAGACCGTCGACGCCTGCAGCATGACCTCCTCAACAGCGGCCCTGCCCCCGTATAGCAAACGGTACAGGCGGTCGCGCACGTTCCTGTCGCGGACATCCCATGTCTTTGATTGCAGCTTCACCTCATCCCGCAGAGAGGTCACAAGCTTTGTATACTTGTCTATCTTTTCCGGACAGGCAGCGACGAGCGGTCCCAAACTGAAGAGATTCTTCTCCACTCCTTCAAAGAAAGGGTCAGTGGCCTGAAACTGCTGCCGGACCATTACGGCAAGCTGCCGGTCCCCTTCCTGAAGGCGCGTCCTTATCCCGGATTCAATGCCTGGACATCCGACGGTGCGGGCATCCCGAAAGCTGCTTTCAAGGGCCTGCCACATTTGATTCCGGTTCCAGGCAAAAGGGGTATTCCCGGCTCCGCTCATTTGAGGAATATCCTTGCCGGGAATGGACAATGCAATGAATACCACCACAACGGCGATCGCGGTAATCAGGATGATCTTTTTCCTGCTCATGTGAAGCGTCTCCCTCCTCTTTTAAGATGACAGGTTCCTAAAAAAAGCGCGCCTGTTATGATCGCATCATTGCAGGGCAGTCTCAACACTGGCGGTTCTCCTTCTGCGCACCCCTGACAATCTGAATGTCCGGTGTCAACTTCATCCACAAAGTTACTGCAACATTGTAACATGTCTCAACCCCCGTCTCGTCCCTTGACTCTTAGTCACTTACCACCGTCCTTCTTGACCATCATTTCTTCGGTATGTTATCATGTTATCAAAACTGTAATCATAGGAGGCTTCAATGGTCAGAACACAGATACAACTGACGGAAGAACAGGTAAAGGTCATTAAGAAAATGGCCGCATCACGGCACGTGTCAGGCGCCGAGCTAATACGGCGTGCTGTTAATGCCATGATCAAATCAGGCACTGCGGCTGAGCCCGAAGAGAGACGCAAGAGAGCGACTGAGATCGTCGGCAAATTCAGCTCCGGAAAGCGCGATGTTTCGAGAAAACACGATAAATACCTTGCGGAAGCATTCCGTAGATGAGGATCTTCATCGACACATCCGCTTTCTATGCCCTGCTCGACAGGGATGATGCCAATCATCACAAGGCGAAGAAGGCATGGACTGATCTTCTCGGGGCCGAGCATACCCTTGTTACCAGCAATTACATCCTCGTAGAAACCTTTGCCCTTTTGCAGAATCGCATTGGCGTGGATGCCGTGCGGGGATTTCAAGAGGATATCCTCCCGCTTATCAATGTTGAGTTTGTTTCCCCGGAGATGCACCGCTCCGGCATCTCCGCCCTTCTGTCCGCATCCAGACGCTCGCTCAGTCTTGTGGACTGTGTCAGCTTCGAGTTCATGCGCTCCTCGGGAATAAGATCTGTTTTTGCCTTTGATAACCATTTTAAAGAGCAGGGGTTTGTCACCCTTGCCTGATAAACGAGGACTCTCGCCGTTTCTTGTTCATGTACTGCTGAATTTTGTTGGTCTTCCCATAAGGCACACGATGCACCAGACAGCCATCGCCGCGTGAAGGACAACTGCCGGCCACAAGGCGACACCGGCCAGCCCCGAGCCGAGACCTCCAAAAGCGAGGATTGCGACGGCACCGAGGTTATAGAGCAACATCCCTGCAACCAACCCTGTCGCTGCACGGCCCTGCCCGTCGTGACGCGCGAGCCAGCAGGCGATACCCAGGGTAAGCAGCGCTGTTCCGGCCAAACGCCCGACGACCAACCCGCCGGGCGTGTCGAGTGATGCGCCGATCAACACCGATACCAGTGCCGATGGCGCCACTACAAGCCCTAGGCCGGCTCCCAACTCAATCACTGCTGTCATTGTGAGTAACTTTTTCATCGAAGCCGTTCGATGCCTCAAGGCTCCAAATCCCATTCTTTGAGTTTCTTCGCGGCCGTGCCGAATTGGCCGAGTTGGTAAACGGCCGCGCCCGCGGGCGAGAAGGTGAACGGCTTAAACGGTTCGGCCAGCATTTGGTCGAGGTATTCCCGGAGGGCAACGCCGGTGGTCACGTGCGGATTGAAATGCTCGCCGGAAGCCTTCGGAACAAACGTCGAAACGTATTCAATCAACATCGGGTCAATGATCGGATCATCGGGCGTTGTGACGAACGCGGACGAGTCTCCGGTTTCCACCGTAAACGGAGCCACGGCGGCAATCAGGTCCGCTTGCAGTTTGAGCAATTCAGGCGTCGGCTTCGCAACAATGCCCGCCAAGCCAATGGCCTTGCTTGGGATGTAGTAGTATTTGAAGGCCTCCAGCTTCATTCCGGTCACATTGGCGCGGGCGAGAACCTGGCCGGCGGCGGCATAGACCTGATCGAGGTCGGCGGTGCGGACGTAACGCTGAATCATCGTGATGTGCGGACGATGCGTCGCATCCAGGGCGAAACCTTTCGGGAAGACCGCGAGAAGGCGCGCGTTGTTGTCGGCGGAATGCTGGAGCATCGTGGCATCCGGTTCCAGCAAGATGTCAATGGCCGTAACCGGGGCCTGCTCGAACGGGAAGACCTGTTTCCAATCATTCTTCATGCTGACCACGGTCCAACCATCTTTCTTCGCCTGCTCGTAAAGCTCCTGAGTGAAGGCACCAAGTTTGGGGTTGGGCAATCCCAGGGCCGGACCGTAGGCGTATTCGCGCGTCGCATCATCGTGCAGCACCAGCAGCTCGACCCGCGGGCCGCTGCCGCCCTGCGTGTATTCCAACATTTCTTTGTCGCCACGGGAGTTGCCGAAGGCAGCGATAGGACGGCGGCCAATGTGCAGGTTGATGCCAACCGGCTTGTCGCCTTTGTCGTCGTTGAAGTTCAATTCCGGCAGACGCACGAGGACGGGTTTGCCGTTGCGCAGTTCAAACTTTGTCTTGATGCTGCTGCCGATGACCTGTTCCGGCGGGATGCCATAAACCCTCTCCGTCCACGGGCGCATGAACTCGATGCCGCCGCCGGAGACGATGAAGTTTTTGAAACCATTCACCCGCAGGTAGGCGAGCACTTCGAGCATCGGCTGATAGACCATCTCGGTGTAGAGCTTCCCGGTCTTCGGATGCTTCGCGGTCGCGATCCAGTCCTTGACGATCGTCTCAAACTCTGCCGTGGTGATGCCCGTGTGCGTGGCCATGAAGAGTTCCAGGATCGCGTGGTCGCCGCCGGCGAGCGCGGTTTTCAAATCACCCTTGAGTAGCGAGGAGAACGGTTCCTTGTCCTTCCATTCCGGATGCTGCGGCGCAAGCGCCTTCACACGGTCGAGCGCGAAATACAATTGAACGGGCAGCGGCTGCTCGCACCAGAGCGTTCCGTCGTTGTCAAACGTGGCGATGCGTTCGGGGACAGGCACGAAATCCGGCGAGCCGGGTTTCGTCACCTTCTCGACGAAGTCGAGGATGGACTGCTTGGCCTTGCCGTCGTTCCATGAGGGCAGCGGGTCTTTCTGGGCGTACGCCCCAACGACTGCCAGCAGCAGTACACAAAGAGTCAAAGCTGCCAAACGGCTTAATCTAAAATAAGTGCGATTTGATTTCATCTAATACTCCTCTCCCATACTGCGGCCGACGCAGGATACAGTCGGCCGCAGATGGTTAGCGTCGGCTTTACAGACCTTACTTTGACCCGCCGCTTTCCTTCAGCTTATCCATCACTTCATTCAAGTTGAAGCTGGCCGCCTTCTGCCGCTGCGGGTAGTCCTTGAAGGTCATCAGGAACTGGCCCACGTAGTTCTGTGCGGGCACGAACAGGAAGGCGTGCTCCAAAAGCCAGTCGTAGTATGTGTTCGAGGTAATGTCAGCGCGCTCGTACGGGTCGGTGCGGAGATTGAAAATCTTCGGCACCCGCAATGTGACGAATGGCTCTGCCCAGATACGCAGAGTCCCTTCAACCCGCTGCTCCATAAACACGAACTTCCAGTTGTCGTAGCGCAGACCTGTCAGTTGCTGGTCGTCGTTAATGTAGAAGAACGAGTCCCGCGGGCTTTTCTCGGCTTTACCGGTCAGGTAAGGCACGAGGTTGTCGCCGTCGAGATAGACCTTGTAAGTCATGTCCCTGACCTTATAGCCTTTGAGCAGCTTATCTTTAACTTCAGTGTCGCCGGCCACGGCCAGAAGAGTCGGCAACCAGTCGAGGTGGGCGACCATCTCATTGGACACACTGCCCGGCTTGATCTTGCCCGGCCAGCGCACCATTGCAGGCACCCGGTAGGCCCCTTCCCAGTTCGAGTTCTTCTCGTTACGGAACGGTGTCATCGCTCCATCCGGCCAGCTGTTCATGTGCGGGCCGTTGTCAGTGCTGTACATGACAAAGGTGTTGTCCGCGATGCCCAAATCGTCCAGCGCCTTAAGCACCTGCCCAACGTTCTTGTCGTGGTCGATCATAGTGTCGTGGTACGGGCTCTGAAAACGCCCTGACTGGCCGATGCTCTCCGGCTTGGTGTGGGTACGGAAGTGCATGTGGGTGAAGTTGACCCACGCAAAGAACGGCTTGCCGGCCTTATTCTGCCGCTGGATAAAGTCCACCGCCCGGTTGGCTATGTCATCGTCGATCGTTACCATCCGCTTCTTTGTCAGGGGTCCGGTGTCCGTGCAGACCTGCTTGCCGACCTTGCCGAAGCGCGGTTCCACGGTTGTATCGTCCTTGTCCGAGGCCTTGCAGTCCATCACGCCACGCGGTCCGAACTTTTCGCGGAAGTTGGGGAACGCGGGAGGCCTCGGGTAGTCGGGCAGTTCCGGCTCTTCCTCGGCATTCAGGTGGTACAGATTGCCATAGAACTCGTCAAAACCGTGCACCGTGGGCAGGAACTCATTGCGATCACCCAGATGGTTCTTGCCAAACTGACCGGTTGCATATCCGAGAGGTTTGAGCAACTCGGCAATCGTCGGGTCTTCCTTCTGCAACCCTAACGTAGCGCCCGGCAGACCAACCTTGGTATTGCCGGTGCGCAAGCCCGACTGGCCGGTGATGAACGACGACCGGCCGGCGGTGCAGCTCTGCTCGGCATAGATGTCGGTAAACATCATCCCTTCCTTGGCAATGCGGTCGATGTTGGGCGTCTTGAAGCCCATCAGACCATGCGAGTAAACGCTGATGTCGGACTGACCGACGTCGTCGCCCCAGATAATGACGATGTTGGGTTTGGCTGCCGCAAATGCCGGGCAGGCGATGAAAACCAGACCGACAATGATCACGGCGAGCGTTACTGCCCATTTCGTTTTCATGTGTTCCTCCTCAATTGAAATCCTATTCTGCTTTTGTATGCAGCTTTCAGTGCTTCATGCTTCGAAACGAATTCGCTTTCACCTCCTTTTCATAAATAATGCACCCATAACTTAATCCGACATCGCCTTCTTGCGGGCGGCTTCCTTCTGGCCCTTCTCCGCCTCCGCCTTGTCCGACGCCTTCATCGGCTTGACCTCGACCGTCACCTTCGTGATATGGCCCGTGAACTTCGACTTCGTCTCTGAACCGATCGCCTCGACCACCGGCGTGCCGAGATCGATGCCCACGTCGGCGGTCTCGTCGGCCGAGAACATGCCGGCCTGGGTATGCTCGATCCGCCCTTCCGCAACCTTCTCCCCATTCACGAACAGGGTCCCCATGCCGCCCTTGCCGGGCCCGCCGCCGTCATAGGCGAAGTCGAACTTTATCGTCGCCTTGCCGGGAGCAAGCGGCTTCGTGGAAGCGATCGAGAAGCGCTGCAGGCCGAGGAAGTTGTAGTCGTAGGCGGGAATGCCATTCTTGACATACAACGACCATCCGCCAAAGCGGCCTCCCTGGGCAAAGATGGTGCCGTTCGCGCCGCTTGCCGGCACTTCTACTTCTGCCGTGATGGTATTGGACTTGTTCTTCACGTTGAGGAAGACGCTCTCCATCATGCCGGTCATGCCTTCTGCCAGGGTTATCGAAGTGCGCCCGGCCATCATGTCGGGACGGCCCACTGCCTGGCCATTGAGGCGCTCGAACACACGATCATCGATGGGCAGGACATGGTACTTCTCGCCTTCCTTCATGAAGAGCGCCTGCATCTCCTTCAACTTCTTCGGGTTCTTGACTGCCAGATCGTTCGACAGGCTGAAGTCGTTGCGCAGGTCATAGAGCTCCCAGATATCCTTCTCGCAGTGCCGTTCGCGGCTTGGGCTCCCACGGCGCGCGGTGGATGGTGCGCGCGTACCAGCCGTCGTGGTAGATGGCGCGGTTGCCGGCGATCTCGAAATACTGCGTGGTGTGGCGCTCCTTGGCCTTGGCATTGTCGAACGTATAGACCAGGCTCACGCCTTCCATAGGGATCTGCGGCGTGCCGTCAACCACTTTGGGCTCCGGCAGTTTGGCCGCTTGCAGGATGGTCGGCGCCACGTCGATCACATGGCTGAACTGGGTGCGGATCTCGTTCTTTGCCTTGATCCCCTTGGGCCAGCTGACCACCATGCCGTTGCGGGTGCCGCCGAAGTCCGAGGCCACCTGCTTCATCCAGCTGAACGGCGAATCAAAGGCTACCGACCAGCCGGCGGCCATGTGCGGGTAGGTCTCGGGCGATCCCCATTTGTCCATCACCTTCAGCATATCCTCGACCTTCTCGTGGACGCCGTTGAAGTACGTGTACTCGTTGAACATGCCGTTCTCGCCGCCTTCACCGCTTGTGCCGTTGTCGCCGGCGATGTAGAAAACGAGAGTATTGTCGGCCTCTCCGGTCGCCGCGACCGCTTCGAGCATCCGGCCGATCTCATGATCGGTGTAATCAAGATAGGCGGCGAACACTTCAGCCTGATGCCTGAACAGGCGCTTCTCGTCATCGGAGAGCTTGTCCCAGTCCTTGATCGCAGCCGGCTTCGGAGCCAGCTTGGTGCCTGCGGGGATTATCCCCATTTTGAGCTGCCGGGCGAAGGTTTCCTCGCGCACTTTGTCCCATCCCTGGTCGAACTTGCCTTTCCACTTGGCGATCCACTCCTTGGGCACATGGTGCGGCGCGTGGGTCGCGCCCGGCGCAAAGTAGACGAAGAACGGCTTGTCAGGCGTCATGGCCTTCTGGTACTTGATCCAGGCCACCGCCTTGTCGGTCATGTCGGTCATGAAATGATAGTTCGGATCATTCGGCAGTTCGACCTGGGTGACGCCGTCATACAGGTACGGCGCCCACTGGTTCGTCTCGCCGCCGATGAAGCCGTAGAACTTGTCCAAACCCTGGTGCGTGGGCCAGCGGTCGAAGGGCCCGGAGATGCTGGTCTCCCATGCAGCGGTCTCGTGCCATTTGCCGAACGCCGCGGTGCTGTACCCGTTCAGGCGCAGCATTTCCGCCACCGGGGCTGTTGCATTCGGGATCTGGCCGGTGGCGCCCGGGAAGCCGGTCGCCATCTCGGTGATGAAACCCATGTTGACGGTGTGGTGGTTGCGGCCGGACTTGAGCGCGGCGCGCGTCGGCGAGCACAGTGCCGTGGTATGGAAGTTGTTGTAGCGCAGTCCGTTCCTGGCCAGACGCTCGAGCGTCGGTGTGGGGATCGGACCTCCAAAGGTCTCAGTCGCGCCGAAGCCCAGATCGTCGATCAGGATGATAACCACGTTCGGCGCTCCCGTGGGCGCCTTGACCTCAAAGTGCGGCGGCATCTTCACGTTCCGTACATCCAGCTCCTTGTACACCGGCCGCTTCGGCTCCTGGATCGGCAGCACGGTGCGGTCTGGCGCTGCTCCTGTCTGCGTTTCTGCAGCGTACGAGCTGGGGCCGATAACCATAACGAATAACAAAAGTAGCATGATACTGACGAACTTCTTGCTCTGTTTCATTTCCTTTACCCCCTTCTTTATGACCTTGGCTACTTCTTCGATATTTCCTTCAAAAGCATCTCGGCATCTTTGTACTCCGGATACTTCTCTAGATTGCCTTTAATATCCTGACCGCCTCGTCCCTGTCGCCCTTCTGGTTCAGATAGAACGCAAGCGTATAGGCATACTTGGGTTCCTGCGGCCTGAGGTCCGACGCCTTCCTGCACCAGGTCACCGCCTCGTTGATGCGGTCCTTTGCGGTGATGATGCAGAGATTATAGGCCGCCTGTGCCATCTGGGGATCGGCCTTTATGGCTTTCTTGAGATACTTCTCGGCCTGTCTTGGGCTCGTTCTTCTCTGCCTTCACAAGGCCCATGTTGAAGTTCGCTGCTGCATTGTCAGGCGCCATCTTGAGGGCCTGCTGCAGGGATTTCTCTGCCTTGTCGTTCTCTCCCATCTGGGCATAGGCAATGGATGAGTTCACCATTGCCATGATCGCCTGCGGCTCGAGCTTGAGCGCTGCCTGGTAAGAGGCAACCGCCTCCTTGCGTCTCGCCGCGGCTGAGCTGGTAGTTGCCCATGTTGTAATGGGACGTCCACTGGTCGGGCCGCGCCATGATGGACGCAAGGTATTCCTTGTTCGCCTTCTTGAGCTGCGCCTTGATAGTCACCGGTGAGCTGTCATCCGTGGGAATAGCCGCGATCCCTGCAGCGGCCCGGACCCTTACCAGCCGGTACTCATCGCCTGTTGCCTCGACCAGGGCCTGCAGACTTTCCGTGGTCGGCCTCAGGCCCAGGGCCTGGACTGCTGCGGCACGCACGAGGGGCGACGGGTCTTTGACTGCGATGAGCAGAACTGGAGTGATCCGTTCGGTCCTGCACGGATGAGCTCATAAGCCGGATGAGCGAGGTGGCGAAGACCTCGTCGCGGTCCTTGCTCTGGATATACGCAAGCATCTCCGGCAGCTTGGACCAGTCCCGCTTGCGGGCGGCATCGATAAGCGCTGCCCGTTTGAGCACCGGCGCCTGGTAGTCCCGCGTGCGCCATTGCCGCACGTATTTGTCAGCCCATGCCGCGTCTTTGTCTTTGTGGCAGAGGTTGCAGGCATTCGGCGACTTGTATGCCATGGTCGCTGCCGGCGCCGGCGGAAGCATCGAATGGTCGCTCCGGTTCATCCGCGCAAAGGCGGTCATGGGCATATGGCAGGAGATGCACTTGCTTCCCTCGCTTTCCGCGGGATGGTGCGTATGTTCTGTCGGGTTCTTCACCTTGTCCTCATGGCAGGGCATGCAGGCGTCGTTGAACTTCTCTTTCTTGAACCGGTAGCGGCCGCTGGAGGTATGGCAGTGGATGCAGTCGAGCTTGCCCGACTTGGCGCAGGGGCTCATGCGCCACGAGGTCAAGGTATAATTCTCTCCCAGGTCGCGGCCGTCAGGATAATAATCGGGGTCCTCCAGAGTCACGAGATCAAAATGGTCAAAGAACCGTTCCTCGGGTTTATACTCAATGGTCAGCGGACTTGCCTTCGCATGGCAGCTCGAACAGAGGTCGTTGCGCTGCTCTTTGGTCATGGTCTTGGTCCTGATGAGCCTGAGTTCGGGAAGCGGCTGTCCCTTCGGTGTGGCCTTCGCGATCTTGTTGTGCTCTGCCTGACGGAGCCGTGGCAGGTCTCGCAGTTGATGCCCGGCTCGGCCCAGGTGGTGTGGTAGGTGTCGGTCTTAGGATCGTAGTTGGTCGAGAGCTGGCTCACGTGGCAGCTGTAGCAGGCGGTATTGAAGGTGTAAGGCGATTCCTTCCAGTTGACCGGCTGGTCCGGCTCCCCCCCGGGAATTGGCGCACGCCGCTGGCTGCCGTATCGAACCATTCTTTCTTGTTCACATCATAGGCCACCGGCAGGGTCTGGAGCCTGCCCTTTTTGAGGGGCGTCAGGAAATAATAGACGTTCTTTCCGCCCAGGACGTGTTCGATCTTGTATTTCTTTCTTGCCTTTCGGACCTGTTTCGATGACTACGCCTTCATTGATATCAGCGCGGTACTTATACTTTCCTGATCACAATATCGTTCTGCTGAGGCGTGAGCTTTGCCTTTGCAAAGTTCGCCGTATAGGGCTGCATGGCCAGTCCGTGCATGGACGTGGACCAGAGCTGATAGAACTTCTCATGGCACTCCCGGCAGCTGGAGGAACCGGCGTAGGCTGTGGGCTGGCTCTCCTCAGCTTGAGCCTTTGCTGAGAAGGATAAACAGATGATGAACAGGATTACTGCTCTCATGGTGATCCTTTTCTCACCACCGCTTCAGCATCGATCTCAAAGAGCAGTTCGTCCCGGCAGACATCGGCAACAACGCACACAGCAGGGAATTCTTCCAGTCCGCGGTCCTTCGCCATTTCCCAAAAGATGGGAGCATATTCCGGCCTTTTCACAAACACAGTGGCTGCAGCAATGTCTCTGAGTCCGGCCCCTTCCTGACCGAGGAGTGTTTCGATCCTGTCGAAGGTGCAGTTGATCTGGCCGCGTATATCACCGGGAAATTGGCTCTTGCCCCGTTCGTCGATTGAAGCGGTGCCAGAGACCTCGATCAGGGAAACATCGGGTTCTTGAATAAGCGCTCCCCGCGAAAAAGCCGATCCGTAGCGAAAGGCATCAAGCTGTGAAGCGTTGGTCAGTTGTCTAACGACGGAACGGGTGTCGGCTTCTCCTGCAATGGCGATAAGGTCCATGGTGGCAGCTGCGCCCGAAGGCGTGTCACCCCTGATCCCGGTGCTTGCAGGAAGCAGGAGGTCCCTGTCACCGGGGCCCGGCATGATGCCGAACTCCCCGTATTTTTCATTCCTGACCTTATTGAACGCCGCATACCAGTCCAGTATGTCGGAGAGATAGAACCATGTCCTTACCACGTCACGGTACGATGCGCCGTTCTCGCGAAGGATCCGTTCCGCGCGATCGAGCATCTGACGCACTTGGAGATGTCTGGTCCCATTGCCATTTGAACCACCCACATTTCCGCTCATGTTTTGGATCACGAGATAGCTGGAGCCATTCCTCCGCCATCCCCGTCCGCAAGGATATTCCCCGTCCATGATCGTCCAGACATCATGAGGACTGTCCGGGGAAACTCCATGGATGATCGTGCCGGCGAACCCTTCTCCCCGGAGCGGATCGCCCTCAATATAGCTGACCGGATTATTCGAATGGATACCGCAACTCCGGAGCGCATGCTGTCGGGCTGCCATGACAAGCGGTTCCACGGACAGGCTGCCGAAGACCCGTTCATGGACGATCTCCAGCCCGCGCTCCCTCAATACCTCTGCGATGCAGGCGTACGATTCGCGGACAGCCTCACTGCCTTCAGCACGAGGCTTCGCCGATGCCACGAGAAACACCTGGCATTCGCCTGCTTCCCGCAGATGGAACGAGATGTGTGACGTCCTTTCGATCAGCTGTGTATCGTTCAAGTCAGTGAATCCCTCTTTCCGCAGCAATAATATCAGCTGCTCCCCGAGACACAGGGGCAGTACCAAAACCAACCTTTCCGTTCGCCGATCGCTCAGAACCGGAAGAGGAACCCGAGTTGCACACCGCTAAGATACAAATCCTTCACGAGTTTATTGTCATCAAAATTGTACTGCAGATGGCGGTAAACCAGCGTCATTGAGAACAGTTTACTGAAACGGTAACCAACTCCCCCAAAAGCCTGCCAATTCCATTCGTTGTTCACCCCGAAGCCGCCGAAGTCAAGATAATAAGGCAGAAACCAGTTATCACCCAATTCAAATCTGCCTTTGAACCCAATGATCGGGTCAACATAATCTTTCTTGGCGGAGAACGTGCGCGAAGGGAGATCGACGGGAAGTGTTGCGGTGGGGTCCAGTGTGGCTTCGGAATCAATGTTTACATATCGAATGCCCGCAAGCAGATCAAACTTCGCACTCTCAGTGCGATACAAGGAGTATGCAGGGGCTATCTCAAAGACCGTCGCCTTAAGGCTGGTATCAGCGTTAATCTCCAGCCCGTTGCCTGAAGGCCCTGAAAAGTTCGCTTGCCTGTTATCAGAAAAATTCACGTACATGATATCGGACAGAAGGGACCAGTTTCCTTTCTCCAGCACCATCGAAAGCATCGCAGCAAACTTGAGATTGGCTACGTAATTGTCCGGATTGATGCCAATGTTGCCGCCACCCGAGCTCTCGGGAAGGTTTATGTTCATCTTGCCATGGACGCTGGGCACCCAGATATAGGGGATGAGCGTGAAATGCCAGTCCTCATCCAGTTTGGGTTCTGCTGCATTCGCAATCGTGCCGGAGAAAAGCAACCCCGCCGCCACAAGTGCTAACACTGTTACCTTTACTGCTCTGAGCAAATAAAAGTCTTTCATCGTACTCTCCTTTCTTGTTTTAGTCTTACCAAAGATAGAACCCATTCGAGTTCCTCCTCTCACGTTCGTTACCACTGGTATGCCTCTTTTGTGACAGTGATGGTCGCATAAGCCGGGTTGCTATCCACAGATCCGTTATTTACGATCAGCTTAACCCTGTAAGTGCCAACCACATCTCCTTCGAATTGGGCTCGTCGGGAAGATCTGTCTTCGATCGTGGCAATGCTGCCCGAAGGAGCAGATTCCAGCGTCCAGAGGTAACTGAGGGCATTCCCGCCTGGATCCTTACTAAGAGACCCGTCGAGATAGACGGGCTTGCCCACAGTGACCTTCAGAGTCCCGTCAATGACAGCAATAGGTTTTTGATCGCCATCATCTGCCATGGCCGGAACTGCCATCCCGGCGAGCAGGAACGCAGCGCATATCACGGTCAACCCGAGCAAGACCGAACAAAATGTTTTCCCCTTTGTCTGAATTATTTTCACGATTATTTTTTTCATCATCGTCACCTCCTTCCCTCAGTCTTCTCTTTTCCTGTGATACCTTTGCCAAAGAGGCGCTGTCCGGCTCGGCCCTAGCGCCGCCCGCGACCTCTGCCCCGCTCTACTCAACTTTCTTCCATGTCTTATCAGGATCGAATTTCTTCGTCGCCTTGGCGATCTTCTCTGTGTTCTTGCCAAGGTCCTTCTCATAAAGCACTCCGTCGTGGTTCACCACAAAAGTCATCACACCGGAATTACCATACTTTGCCGGATAGGCAACCACGGCAAAACCGCCGATCATCTTGCCCTTGATGACGTAATTAAATGCTCCGCCGGGAGCATTCTTCCCCTGTGCTGTCAGAATTCTGAAATAGTAGCCGTGAAAAGGAGAGGGTTCGTCGCCGGACTTCTTGCTTGTGTATCCCTCCGCCTTTGCTTTAGCCAAAGCAGGGCCGATCGGACTGGGCTTCTCCCCTTCCTTTGTCTCCCAGTAGAGCCCGTTCTTCTTTCCCGTGTCGCTTATGAACTTCCGGGCATACTGGGGTATGCCGTCACTACCGATAACCCTCCTTGCATATTCACGCTGGGCATCGACAATGGCGAGCATGGTCTGAATAGAGCTGAGTTCATTATCTCCAATACGGCGGTTCAGGATCTCCTCCCTTCCTTTGTCCGTATCGAAGAACCAGGACTCGCCTTTCTTCACAATAGGGATAGGAAAAGGCCAGTCATTATTTCCGATCACCAGGACCATGCCGCCTTTTCCTGAGACAAGACTGTTCTTTTCATCATATGCCGCCAGAAAGCGCTCGCGCCTCTGTTTGTCGGCAACGGCGTCTCCTGAAGAGATCAGATCCTTTGCCGAAGCGCCAAAGATCGCAATAAGCTCTTTGTCATCATCGTTCTTTGCTGCTGTCACGGCAGCTTTCACCGCCTCCTCAGGCGAACTAAATGTCTTCTGTTTCTGCGTTACCTTTGATGTCCCGCCGAAGGCGAGGCCCACAGTGAACAGGACGAGGACGGCGATCAGGATGACGGGCCACACCGATATATTCTTTTCTTTTATCTTGAGAATCATAATCCTTTCCTCCTTTATAATCTCTGGTGACTGCCAGTTAACACCGGCAACTATCTACGGCCGCCTCCGCCACCTCCACCACTTCTGCCTCCGCCACCGCCGGCACTTCTGCCTCCACCGGCTCCGCCGGACATGCTTTCACGACTACTGCTTCCACGCGCACTGGCATTGTTGACTGAACTTCCCTTGTCCATTCCTTCAAAAGCGCCGCCGCCTTGCTTGCTGCCGGAACTGGCTTGCTTGCCGGCGGCCTGCTGTGCTGTTTGTTTTTGTTGCGCCTGCTGGCCTGTTTGTTGTTGCTGGGCCTGCTGCGCCTTCTGTTGAGCCTGCTGCTGCTCACTGGGTGTCAGGGCACTCCCTGTGTAGCCCTTGTAAGCCTGCCGCGCCTGCACCTGCTGAGATGTCGTCGCCTGCTGCTTCCATTGGCTCTGGCCGCTCGGGTATTGACTCGCGTACTGCGCCCGGTTAATATTGCTGTTTATGTTGGTATTCTGATTAACGTTGACATTGACAGTGCCTCCGTTCCAGTTGGCATTGCCCCACGCATAGCCCCAGGCGGCACCAACCGCAACGCCTGTAACAAAGGCAGCGCCTGCCGCATAACCGGGAGGATAATAGGGATATGGCGGATAGGCGGGATAGGCCCATGCCCCGTAAACAACAGTCGGATTATAAGCCGGCACATAGATGACCGTCGGGCTGGGAGATTCGATGATGATGACCTCTTGTTCTACCTTGACGACCTGCTCCTTGGTAGTCTTCAGGTTGCCCGCCGCCTGTGCCTTGGCCCGAAGCTTCTGGATAGTTGCCATAACATCCTTTTGCTGACCTAAAAAGGCATCTCCCAACTTCTGCGTCAGATCAAGCTTCTCGCTCATCATCTGCAAGACCTGGGGAAAGTTCACCAGGGACTTGACGCTCGGGTCCCAGGTCTGAGCTTCAAGGGCTTTTGCCAATGCGTCACCCTTCATATTCTTGTTCTGCTTTGCCCAGCGATCAGCCTGCACAACCTCAAGCGGATACGTGGAAGCCATCAGTATCTGGGTAAGCAGCGAATCAGGATAAAGCGCGATTGGAGCAAGCAACTGCTCGAGCTGCTCCTGCTTTAAAGCTGGTTTTGCCCCGCCCTCCTGGGCAAAGATTACCGGCGGCACCGCCATGAGCAGGACCAACGCCCAAATAATAAAAAAACCGAACTTCTGTTCCACTTTCATGTCGATTCCTCCAAGTTTCAAAATTCTCTTTACCGCCATTTTCAGAGTTCTCATATCCTCTCTTTCTCTCATTTCGGGAACGCGAGCTGACATAGGTGTTCTCCTTATCTTAATCGGACAGCCCTTTCTTCAGAACGGCTTCCTTATGTGATTTCTCCGCCTCTTCCTTGTCGGCGGTCTTCATTTCCTGTGTTACAACTGCTCCTGTCTTCATCTCTTTACTCCTTTCCCCTGGCTCCACGCTATTTGATAACCTCATCTGCAGAGAGCCTGCTGATGATAACCCCGATAAATGACTTGATCAATTCCTGGTCACTGTCCGGCATCCAGGTCTCGGACCTGGCGCTCCAGACCAGCTGTTCGGTCTTGAGGTCATACACGTTTGTTTCCAGGAAGGCATACTCATCCTGGACTGTAAATCCCGGTGTGACGAAGACGTTTCCATAATAGCCTGACCAGCCATAGTAGTAATTCGGCATCACATAGACCTGTCCGGGGATATACGTTTGCACCGTCTTTCTATCGACCATCCTTGTCATGAGAACCGCATCAGCGCCCAGTTCCCTGATCCTGGACTGAACCGTCTCCTTATCCGCCAATTGATCAAAGGTGAGTATTGTATAACTCGCCATCGCATCAGTGCCGCGGACCTTCAGTTCCCTCACAAACTCGTCCTCAAAAAGGTTCCTTATGACAGGTTTATTCGAGACCCCTATAACAGCTATCTTCCTGACAGGCCCCTTATAGCTCTCGCCCCTCCAGACAGCGGTGATCGTGGTTGTTGCACACGATGCGCACACAAAGGAAGCAATAATCACAAGACACCAGCACAGTATCATTCTTGTCTTCATACCTTTTCCCCTTTTTTGATCGGCTGCACCTCTCCTATCCTGCGTCTTCTCCAAATCCGCTTCACCGACGGCGGGTTCCAGCGGCCGTCCAGGGCCCCGGCCTTAGGGCCGTACATTGTTTTGCTGAACATCGCCCCCCTTAGCACAGCCCGTTTTATCTCTTTCTTTTCATCATGACAGGCGCGCTGGTTTTGTCAAGAGTCTATGCAACTGAGGGGGATACATATGGAGAAGCGTTCAGGACTGTTTCTGCTGGGAGGGGTTGGCTAATCGAAGAACGTGGCGATGTCCGCCGTGCAGGAGCGGTCGACTATCCCCGCGACGTCCTTGCGGGGTCTGTCATCGTTCTTGTTGTCGCAGATATCACAGAGAGGACGGGCGCTCGTTATTCTTCCTCTCCTTTTTTCAAACGCTCCAGATGCTCTTCCCACTCAAGGGGAAGGAGATATTTTTTCCGGTCGTTGCATTTCTTGCATACCGGCACCACATTCCCCTTTGTGGATCTTCCGCCCCTGATGATCGGAACGATGTGGTCCATGGTGAGCTCTTTCGGCTTCATCTTCTTCCTGCAGTAATAGCACTCTCCGGAAGCGCGCTTTCTCTTCCACCACTGCGTCTGCCTCAACTCACGGGCCTTTGCCCTCTCTTTTCTGATCTCTTCTTCTGTTACGTGTGAGGTAAATCGTTCCATAGCACGCACCGGTCTCTCCCGTTCCTCTTCGCATGGTAAAGCGCCTGATCCGCCTTCTCTATGAGTTCATCCCTGTTCCCCGTATCGTGGGGAGACGTGGCAGCGCCGATACTCACCGTCACCTGCAGTATCTTCCCGTCGACGGAGAACGCTTTCCCTGCGATCGCATTCCTCAGCCTTTCCGCCATCTTTCGCGCCCCTTCGTGGTTCGTCTCCCGGAAGTACGACAGCGAACTCCTCTCCACCGTATCGGGCGGGAATATCCACCGTTCGTATCGTCTCCTTTATGACACCTGCCACCCCCCTAAGCACCTCGTCTCCTGCGGGATGTCCGTGGGTGTCATTGATCTTCTTGAAGAAGTCGATATCAATAAGGAGAACCGAGAGAGGGTTTGCGAAGCGCTGCATCCTGTTGAACTCTTCGGTCAGCTTCTCCTGAAAATTCCTGTGGTTGAAAAGCCCCGTGAGACCGTCGGTTATGGCCATCCTCTCTATTTCCGCGTGAAATTTCGCATTTGCAAGGGACGATGACGCCTGATTCCCGAGGAGCTCCAGCAGCTCGATCTGATATGAACTGAGCGCGTTCCTCTTTTGAGAGGACAGGACGAGCATCCCAAGGAGTTCCCTCTCGTATGAAAGGGGAAGCATGAAGACAGACCCCTCGTTATCCGCCTTAAACTCAGAAGGGAAGACGGCGATACGCTCATCGGTCATCTCGACTTTCAGGTCCGAAAGATAGTGGGGCTCCGTCCCTCTGCTGACCACCCCGATACGCGTATTACTGAAGTCAAATATCCTTTCGGTAAGTCCGAACTCTTCCTTGAACCCTTCGCCAAAGACCAGCTCGAAACGCTGACCGTTCGGCATGAAAAGCGCTGTTGATAAAGGCGCGATCGCACGGGCTGCCTCCACTATTCGCTGCCCGATATCTTCTGTTTTAAGCGACGTCGTGAGACTCGAGCTTCCCCTGTGAAGGATGTTCAGCCCTGCATGTTCCTTGCTCATTTGCGCATGCACCCTCTGGCTGTGGAGGATCTTCACGATCTGTCGGGAGAACATCTCCAAGGCCTGAATCTCAAAACGGCCGTCTCCTGAGGTCTTGTCTTTCCATGCGGTCAACACGCCAACGATCAAATTCCCATCCGCTACGGGAGTGAGAATGTGAGCAGACCCTCCCACGCCTGTTGCAGGCACTGCATCAAAGATCATCGACATCTTCCGGCTCACACATGAGGCAAGCATCCTCTCACCCGAAGGGGAACCCTGAGATCCGTCAGTGGAGCACCGGAACGTGAGCTGGTTACCTCGAAGATCGAACATGCTTACCGACCCTGCCGAGAGCGAGTGTTTCGCAATGGACAGCATTTCCTTTATGTCCTCGTTCGCTTTTCTTGTCGAGAGGAGATGCTGAGAAATGAGATTGTCTCCTCTGATAATGTCACCATCGGCGCCGGAATCTATTTCGACCACCTCCTCCTTCAGCGTATCGAACTCCTGTTTGAGACTGTTCCGTTCGTTTCTCACTCTCGTTGCAACGATCGATACCATGGCAACGATCAGAACCACCGAACCGCTGAAAAATCCTGCTTCCAGGCGGTTCCCGTACAGGAAATGCCTGACCTCAAGCGCCGGCACCGCCAGACTCAGGGGGATCATGATCTTCCATCCGTACACAAGGGACAACGCAGAGAGAAGCGGAATGAAGAGGACATGAAGCCAGGTGAGTTCGAAGACATGGATAACCCCCGCTGTGAAGATCAGGAAGGACAACAGGGCTTCGGGGAGATATCTTTTTGCGCTCTCATCCCTGTGCCTGGTGTTAAGGGTCTGCACGAGATACCCGTCTCCGACCTTCCGCAGATACCGTTTTTCACGCCTGAAAAAGCATGAATATGAATAGAAGGCCATGAAAAGAAGCGTGAGGAAAAACCAGAAATAAACGGCAGGAGCATACAACCGGGACTGCTTCATTGACGGTGAACCAAAGAGGATCCCGATATAGAGAAGGACCAGAGGAGAACGAGATGAGAATCCTTCTGAGGGCCTTCTTTACTCTGGCGACAAACCCTTTCTCGCCGCCTCTTCTCTGTAGAACTTCTTGTACAGTACCTCCCACTCGGGGCTTCCCTCGATGATCTTTCTTGAGAAGGATTGCAGTTTCTTCCTCACCGACGAATCAATATCCTCGCTGACCTTGAGGAACGAGACCGTGGAGCGTTTCATCTCACGCCTCACCTTGCCTTCCTCGTCGTTGAGCTCTATGAGGTTCCTGTCCGTCAGTCCTTTGAGCAGGACATGGCTGAGATGGGAGATCTTCTCATCGGAGAGCATCATATCACAAGCCCTCTTTCCTCGATGATCTTCCTCTTGGTAAGCTCGAACACCTTCCGGTAGTCAAGTCTCCCTTTCTCGATCTCTCCGGTGAACTTCTTGAGTATCTCCCTGACCTCGTCGTTCACCCTGTCCTCCACCATCAGCTCTTCCGTGACGAGCTTCTCCGCTTCTGCAACAAGTTCCCCCAACGGCACCCTCGGCACAATGAGCTCCCTTGCAACAAGGTCATCTATCATCTTCTTTGCGATCAGGGGCACCCATGTCCTGGGGATCCTCACCTGTTATTTTTCCACGAATGAGAGAAGCGCGATGTTCCGCGCCCTCTTGATCGCTTCATTCAGGCTCCGCTGATGGCACGCGCACACCCCGGTCATGCGCCTGGGAAGGATCTTCCCCCTCTCGGTCAAAAAACTCCTTAACGTCTTCAGGTCCTTATAGTCTATGAATTCCGATTTCTCTGCACAGAACCTGCAAAATTTTCTCCTCTGAAATCTTCTCTGCTGCAATGGTCGCTCCTTTCTTAATGCCATAATGACCTAATGACTGAATGGTTCAGGTTAAAATGGTTCAAGGTCAGTCCCTTCCGGCGGCGCGACTTCGGTGTCAGGAGTTCCCTGACCTTCACCGCCGCCCTTCCTTGACAGGAACCGTACGGTCTGCGCAACGACCTCAAACTTGCTCCGTTGCTGCCCGTCGGATTCCCATCTCCTCTCCTGCAGTCTGCCCTCCACGAGAACGGATTTCCCCTTGTTGAGATACTGGCTGCAGGTCTCCGCCTGTTTTCCGAACGTGACGACGTCGATAAACAGGGTATCTTCCCTGGCTTCATCGGACTGCTTATACTTTGTGTTCACCGCTATCCTGAAGGTGGATACCGGCGTGCCCTGGGGGGTATATCTGAGTTCAGGGTCTTTGGTGAGATTGCCGATGAGGATTATCCTGTTGTACATCTATTCCTCTTTCTTCTGTTCAGCAGCGGCGGCGGCGGCCGCTTTGGCCGCAGCCTCGGCCTGGCTCAGGCTTTCGAGGACATGGGCGCTCTGCTTTTTTTCGAGTTTGATCACCATGTATTTTATCACAGGGTCGAAGACCTTATAATAGTCTTCGAGTTTCCTGATCAGCGGTGAGGCCGCTCTGAATACGAGGAACACGTAAAACCCTTTTTTCTGCTTCTTCAGCTCATTGGCGAGCTTTCTCCTGCCCCACGCATCAGCCTTGAGGATCTCTCCGCCTGAGTTGGTGATGAGGTCTTTTATCTTCTTGGTGGATGCTTCGGTCTCCTCGTCGGTGAGGGATGCGTTGAGGATGATGATGTTTTCGTAGATGTTCATCTGAACACCTCCTTATGGATTTTCCCCCGTCAGGGGGTCCGCCGGGAGTCTAGGACCCGCGGCAGAACAGCCCTCGCCTCAGCGAGGGCAAGGAGGGTACCCATTATCAAGAAACGTTCTGAGAACCCGATCCGTTATTTATACCACAGCACCGCAATTAAATCAATTACTTTATCCGGTACGCCTTTATCTTCGTCCTGAGGGTATTCCTGTTGATGCCGAGGGTCTTCGCAGCTTTGAGCTGGTTTCCCCCCGTCTCGTTCAGCACGATGTTTATGAGGGCCTTCTCGACCTCGGAGATCACCGTCTCGTAGAGGTTGCAGTTCTCCAGCTTCGTCATCTCCTTGAGGTAACGCTTCAGCTTATCCTCGAGGAATTCCTTTATGGTGAAGGAACTGGCCTCATCCAGGAGAAGGTCCCGCTTCTCGATGACCGCTCCGTTGGACAGCACACATGCTCTCCTGACGGCATTCTCCAATTCCCGCACATTGCCGGGCCAGTTGTATTTGAGAAGAAGGTCTTTCGCCTCTTTCGACAGTTCCTTTTTCCCCGTCTCGAACCTCTTCTCTGCGTCCTTCAGAAAATGCTTTGCGAGCGGGTTTATGTCCTCCCTTCTTTCCCTGAGGGGAGGGAGCTTGATCTGCACGACATTGAACCGGTAGTAGAGATCCTCCCTGAATGCCCCCTTGCCCACCGCGTCCTTCAGGTCCTTGTTGGTCGCGCCGATGACCCTTACATCGGCCTCCAGCACCCTGTTGCTCCCCAGGGGGCTGAATCTCTTGTCCTGCATGAACCTCAGGAGCTTTGCCTGAAGATTAGCGTCAAGTTCTGAAATTTCGTCCAGAAAAAGCGTGCCGCCGTTGGCCGCTTCGATCTTGCCGATGTGCTTGTCCCGCGCCCCGGTAAAAGCCCCCTTCTCCCATCCGAAAAGCTCGGCCTCCATGAGGTCCCTGGGAATAGAGGCGGAGTTTATGGCGCCAAAGGGCCCGCTCCTGCGCTTGCTGTTGTAATGGATCGCCTTTGCCACCAGTTCCTTACCGGTGCCGCTTTCCCCCGTCACCAGGACCGTGATATCCCGGGAAGCAACGCGCCCGATGTCCTTGAAGACCTTCAGCATCCTGGGGCTTCTCCCCACGATCTGAGGTTCCTCGGCCTCGGCAGTGGCGCTCCTGAGGCTGTTCAGTTCCTCCCTCACCGCCATATCCCTGAAGGCCTTCTCGACGGTTATCTTGAGTTCCTCGATATCGAACGGTTTCTCAAGATAATCATAGGCGCCCTCTTTCATCGCCTCTATGGTGCTCTCCATCTTTCCATGAGCAGTGACCATGATCACCACCGCATCCGGATAGGAAGACCGTATCTCCTTGAGCCCTTCCAGGCCGTTGCCGTCGGGGAGGACGATGTCCAGAAGGACAAGCTGAAACCCTCCCTTCACCGCCCTGAGTCCCGACGAGAGCCTTGGACGTGAGGTCACGTTATAGCCCATGGGTTCCAGGGCTTTCTTCACGACCCAGGTTATGGATTCATCATCATCGATTATGAGGACTTCTTTTTCCATGCTGTTGTGCCGAAATGACTGTTCACGTACCGACGCACATTCCTTCTTACATCACAGCGATCGCGCCGATGATTCACTGGGCGAAGGGGATGTAGATATGAAATACCGTACCCTTTCCCGAATCCGGCCTCTCCACTTTAATAAAACCGTTATGGTCCTTTATGATCTTCTTCGAAAGAGCAAGACCGAGCCCGGTCCCCTTTTTCCTCTTTGTATAAAAAGGAAGGAATATCTTCTGCATCTCATTTTTCGGGATACCCTTTCCTGTATCTCTGAGGGAGATCACTGCCCACCGCTTCACCTGCCCGTTCTGGACCACGTATTCTCCGGATGGCCGCGTCATAACGCTCAGAGTTCCCCCGCGGGGCATCGCCTCCAGGGCGTTCTTCACAATATTGAGAAAGACCTGGAGAAGCTTGCCCCCGTCTCCGGTCACCCTCGGCAGGCTCGGATCGTAGAAACGGTGCAGGGATATATTACCATTTTTCAGCGATAAATCCATGATCGAGATCGCCTTTTCGAGAACCTCGTGCACATTCACCTGCTGAAGCACAGATCTTTTGCTCATGGTGAGGTAGTTCTGGAGCACGGTGTTCAGGCGGTCTGTTTCACGGATGATGAGGTTTATATACTCGTCAACGTCATCAGCACCCCGGGGTGTTTCCCGCTCCCTCACCAGTTTCCTCTTCAGGAGCTGCGCGGCACCCTTGATCCCTCCAAGGGGATTTTTTATCTCATGCGCTATGGTGCCGAGCAGAAAGACAAGGGAATCAAAGGAGGGATCCTCTCGCTCGGCAATGGACAGGTTCTCGCGGATGGAGAGCAAAACCCCTTCGCACCGGCCATCCACAATGAAGGGAGAGATATCGACGTCGACCCTGGACATACCGTTGATCTTCGCCTCTGTATCTTTTATGCTGAACGACCTCACTTCCTTCATGGCCTTCTTTGCCAGTCCCGCAAGGGCCCGCGCCTCCGGATAGAGGTCTGTCAGTCTTTTCGCGATGATCTCCTGATGGCTCCTGCGGAAGAGTTCCTCTCCTGTTTTGTTGACAAACGTTATGGTGCCGCGTTTATCGAGAAGAAGGACCGCCTCGCTGAGTGAATTGATAAGGGCTTCCAGATCCCAGGCTCTGTTGCTTCCCATGCCTATGGACTTTATCACAACGGATTTTTGTTTTCAACGTCGATACCCTTGCAAAAAGAGCCTTTCTTATGATAAGATTGCTACCCTCAGAGCGTGGACCGACTATTTCCGTAAACGCTCTGTTATTAATCACTACGCACGCCGTTGCGATTTCCCTGCTGGTCTCGTTTGAGCAAAGGGGAAGGGGAGCCAGGGCAGAGGATTCTCGTCCGAGGCGGTAACGGCGGAGGGAAAACCAGAGGAGGTATGTATGCCTGTAGTAACGATGAAGGAACTCCTGGAAGCCGGGGTACATTTCGGCCACCAGGTGAAGCGGTGGAACCCCAAGATGAAGAAGTACATCTTTGGGGAGAGGAACGGCATCTACATCATTGACCTTCAGAAGACGCTGAAGGGACTTGAAGAGGCCTGTAAGTTCGTCAGGGAAACCTCAACGGGCAATGCGCCCATCCTCTATGTAGGCACGAAGAAACAGGCGCAGGATGCGGTGCAGGAAGAGGCCCAGAGGGCAGGGGCGTTCTTCGTGAACCAGAGATGGCTCGGCGGGATGCTCACCAACTTCTCCACCATAAAGAAGAGCATCGAGCGCCTCAAGAGCATCGAGAAGATGAAAGAGGACGGCACCTATAACGCCCTCTCCAAGAAAGAGATCTCGCTCCTCGAAAAGGAGCGGGTAAAGCTCGAAAGGAATCTCACCGGAATAAAGGACATGAACGGCCTGCCCGGAGCGATCTTTGTGATCGATCCAAAAAAGGAGAAGATCGCGATTGCAGAGGCGCGGAAGCTTTCCATACCCGTTGTGGCGGTGGTGGATACCAACTGCGACCCGGATGAGGTCGACTATGTCATCCCGGGGAACGACGACGCCATCAGGGCCATAAAGCTCATCGCCTCAAAGATCGCTGATTCGGTGAACGAAGGCAAGGCGATCGTAGCCAAGGCTGCCGCAATGGAGGAAGAAAAGACAAAGATCGAAGAAAAGATACAGCAGGAGGAGACCGGGGAAAGCGCGGCCGCGGGACCGGCAGGAGAAAAAGCGGAGGTTTCAGCATGACAACGATCTCAGCGGATATGGTCAAGGACCTGCGGGAGAAGACGGGCGCAGGCATGATGGAGTGCAAGAAAGCGCTTACCGAAAGCAGCGGGGATTTTGAAAAGGCGCTGACGGTTCTCAGGCAGAAGGGACTTGCCAGTGCGTCAAGAAAGGCGGGGAGAACCGCGTCGGAAGGCCTGGTCGGAGCGTATATCCACATGGACAGAATAGGGGTCATGGTGGAGATGAACTGTGAGACTGACTTTGTTGCACGCACCGATGATTTCAGAAATCTCCTCAAGGATGTGGCGATGCACATCGCCGCCGCCAACCCTGTGTATGTGTCACGGGACGACGTGCCCCAGAGTGTTGTGGAAAGCGAACGGGAGATTTACCGCTCTCAGGTCACGGGAAAGCCGCCCCAGGTGGTAGAGAAGATCGTGGAAGGGAAACTGGACAAGTTTTTCTCCGAGACCTGTCTCCTGGATCAGATCTTTATCAAAGACCCTGAACAGAAACTGAAGGTGAAGGACCTGGTGGTCGAGAAGATCGCGAAGTTGGGTGAGAATATCATTGTGAAACGCTTCGCGCGATTCCAGGTCGGGGAGAAACTGTAAGAGCATCCTGTTCAGAAATCTGCCGTGAGGTAAGACACGCGGGAGCAGGATCGCTCATCGTGTTTGGATCTTTTGTCTCTGGCGTTGAGGTATCGGGTTTTTGCATTTATAATCTGAGAAGATCCAAGGCAGGTGATACGGCACCATGAAGACCCCTGTGTATACGAGGATACTCCTGAAGCTCAGCGGAGAAGCCCTCATGGGCGACAAGGGCTACGGTATAGACTCGTCAACCGTACAGTACATGGCCTCTGAGATAAAAGGGATATGTACAATGGGGGTTGAGGTTGCCGTGGTCATCGGCGGTGGGAATATCTTCAGGGGCGTGGAGGCCAGTGTCAAGGGTATGGAACGGGCCTCAGCAGACTACATGGGGATGCTTGCCACCGTGATCAATGCCCTTGCCCTCCAGAACTCGCTGGAGAAGATCGGGATACCCACGCGGGTGCAGTCGGCCATAGAAATGCGGGAACTGGCCGAATCCTATATCAGGCGAAAGGCGATCCGTCACCTTGAGAAGAAGCGGGTCGTGATATTTGCCGCCGGCACAGGGAACCCTTATTTCACCACCGATACTGCCGCAGCATTAAGGGCCATGGAGATCGGGGCGGAAGTGATCCTCAAGGCCACAAAAGTTGACGGCGTGTATTCTTCAGACCCGGTTAAGGACCCGACAGCAAGAAAGTTCGCTTCCATCGGCTATATCGATGTGCTGAGGAAGGGCCTTTCGGTCATGGACTCTACCGCAATATCCCTGTGTATGGACAACAACCTTCCCATTGTGGTATTCAATGTACGTAGGAAGGGAAACATAAAGGACATCATCCAGGGGAAAAAGATAGGCACCCTGGTAAGGGGTAACCATGGAGAAGGAGTTAAGAAAAAAAACCACTGAGAGGATGGAGGGTGCCATTGAAGCCCTCAAGAAAGACTTCGGGTCCATTCGGACGGGAAGGGCATCCCTTGCGCTCCTTGACGGGATCACCGTCGATTATTACGGGACACCCACCCCCCTTCAGCAGCTGGCAAACCTCAGCGTCCCGGAGAGCCGCCAGATCGCGATACAGCCCTGGGAACAGCGCATAATCCCCGAGATCGAAAAGGCGATCATGAAATCCGACCTCGGACTCACCCCTTCGAACGACGGCAAGATGATAAGGATCAATATCCCTTCTCTTACCGAAGAGCGGAGGAAGCAGCTGGTGAAGGTGGTCAGGAAGAGGGCGGAGGAGGGGAAGGTCGCCGTCAGGAACATCAGAAGAGACTCCAATGAAGAGTTGAAGAAACTCGAAAAGGACGAACACCTCAGTGAAGACGACGCAAAGAAGTTCCATGCCGAGATCCAGAAGTTCACGGATTCGTATATCTCAAAGGTCGACGAGGTGCTCAAGCATAAAGAGAACGAGATAATGGAGGTCTAAGATGACGAACATCAACTATATCGTAAAAGTGAAGGATGCAAAGCTTACGGACGTCCAGAAGGCCCTTCAGCAGGCAGGGATCCAGGTAAGGAGCATCCTCGAGCTCCATAAAGAAGAAGAAAAACCAGCGGAAGAGGCAAAATAAGATGGCAAAGAAAAAGAGAACAGGGACAGCGGCAAAGAAAAAAACAGCAGTGAGGAAGATAACGCCAAAGAAGAAAACGGCGACGAAGAAAAGGACCGCGGGACCGGTGAGACCGGCCGGGAAGGTGAAGGCTCAGAAGAAGGTCCAAGAAAAGAAGCAAGCTCAAAAAAAGACGGTAAAAGAAAAGACGAAAAAGATATCAAGACCGGCAAAGAAACCCGTCCGGAAAAAAGTCGTGAGCAGGAGACCAAAAGCAATTGCAAAGCGCGTTGCACAGAGGAAGCCTGCCCCGAAAGTCAGGGCACGGACTGTTTCACGGAAAACGCCGTCCAGGACAACGCGCGCAACTGCCCCGCCATTGACCGCAAGGAAAGAGCTGCTGCGGAAGCATCTCATCAGCAAACGGGAAGAGATCGTGCGGGAGGCCAAGGATGAGATCGCCAAGTACATAAAGGGAGAAGCCAACCAGCTTGTTGAGACCGCCCTGGACGACGGCGACTGGTCGGTGATCGATCTTTCCGCAGACATCAATATCAGGCGCCTTGAAACACACAGGGAGCGGCTCCTCGGCATAGACGAGGCCCTGATGAAACTCAGGGAAGGCACCTATGGCGTCTGTGAGGAGTGCGGAGGAGAGATCACTTCTGAGCGGCTAAAGGTCATGCCCTTTGCCATCTACTGCAGGGACTGTCAGGAAAAAAGGGAGCAGCTCGAAAAAATAGCACGGGAAGAGATAATCACCTAAGAGGCCCGGGGCTCATAGCTCACGTTCTGCAGGAAAAGCCCCTTTGCCGGCGCTGTTGGTCCGGCAAGCCTCCTGTCCCTTGATTCAAGAATGACTTTCACCCTTTCGGGGGATAACCTCCCCCTGCCGGCTTCCACAAGAGTCCCCACCATGTTCCTCACCATATGCCTGAGGAAGGCATCTGCCTCCACGGTTATTGTGATAAACTCACCCCGGAACCTCGCAAAGAGGAATGCGGCCTCGCAGAGCTTCTTGACCTCCAGGCTGTGTACCGTCCTCACCGCGTTCTTTGCCCCGCAGCCCGATCCCCTGAAAGACGTGAAATCATGCCTTCCGATGAGGCATGCCGATGCTGCCTTCATAGCTTCCAGATCAAGGGGACAGGTGATCGACCAGACATACCTGTCCATGAACACCGGGACATCCCTCATATTCGCCAGCACGTATACATAGCATTTTGACCGGGCGCTGTATCTCGCGTGAAAGTCCCCTTCAACGTCCTTCGCGTCCATGACCCGTATGTCTTGCGGGAGCATCGCGTTCAGCGCCCTCCCGATGACATCAACGTGAAGTCCCGAACCGGAATCAAAGGCTGCCACCTGTTCCAGGGCATGAACCCCTGCATCGGTCCTTCCCGCTCCGATCACCTTCACCCTTTCGCCTGTCAGCCTGTAGATGCAGTCCTGGAGCAGCCCCTGTATAGTGACCCCTGAAGCCTGCACCTGCCATCCCTGATAAGCTGAACCGTCATACTGAAGTGTCAATCGAATCCGTCTCATGGTTGTACTATTATACTTCAGGAGCACGCTGAGGGTCTCCACGAGCTTCCTTCTAACAGGATGCTGAAGAACTATTTTCGCGGCTTTCATCTGTCATTCTCGCGAAGGCGGGAATCCATGCTTTTCAATAATTTATACTTAACTTGGATTCCCCGGTCAAGCCGGGGAATGACGAATTTGGGATTTTCTCAGCAGCCTGCTAAAGGGACTGGAGGGAGTTCTCAGTCTCTTGCGAGGTGAAACTGAAGGTGCTTAATTGACAGGCGAAATGGAAAATCTGGGATAGAGAAAGGACTGAGAGGCGAGATGGACGAGTTAATTCACCGGTTATAAACAGATGGCAACAAAAATGTTGCTAACTTCCTGAGCTTGGCAGACTCGTGCCGGCCACCCATGACGTGATGCCGGTCGAGATGATCACCGCCAGGTCATCTGGAACTTGCCACAGCGTACCTTGTTTGACCTTGCCACGAACTTGATCGGCAATAGCCTTCGCCGCAGCATCCCACCAAGGATGCATCTTCAGGTGATCGCTTGGGCGTACGGGTCGAAAGTACATGCCCCGCTCATCGTCGTGCATGTCCAACACGATAGCCCAGCCGTAGAAGCCAGGTTCGGCGCCGCCGCTGGGTGCGTAAAAGAAGACGATTCGATCGCCAGGCGCTGGGTAATCAGTTGATGCTTTTCTTCCGATCGGCCACGACCAGCGCTCATTCTCCCAAATGTCGATTCGGTAGCTGTTCGGCGGCCACTGGCGCTGATCCATTTGATAAAGCCACATTGTCACGGTCGTCTCCGAGAGGAGGCACGCTTTACAATAGACGTCTCTGGAGTTGGAATTTCACTATGTTGTAGATTACCCTCATTTTCCATGCACCATTTTACCTCAAATGTGGTTATAAATAGCAAGGGTTGGCCCCCCGCAAATGAGTTCTTCTGGTCGTAATACGCACGAAGGACCCGGAGAGCATAGTTCGATATGAATGTGACCTTTTTTATGCCTAATCCCTCCGATTTTGCCTGAGTGCTTGAAAAAACCTTTGCACAATCTGCCAGATTGATGCTTGATTAATAGGCGAAATGGTGAAAATGAGGCAGAGAAAGAATGGGATGAATAATTTTATCTTTTGTGTTCTGTCGGCTTGAAGACCTGAAAATCGTCAGAGTTCAGTTGCTCAAGCCGAGTGAATAAGAATGATATCCACTGTTTATAGGCTGGCATCTGTGGACTTGCAGCTGAAGTCCATTTATAATGCACTTTCATCGTCACGTCGATTCCATATGTCTGATAATTTTTCAGATCTGCCCCATTCACAGTCACAGCGGGAGGCAGGATGCCGAATCCCGGAGAACCAAGACACTGTATGCGAAAAGAGGCCGTCAAGACATCTGGGACTTCAATATAAATCACCCTCGCAGGAATTGTATCTAATATCTGGGCGCTCAGGGTGAGCCTTGCATCCTTAGGCATCCACATACTGCGAAGATTATATAGGTACATCTCGACTTGTGACTTGAACAAACGGTTATCTTTAAGCCATTCTTGAAGCAATTCTCTTTCTATTTGTACTGCATTAGGAGGAAGAATTTTTTCCTGAATTTTCGCGTATATTCGACGAGTGCCTTTCTCGTCGGCTCCAATTGCATAAGCCTTACCCTCTGGACCCTGACTTTGCGCAATGTCATAAAGTAGTTTCTATTCAAAAAATTCAGCAGCAATTGCATCCTCACGTTCATCAGACTGGACAGAAATGGCGTCCTTTGTCAACTCGCTAAATCGGCCAAGTATCGCGTGCCGAGACTTGACGCGATTCTCAGGGGAAGCGGTCTCGTCCAGAAGAAGATCTCCTTTAATCTCCACCGCCGGAAGATGGGTTCTGTTGTCCATCACGACTGATGAGACGAATCTCCGCTGCTCCTCGCTGTCTCGAAGGATAGTCAATAGAGTTATAAGAAGAGCCACGATGCCGCCAAGAACAATCGATATTAACGGCTTATATATATCTGGACTCCAGTTTTTAGCTGCAAGCCATATTATGGGAATAAGTAACAGTGCCGCTCCGGCTACACCGATCCACAACATTATCTTCACGCCTACCATTCCTATTTACAGTTCCCCTCTGGACTTTTCGATTGTAATATACACTCTTTCACATATTCTTGGAAGCAGGAGGAAGGCTTCCGCTGAAAATAGTTCGATAGAAATGTGACTTCTTGTTCCCAATCAGACTGATTTTACCTTCTTGAGAGAACAGGAATTGTCTCCTATAGCCTTTCGGGGGGAAAATTGCCTTTGGAAACTCCACCCTTACTGAAAGATTAATAAAATAAACTGAGTACCAGCGAGTAAATAAGAATAAGTCCTGCACCAAACCCTGTCAGCACAGTAGGGACTAAGAAAATTAACCACCATTTTGATTGAAAGCGGTTAAATTCATTCCAAGCCTTGTTCCATACCTCCACACGTTCGTGATCGTCAGTAATCTCCCGTTCAATAACTCTATTGAGTTCCCGTAAGAATCGGGCGTGATCAATCATCTTAATTACTTCAAACCCGGCAAATAAAGCAATAGAAATTGCTGCGAGGAGCCCTGTGCAGAGAGATAACCGCTGAGGCAAATATGTTTTCGTTAACTGCCATAAACCAAATAATCCGGCATAACCTCCAAGCATGATCAGGTTTGCATAACTCGACGAGGACTGATAAAAATGTGCTTGGCATTGTTTCTGTCGCTCTAATGTCTCAATTTGCCCTGACAGATTCTATCGCAGAATAATCTGCCGTATAGCTCTTACCATTTCCTCATAGTTGACCATCTTCTTCTACCTTCGCCTTATTATACTGAATGCTTGAATTCGGCGACACCATACCTATTTTCGTTGCCTTCTCCCTTCAGGCCGGTGGCCAGAGATTTTCTCTGATTAACCTTTTTTCGATAACCTGGTCGGATACTTCGAAATGCCTGGCAATACCATGCGCTACGAATTGGCGAGTCGAGTCGCCAGAGGCATCCCATGCATCAAAGCCTGAACTCCTTGCCAAGGCAACTGCATCATTCAATTTCTCTATCAGTTTTTCTCTCGGGACAAGAAGCCGTCCGGCAAATTCATAAGCATGTTGTTCAATCCATGTATATTCATCCTCCGGTATTTCCTGAAAGAAGGCAATCCATTCGTTAATCGAGGAGTATTGAATCTTCGAAAAAGTGTCTCTGTGAAGTATGAGATGACCAATTTCATGCGCTATCGAAAATCTGAGCCTGTTTTGAGCGCGGTCATTCAGGAAGTCGTTCTGGTCAACAGCGATCGTCTTAAGATCACCAAGTAAAAGAGCATCCACATCGCCGGCTTCTCTCAAGTTGAAGATCGTCCGTATTTCCAAGCCCAGTTCAAACTCAACAATTTCAAGAATATCAACCGGGATTGCATCTCGGGGCCAATACCGTTTACGAAAATCATCGACCGCCTTCCTGATGTCTTCAATTGTTATATAAGGGGCCTTAAACTCCCTCGGGTCCATCATTACGCGACTAACTCTTTCTTATCTTTTCCGCCAGTTTGCTCATCTCCGCCACTGTCGGCTTCTGACCTCGTAATGTTCTGAAGAATGCGGGGAGCATTCTTACGACTTCACCATCCTTCATCAGATCTTTGGGGATGATTCCCCTGTCTGCAGCGGCCAAATCGAAAAAGGCATACCAGTCATCGGTTCCCAATTCAATGCCAAGAGCTTTTGCGTATCGTTCAAGTATTTCAGTATCCTGCGGCGCGGGCATCGCCCCACGTTCAAGACGGCTGATATTCGCCGGATCAGCCGACGCCTTTATACAGAATTCTCTCAGCGTTATTCTCTTCTTTTTCCGAAGGCTTTTGAAAAAATCCCCAAAGGACTTATACTCGCCAGCCATATCTAACCCTCCCTCCTAATAGTTGTAGTCTTAGTACAATTATTACAAATTAAGGAAATCATGTCAAGTCCCCGATTTGCTATAATTAACAATCAGCCGTGAAGTTGCGGCATCCACTTTCTCATCCCAAGGAGGTTCAGGATGAAGAGAACATGCTCATTCGCCTCATTGAAAGACCTTAAAGTCGTCAGAGAGACGTTCGAAGTCAGGAAGACCGCACACCTCGCAAAGACCGACGAAGAACTCTTCATCGAGGCTATGGCAGAGGTACGGGAGATCAGGGAATTCAGGGAGATCCCCTACAAAAGCCCGCGGAAGATCAAGCCGCGCACCATACCCCCGGAGAACTGCCTTGAGATCCTGAAACAGATCGTGAAGGGAGAGGGGAAGATAAGGCTGTCAGATACCGGTGAGTACATGGAATGGACAAGCCCCCAGGTGAGGAGTGACATCACCAGGAGGCTGCATCAGGGAGATTTTGCGGTTCAGGATTCCATAGACCTTCATGGCATGACCCTCGGCGAGGCGGAGGAGGCGCTTGCCCTTTTCTTCAGGGATGCGGTGAAGAGGCGGCTGTTCTGCGTCAAGGTAATACACGGCAGGGGGCTCAGGTCACCGAACGGCCCGGTACTTAAGGAGGCCTTCAGAAAACTGCTTCACGGCCCCTTCAGCAAGTGGGTACTTGCATACGCCACGGCCAAAGACTGCGACGGTGGCCTCGGGGCTACCTACGTCATCCTGAAGTAAACTTCCGGAAACAGGGCGAAAGTAAAACAGATGCTTTTATCTTTTATCCGGGGCTCGCTGCGGAGATGCCGCGTTGTCTTTTGCCGTCACTTCAGCTTTGAGCGTGAGGACCACCTTTGGCGTGTCAGGATCATTGCTCACCACCTCAATCGTCTTCACGATGAACCCTGCCCTGTTCCGGGTGTCGAGGGTCGCGGTTATGCTCCCTTTTTCTCCGGGCTTCAGATGGCTTGAACTAGCCATCACCGCGGTACATCCTCAGGAGGCCCTTACCCTCTCTATGCGCAGTTCATCTGTGCCAGAATTGGCGACTTCAAAGGTATACTCTACCTTCTCCCCTTCCCGGACCTTTCCGAAGTCATGGGTTTCCTCCACAAACTTAATGGAGGGAGCCGCATATGCAAGGGCAGGGATAAGAAGCAGCGCGACCAGAAGGATTCGTTTCATGAGAAAATTATAACACATCAGGTCCTGTGAATGCAGGAAAGAACAAACGTGCTAGAATGGAAGAAAACGGCCCTTCGGATAGGATATGGAAGAGAACGATAAGGAAAACGAAGAAATGCTTATCCGCTGTCTGTCCTGTGGCGTTCAGAACAAGCTGAAGGCATTAATGCTCCAACAGAGTCCCAAGTGCGGGAAATGCGGTGCCGTATTGATCGAGATGAGGGAATTCGGCAAATCGTCGGAATGATGCTTCCTTCCTGGCGGCTTCCCGCTGGTGCACAAAAAGACCCTTGTCAGCCCAACGCATGCTCAAGGGCTCTGCTGAGGAGAAGATGACAAGACCAAGATCTGAGCCTGCTTGAGCATGATTAGTTCATTGACAGCATATCTCTTTAGCGTAAAATCTCGCGCCATAACAACTTCATTGCCTGGGACGGGGAACAAGACCACAAAGAATCTCTCTCTTCCATCAATGAGCTGGACAAGCCTTTCTCGAACGGCCTGTGAAGAAAAAGGTCTATAGAAAGTCGCACTATTGAAGTTCTGCAATTCGCGTTGTCTCATTTCATCTTCAAAATCATGCGTGACTCCTTCGATATTGAAGTTACCTTTGGAGTATCTCTTCAGCAGCGAAGCTCCGTGGCTTCTATACACCAAGACGAGATCTCCCGGCCCAGCTCTTTGAGAAATAGCTTCTCCGATTTTTTTCCAGTCAGGATTCTTATCGATAGTCGTAACGGCAAAGCTTAGGCTTATACTTATGAGCAAGAATAGTGAGACCAACAAAGGGGTCGCTCTTCCTTTCCCGGGAAAATGCTTTTCTTCCGGAATTACGATGAGTACAAGCAACCCTATAAGTGAGGGGATTAATATTTTGTTCATAAATATCGGTTTGAACAGAAGCGAAACCAGGTAGAGAGCCGCGGGATAAACAAATAAGCTGAGGATGATCAACAGTTCGACAAGATTCTTCCGCCTGAGGGCATACATGCCCCCTCGTGCCATGAGGAGGAGAACCGGGACAATAATGCAGATCCAGGCTATAACTCTCATACCTGTATTATGGTAAGAAAGAAACTCTACCAATTCAGGAGACCAGAACAGGGCGATGCTCAACCAGCTCTTGAGCGCTCCGACAGGGGATGGTAATTGTGCCCAAAAACTCTTGTGAACTGAGTATGCTTGCTGTATCGATGAGGTAACCCATGGCGCAAAAATGACCGCTGCAACTACGTTCGCTGCCAAGAAATTCCTCAGCTTCAGCCATGAACATTCTCTATGGGAAAAGAGGAGGAATACGTATGTGGCATTTATGCAAAAACAATATAACAATGCTGTCGGATGAGTGTAAAGAAGCAACGCCTGAAGAAGAGCATATGCAAGACAGTATTTCTTATCGCCTTCAGCATGCATTAAAGCAAAAGCGGTAAGATAGAATGTCGCTAAGGCAAACATCAGGGAATAGGTTCGTGCTTCAATAGAATAATAGATGTGAAAAGGATTCACGGCCAGAAGAGAAAGGCCGATCAAGCAGGAGTTCACGCCCCATCGCAAACCTTTTCTCAAGAGCAAGAAAAATCCTATAATTCCCAGCAAACCAAAAAGAATACTGAGAGACCGCACGGCTCTATCAGAATCCCCAAAAATCCAAATCCAGGCATGGAGCAGTATGAAGTAAAGAGGCATCTGGATGTCCGTATGCAGAACTTTGAACAGGCTTTCTATCGTCAATTGTGCATACGATACCGAATAGAGTTCGTCAAGCCAAAAAGGTCTATAACCCACGTTATGCACTCTGATGTACATGCCCAGAATGATGACAGAGAAAAGTACGGCATAAGAGAGCGGCAATCTTTCGGATTTCTCCGATGCCGCTGGTTTCTGTAGGTGATCATTCTTCATATGAATATCCAATTCTCTTCCAGGAATGGACCGAAAGCCAGATGCAGATGTTCAGAGCATCGGAACATCCGGATGACCCCGCACCATGAGGTGATTACGATCTATAGCATGTATGATTATAGCAAGTTCCAGAGGTGAATGTTTTAGTCGTCTATGCACACACCTCGGATATCCTGCGCATGACTGAAGGTATCAAATGGAAATCAAAAGGATAGATCATTTCTTATTAAACATACTCGAAGCTGTATAAACTAAAGTTATAACTTGACACCGGCACTTTTCCATGATAAAAGAAAACTAGAGATGAGGCTCTCCCGATAAAACCAAACCCCCCGTGAGGAGGGGACAGAAAGCGGCGGGTCTTAGAGAAGACGGCCGAGCTGCCGAAGGAGATATTCCGGCATGCCCGGCCTTTTTGTTTGGTGTGGAAGGGGGTGAGAAGAAAGAGAGGTTTGGGGGATTATTCCACTTAAGAACCCTTACGACTGAGAAAGGGGGATTGCAATGAAAAAGATTATATTAGTACTGGGTGTATTGGCATTCAGCCTTGTCTTTTCTGCCATGACCTATGCCGCTTCAGTAACAGGTCAACTGCAGGTGAGCGCAACAGTAGTCACCGCCTGCACCGTCTCAACAACTGCGGTGAATTTCGGCAATGTCACCGGAGTGGACTACGTAACTGCCACTGGCGATGTCACTGTTAACTGTTCGAGTGGGACACCCTATAACATCGCGCTCGATAAGGGGCTGTATGGCAACGACGCGGCAAGGCGGCTTGGCCCGTCTGTGGAAGAGGTTAATTATTTCCTTTTTAAGCCGACCGGCTCGGTAGAATGGGGAGATGCTGACTATGCAGGCACATATATGGGAGGAAGCAGCCTTGCTGATACGGGTAACGGGTCAAACCAGCCTCACACCGTAAACGCACAGCTTAACCCTACCCCGTTTTCTGGCATTCCTGGAGGGACCGTATTGACCGATACCGTAACGGTCACGGTTTACTATTGAGGGTTCCATAGCTGAGGGGGTGGCAATGAAAAAGATCATATTAGTGCTGGGTGTGCTGATATTCAGCCTCGTCTTTTCTGCCACGACCTATGCCGGTACGGTGACAGGTCAGCTGCAGGTGAGCGCAACAGTAGTCACCGCCTGCACCGTCTCAACAACAGCGGTGAATTTCGGCAATGTCACCGGAGTGTCGGACTATGTAAATGCCACTGCCGACGTCACTGTTAACTGTTCGAATGGACTATCCTATCACATTGCTCTCGATGCGGGGACTCACTACCCTGGTGGTTATTACAGGAACGTTGCCGGAAGCGGTTATCAGGCCGACTATGAAATCCTAAAACCGAGCGAGAATGTATATTGGGGTGACGCTGAATACGCACGTACATATCTCTGGGGAAGTGTCATTGCTGATACGGGTAATGGCTCTGACCAGGCTCACACTGCAAGGGCATACCTTCACCCGTTTTCAGGTATTCCTGCGGGCACAGTGCTGACCGATACCGTGACGGTGACGGTGCATTACTGAGGTTTCCGTCTCTCAGGGCCTGGGGATTTTGGCCCAGGCCCATCTGAAAAAAGAAGACAAGATTGAGAGACAGGCCCATTAGGGTGTTTTCGCGAGTTTTCATTTCCTGCCTTCATGATCAGTTAACAGGCCCTTGTTCCTGCCTGGCAAACCTAAAGTTAAAACTTGACATTCCCTACTGCTTTGCTATGCTTTTCTTAGGAGCGGAGAGCGGGCTCAAATGCCCTTATCCAGACGTATGGTCTTGTAATCAGGGTATCCCGACAAAGCCAAATCCCGAGTAATCGGGAGACGGAAAGCGGCGGGTCTTAGAGAAGATGGCCGAGCTGCCGAAGGAGATATCCCGGCATGCCCGGCCTTTTTGTATGGTGTGGAAGGGGGTGGGAAGAAAAGAGAGGTTTGGGGGATTATTCCACTTAAGAACCCTTACGACTGAGAAAGGGGGATTGCAATGAAAAAGATCATATTAGTACTAGGTGTATTGGCATTCAGCCTTGTCTTTTCTGCCGTGACCTATGCCGGTACAGCAACAGGTCAGCTGCAGGTAAGCGCTACGGTCGCTGCAGTCTGCACCGTCTCAACAACAGCGGTGAATTTCGGGGATGTCACGGGGTTGGCCACTGTAAATGCCACTGGCGATGTCACTGTTAACTGTTCGAGTGGGACACCCTATCACATCGCGCTCGATAAGGGACTGTATGGCAACGAATCGGCAAGACGGCTTGGCCCGACTGCGGGAGAGGCTGCTTATTTCCTTTTTCAGCCGGCCGGCGGGGTAGAATGGGGAGATTTTGACTATGCAGGCACATATATAGGAGGAACTAGCCTTGCTGATACAGGTAACGGATCAAACCAGGCTCACACCGTAAACGCACAGCTTATGCAGTTTATAGGCTTTCCCGCAGGCACAGTGCTGACCGATACCGTGACGGTGACAGTGCACTATTGAGGTTTCCGTCTCTCAGGGCCTGGGGATTTGCCCCTCAGGCCCCTTTACAAAAAAGGGGAGAAAGAATTGAGACACACCCGGCCAGCTGTTTTAATGATAGCATCTTTATGCTTTTGGGCGTCCCTTTCGTATGCCGGCTCTCTGAAGGTAATACCCACCAAGCTCTTCCTATCTGCCGGGAAAAAGACAGAGGTCCTCAAGGTGTCCAATGAAGGGGATGAAAAGGTGACTGTCCAGGTGGAGGCGATGAAATGGGTCCAGGGCGAAGGGGGCAAGGATGTGTACGAGCCGACCGGGGACATTGTTTTTTTCCCGAAGATCATTACTGTGGAAAAGGGCAAGGAGTTGCTCCTGCGCGTAGGCTCAAAGGACCGCAAGGCGACGGATAAGGAACTGGCATACCGGGTCTTTCTGCAGGAGATACCTGTTTCGAGGCCGGGAGAGTCGCAGCTCAGGCTTGCCCTGAGGCTGAGCATCCCTGTCTTCATCAAGCCTTCAAAGGAAGTGAAGGAATGGGCGATCGAAAAGGCGGAGCTTTCTGAAGGGATGCTCCTGATAAAGATAAGAAACGGGGGGAACAGCCATATCACGGTAGGGAAGATGAAGGCAAAGGGAGTTGACGCGTCCAATCAGGAGGTTTTCCAGAAGGAGGAGGCAGGCTGGTATGTCCTGCCGGGGGTGACGCGCACCTTTGGCATCAAGATACCGGGCAAGGAGTGCCTGAAATCCAGCGCCATCATGGTCATTGCAGAGGTGGGAGAGTCGAAGAAAGAGGCGAAGCTCGATGTGGACAAGGCCCTCTGCCCCAGGGAGAACAGAAGAACCGGCAGAGAAAGAGAAGAAAACCGGACAGAAGGACTGATTTAACCTACACTATTTCTGTGAAGATCCATAGGCTGATCATCCTGCTTCCCTTCATTGTCCTCTTTGTCCCTCTACACTCATGGGGGGCTGAAACCGTGCCCCTCAAGGTCATTCTTAATACGATGGATAAAGGGGAACACCTCCTCATGATGACCCCTGACGGGGACATGCTCTTTTCGCGGGGACAGCTCACGGAATTAGGCTTCAAAGGGGTACCGGAGAAGGCGATGATCACAGAGGGAGGCTATGTTTCCCTCAGGTCCCTTGCCCCCGGGGTGAGTTTTTCTCTTCATATGCAGGAGTCGGCATTGCTGATAACGGCTGAACCTCAGCTCCTTGAGAAATATGTCATAAACATGGGCTATGCAAGGCCCGCAAGCGTCACCTATACAAAAGAGAATTCCGCCTTCCTCAACTATGCCATTACCTACAGCGCGGGAGACAGCTTTGATTTTAATTCCCTGAGCATCCCCGCAGAGATGGGCCTCTTCATCAGCGATTACCTGTTCTACTCCAATGTCTCTTACACAAAGACGAATACCGAGAGCAGTCTTGTGAGAATGATGACAAATATCACAAAGGATGACACGGTGAATATCATTCGATACACCGCAGGTGACTTTTTTGCAACTTCAGGCGCCCTCGGGGGGAGCGGCATCCTTGCCGGAGTGAGCATGACAAAGAACTTCTCGCTCAATCCCTACTTTGTAAAATATCAGGGTCTGAACCTGTCGGGGCTGATCCAGACCCCTTCGGAGGTTGACCTCTATATCAATAATGTCTCTATGAAAAAAGAAAAACTTCCCCCAGGGGCCTTTGACTTCTCGAACTTTTACGGACAGACGGGGGCAGGCAACGCAACCCTTGTGATAAAGGACGCCTTCGGGAGGGAGCAGACGATCGTGACCCCCTTCTACCTCTCTTCGAACCTCCTGAAAGCGGGCCTCCATGACTATAGCTACAACCTCGGATTCAAACGTCTCAATTTTGGCACGAAGAGCTTTGATTATACGGAGCCGGGCTTCCTCGGGTATCACCGGTATGGCTTCAGCGATACCTTCACCGGCGGGCTGAGGGGAGAGGTGAATAAGGACCTGATAAATTTCGGCCCCCTTGCCACCTTCCTTATCGGCAGGGCCGGAGAGTTCGACACCGGCATTGCCGTGAGCAAAATAAGAGATGGCAGCTATGGCTACAGTGCGTTTTTGAGCTATACCTATAACAGCGGCATCCTGAGTGGAAATGCCGCCTTCAGGTACGCCTCAAGAGACTATACGAATTTTTCCCTCGAGGAAGCGAGCAGCAGGCCGCATTTTGAAGGCCGGATCGGTCTCGGTTTCCATACAGAGTTACTGGGCTCCATATCGGCAAACGTTCAGTTTCTTTCGCAATACGGCGAGGCTGACATAAAGAGGGTGAACCTCTTTTACAGCAGGACGCTCGGAAACAACGTGAGCCTGTCCGTTTCAGCCTCAAGAACGGATGAACTTACAACCACCTACCAGGTCTTTGCCTCCCTGATTTTCACTCTCGGCAAGAACCATTTCGGAACACTGAACTATCAGTCTGACGATTCTCAGAAGACCTTGTCTGCCAGCATAGAGAAGAACCCTCCGAGGGGTCCGGGATGGGGCTACAAATTCCAGGTCGAAACGAAGGATAATGAACAATGGGAACCTGGCGGGCTGTCGTACCTCCAGTACAACGGACCCTATGGGATCTATTCTGCGACTGCACGGAGGACATCAGGCGCTAACAGCTACGATGTGAGCATGTCAGGAGGCATAGGATTTATTGACAGATCTTTTTACGTTTCCAGACCGATAACCGACAGCTTTGCCCTTGTGAAAGTGGGAGACATTGAGGGCGCAAAGGTTTACTACAGCAACGAGGAGGTCGCGCTCACCAACGCTCATGGCAAAGCCATAGTGCCGGGACTCATCTCTTATAACGACAATAAGATCTCTTACGAGGCAGCGGACATACCCGTGAACTATGAGCTGAAAGAGCTCGAAAAATACATCTCCCCTGCTTACCGGAGCGGCAGTGTCATCAAGTTCGACATTACGAAGATCCAGTCCTTTGAAGGACGCCTCTTCCTCGTGACAAAAAGCAAGAAGATAGCTGCGGAATCCGCAGTGCTTGAAGTGAATATAGAGGGTAAGATAGTAGAGGCGGTAATAGGGAAGCGGGGGGAGTTTTATATGGAAAATCTGAAACCGGGAAAATTTCCTGCTAAAATGACACTAGAGGACAAGCAGTGTAATTTTGAAATGATTGTGCCGGAAAGTGAGGAGATAACAGTCACTATGGGAGATATAATCTGTGAAATGGATTAAATGGCTCCTGGTCCTTTTGGTTATCGCATATTCTGCTGAGGCATGGGCCCAGCAGTGCACGGTTTCGGCGGTAGCGGTCAGCTTTGGAGCATATGATGCCACTGCAGTCAGTCCCCTTAACACCACCGGTTCTGTCAGTGTCACATGCAATCCTGCAACAGCGACAGTGGTGAAACTCGACCCGGGAAAGAATTCCGGCGGGGACTATAGCAAGAGAAAGTTGTATGGAGCGGGGGACTACCTCAACTACAACCTCTATACTGATGCCGCCTGCACAACGATATGGGGCGACGGCACGAGCAATACCTTCACACAGCCGGGAGCGAGCAACCTCACGGTTTACGGGAGGATTCCCGCATTGCAGAAAGTGAAGCCGGGAGCTTACACCGACTTTGTCACCATAGTCGTGGAGTGGTGACCTCAGGGCAAGACCGTTCCTGGCCCTTTCGGAAAATTGGCATCCGGACAAAGAAACCTCGAGACCATTTCGCCTTTTGAGAACTGTCAGGTAGTCGGTGTACCGGCCACCCGTCCCCATCCCCCATTGAGGGAGATTCACGATCCCGGAGTGGCGACGGGGGTCTGACGTAAACAATGCTTCCTCAGGGAAAATAAGAGCGTCTTCGCTCCTCTGGTTCATTTGACTTTTCGTGCAATTTTTTTTAATCTGGTTTACAATAATGGAAATTCATTTGTAAGCAGAGGTTATCTATGCAAGATTCGGCACTTCAGTTGATCCTTCATGCGGGATATGTGGTGAAGGGGGTACTGGTCATCCTCCTTTTCTTCTCCGTCTTTTCCTGGGCAATTATTTTCTATAAGCACCGTTATTTTTCAAAGGCGTCGAAGGAATCCGACTCCTTCCTGAGGACCTTCAGGGCCGGCCGGGACATGAAGGGACTTTACAACTCGGCGAGAAGCCTTACGCTGAGCCCCCTTGCCAATGTGTTCCGGTCTGTGTATGCAGAGGAAAGCCGCACAAGCAAGGATGAGGTGAAGAGGATCCTCAGAAGATATGAGGCCCTGGAAGTCGCCAAGTTGCAGTCGTATCTGAACTTCCTCGCGACCACAGGCTCCACCAGCCCCTTCATCGGGCTTTTCGGCACGGTATGGGGAATCATGGATTCCTTCAGAGGGATAGGGACTGCCGGCTCTGCGTCTCTCGCGGTCGTGGCGCCGGGTATCGCAGAGGCGCTGATCGCTACGGCAGCGGGTCTTGCCGCAGCAATCCCCGGGGTTGTGGCCTACAACTACTACCTCAGCCGTGCAAGAATGCTCATCATCGAGATGGAAGACTTCTCTGAAGAGCTCTTTGAGTTCTTCCTGAAAGAGGCCCAGTGAAGGTCGAGAGAGACAAGGGAGTGATGTCGGAGATCAACGTGACTCCCCTTGTGGATGTCATGCTGGTGCTGCTCATCATCTTCATGGTGACTGCTCCCCTGCTTCAGCAGGGGATCGATGTGAATCTCCCCAAGGCAAAAGGGAAGGATATGCCGCCCGAGGAACGGATCGCCCTTGTGATAAAGAGGGATATGAAGGTCTATATGAACGAGACCCCCGTATCCATAGCGGCTATGAGGCAGAAACTTCAGGCCATAAGCAAGATGAATCCCAGTGTATTCCTGAAGGCGGACAAGGATGTCCCTTATGGTTTTGTGGTGGAGGTTATGGGCGAGATAAAGGAGGCGGGGATAGAGAAACTGGGCATGGTGACGGAACCAGCGATCATCACGAAATGAGCGGGCCTTCCCTACAGCGGCTAACGGTTCTCTCCCTCGTCTTTCACCTCAGCTTCTTCCTGGCAGTGTTCTTTGCGGTAAAACAGTCAAGCCGGTTCATGATGCCCTCTCCCTATGTGGTGAGTCTTGTAGGGTCTGAAGGAAAACCTGAAGGGAAGAGCGACACACAGGCAGTCGAACAGACCAGAACGCAGGCTCCGGCAATGACGAAAGAGACAAAAGAGACAAAAAGCGCTCCTCAGAAAACAAAAGCCGTCAGCAAAGCACAGGAAAAGCATGTATCGGAGCAAATAGCGGCGCTGGAGGCCAAGAAGAAAATAAAGAAACTTGCGGAACTGAGGAATATAATTTCTCTGAAAGGCAGCAGCGAGGGGAAGCCGGCTTCCAGGGGCACAGAAGGGAAAGGTGGAGGCGTTCCCACAGGCGTTCCCGCAGACGACTACTATGCGAAGGTGACAAAGGCTATATGGCAGAACTGGGTATTCCCCGAGACATCGAACAAGAACCTCGAAGCGGTCATCTCCATCAGGATCATGAAAGACGGCTTTGTGCAGGTCACCCGGATAGAGAAATCCTCGGGCAACGGCCTTTTTGACCGCTCTGCGCTCAGGGCCATCGCCAAGGCAAGTCCGGTCACCCCGCCGCCGTATGAGATGGAGATAGGAGTGAGATTTTATCCGTGATGAAAAAGGTACAAGGTGCGGGCTACAGGTTAACGGTGCAAAACATTCTTGCATATTGTCTGTTTGTCGTTCTTCACCTGTCACTTTTCACTGTTGCCGAAGCAAAGGTCTACATCGACATCGCGTTCTCCCGCGGTCAAGAGACTCCCGATCGCTGTCTCCGAATTCGGGGGGACTGCGGGCAGGGAAATATCCGACATAATAAAGGACGATCTCGACTTCACGGGGATATTCCTCTGCCTTGACAGGAACGCATTCATCGAGCCTCCCTCCCATCCCTTTAACGCAAAGAACTGGACGGTGATAGGCGCAGAGGCCGTGGTAAAGGGAATGGTCAGCGGGACCAGGAACCTCGTGGCAACGGTCTTCCCTCTATGACGCCCTGGAGGGAAGAGAGATATTCAGGAAAGAATACCAGACCGATGCATCGCTTCTCCGTCCCCTGGCACACACCATCGCAAACGATATCTACAAGCAGATGACCGGCGAGTCAGGCATTTTCAGGACGAGGGTCGCTTATGTCGCACGGAAGGGAGGAGAAGACAATATTTACCTGGCCGACTGGGACGGTCACAGGGCGACGAACCTCGGCATAAAGGGGAATGTTATCCTCTCACCGCGCTGGTCAAAGGACGGCTCCCGGCTCATCTACTCATCAGAAAGGAGCAGGCAGTGGGGGATTTATCTGCTGGACTTCAGGAAGATGTCCGAAGCAGCGGTTTTCTCTTCCAAAGGGACGAACCTCGCCGGCGATTTTTTCCCCGACCCGGACGAGTTCATCTTCTCGTCTTCCATGAACGGAAGTCAGGACCTTTACACCTACCGGATCTCGGGATCAAAGGTTTCCCGCCTCACCTCTTCGCGGGGGATAGAGGTATCTCCCACCCTTGCCCCTGACGCCAGCCAGATATGCTTTATCTCCGACAGGGATGGGACTCCGCAGCTCTTCATCATGGGCAGGGATGGCCGCAACGAAAGGAGACTCACATTCAACGGTTCTTATAACACCTCTCCCTCGTGGTCTCCCCAGAGGAGACAAGATCGTGTTCTCGGGGCGACAGGGAGGGAAGAACCAGGTGTTCACCATCAGTCCCGACGGCTCCGGAATTACACAACTGACCGACAGGGGAAACAACGAAGACCCTTCCTTTTCTCCGGACGGGAGGTATATAGTATTTTCATCGGACAGGGACGGTGAAAAAGCGGTGTATGTAATGAGGGCGAACGGAGAGGCCCAGAAGAGGATAACCCCGAAGGGGTTGAGGGTCTTTGGCCCTCGCTGGTCACCAAATTAACTAAGGGAGGATTTCGCAATGAGACGATTCTTAGTCCTGGCAGTAATCCTTGGGTTCGCGGCATTCGGGTGTGCAGAGCGGAAGGCCGTGGTGCCTGCGCAGCCCCAGGAAATGCAGCCGTCGCAGGCGCAGACATTCGAGGAATCCAGAAAGGCTCAGGAAAAGATCACGGAACAGCAGATGGCCAAGGTCGAATCAAAGGATATCCGTTCAAAGTTTGATGAGATATCGGGCATGTTCAAGGACATTTATTTTGATTATGATAAGTATGACGTGCGGGAAGATGCGAGACCGACGTTAAAGGCGGTTGCCGACCATCTCAGGAAGAACACCGCGCAGAAGGTTCTTATCGAGGGTCATTGTGACAACAGGGGCACATCGGAATACAACCTCGGTCTGGGAGACAAGAGGGCAAAGTCGGTAAAGGACTTCCTCGTTTCCCTGGGCGTTCCTTCGTCCCGCATCGATACCATCAGTTACGGGAAGGAAAAAGCGGTCTGCGGCGAACATACGGAAGATTGCTGGGCGAAGAACAGAAGGGGACATTTTGTGATCCTGAAGGGGAGATGAGATGCCACACATGGTTGATTTCAGATTCCCGCGCCATGCGCTCCACGCTGCACTTCTGTTGGCGTTCTCCCTCGTCATGCTTATGGGATGTGCTTCCACAGGCGATCTCAACGCTACCAGAGGAGAAATGAACCAGCTGAAAAGGGAGAACCTTGAACTGAAAAAAGAGACCGCTGACCTCAGGAAGCAGACAAGCGGGACCGTAAGAGAGGATTCCTTTAACGCTCTCCGGGAAAGTCAGGCATCCCTCTATTCCCAGGTGAACGAACAGTCGAGGGAGCTTCAGGTGCTGCGGGGCAGGTTTGACGAGTACAAGTTCTTTATGGACAAGACGATGAAAGAGAGTTCCTTGGAGCGGGAACTGTTGAGATCCCAGATCAGCAGCCTCGATGCGCGTGTGAAGGAGCTTTCCGCAAGGTCCGGCGATACAAAACCTCCCGTTGCCGAGCAGGGACCATCGCCGGAAGAGAACGGCGAAAAAGCTTCTGTTGCGAAGAAGACCGAAGACAACAGCCCTGCGGCGCTCTACGAGTCCGCATATACGTCCTTTAAAGGGAAAAAATATAAAGCGGCAAGGGAAAAATTCAATGCCCTTATCGCCAAGTATCCCAAGGACGGCCTCGTGGGCAATGCCCATTTCTGGATAGGGGAAGCGTATTTTGCCGAGAAGGATTTCGAAAACGCCATACTGTCTTACGAAAGCCTTATCAAAAGCTATCCCCGCAACGACAAGATACTCCGGAGCCCTTTACAAACAGGGTCTGTCCTTTATGGAGCTGGGCGATAAGAAGACCGCAAAGGTCATCTTCGACAAGATCATTGAAAAATACCCTGATTCCCGGGAAGCTCCGATGGCAAAGAACAAGAAGGCCGAGATCGACAAAAAGCCGGCAAAGAAGGGAACGCGGTAAGGATTTAAGGGATCAGATCCTTAATGCGAACCGCTGAACCCTGAACAGACCCACGATCAAAACGTTCAAGACCGTTTTGATTTCTCCTGGGTTGATACCGTTCAGTGTCCAGGTATTCGTGCCCGGGATTTTCCACGGCAGGTGTTAATTTTCCCTAAATGGGTTACAATCAAGCATGAAACTCCGTGATAATTTCTCCCGCGTTATCGACTACATGCGTATCTCCATCACCGACAGGTGCAACCTCAGGTGTGTCTACTGCATGCCCGACAGCGGTGTCATGCCCGTGGAGCACAAAGAGATACTCACGTACGAAGAGATCGTGAGAGTCGTGGGAGTTGCGGCAGCACTCGGGGTCAGAAAGATCAGGATCACCGGGGGAGAGCCCCTCGCGCGGAAGAATGTCACCTATCTCATCGCTTCCCTGAGAAAGATCACCGGCATCGAGGACATGAGCCTCACCACCAACGGAGTGCTCCTCGAAAAGTATGCAAAGGAGCTGGCAGACGCGGGTCTGAACAGGGTGAATATCAGCCTTGACTCCCTCAAGCAGGAACGGTACAGGGAGATGACAAGAGGAGGGGAGATCGCTCCGGTGATGAGGGGGATAGAGGCAGCGGAAAAAGCCGGATTGCTCCCCCTGAAGATCAACATGGTGCCGATACGAGGCTTGAATGATGACGAAATCGAGGCATTTGCCGGGTTGACCCTGAATACCCCCTGCCAGGTGAGATTTATCGAATTCATGCCCATAGGTGCTGGAGACCTGTGGAGCGATGAGCGATATATTTCAACTGATGAGATAAAAGCGCGGGTTGAGAAGATGGGGAGCCTCTCGCCGGTCAGACTGAGGAGGGACGGTCCTGCGCGGTACTACCGGATCAAAAACGCGCCCGGCGTCATAGGGTTCATCAGCGCATTGACTCACCACTTCTGCGCCGACTGCAACCGCCTTCGCATCACCGCCGACGGCAAATTGAGGCCATGCCTCTTCTCTGAAACCGAGATCGATCTGAAACCCGCTCTCAGAGGTTCATCATCCGATGAAGAGATAGAACGTCTCCTCAAATTATCGATAGAAGTGAAGCCTGAAGGACATGCCCTCAACCGCAGGGCGGGATTTCCCGGGTCATTGAGACCAATGTCGAGGATCGGGGGATAAGATGAGGCTTTCACACCTCGATAAACAGGGAAAAGCAAGGATGGTAGATGTCTCTGAGAAAGCCGCAACCGAACGGGAGGCGGTGGCAAAGGGCAGCGTCTCAATGAAGCCCTTGACGATAAAGCTCATAAAGGACGGAGCGGTCCCCAAGGGGGATGTGATGTCGGCTGCAAGAATTGCCGGCATCATGGCCGCAAAGAAGACGGCGGAGCTTGTCCCCCTGTGTCATCCCCTCTCCATCACTTCGGTGGCCGTTGATATGACCATCCATGAAGAGAAGAGCAGGATGGATATCGTGGCAACAGTAAAAACCGTGGGCCAGACAGGGGTCGAGATGGAGGCGTTGACCGCAGTATCAGTTGCGGCTTTGACCGTCTACGACATGTGTAAGGCGGTGGATAAAGAGATGGTCATCTCGGACATCATGCTTATGGAAAAGCGCGGCGGAAGAAGCGGGGAGTTCAGGAGAAGCAAGATACCGAAATCCAAAAAAGCCTTCTGACAGAGGGCAGGTTTGTCCGCTGCAGCGCGAACCCTCCTTCTGATCACCGCTTCATCACCGGAAATCCGGAAAGTTCGTCGTTCCCGTGTCCTGAACTTTCAGCAGATCACCATGCCGTATCTGGCCGCCTTCGCGCCGCCACATTGGACCGTGCTCCACATCGATGAGGCGGTGAGACCTGTCGATTTCGCGGCGCGGCCGGACCTGGTGGCAATCACCTTCCACACCCCGAGCGCGCCCCACGCGTATGCCCTGGCGGCCCGGTTCCGTCACCAGGGAATCTCGGTAGTGCTCGGCGGGCCGCATGTGACGTTGATGCCGGAGGAGGCCCAGGCGCACGCTGACGTGATCTTTGTCGGAGAAGCCGAACCCCACTGGCCACAGTTCCTCATTGACTTTGAGGCTGGACGGCATGGCCGGCGCTACTGTGCTGCCGAGCCCCCAACCCTGGAACAGGCTCCGATGTCGCGGAAAGACCTGTTTCACCGCCGCGACCATACGGGGGGAGTCCTCTTTGCCACGCGCGGCTGTGCGCACCGTTGCGATTTCTGCACGCTCGCCGTCATGTATCAGAGCCGCGTGCGCAAGCGGCCCGTGGAGGCCGTCGCTCAAGAGTACGGCTCCTTCCAGGGCAAGGTCATCATCCTGTGGGATGACAACATCGCGGGCGACATGGAGTACGCCAAGACGCTCTTCAGGGCCCTTGCTCACCATCGCAAGTGGTGGAGCAGCCAGGCGAGCATTCACGCGGCTCAGGACGACGAGTTCCTGGAGTTGGCCGCTCGAAGCGGCTGCAAGCAGCTGTTCGTCGGACTGGAATCGATCTCGCAAGCCAGCGTGGACGAGGTCCGAAAAGGCTTCAATCGCGTGACCGACTACGCCCGGGCGATAGAGCGGATCCATTCCCATGGTATAGCGGTGCAGGCGGGTATCATCTTTGGCTTCGACAATGACACGCAAGCAATCTTCGGCGAAACGCTCGACTTCCTCGAGGGGGCAGGAGTACAGAACGCGACGTTCAATATCCTGACGCCATTTCCAGGGACCAGGCTGTACCAACGCCTGGAGGCAGAGGGCAGGATCCTTACGCGCGACTGGAGCAAGTACAATGGCCGGGCGGATGTGGTCTTCCGGCCCAGGCAGATGAGCCCGGAGGAACTCCTGGCCGGCTATCAGCACGCGAACAGGCGATTCTACTCATGGAAGAGCGTGCACAGGCGCCTGTCCCGTTCCCCGGTCGGGTTGTTTTGGACCTTGCCCCTGAACCTGGCGTACGCGCTCGCGCTTCAGCGTTTTCCGTGACGAAAGCGGCTCAGCCGCGCAGTGCTCACGGGAATCTTCACTGCTGAAATTGATTGCATCACGTCTGTTTGTCGGTGGAGATGAGAGGCAAGGTTGGTTAAGAATACAAAATATTATATTTGAGAAAGCGACATCGACTGTGATACTTTATTATTGATGGAGAGCATGAATATGTATGATTTGTCTGGAATTATGCTCATTTTGGCAATAATCGGTATGGTTGTCGTAGGTGTTGTGGCTTACCGCAGAGGCAAGCTAACCAGTCGCAGAGAGCAAGAGCAAACTGACAACAAGAAGCAGCGTCAAGCTTTTCAAAAGGACATACTTTCCAGGGACGAAGAGATTCAAAATCTTCGAGACGAAATACATAATGTCAATAACCTCAACCGCCGCTATCTGACCTTCATGGGGAAAGTATCAGCCATTATCCATCGGTTGAACACGGCGAAGTCTGACGAAGTTATCTCAACTATTCTTAATCTCGTGCGTGATCTTATCTTGACGGACACGGTTGATCTCTATAGATTTGACATAGAAGACAACCAGCTAAAGAAATTGGGTGCTCACGGTCAGAAGGATGAGGAGCAAGTCTCTTATTCGTTGGGAGAAGGAATAGTAGGGATGGCGGCCCGGGACGGCATGGTGAAAATCAGAGGGCGTGACGATAAGGGACATATCAGTCAGCAAGACACTCGCTCGCAACTCTGGATGGCAGCTCCGATTGATATAGGTGGTCGTCTTTTTGGTGTTATTGCCATCGGACAGGTCAAAAACCCCACCGGCAATGAAAACAACTTGATGAAGATTATTGCGGATATAGGTGGCATGGTGCTTGTGAATCGTTCAATCATCGGAGAGGCAGAGCGGGATGCGAATACTGACCCGTTGACCGGTCTGAGCAACCGCCGGCATTTCTTCCAGATGGCCCAGGTCTTTGTGGAGAAGTCTATTATGGAAAGCAACACCCCAATCTCGATCTTTCTCTTTGACATTGACGACTTCAAGAACTATAACGATAAAAACGGCCACGCCGCAGGGGACGAACTTCTAAAGGAACTGGGCAGCTTGGTGCTCAGCGCTACGCGGAAGGGATCGGTTGCCGCACGATACGGAGGTGAGGAGTTCATCGTTATCCTCCCCGGGATTGCGAAAGTAGATGCCATAATCTATGCCGAGCGCTTGAGGGAAACTATCGCAGTCCATCCTTTTCCTCACAGGGAAAAGCAACCTCGTGGTTGTGTATCCATAAGCGGTGGTATAGCATGTTTTCCATTTGATGCACGTTCTATAAAGGATGTAATAAAACTCGCTGATGAGTCCCTGTATCGAGCGAAGTCTGAGGGGAAGAACTGTGTTATCGCACATGAATCGTTTCTCTTTTCTGACCCCGATGTCGGGGAAGAAACAGGCAGCTCTTTCTGATTAGATTTCTATCTTTAATCGTTCATTCCAATCTTCCTGAAAAAGCGTTCATTAGTAGAGACTTCAGGAGAAATGGCAATGCAGTGTGTGTAAATCATGGTGGTCCTTACGAGGCTTCAGTGGAGGGTGGGTTAGATAAAGGCATTCTCCTTGACCGACATGGCGCAGATGCGCTACGTTAAGAGTGTGTTTCCATAATGCTGCGAGCCTAAATATTGCATGAGGGGATGAGCTCATTGTGAAAATAGCATTTGTTATGCCCAAGAATTTCTCTGAAAAAGAAAAGAGTTATTACGATTACAAATTCTTTTCCAAATTCCTGTGCTCAAGAAAATATTACTCCTATATGCTTTCAATACCTGCCCTGATTTCTTTAACGCCTCATGGACACACCCTAAGGGTTTTCGACGAAAACATAGAAGATATTGATTACGGGTGGAAACCGGACTTGGTCGGCATAAGCGTGAGGACAATGCATGCCAAGAGGGCCTATGAGATATCGGAAACTTTTCGGAAGGGCGGGGCCAGGACGGTGTTGGGAGGAATACACCCTTCCATGTGCCCGGAAGAGGCGATCCTCTACTGCGATGCCGTTGTAATCGGTGAGGCTGAGAAGGTTTGGCTGAAACTCGTCGAGGACGCCCAACGAGGCGCCCTAAAGAGGACTTATAAGGCTGATGGGCTTGCAGATTTAGCTGCCGCTCAGCCTCCGGACAGGTCACAACTCGATAGTACGAAATATATCAATGATTTCGTGCAGACTACGAAAGGCTGTCCCTTTCATTGCGAATTCTGTTCCGTGCACGCTTTTGATGGGCAGACGATCAGGCATAAACCGGTCGAGAGGGTCATAGAGGAAATCAATTCCCTGAACCTCGCAAGCGGCCGCTATAAAAACAAGGGGAAAGCGATATTCTTCGCTGATGATAATATCATCGCGGACATACCTTATGCCCGCAAGTTGTTTGCTGCATTGAAACCGCTGAATATCAAATGGGGCTGTCAGGCATCAATTAATCTTTCCCGGCATGAGGATCTGATGAAACTGATGAAAGAGGCCGGCTGCGGTTCTGTTTTTATCGGCTTTGAATCCATTTCAGAAAAGAATTTGTCGGCGATGTCTAAGAACGTTAATATGAAGCACAACTATCTGGAGGCGATCGAAAAAATACATTCACACGGCCTGCTAATCCTCGGATCATTTATCTTGGGTTATGACTTCGACACGCGGGACTCCTTTGATGAATTGATCGCCTTTATCGATGAGGCCCATATAATGGAGCCTATCATCAACATTCTCACCCCGTTTCCGGGGACCAAGCTCTTTAAACGGCTTGAAGAGGAAAGACGCATTATTCATAAAGACTGGAGTAAGTATGACACAAAGAATGTCGTCTTCAAGCCGGCGAATCTGACTCCCGAAGAGCTCCTGGCGGGATTCGAAAAGGTGAACAAGAGCATCTACTCTTTTGAGTCGATCTATCGGAGGCTAAGATATTTCGGGGATCTGGGCTTCTGGCTTCAGCAAAATGAAGCTGACCCTATAAAGTTCCACTATCGTCTGCTTTTTGCGCTCCGTATGGCCAGCCTGCTTCTTTCTCTCAACTGGGAACGATCTGTTTTCATCATCAAAGTAATGCCCAATATCTTTAGCAAGCGTTACAGAATTACAAAGATCCTGCAAATGCTGGCGTATAATGATTATGCGTATACGTAAAAAACGTCGGAAGTCCTTACTCAACACAGGCATGAGAAAGAGTGAAATTCTCTCTTCTTATCAAACTTCCGGAATGCTATTTTGGAGACCTGGCAAATATGGAATGTTGACAATTTAGACAACTTAATAAGTAACAGAGAATAGGAAAATGGTCCCACAACCAATCTTTCAGCGGCTAAGCCGCCGAACTCATTATTACCGCAGACTTCTCTCGGAAATCTTCATTGTTGCAATTAATTGAACCACGGTTGTTAGTCGGTGGAGATGAGAGGCAAGACTACTTCCTGTTATTAACACTGTCGCTTTTCTACCACAGGTGAGAGATTCTTTCGGAAACAAATGTTGAGTACCGACGTGGTCAATCAAGAGTTCGTGGAGAAACTTTTACCGTAACGACCGCACTACACACGCGGATGCCCTTCTTACACTGAAAGGTTTCCCCGTATTAGCTTCCCCCGCTACTACACAGAATCAATTGGTCAGAAAGACGAAGATTATCGATACAAACTAAGAATCGTTGCGGCTCTGGCAGTCCGTAATCGCATCCTCAGGAACCTTCTTGGTGGTTGCAAAAAAATGTCCGAGAAACGGATAGCATGGAATTATCCACATGAGGAACGGCAAGATCCATTTAGCGCACAGGTACATCTCAAAGGCTGGAGAGTCTTCATTTGCCGGTGGTTGTCCTGTCGGGAAAATCACGTACTGAATAAACAGCCAGTCGGTGAGGAAGAACGCTATAAGACCGATACCAATAACACCTGTCTTTTTTTTTGCCGGAGATCCTTGGTGTCGCAAGCACAAGGGCAATGAATGCGATTATCGTCATTGAGGAGCCGTAGAGAAAATCTTCAATACGGTTGGAACATGGTAATCTGGGTTCAGCAGGTCCATTCCCTCCCTCAGTAACGCTGCATACCCGTGCAGCAGTTGATGCCCGAAAGCAAACAGGACCAGGGAATATCCCAGGAATTTAAGAAGGAAGAGATACCCTGGTTTCACGGTTCACTACCTTGTCAATCCACAAGAGCCACATGAAAATGACCATCACGATGAAGACCACCTGCCAGATGTACTGGTGAAAATACTCTGTATACTGAGGCCTGAGTTTATCTATCCACGCCATCATAAAAAGCCTCAGTATATTAGCCCCGAAGATGAAGGGTATTCCTGTGAGAAGCGCGAGGCCCTTTGCCTTAACGGAAGAGGGGTACACCAGGATAAAGGATGTGAAGATTAGCATGATGAAAATTGCGGTGCATTCAGTGGTGACCACCCATTCGCTGTGCGCAAGGTAAATTGTATTGCTGTCTCTGATTACCTGAAGACCGGAGAACTGGATGAGGTTTGCAACAACCCATGAGGTAATGATGTCGAGAAAGGCCAGATATTCTTTTCTTCCGAGATACCAGACTAAGAGGTCAAGAAGGACAACTACAGAACAAAACAGGAGGGCCGTCCTCAGGAATTGCGTATTTCCCGAGACCGCTCCTTTCTGGTCATTGTTTGACTCCGCTATCTCTGACATTCTTGATTCAGGCTTCTTTTCTTCCTCGAATAGATAATTACCCCAAGCCCTGCCAGTCCCATTACTATCAGGCCAACCGTCCCACTTGCCGGTACAGGCGATGCTTGTGATTGTGATCTTGCGCCGGGACGCACTGCCCAGGCGTAGTTGTTGGTGTCCTTATTGTTGTTGTTCTGGTTGCCATTGTTGAAGTTGAAGTTCCACGCGTTTGTTGTATTTGGCGCATACTCAGTGCCTGACCAGTAGTTGTTGGCCTGCATATTGTCTGCCCACTTCTGGCAGAGCTTTTCCTCCGCCCCACCGGGCGGGAATCCGCCAAACGGTATCCCGTCCTGTATAGTCATGCTTGCATCAGCCGCAAGCGGGACAGACGCACAATGATCGATCTCGGCACGCTCACCTGAAGGAAGAATGATCTCGCTCATTTCCTTTAGGTGATTCCGGCCCCCTTTTTGTTGTTCCAGCACTCTTAAGCCATCCCTCGTTCTGTCTGCTTACTGAGATTACCTCTTCGACGGCAAACTGAAAAGCCGCAAAGCTCTTAAATGCCTTCACCTCCTTGCATAAGCGAATCAGGATTATAAGCTCCTCGACCTTCTCGCGCAATTCAAGAAGATGAGGCAGTTTATCAGAAGAGGAGTTTGCCTTCACTATGAGACCTAGAATATCCCTGCTCTTGTTGCGGAGCTCTGTGCCCAGGGTGTATTTGTGATACCGGCTGAACCCGGCAACCACCTTTTCGAAGTGGACCGCCACATCCATGGCCTTCTTGTCGATCGGCAAATGTTCATACCTGGCCATTGCTGATGCTCAACCCTTTTAAAAAATTACGCGAAGGCAGGGGGAATTCCCCCTGCACCCCAAAAAACAAATTACCAAATAATCCAAATCACCAAAGCGCCCATGTCCGGGACGCTATCGTATCGTTACCTGGTTGCCTTCCTAAGCCTCATCCCGACTATTACCAGCCCTGCCAGTCCGAGGCCGATCAGGCCAACCGTCCCACTTGCCGGTACAGGCGATGCTTGTGATCCTCTTGCCCCGGGACGCACTGCCCAGGCGTAGTAGCCACCGCTCTGATCGCCGATGCCCTGGACGCCATCGTTGAAACCGAAGGACCATGCGTTGACAGTCGGATCCGGCGCATACGCGGTACCTGACCAGTAGTTGGGGGCCTGCAAGTCTGTAAATGGGCCTGTGTTGGTCAATGGACCGCCAGCCGCATTGCCCAGTGAAACGTAGTACAAATATCCCATTTCACTACCGGTGCAACTATATCCAGAATATTGAAAGCCTCCACCGGGGTCAAAATTATTACTGCAATTCGTATCCGGCTGAGAGGTATTCGGAAGCCGCCAGCCTGTTAACCCCGCAAAGCCACTGCCACTGTTTAAACCTGCTGCCCAGGCAACGGCTGAACTCCAATTCATCAACCCTGCCGTATTGGCATTCTTCAGCCAACTTAACTGCGTGGTAGTGTCATAAATCGTCCCATCTCCCATGTCCTGGAGCGTTGCATACGCAGAGACAGATAGCCCAAACACCATGATCAAGGCGCTTAATAAAATGCCTATCCTTTTCATAACATTCTTTCCCCTTTATTCATGAAATATAGCGACGAATTTAGTTTGCCATTCCTTATTCATGAGCCAGCTTATAGGAAAAGCACTTGAAATATAGGCAATTTTTATGCCTTTCATTGCAATTATCCATGATTAATAAAGGTAAGGATTTCTAAAAGGCGTCCAGAGCGAGTTTGTGGGGATAGGAAGTGAAGACCGTAAACTTACAGCTATCAGATGTTTTCTTTCTCCGCATATATAATGGGGAATATGCCCGACCCCCCTGTCATTTCACCATAATACCGTGAGTGCCTGTGATCGAAATAGTGCAGTGTACTGGATGTATTTGAATGAACATAATTCGGGTTGAAATAAAGGCTAAGACCTGCGGCTACTTCAAATGGAACATCGGAAAGGTTGAGCGTTTAACCTTTTTCTTCTTGACATTTGTAACCCTGCGGGTTACATTAATACATAAATGATTAAGTCCTTCTCTCATAAGGGACTGGAAGACTTCTTTTATGACGAGATAAAAAAGGGTATCCAGGCGATTCATGCTCAAAAGCTGGCGGATATTCTCGACAGGCTTGATGCTGCGGAAGACATCAAAGACATGAAATTCCCGGGATCTGATCTTCATCAACTTAAAGGCAAGATGAAAGGTCGCTGGGCCGTAAAAGTTTCAGGAAATTGGCGGGTTGTCTTTAGATTTGAAGAAGGCAACGCATATGACGTCGAATATATCGATTACCATTAGAGAGGTGAAGACATGAGAAAAAGGCTGAGGCGCCCGACGCATCCGGGCGGCATTTTGAGAAGGCATTACATGGAGCCCCTGTCCCTGACGGTTTCCGGACTTGCAGTAGTTCTCGGCGTGTCAAGAAAGACTTTGTCCGAGATTGTAAATGAACATGCTTCTATAACTCCGGACATGGCTCTTCGTTTATCAAAGGCGTTTAAGACAACCCCTGAACTTTGGCTTAACATGCAGCGGAATTACGATCTATGGCAGGCATCACATAGGTCTGATGACTGGAAACTGGTTGAGGCTATTGCAGTTTAAACGCGGCATAAGCAACATCGCATTGATTTCTGATTCCCTTCTCATCGCTGCCAAATATACAGCGGCTCTTATTTTCAGCTCCAGCCTGTTTCGAAAGCAAGTTCCCACCGATGCACATGTCCATTGGCGGTGACTTTCGGAGTGAACACCACAGATGTAATAGTGGCCCCGTGCGAGGAGTAGTAACGGTAATTGTTACTGTGGCGGAATGTCCACAGTGAGGAGTAGCGGGGTGTAACGCTCATACCGGAGCGGAACCGCAAACTGCGCGGAGGATGATACGCTTATCTGAAAAGCCCCCTTACAATTCTCAGGTTCCTCGGGTCGTCATCGTCGCTCTTCTTCGGGGTTTCGAGGATCAGAGGGACGTCCCTGAACGCGGCATGGTTCATGAACTTCCCCAGTCCCTCGGTGCCGATTGCGCCGGAACCGATATGTTCATGCCGGTCGACCCTTGAGTTGAATGTCCTTTTTGAATCGTTGAGATGAATCAGCCTTACCTTCTCAAGCCCCATGTGACGTTCGATCTCTCCAGCGATCTCGGCCACGCCTTCTTCCCTTGACAGTTCATACCCTGCCTGAAAGGCATGACAGGTATCCAGGCATATCCCCCCTATGAGCACGCCCCCGGTCTTGTCCATGATCACTGCAAGGTCAATGATGCGGGATGATATGTCGCCTCTTTCCCCTGCGGTATTTTCGAGCAGGAGGCGTGCCCTCCAGCGACCCCTCCGGGAAACCGCCCTGAGGGCTTCCACCGCCCTCCTTCGGCCGGTCTCTTCATCGTCCTGTGACGCGCTGCCGGTGTGGAGGACAACATAGTCAGCACCCAGCAGATCCGCACTGTCCATTTCCTGGATGAGAAGTCCTATTGATCTCTCCAGGACATCAGGTCTTGCCGAGGCAAGGTTGATGAGATACGATGTGTGGATGAAAACAGGAAAGATATCGAGGGCAGTTTTCAGTTCCCCGAACCTCGCAATTCCGCCTGCAGGTATGGGGGAAACCCGCCAGGACCTCGGATTATGGGAAAAGAGCTGGACAGTAGTGCACCCCAATTCCCCCGCCCTTTCAAGGGAAAGATGGATGCCGCCCGCGATGGAAGTATGGACCCCAAGTCTCCTCACGCTCGCTTTCATCTTTGTGGTATAATTATAAATCTTCTTTCATTCATCCTGCGAGAGAGCATGAAAAAACACTATGCAATCGGAATAGACCTGGGCGGTACGAATCTGAGGGTGGCCCTGGTGTCGGAAGAGGGAGAGATCGCAAGAAAGATCAAGGTCCCCTCCTCTGAGAACATCAGGGAATCACTTCTGAGGTCTATCGGCGACATCTTTACCGGCGATGTGGCGGGGATAGGGTTCGGCGTGGCAGGGCTCATCGACAGCGACAAGGGGCTGGTGATCGAATCCCCCAACCTCCCGGCCATTGAAGGTCTGAACATCCCGGAAATAGTAAGAACAAGGTTCGATGTCCCCGTATACGTGGAAAACGATGCCAATGTCGCTGCACTCGGAGAGAAATGGAGGGGAGAAGGGAAGGAATTCAATAGCTTTGTCCTTATCACCCTCGGGACCGGGATCGGCGGCGGTATCATCCATAACAACTCGCTGCTGAACGTCCCTGCAGAGATAGGGCACATAACCATAAACGCCGCAGGAGAAAAGTGCTCCTGCGGAAATAACGGATGCCTGGAAATGTATGCTTCCGCAAAGGCGATGCTCGCCTACGCGATAACGGCCCTGAACAACGGCGCGGAAAGCACGCTGAGGGAATGCTGCAAGGGAAATATTTACAAGCTGACACCAGAAGACATTTACCGGACCGCCCTTGACGGGGACAACCTTTCAAGGGAGGTGTTACGGGAGGCAGGAAGATACCTGGGAGTAGGAATATCCACAATGATAAACATATTCGGTCCGGAGGCCGTAATACTCGCAGGGGGCCTTATCGGGGCCTGGAACATCTATATTAAGGAGGCGATAAAAGAGGCTTCACGACGCACCTTCAAACCGTTGTTTGACAGGGTGAAGATCCTCCCCTCATCCCTGGGCGACGACGCCGGCATTATCGGGTCCTCGTATCTCGTCTTTACATGCCAAAGAACATAAGAAATTTTTCGATAATCGCCCATATCGACCACGGCAAATCAACCCTCGCTGACAGGCTCCTGGAATATACGGGGGCGCTCAGTTCCCGGGAAATGATGGAGCAGGTCCTTGACTCCATGGACCTTGAGCGGGAAAGAGGGATCACCATAAAGGCGCATGCGGTCAGGCTCGCCTACGCCGCCGGGGACGGTCAGGAGTATGTGCTGAACCTCATCGACACCCCGGGCCACGTGGACTTCTCGTACGAGGTTTCCCGGAGCCTTGCCTCTTGCGAAGGCGCGCTTCTTATCGTGGACGCCACCCAGGGCGTTGAAGCCCAGACCGTCGCGAACACCTATCTTGCCATGGAGAACAACCTAGAGATCATCCCCGTGATAAACAAGATCGACCTTCCGGCCTCCGAACCTGACAGGGTCAAAGAACAGATAGAGGATATTGTCGGCATAGAGAGTTCGGATGCCATCCTTGCAAGCGCAAAGGAGGGGATAGGCACAAGAGAGATCCTGGAGGCTATCGTAAGGAAGGTCCCGCCGCCCGGGGGAGATGAGGCCAACCCTCTCAAGGCCCTCCTCTTTGACTCATGGTTTGACAACTACCAGGGAGTCATTGTCCTTGTGAGGGTCTTTGAGGGCACGGTCAGGGCCGGGATGAAGATACGGATCATGAGCACGGGAAAGGACTTTGACGTTCTCCCACGTGGGGATCTTCTCGCCGAAGATGCAGCCCGTTGAAAAGCTTTCCGCCGGAGAGGTCGGTTATATCATCGGGGGGATAAAGAGCGTCAGCGACACCAAGATAGGGGATACCATCACCGATGCAGACCGCCCTGCCGCCGAACCCTGTCCCGGGTACAAAGAGATAAAGCCCATGGTGTTCAGCGGACTCTACCCTACAGAAACCCATCAGTACGAGGGCTTGAAGGATGCCCTCGAAAAACTGCGCCTTAACGATTCCTCTTTCTCGTATGAGCCGGAGACCTCCACTGCCCTGGGATTCGGTTTCAGGTGCGGATTCCTCGGGCTTCTCCATATGGAGATCATTAAGGAGAGACTTGAGCGGGAGTTCAGCCTCTCCCTCATCAGCACTGCGCCCACCGTAGTATACCGGGTCACGGATGCGAAGGAGAATGTCATCTTTGTGGACAACCCGACCACCTTGCCTGCAGGGTTTCTTATGATCGAGGAACCCTTCGTGAAGGTGACGATATTTGTGCCCCAGTCCTCTATCGGCTCCATCCTTGACCTCTGCCAGGAAAAGCGGGGGACCCAGAAGGAATTCACCTATATCGGCAAGGACAGGATCAAGGTCGTCTATGATATCCCCCTCAACGAGATCCTCTGGGATTTCTATGACCGGCTTAAATCCCTGTCAAAGGGATATGCCTCAATGGATTACGAGTTTGTCGGATACATCGAAGCGGACCTCACCAGGCTCGACATCCTGCTGAACGGAGAGCCGGTGGACGCCCTTTCCTTGATAGTTCACAGGGACAAGGCGTATTATAAGGGCAGGCAGATCGCCGAACAACTGCGGGCGGTCATCCCGAGGCAACTCTACGAAGTGGTGATACAGGCGGCCATCGGGTCCAAGATCATCGCCAGAGAGAGCGTCAAGGCCCTGAGAAAAGACGTCCTTGCAAAGTGTTATGGCGGGGATATCACGCGAAAGAGAAAGCTGCTCGAGAAGCAGAAGGAAGGCAAGAAACGGATGAAGCAGGTGGGGAGGATCGAGGTCCCCCAGGAGGCATTCCTGTCGGTGCTGAAAGTAAAATAAGCGTAGAGCGCATAGCGTGTATTTGTGTTCCTATACGCTACACGCTTCAGGAAGAAGAGGAGGAAACCCAAAGGGTGAAAAAAACAAAGAAAGAGTTAGTTTGGGAATATACAAAAGCCATTCTCACCGCCCTCATACTCGCCCTCTTTATCAGGGCCTATTTTATCCAGGCGTTCAAGATCCCTTCGGGCTCCATGATACCGACCCTGCAGATAGGAGACCACATCCTCGTGAATAAGTTCATCTATGGAACAACGATCCCCTTTTCCGACAAGAAGGTCCTGGCATTCAGGAAGCCCGCGAGAGGTGATATAATAGTCTTCAAGTATCCCGAGGACCCGAGCAGGGATTTCATCAAGCGGGTGATAGCGGTGGAAGGGGATGTGATAGAATCGAGAAACAGGGTGATCTCTGTGAACGGCCATGCCCAAAACGAGCCTTACGCGCAGCATACGGACACTGCGCTCAAGCCCGGAGGCATAGAGCCCAGGGACAATTTCGGGCCTTTCATCGTCCCGAAAGAAAAGATATTCATGATGGGGGATAACCGTGACCAGAGCTACGACAGCAGATACTGGGGGTACGTGGATCTGAAAGAGATCAGGGGAGAAGCCCTCATCATTTACTGGTCATGGGACAGCAAGAAACACTGGCCAAGGCTGGAAAGAATAGGGAGGTTGGTGAAATGAGACATTTGCGGAGCAGGGACGGGTTCATAAAGCCACTTTTAACCATCGCCATTCTTCTGTTGGCTGGATACGTAGGCTTTGAGTTCGGGGTCCCCTACTACAAACATTCCGCCTTCGCGAGCGAAGCAAAGGCGATCGCACGCCTTGAGCTGGGGAATGTTGAAAAGACAAGGGCCCAGCTCTTTGAGGCTGCCCAGGACCTGAAAATACCCATCGAAGCAAAAGATATTGTCGTGACCAGGAAAACACACTCCACCAGGGTCCAGACTTCCTGGTCCTCTACAGTGGACATTCTTGGGCTTTATCAGAAGACCCTGGACTTTAAGATCGACATAGAGGAATAGGTTGTTCACCGGTATAATCGTCGAACTGGGCGAGGTCGTATCGCTCGGCAGGAAGCCGTCAGGGGCGTCCCTCACCATTTCAGCCCCTCTCCTCGCGCAGGACGCAGCCCTGGGAAACAGCATCGCCATCAACGGCGCATGTCTGACCGTCGTGAGCCGGCAGGGCAGCATCCTCACCTTTGACCTGTCGGACGAAACGCTGCGCTCAACAAACCTGGGCCAGCTCCCCCCCGGGAAAGGGTGAACCTTGAGCCTTCCCTCAGGGCTGACGGGAAGCTGGGCGGCCATTTTGTGACCGGTCATGTGGATGCGGTGGGAAGGATCAGGTCAAAGAACACGGCGGGGGACACCTTTACGATGACCATCGAAGCGCCGGAGACCGTCACCGGCCTTCTTGTCGAAAAGGGTTCCATCGCGCTGGACGGCATAAGCCTCACTGTGGTGGACGTTTCAAGGGATTCCTTTTCGGTGGTCATCATCCCTCATACCGCCCGGCTCACCACCCTCGGCTTCAAGAGCGCGGGAGCCACGGTGAACCTCGAAGCTGATATCATCGGGAAGTATGTGGCGCGCTTTCTCGACCGGAAGGCCGGCTCAGACAAGACGGCCAGTGACAGGAGCTTGATGAAGGCACTGACAGAGTCGGGATATATAAAAGACTGATGCGAGGGGACAGCCCTCTTAACAGGCCAGGCATCCTGGCTGACAATTCTCGGAGGAACAAGCATGCAAAAACATACGTTCAATACCATAGATGAAGCCATAGAGGACATCGCAAGGGGGAAGATGGTGATCCTTGTGGATGACGAAGACCGGGAGAACGAGGGCGACCTCTGCATGGCCGCAGAGAAGGTGACCCCGTCCGCCATTAATTTCATGGCAAAGCACGGCAGGGGACTCATCTGCCTGTCCCTCACCCCGCAAAGGGTAGAGGAACTGCAGCTGTCGATGATGACCGATGAAAATACCTCCCAGTTCGGCACCGCCTTCACCGTCTCGATAGAAGCGAAAAAGGGTGTTACCACCGGGTATCTCTGCCGCCGACCGGGCAACCACCATACTCACCGCCATCGACCCGAAGGTCGGCGCTGATGACCTTGCGCGGCCGGGACACGTATTCCCCCTCAGGGCGAAACCGGGAGGAGTGCTCCAGAGGGCCGGCCAGACCGAGGGCTCGGTGGACCTTGCAAGGCTCGCCGGGCTATATCCCGCCGGGGTCATATGCGAGATAATGAGCGAGGACGGCACCATGGCCAGGGTCCCTGAGCTGATGGAATTCTCAAAGAGGCACGCCCTCAAGATCGTTACCGTCAAGGACCTCATCCATCACCGGGTGCGGACCGAGCGGTTCGTGAAGAGGATCTCCGACGTGAAGCTCCCCACCGAATATGGTGAGTTCAGGGCCGTCGCGTACACGAACGGTATGGACAGCAATGTCCATATCGCCCTGGTAAAAGGGGAGATAAGGCCGGAGGAGGCCGTCCTCGTGAGGGTCCACTCGGAATGTCTTACCGGGGACGTCTTCGGCTCCAGAAGGTGCGATTGCGGCGACCAGCTCCATAAAGCAATGCAGATGATCGATAAGGAAGAGAAGGGGGTCATCCTCTACATGAGGCAGGAGGGCAGGGGTATCGGCCTCGCCAATAAATTGAGGGCCTATGAACTTCAGGACAAGGGACTCGACACGGTGGAAGCCAACCTGAAACTGGGGTTCAAGCCGGACCTGAGGGACTACGGCATCGGGGCGCAGATACTCGTTGATCTCGGGGTCAGAAAGATGCGGCTCATGACCAACAATCCCAAGAAGATCGTGGGCCTTGAAGGATACGGCCTCAAGGTCGTGGAAAGGGTGCCCATCGAGAGCAGACCACACGAAAAGAATATCATCTACCTCAGGACAAAAAAGAAGAAACTCGGGCACATGCTGGATAATGTATAGAGGATGGCACACGGCTTGGAAAAAGAAAAAACAGAGATCAAACAGCTTGTGATAAAAAGCTACTCTGCCGTGGCAGGCGGCGGACCATCCTGCTTTCCGGCTTCAAGCTGCTGTGCTCCTGAGACCGGGGCCGTGAGCCTCATGGAGACAGGCAGGCGGCTCGGATATTCAGACGAGGAACTGAAGATCGGCCTCGGGGAGGCAAACCTTGGCCTCGGCTGCGGGAATCCCCACGCCATTGCAGACCTCAAAGAAGGCGAAAGCGTCCTGGACCTGGGAAGCGGCGCAGGGTTTGACGCCTTTCTCTCTTCCATGAAGGTGGGAAAGACCGGATGTGTCATCGGCGTGGATATGACCCCTCAGATGGTGGCAAAGGCAAAAGCCAACGGAGAAAAACTCGGGCTGCAGAATGTGGAATTCAGACTGGGAGAGATAGAGCGTCTGCCGCTGGAAGATGCCTCCGTCGATGTGATCATCTCCAATTGCGTCATCAACCTTTCGCCTGACAAGCAGGCAGTGTTCAACGATGCCTTCAGGGTCCTGAGACCGGGCGGCAGGCTTGCCGTCTCCGACGTGCTGAAAAAGGGTGAATTCTCTGAGGCCATCAAACAGAACGAGAACGCTTACAGCGGCTGAATCACCGGCTCGGTTCCCGTGGAGGAACTGAAGGAGATCCTGACAAGGGCCGGTTTCACCGGCATCGTCATTCAGGACAAGAGCAACAGCGACGAGATCATCAGAAGCTGGAATTTCGGCGAGGGTGTCGAAAAGATGGTCTTCTCGGCATACATAACCGCCCAAAAGCCGTAGGACCAGCGAAACCCCTATCTCCTCACAGATTGACAAAGATTATTGGACACAAATAGAGTTCAACCTAAGCTATTTACAGAATTCTCGTCATCTTGAAGGGGATGAGTGGGGATTCGATCAAACCGCATTGAACAAGCGCCCACGATGCCCGCGATATTGTTCTTTTCGTAACAGGTCATTGACTATAACTAAGGGCTGTGTCATAGTAGCTATAAATGTAGCTACATGGAGGTGAGTCAATGAAATTTGCCAATGTCAGAGAGTTGAAGAACAAGACTTCGGAGATTTTGAGAAAAGCAGAAAAAGAGGCCGTAATCATTACGTCTAAGGGCAAGCCGAGGGCTATAGTGACCGCTATTTCGGAGGAGGATTTCGAGGACTATTTGCTTGAAACAAGCTCCAGCCTTCAGAGCACGCTTGCCGAGGCCCTTGCTGAATATCACGGCAAAGGCGGCGTCCCGCTGGACGATTATCTTGCAAAAAGGAAGAAGAAGCGTGGATAACTTTGAGGTTATCCTCTCCCCTCGCGCCACAAAGGATATGGATGGTTTTAGCGATACAGTCTGCGGGAAGATAGCATATGCGCTTAGAACACTCGCAGAAAGCCCTTTTCCGAGAGGCAAGCTGATAAAGAAGCTCAAAGGGAAGAACGCCGACTTCTATAGACTCAGGGTGGATAAGTACAGGGTATTTTATGTTATTGAACCCGGCACAGTGGTAGTGCTGAGGGTCTTGAGCAAAAAAGACGCTGAACGCTACATACGCAACTTGACTTGAAATCGTCTGTGGCCCCCACTGCCGGATTACGTATCTCCATGAATTGACAGAAATTATCAAACGGAGTAGAATTAAAGCAGACATTTAATAAAGAATTCTCGTCATTTTGAGGGAGATGAGTGGGGATTCAATCAACCCGCAAGAAACCCAGCTATTCGAATAAAGCAACAAAGCCCGGTTCATTATCCACGACAGATTTAGAAGCGAGAGCTTATGAACTATTACGCCCACAGCCTTGAGGGGAAGCCGGTTGAAGAATGGCATCGGCTTGAGGAGCATCTCCTCGGCACAGCCAGGCTTGCCTCCCAATTTGCCGCAGAATTCGGCTGTGGAGAGTGGGGTTATCTGGCGGGGCTGTGGCATGATTTGGGGAGTATTCAGGTGTAAGACAATCATTATTATTATGAAGGGAGGAACATAGATGGAACCATACGAAATAAAACTTGAAATTTCTGGTCCGACTGCAATGTGGACAAGGCCGGATACAGGGGCGACACCGATCAGCTATCCTGTGCCGCCATGGTCAGCGGCAAAGGGTATTTTTGAGTCAATTGCACGCTTGAAGAATGTAATTATCAACCCGACCGCTGTTGAGATCTGTGCCCCGATAATTTACCACGATTACACTACGAACTACGGTGGCCCGCTTAGGAAAGGAGACCAAATTACGAAAAACGATTCTTTTCAACATAAGGCTACTGTTCTAATCAACGTTTGTTATAGGCTTTACGCAAGAATTGAAAATTTCGAATATGTACCGAAAAGCCTTGCAGAAGCCTCACGACTTAGTAAAATTAATTCACAACATGCTTGCCAAGAAATCTTTAATAGGCGTCTTAATAAGGGCCAGTTTTATGATATCCCCTGTCTCGGATGGCGTGAGTTTGTACCTAATTACGTAGGTCATATCAGAAATGATATTGAAAACAGAAAGGTGCAAACATCTATTAATGAAACCTTATCGTCATTCCTATATTGTGTGTTTGATTCTGAAACCAGCGTCTGCGATCCAAAGTATGTGCAGAGCCTCTCTGGGCGGACGATTGAGAATGGGAGGCTAAATTATGCTGAATGAATGGATTGAAACCAACACTCTATTAAAAGCACTTGGTTGTGATTTTGGGGAATCGCATCCCAACTTCAAAAGTTGCTCTCCCAACAAGAAGGCTTTCATAATATACCTTGACCGAGATGGGCACGTTGAAGATGCAGATATACCAGACTTCGGCATGGAAACTGTTTATAGATGGGAAACAGGTAACACGGGTCCATATTTCCCTGTAATTAATTGCCGAGCATTTTATGAAGTGACCTGTGAGCTGTCCATGGTACCAAAATTCATAATTAAGTCTCTTAAGGAAAAACAAAAGAAGGGAGATAAAAGTAAAGCAGAAGGCAAGCGGGAAGAAGAGATCGAGGAGCTTAAGTTTCAAGCGTTCATTAAGGGATGTAATGATCTTTGGAAAGATGATTTAAAGCTAATAGGACGATGTCTTAATGAACTGCCAAATGAACTGCAACAAAAATATTTGGAAGCTGCTACGGAAAAACCGGGAGGATACAGCGCATATAAAGAACTGGTCAGAAGATCAGGTCTTTGTCAGCCGGACAAATTTCGAGACGAGGTTCGGGACATTTTCATGAAAAAACTACGGGACACCGGGAAAAAGGACTTCGCGGAAATGCTGTTTGCGTTCAAAAAAGAGGGCAAAAAGAAAGAACGTGGAAAGGAACACAGTAGAGACTCTCTCTTTCTCCTGTCTATAAAAGATTGGGATAAACCTGAATATGGAGAGAAGCGTTTCCCTCCGTACCACAGCAATTTGCAGACATGGATGGCCCGTACCTTTGAACAACAAAGCAGTAAGGCAAATAAGCCCGTTGGGCGGAAGGATGCCTTTGGTCTTGATATGGCTGGCGCGACAGAGAAATATGACAACATCGATAGTAAAGGACTTGGTCGGATAAAGCTTTTTGCCGCATTCGAAAAGATTCCTTGTTTGATGCGTTACGGCCTTGCAAGCTCTGATCTTTTCCCTGCAGGACATAATGCAAGGGAGTTAGCAAGAAAGACTTTGAAATATGTTCTTGACCAGAACCGGGAAGGGATTACATGGATAAGCCTCAGGAAATATGAAAATAGAAACACTGTGGCCTTTGCCTACTGCACAAAGCTAATGAACACTAATGCGATACGGATTTTTGATAGTGATGACGCTGAGGATCAAGAGAATATATATATAAGCGAAGAGGCTACTGGAGCTGCGTTGAAGACATTCGAAGGTATTGCCGAAAGCGAACCGGCAGCAGAGATTGTGATCGGCATTATCGCATCAGTGGACAAAGGCAATACTAAGATTCTTGCCTCTAGACGTTATCCACTTCGATACTACATGTCGGGTGCTCGCCGCTGGCAGGAAGGATGCAAAAATATTCCCAAAGTGGTATTGCCCTGGTTTTTTAAAAAAGAAAAGGTCCTAAAGGGCGCTCTACAGATTTATCCAACGCGAGCTATCTGGCTTCTGAATAGCGCATGGAGACAAAATGGCGAGATGATTACGCGAAAACAAGGCAAACAGAAAATGCCAATTTCAAAACGATTTACTTCTTCTGATGCGCTGGATTTTCTCTTTGAGAAGGATGAGTCAATTCGGGCACGAGTTGACTCAGGTCTTGAAAATGTCCTAGAGAAGAGTGCTCATGCTCTTATAACCGCCAAATTAAAAGCAGCAATGAAAGTTGAAATAGAGAAGCTTAAGATAAAAGGTGCTCAGGCTCACATTCTATCGAAGATGAATGCAGCCGCAGAAAAGATAACTTTCAAAGACAGCGATTATTTGCACATGCTTCCGACACTATACGGTCTGCTTTTACAAAAAAAAGGAATTAGAAAGGAGGTCTATATGAATGAAGATGTATTTTACCTTGGAAGGTTTTTCGCAGTTGCAGACAAGCTTCATATTCAATATTCACTTGATGTGAGAAAAGGAGATGTTCCGCTTCGTCTAATCGGTAATGACTACATATCTCTTGCGCTTCAGAATCCACTGGAAGCTTTCATATCCCTCAATAAACGATTGACACACCCATATTTTTCATGGGCCAAGAGAGTGAAGCCTGACACGATTTCAAGACAAGCGGCTAAAAACTGCCTTAAGGACATCGCTGAAATTACAGCCAGGCTGACAGAGACCCAAATTCCAAAAGAAATTGATAATGCGGGTAAGGCGAAGTTGATCATAGGATACCTTTCTTATGGCGTAAAAGAGGAAGAACCCTCAAAAGAAAGTAGTACGGAACTACAAAATAACAATAAGGAGGCACAAAAAACATGAGTAAAACAATTAGCACAGACATTCCAAGAGCAACAGGATTGATTATAGTTGAGGTGCGCAATTCTAACCCAAACGGTGACCCGGAAAGGGACGGAGCGCCAAGAAGACGTAGCGGGGATATTGGAGAAATCTCTCCAGTATCAGTTAAGCGCAAAATGAGAGATCTTGTTGGAAATAAAAAAGGGCCAATCTGGCTTTATTTGCAAAATAAATTCGATGTGAATGAAACTCGCTTTCAAATTCTGGAAGAACGTGATAGAACGCGGGGCGAAATTAAGAAAATGATTGTTGATGACGATTCCAAGCCTCTTGAAGAAAAACGGTTTGTCCAGCAGTATTGGGATGGCCGCATTTTTGGGAATACATTCCTTGAGGAGGCAGAAGGCGACACAGAAGAAAGCACAACCGCCGGAGAAAAACAGACCAAGAAAACAAGCAAAGGTAAGAATGCAAAAACGGAAGAGACCATTGCTTTAAAGAGAAACGTAAAGACTGGCGTAGTCCATTTCGGACTTGGCCTGTCTGTGGCTCCGATAGAACTACGGACGGATTTTACACTTACCAATAAAGCTGGTGTGCAGGAAGGAAAAACTGCGGGAATGGCACCAGGTGCCTTCAAGTTTGTTGAACACGGGATATATGCCATCCCATTTTTTGTCAACCCGACGCCGGCAAGTAAGTCAGGCTGTACAAAGACAGACGTTGATGTTGCTCTGGAGTTGATTCCCTACGTTTATTCGCACAATCCATCCTTAATCCGAAATCAAGTTAAGGTATTACATGCTTGGTATGTGGAACACAATAATCAAAGAGGCACCTTCAACGACTTTGACCTGATAGACGTGCTGATGCCCAAGAAAGAGAAGGATAAAGACAAACCTTCTGCTGAGAGAAATGAATATTTAATCCCAAACCCACTTGAGGATCCGGATATCTTAAAAGATTTCAAAGGCAAGCTAAAAGAACTAAAGGATTTAGAAGGTAAGCCAACAAACATCCGAGATCTAATGGACTTGATGAGGGAGTAGTTTGTGAACCGAAAAGTTCTCTTAGCGCACAGTGAAAGGTTTGGGTGCCCAGAACAGACCTACAAACAGCATGTATCTGAAGTTGTCAGAAGGGCCTTGGAATTCGCCTCCCAAATTGCACCTCATACTCGGTTTGATGCTCTCTTATTATCAACCGTCCGCGCCGCTGCCGAATACCACGACCTAGGCAAAATTGATGAAGCCAACCAACAGGTGCTTCAGGTGAAGACAAGACAGTCCCTTCCGGTAGATCATTGGGATGCAGGTGCCGCTTATCTTTTAGAAAAGAAATCAATTCCGTCCGCCGTGTGCATCTTCTCCCATCATGTGGGTTTACCTTCAATATATGAAGAAAAATCCAAGCTGTATCCGTTCAGGGTGCGTACTCGTGCGAAAATCGGTGAAAAGACAGTAAGAGAAATTACTGATGAAAAACTGAAAGATTATATCAATAATCATGAAGCTGAAATTGGGTCCAGTCCCAATTTCCCTAAAGGGCGAGCACCGGGGCCAACATTTTTAAGGTTTGCCCTGTCATGCCTTGTGGATGCAGACCATACCGATACGGCGCGCAATTATGGCAACACCGTTCCTGAAGGGGAAGTGGCGCTTACTGCTGAGTTGCGGCTTGCGGCTCTTGACCAATATGTTGCAGGATTGGCGACAGATAACAAAGATAGTCGAGAACGTAACGATTTGCGGCAACAAGTTTATGATGCTTGCCGCACAGCTCAACCAGCCGAGAATGGGTTGATTGCATGTGATAGCCCGGTTGGCACTGGTAAGACGACTGCTGTTATGGCTCATTTGCTCAACGTTGCAAAACAGAAGGGGCTACGGCGTGTTTTTGTTGTCCTTCCGTTCACTAACATTATTGATCAATCGGTTGAGGTCTACCGGAAGGCGCTGGTGTTGGACGGAGAGAAGCAGGAAAAGGTGGTTGCCGCACACCACCATAAGGCCGATTTCGAGGAAGAGGCAAACCGGGCATTTTCCTTTCTCTGGAATGCACCGGTTACGGTTACGACCGCCGTGCAGTTCTTTGAAACCATTGCCAGCAATCACCCCGCTACACTCCGTAAATTGCACCAGTTGGCCGGTTCCGCGATTTTTATTGATGAAGCCCATGCTGCTTTGCCAGCACATCTCTGGCCGCAGGCTTGGAAATGGCTCCAGGAGCTTGTAAAAGATTGGGGCTGCTACATCGTTATGGCTTCCGGCTCGCTCACACGTTTTTGGGAGTTGGAAGAATTTGCCTCTCCTAAAATCCAGCTACTTGAATTGGTTTCGCCCTCTGTACGTGCTTCTACAATAGACTCGGAGCAGAAACGAATTGTCTATCGAATGAAAGATGATCCCCTCACGCTTGAAGGATTGTGTGATTGGATTGCCGAATTGCCCGGCCCCCGTCTTGTCCTACTCAATACGGTCCAGTCCGCTGCTGCAGTAGCAAAAGAAATGGCAAGACGGCATGATAGAAACAAGGTGGAATATGCTCAAAAGGGTCTGCTTCATAACTGCTATCGTAATGGCGATAAAGACAAGGTGGAACACTTATCTACTGCGCTGGCCCCTATTCATCGCAAGATAACCATAGATCGAATAAAAAGGCGTCTGAAAGATAAAAACGACACTGATTGGACGCTTGTTGCCACTTCATGCGTCGAGGCAGGGATAGATTTTTCGTTTAAATCGGCGGCGCGCGAACAGTGCAGTCTGGTCAGTACCATTCAGACCTCCGGCAGGGCTAACAGATCAGGAGAATTCGGCACCTCCGAGTTATGGATATTCAAAATCAAGGCAGGAGATCTGCTCAAGGAGCATCCAGCGTTTAGAACGTCAGCGCGCATATTGGCTGATTTGTATAAAGAACAAAAGATATCACCTGACTTTTGTAAGGAAGCGATGCGGCGTGAAGTCCGCGACCTCAATCAGGGACTATGTGACGACGATCCAATTGTAAAAGACGAGAAGGCACGGAAATTTCCCAATGTTGAAGAGAAATTCAAGGTCATTGCCTCAAATACTATTTCCGTTCTTGTAGATGATGACCTGAGACAGCGACTTGAAGACCGTGAGAGCCGGAAAGAAATTGAGCCGCAAGAATTACAGCAGAAAACCGTTGCGATTTATAGCTGGAAAGCGTCTCAATATGGTGTTATGCCGCTTCAAGGAGCAGGTGACCTATATTTTTGGATGCTGGAATATGATGACTTTCTTGGCTATATGGCTGGGGTACTCAATCTGGCGAACTTTGACGATCATTGCTGCATTTAGAGGGGTGATATGGGTGATTTTGAACCGATAATGCTCTCAGCGCTGAACCATTACCTTTACTGCTCGCGTCGTTGTGCTTTGATCCATATTGAGCAAATATGGACTGAGAACCTATTCACGGCAGAGGGCAGGATCATGCACGAGAAGGCTGATAGTAACAAATGCGAATCCCGTGGGAATGTCCGTATAGATTACAGCGTTCCCCTGCGGTCGCTCAGGCTCGGGCTTATCGGCAAGGCGGATGTGGTCGAATTCCATAAGATGGATGACGGCTCATGGATTCCTTTTCCCGTAGAATACAAGCGCGGAAAACCGAAGATGGATGACTGCGATAAGGTTCAGCTTTGCGCACAGGCGATTTGCCTTGAGGAGATGCTGAATGTTGATATTAAGGAAGGCGCTCTCTTTTACGGGCAGACACGGCGAAGGCAGGACGTTGTCTTCGACGTTCAACTGAGGATGGAGACGGACGACACTGCCAAGAAAGTACGTGAGCTTATAGCGTCGGGGCTTACACCGAAAGCCGAATATTCGAAGAAGTGCAAGCAATGTTCACTGCTGGATTTGTGTATTCCAAAAACATGTAGCAAGGCGAAGTCGGCAAGTTCGTATTTGCAAAACGTGCTGAGGGCGGAATGAAGAAACTGCTTAATACTCTTTTTGTAACAACTCAGGGAGCCTATCTCGCAAAGGAAGGCGAGACAGTTGCCGTCAAAATCGACGGGGAAATTGCTCTCCGCGTGCCTGTTCACACACTCGGCGGGATTGTCTGTTTCGGACAGGTATCGTGCAGCCCGTATCTCATGGGGTTCTGTGCAGAAAATGATGTTTCGATAAGCTTTCTTACGGAAAACGGCGGCTTCCTCGCAAAGGTCCAGGGGCCTGTATCGGGCAATGTCCTTCTGAGACGTGAGCAGTATCGCCGCGCCGATGACCTGGCAGCATCCGCGTCGATTGCGTGCGCCATGGTGACAGGCAAGATCGCAAACTGCCGGACAGTACTTCAGCGGGCGTTAAGAGACCATTCGGAAAAGATCGCTTCGGAGGCAATTATAGCAGCCTCGCAGACGCTCTCAAACGCAATGAGAAGATTGCAGTTCGAATTGCCTCTTGATGTTTTGCGCGGGATAGAAGGCGATTCGGCGAACGCTTATTTTGAGGTCTTTGGGAACCTAATAACGTGTCAAAAGGATGATTTTACATTTTGTGATCGCAATCGGAGGCCTCCGTTGGATAGCGTCAACTGCCTGCTGTCATTCCTGTATACGCTCCTGATGCATGATGTGCGTTCGGCGCTTGAGTCTGTCGGGCTTGATCCGGCCGTCGGCTTTTTGCACAGGGACCGGCCGGGGCGATACAGTCTTGCGCTCGATGTTATGGAAGAGTTCAGGCCGTTTATCGCTGATAGGCTCACTCTTTCTCTGATCAATCTCTCTCAGGTGCAGGCCAAGGGCTTCAAGAAGAAGGAATCAGGGGCGGTATGGATGGATGATGACACGAGAAAGACGGTCCTTGTCGCTTATCAGAAACGCAAGCAGGAGGAGATAGAGCATCCTTTTCTCAAGGAGAAGATGGCGGTCGGTCTTCTGCCTTATGCGCAGGCACTGTTGATGGCGCGTTACCTCAGGGGAGATATTGACAGTTATCCGCCGTTTATTTGGAAATGAGGATAACCCATGCTTGTAATTGTCAGCTATGATGTGGCGACGACAACTCCTGCGGGACAGCGGCGGCTGCGCAGAGTTGCGAAGACCTGCCAAGATTACGGACAAAGAGTTCAGTACTCGGTGTTTGAATGTATTGTCGATCCCGCGCAGTGGACCATGCTGAAAGAAAGGCTGATTTCCGAGATTGATACGGAGAAAGACAGCCTGCGATTTTATTATCTGGGTTCCAATTGGCATAATCGGGTTGAGCATGTGGGGGCCAAAGAGGCTTTAGATCAAGAAGGTCCTTTGCTCATATGATTGTGTTCTGCGAACTATGGGCTCACATGGGTTCAGCTGGAGGTTCGCAAAAGGCAAAAAAGGCTTGTTGAATAAAGCCTTATATGAACTGTTCTTTGACAACAGATAGTTTTGCGGGGATAAAAAGGGACGCCTTCGCAAAAAGCGCACAGTTTTTCCTTTCATTTTCTTGAGTTGTACCTTAACAGTCGCTCCCCGCGCGGGAGCGTGGATTGAAACACATCTCGACCTGCATGATCTCGGCAGCTCGTGCCGGTCGCTCCCCGCGCGGGAGCGTGGATTGAAACATATCGCGGCATCGGCGATGACTGTCGACGTCGAGGTCGCTCCCCGCGCGGGAGCGTGGATTGAAACACATTGGACGTGACGACGTTCGAGCTGCAGACGGTGAGTCGCTCCCCGCGCGGGAGCGTGGATTGAAACAATGCGAACGCCGAGACATACGTCATGCGCTTGAGGTCGCTCCCCGCGCGGGAGCGTGGATTGAAACTGATCGCAGGCATGGCAACTGATGGCGACTACGACAGTCGCTCCCCGCGCGGGAGCGTGGATTGAAACTGACATCAGTCGCACGGTCTCAGGCCAGCGCATGACGTCGCTCCCCGCGCGGGAGCGTGGATTGAAACATCTCGATAGACGTCATGTACGTCTATCGACAGCGTCGCTCCCCGCGCGGGAGCGTGGATTGAAACTCGTAGTCCTAGCCATGCTGCATAGCTGACATCGATGTCGCTCCCCGCGCGGGAGCGTGGATTGAAACATCATCGCCAGATTCGATACGCTGATCGTGAGTCTGGTCGCTCCCCGCGCGGGAGCGTGGATTGAAACCAGCGCACGCCGTGCCCTGCCGTGCCTCGATAGCCGTCGCTCCCCGCGCGGGAGCGTGGATTGAAACTCATCGATGATGCTGATACATGTCGCATTGCATAGTCGTCGCTCCCCGCGCGGGAGCGTGGATTGAAACTCGTGGCATCGCGGCACACATGGATCGACCTGTACTGTCGCTCCCCGCGCGGGAGCGTGGATTGAAACTGCATGAACTCGCTCGAGCGACTTGCAGCGATGGACGTCGCTCCCCGCGCGGGAGCGTGGATTGAAACCAGTTCCGAGATCGTCAGTCGCTGACCGAGTCGCTGGTCGCTCCCCGCGCGGGAGCGTGGATTGAAACAGTATGATCGTGGCATGTCGAGGCCGCGTGAACGTCGCTCCCCGCGCGGGAGCGTGGATTGAAACACATGCAGCGCAGTCGCGATGCATCTGCATGCGTGAGTCGCTCCCCGCGCGGGAGCGTGGATTGAAACATGATATGATCGTGGCCTGTCGGCGCCGCGTAGTACGTCGCTCCCCGCGCGGGAGCGTGGATTGAAACGTGTACTCACGCAGACGATGCATCAGCGGCATCGTGCGTCGCTCCCCGCGCGGGAGCGTGGATTGAAACATGCTATCACCTGCGATAGCTTAATGCCTGCCGGGGTCGCTCCCCGCGCGGGAGCGTGGATTGAAACACGTACCAATCTCCGGCGTTCATGCAGCCTGCGACGTCGCTCCCCGCGCGGGAGCGTGGATTGAAACACTGCATCGCAGCCGTGACTGCTAGCGCTATGCCAGGTCGCTCCCCGCGCGGGAGCGTGGATTGAAACTTACGGTAAATCATTCCACCATCCTCAGCCCCACAGTGTAGAAATCATCCGCCAATTTGCTGCACCAGCGTACGGCATAAACGATATGACTGCCCGGCAGGGTGCTCCTAAGGATGATCTCCTGTCCCTCAGAAAGGTAATCGAATGAGAAGATACCCATTCCCGATATGCTGATATTGTTCACAACACCCCTCAGCAGCCTGTCTTCTCTGCCCTTAATGATGAACTTGAGCGGAGTGTGTACATCCGGCGCGGCTCGCTTCTTCTCTCAACGCCACTGAAGGGCGCTCCCATAGCCTCCTCCTCTTATCTTTGCAGCTTATCTTCAAACACTTTCTTCCCCCATTGCTATACATTTCTTGCTTTTTTTTCTGCAAATATTGCTGTTTTATAATGACATAATGAATTGTCAAGTAAGATAGCCCTTCTTGCGGGGTCAGGTGTGATGATTATCCTTGAAAGCTGAGCGTCAAGCCCGGCAAGAGCTCCGAGCTCCAGGCAAGAATTACGAAACATCTATGAGAATTTTAGGGACACATGTGTCCCTACTTTTTCCCTTTTTCCCACAAAAAAAGGGCGAGAAGTTATCCCGCCCTCGTGGTATCTTTCCTGAGAAGTATCTTAACTTTCCGTTCTTTTCTGTCTCCTCAGGAAGTAAACAGACCCAAGCCCTGCTAATACCATAAAGATGATCATTCCCCATTCTGACATAGTAGGGATGCTCTGTTGCATCTGGAAAGGACCGGCAGTAACGGCGGAGTTCAGCACGCTCAGCCAGCCGCCGTCTTCGATGCCTACGGGTAGTGCATTATACCAGTCCCAGGCGAGAAATATTACCTGGCCGCTGCCGTAAGGTGCGATAAAGACGGCAACGCTTCCACTGTTACTGTAAATTCTTCTTGTTCCGGGCGGAAGGGATGCCTGAGAGACACCTTCAGTAGCGCTCGGGTCGCCGAGGGAGGCCGGACCGCCTGCAAAGGTTGTCCCTGCGGCTCCAGCTCCATTCAGTGCATAGGGAGAGTTGCTGGAGCTCGTCAATGAGAATCCGAAAACAGCATTCATTAAATTTATCATGTTCGGAGCGCCAGAAAACCCGACAAATGTACCCCCGCTGTTCACAAAATTTGCGATGGCGGTGCGTGCAGCGCTATCGAGGTCAGCGTTGAGGTCACCACTTTCGAGTTCCGGGATTGCCAGAACCGTGTTACCAACGACAGCGTTATTGAAGTCAGTGGCTGTGATGCCGGTGAATGTGGAAACCGCATGTCCCTGTGACAGAAGGGTCTGCTGAACCGTGTAGGCCTCACCCGAAAAATTAGCAGCAGTGTCCACATAACTCGAATTGAAGAAGAGAGCAACATTGGCAGCCTCAGAAGTGCTGAAGGCCAAAAAAACGACCGCAATTACTGCAACCGCATATCCGATAAGTTTCATCTTTCCCTCCAAAGATTATTTAAATCATTAGACCATATGAGCCTATAGAAGTCAAGCATAATCCGTGAGAATATCAGGGACAACACATCCCTATTTCCCCCAGACAGACCATGACATCTCCTTCACCGCCGCAATCTCACCAGCGACTGCGAGTGCCAATCATCAGGGTGATGAATTCATAATCAGCGGAAGGCTGATTGGAACAATACAGACATTTGGAGGCATGTGGCACCGCATGGTCGAAAGCGAACTGCAAGGCCTTTATATATATCATTCATCTTTCAATAATAAATATATTGTGGGACTCCAAACTTAATTGGAGTAACCCCCGTCGGCTAGACACTAAGTGCCTCTGAGATGTTGGGTATCCCTGAAATTGAGATCTTCACCTCTCATGTTCAACCCCTTCCCTTTCCTCGTCAGGCATGCCAACCTCTTTCAGTTATGTGTCCTGTTGGAAAGGGTCACGGCAAATCAGGAGTGCTCAACAGAAATCCATTATTACTTGTTCCTCCATATTTGGCATTATCCAAAACAAACTCGAGTTTATATACGACAGCTCCACTGCCTGTGCCACCGACATTGTAAAGCCACCCCCATCCTCCGGTTGTTGCAAGCGCTGCATTGGCTGTGGAATCAAGCAGGTCGGTGAGATCGACTCCTGCTGTACAACGAACCGTTAGCTCCTTATCAAATGTATATCCTGTGGCGCTTCTACCACTAATTCCAGTGGCAGCTAAGTCTCCCGGAACAATTTAACCGTTGCCGTTCTGTCTGTAACGTCCATATTGTCACCTATCGGGGTTATGAAGAAGCGTGTTGTCCATTCATTGGGGGGAAAGAAAGAAAAACGTATTAAGCTTCCAGGCGATAATACGTTTGTCATACTGCCTCCGACTCCAGGTCCCGCTGGATTGAAGTTGAAATCCTCACGTGAGGGGTCGTTGAACGCTTTATATCCCCAGGCTGCACCAAAAGCGATATCCATCACAACGGCTTCGCCCCCCAGAGCAAGCGCATTCCCCACATTAACCCTATTCCCTGCCGCATCAGAGTTGCTAACGAGGAGGTATCCCCTTATGGGACGACTGACCTCCGTTATCTTGAAAGATCCGCCATACACAGAAGCGTCTGAGTCGTTGAAAAGGGCGGAGCCGCCCTCGAAACTTCCCGAAACGTCGAAGCTCAATACGTCAGGCGCCACATCCTTTCTAACAAAAGATTGGAAAAGGCATGCCCCGTCGTAATTCGGCACATCTCCAGTGAATGTTTGTTTCCATGCATAGATATACTTCATAAAATCAAGAGAAGGACCAACATTGGTCACTGAGATCATGGTTGTAACATTGGGGGGATTGGAAGCAATTACAGGGAAAAGTATCGTGTCTGCATAACCGACTGTAGAGACTGCACTGACTAAAATGAAAAGAACCGGTATCAATACCCTCACTATGGCTTTCATTGTCGCACCTCCCAAGAAGTTCCTATCTCTTACGCTTCCGCTTTGATTATACGCTCTTGCCCTTATATTTTCTATCCTTCGTTAAGGCGATTTGAAACCTCACTGCATTATATCTGTCACCCCTCGAAGATTCCAGTTGCATGCACGATCAAAGTCAACGCAGGGGATGGTCAAGCGGCATGTCCTTGAATACAGGTTTCGCTCGGGTTAGAATTGTGTATGAAGCCCGGTCCTTAATTTGTAATATGATCACCACGAAAGGTGAGGGAGGACGTATGAAAAAAGTGTTGCTGGTCGCACTGTTTGGAGTTCTCGTTGTGTTCATCGCATGTCCGAACGTACAAAGCGCGAGTGACGTGCCTCGCGTTTCAAAGGAGGAGCTGAAGGCCAAGCTGGGATCACCCAATCTGCTTCTGCTCGACGTAAGGACAAAGAATGACTGGGAAAGCAGTGGCGAGAAGATCACCGGCGCCGTATGGATGGACCCGAAGAACGTTGATTCCTGGGCCGGCACGTTGCCCAGGCACAAGGAGATCGTCCTCTACTGCGCCTGACCGAGTGAACACACAAGCGCCCGTGTGGCGGAAGAACTGATCGCGAAAGGCTTCAATGCAAAGGCTCTCAAGGGCGGGTGGAGAGAATGGTCGACGGCCAAATACCCGGTCGAAAAGAAGTAGGCGGTCTCCGATAATTCCCTTTGACGGTCACATACCCAAGGAAAAAATGCGCTTTTGATGGTATCATATCAGGAATGTGTCTGGGACGGTGGTGATGGACGATAGACAAAGGCATATGATAACGCTGAATGTATGGCAGGTATCTGCCATGGAGATGACGACAGATCATGTCTCAGTGAGGCTGCGGAACAATCCATTGCGAAGGCGGGGAATGATTCATGGCGGATAACGACCCGGTAAGCCGGTCGGACAGGAGACTGTCCAGGCTGGCAATCTTCTTTGTCCTGCTTGCATGGGCCGTTCTTGCCTTTTATCTCTTTTTCTCAATTAAAGGCTTTGACTATGGCGTCCTGCGCTACTTCCTGTCAGCGGAAGAGTCCTGGATCCGGTTCCGGGCCCTGATATTGGTGGGTCCTCTTGTTTTGACCATAATAAGTTATCTCTTAATGGAAAAAGAAAAACTCTTTGAGAAGATCGTTCTCAGGGAAAAAGAGCTTCATCAGCGGACTTTGGAGCTTGACAGGATCAATGAGCTTCTGACAAGGGAAAACGCTGAGAGGAAGAAAGCGGAAGAGCAGTTGGTCCATGATGCCTTCTATGATCCTCTTACCAGTCTGCCGAACCGCGCTCTCTTTATGGATCACCTGCAGCATTCATTAGGGCGCAAGAAGCGATATCAGGATTATATGTTCGCCGTTCTTTTCCTCGATGTCGACCGCTTTAAGATCGTGAATGACAGCATCGGACACCTCATAGGGGATCAGTTGTTGATCATGCTTTCCCAGAGACTAAAGAAACATATTCGGGCAATTGATACGATCGCTCGTTTCGCCGGTGACGAGTTCGTGATCCTCGTGGATGACATGAGAGAAGGCGCGTATGCCGGCACCCTGGTCAATCGGATCCACGATGAGATGCGGGTGCCTTTCTCCGTATCGGGGCACGAGATCTTCATCAGCGTCAGCATCGGGATAGTTTTCAGCAATCTTGCCGATTATAACCGGCCGGATGAAGTATTGCGCGATGCCGACGCTGCAATGTACAACGCAAAGGCGCGCGGCAGAGGGTGCCACGTAATATTTGACTCGACAATGCACGCCGAGGCGACCATGACGCTTCGCTTGGAGACCGACCTGAGGAGGGCTTTGGAGCGTAACCAGCTTACTGTTTATTACCAGCCCATAATGTCGCTGGGGAACAATAAGGTCGTCGGTTTCGAGGCGTTATTACGATGGCTGCACCCTGATCTGGGCGTTCTTTGCCCTGCTCAGTTCATAACGGTGGCCGAAGAGACAGGGCTGATCATTCCCATCGGCGAGTGGGTCATCCGCCAGGCCTGTCTGCAGCTGAGCTCATGGCAAAAGAGATTCCCGGGATGCCGGGACCTCTCGGTCAGTGCAAACGTTTCTTCGGTGGTTTTTTTCCAGCCTGATTTCTATAAGATCATTGAGAACATCCTTCAGGAAACCGGTGTCGACGCGTCTTGTCTGAGGCTTGAGATAAAGGAAAAAATGCTCATGGACCACCCTGAACCGGCTGCTGCCTTGATGAAGCGCTTAAAAAGCTTGAACGTACTGGTCGACGTCGATGACTTCGGTTCCGGATACTCAGCGTTGAATTATCTGCGCCACTTCCCGATCCGCGGATTAAAGATCGACGGTTCCTTTATCAGTGCCCTGACGTACGACAAGGATAATGCGGCGATCGTGAAGACTATCGTTGCTCTGGGGAATACGCTCAACCTGGTTGTGATCGCGGAGGGCATAGAAACCATGGAACAACTGGAGGTATTCAAGAGTATGGATGGTCAGCACGGACAAGGTTTCTTTCTTCACAGGCCGATGGACAGCAAAGCTGCAGAGAAGCTCCTCCCAAAATGACGCTTCCCTTTCAGGGCGTCTCCACAGGTATTCGACACAATGTGAAACCCGGATTATTCAATGGGGACACATCCCAAGTCACATTCGTTCTTGAGCTGATGACATCTCATCATTCGTCACTGTTATGATCCCTTTCCTCAAATTACCCGTGCCTGAAAAAGTGCCGTATCTTCTCTTGACAAAATGGTAATGCAATACGCTGAACACAGTGAAAGGCGGGTAGAGAATAATGAATATGTTAAGGAGATAGCTCGCTGCCTGAGTCGTCGGAAATGTCGCCAACAGACCCCTCACACCGGAAAGGCCAAAAACGACCGGCATAATAGTGCCTATGAATTTTCCCGTCATTTTTAACTCATGCTCTTTTCGGTTGAAATAACGTATTCCCGTGTCATCTAAGGTCCAGACACTTGATAATAGTAAGGATGCCACTACGGTAATTACGGTTGTAGCCAGAAAGATCTCAATATGAAAGCGCCCTCTTGGAAGAAGGGAATCCGGTATCGTTGAACCGGCAACAAATTGAAGGGCGGCAACAAGTTTTGTATCAAAAAGAAGACTCGTGCCGATACATTGCAAAGGACGATACACCCAGATTTTCAGAGGGGAAAACTCGGGAAGGGGGGAATCTGCGATTTGAAGGAAATGCCCTTTCATCCTTTTTAACAGCACGCGATTAAGCGGCAGAAGCAGGTAAAGCGTCACATAGGATAAGACAGCAAATCGGAAAAACCGCAAGAGACCTTTGTAAATGGCATTGTCGCTCCTTAGAAAAGCGAACTCTCCGAGTAACAAAGAGAGGCATATGCTGAGTGCCAGGACGGAAAGCGCCGGCCATAGCTTGCTGAGCCAATACATTAAATTGTCTTTCATCAAAAAGATCAGAGCGTGCTGTTCATTCTCGGAGGCACGAGAGACACAACTCGTTCTTTGTCGTTAACCCGAGGCCACACGACCGGGATGGATAGAAAAATTAATTGGTCCTTATGGTGGAGGTCACAAGGTTATTTCGTGATCTTCGCCTTATCAACACAGCACATGAATTCTTTGCCGTACATACTGCAATTCAGGTCGGCTATCGATCCCTGTTTCTCTCCCCCCAATATCTCAACCTGCCTGACCCTCGTATCACTGTCTGAACATGCCTTCTTGCATTGTCCTCCTGAAATATATTCACAGTTCAAAGTATACTGTGCTTCCTGCGCCGCAAAGGCCAAGGTTGGGAATAACAATAGAACAACGATGAGATAACGCATCTTTCACCTCTCAAATGGCAGATTTTTGATATTTCAGGAACTGACCGCAGGTCATCCCTGAACCCCCATTACGTTTATTATATCGGGCTTGGCGGTTATGTCAAGAGTGTGCAGGAATTCCCGTAAAGTGACCGGCAGATAGTTCTACCTGAAATGACACTTATAACAAAGCTCCGGGGATTGTACTCTCAACAGCATCGGATTGCCGCTCCTTCCATGGGGATCATGACACGTAGCACAGGTCATCTTGCCGCCTTTGCTTAAGGGCAGTTCAACGACCTTCATGGAAGGCACAATATCAACCTTGTGTTCGTTCGGACTCTTTCTCCCCGGATGGCACCCGGTACATAATTCAGAGAGCGGGGCTTTTAGGGACAGTTGAGCGGTCTTATCAGAAGTGACGTGACAGTAATCGCATTCATGCTTCTCTGCGGAAACAACATGTCCCGCCGCCAGGATGCCCGCCACGAGAACAGAAAGCGCTGTCTTCAAACTTTCCCTCATCTGCTTTTTATCATTATATAACAATTTGGGATGACGGTATATGCCCGTGCGTGCACCCGGGCATCGGACAAAATGGTTCAAAGGCGACCCGTCCTTCACCGCAAAAGTGAGGAGCCGCAAAATTGACAAAATCGCCATCTCCTCTTACTATAAGCGTGAAAGGGGCGCGATAGACACACTGCTGATGAGCGAGGAAGAACTTCGAGAGGATGTCCTTTCCCTGAAGGCCGAGATCAAGAGGCTCAGGAAATCACTCACCGAACTCACCTCTCCCCTCTCCGCTCTGCTCCGGAGAAGGGGCTTTAGGGTCTTCAGGAAGGAACCGGGGGACGACCTTCTCCTCCCCTGCAGGAGACACATTGACGACTATTACTGTCTCCTGAACAAGTATTCCTTCAGGCTTTTCCTCAGAGATGTGATAAAACACCAGGAAGGGTTTGCGATCGAGGATGTCACCCGGTATTCCACCCCGGAAGTGACAGAGGACTACACGCGGCTTCTCCACCGGATGAGACTCATAGAAAAGACCGGCGGGGGCGGACCGTATCGCCTGAAGAAGAGACCCGTAAAGAGCTTCGGCCCGACCCTTGAGTGGTTTCTCTCCGAGATATTCAAAAGGGAGTTCGGGGCAGAAGCGTTCTGGGGGATTAAGTTCAAGCGTGCTCTCGTGGGAGGGGATTATGATCTTATCGCAAAGATCGACGGCACCCTCCTCTGCATGGAAGTGAAGTCCTCGCCGCCGAAGCAGATATATGCCGGCGAGATCTCGGCCTGCTTCGACAGGATCCTCGACCTCAGACCGGGGATCGCGGTATTTTTCATAGACACGGAGCTCAGGATGAAAGACAAGATCGTGCCGATGTTCGAGGAGGAACTCAGGGAACGAGCCCCCGGGGTCCTTTCCTCTTATCTGGGATGCCCGTTGTCCGGGGAACCACCCCCGGTGAAGCGCATCGAAAAAGAACTCTTCCAGACAGGGAACAAAATCTTTATAATAAACGCAAAAGATAGTATAGTGAATAATATAGAGAAGGTCTTGAGCCGGTATTTCAGAGGGGCTTGATCAGATCGTAATAAGCTCGCAGAGACATCATGGTTCGATGCCCTTCTTCCGCCTGGGGCAGGCGGAAGTGAGTCTGTTGTCCACTTCAGGAGGTTTTTATGACTGAAAAGGTCGAGATATGCGTGCTCTGCGCCTGGAGGGCCACCTGTCAGAAGAAATTTTCGATCTCCGGGAAGAACATGCGCTGCGCCGATTTTGTAAAGGACGTCACCATTAAAGAAAAAACCGAAAAAGAAGAGAAAAAGGAGGAGGGAAAAGGATGATGGACTCCAAGAAACTGAAAGGCGTTGTCTCGTTTGCCGGCGGCAGGCTCCAGGTGAGCGATCCCGAGGCCCTGAGGGGCCTGATGGATGAGCTTGTATCTGATGCGGTGTTTGCGGAGAACGATGAAAGAAAGAAGGATCTCCTCACCCTCATCAAGGAAGCTGCAAAGGCATACGGAGCGGTCCCGGCATCCATCCAGGGGCTCTATGAGGAACTGGGCCGCGATTACCGGGGATTCACCGTCCCTGCGATGAACATCAGGGGTTTGACCTATGATACCGCCAGGGCGGTATTCCGGAAGGCCATCGAAAAAAATGTGGGGGCCTTTATCTTCGAGATCGCCCGCTCCGAGATAGGATATACAAATCAGAGGCCAATCGAGTATTCCGCTGTCGTCCTTGCCGCAGCAGTGAGAGAGGGGTTCAGGGGCCCTGTATTCATTCAGGGTGACCACTTCCAGCTGGTGAGGAAGAACTTTCTCGTGGACCCGGCAGCCGAGACAAGCTATGTGAAGGGCTTGATCAGAGAGGCCGTTGACGCGGAGTTCTTTAATATCGATATCGACACGTCAACCCTCGTTGACCTCGAAAAATCTGCCATAAAGGAACAGCAGAGGCCGAACTTCGAAAGGACCGCGGAGCTCGCCTCGGTCATCCGGGAGGTTCAGCCCAAGGGCATCGACATCTCTGTGGGGGGAGAGATCGGCGAGATCGGCTCCAGGAACAGTACCCCTGAAGAACTGAGGGCATACCTGGACGGCTTCAGGGAGACATTCAAGACACAGGGCAAGGGACTTTCGCAAACTGAGCGTCCAGACAGGGACAAGCCACGGCGGGGTCGTTCTCCCTGACGGCACCCTGGCGAAGGTGAAGATAGACTTTGATACGCTGCGGACCCTCTCGGAGATCGTGAGGAAAGAATACGGCCTTTCCGGAGCGGTACAGCACGGCGCCTCCACCCTCCCTGAAGAGGCCTTCGACATGTTCCCCAAGACAGGCACATCGGAGGTTCACCTTGCAACAGGTTTCCAGAACATCGTCTATGACAACCCTCACCTGCCGGCTGCGTTCAGGGATGAGGTGTATGCCTTCATAAAGCGGGAATATGCAAAGGAATGGAAGGAAGGCCAGACAGAGGAGCAGTTCATCTACAGCACCAGGAAAAAAGGATTTGGTCCCATAAAGAAGAGATGGTGGGAACTCCCGGAGGATGTGAAGGGACCTGTCATGAAGGAACTGGGAGACCGTTTTGGCCTGCTCTTCGAAAAACTGAAGGTGGTCAACACGGTGGACGTGGTGAAAAAAACCGTGAAGCCTGTGGTCGTGGCAAAGGAAATCAACGCAAAACTCCTGGGCTGACGAAGGAACCAGCCTTACCATTACCTTAAGGAGGGATACATAATGCCTGAGATTAAGAGAATCGGTATTATCACGAGCGGCGGAGACGCCGGAGGGCTCAATGCGGTGATCAAGGGCATTGCGAGGGAGGCATATGCCCACGGGATAGAGTCCGTTGTTATTCCCAACGGCTACGCAGGCCTTTATAACCTCGTTGATATGAAGGATGTGGTGGTGCTCAATGCTGAGCGGGTGAGCCGCATCGAGGCGTCCCTCGCGGGCTCCGAGGCCGGGCATTCGCGGGTGAAGATCAGCAAGATATCCGATCCCAACACCTATCAGAGGATAAAGGACGGGCTCAGGAAGTTCGGCATAGATGGCCTGATCATCAGCGGCGGCGATGATACGGGAAGCGTTGTAGTGGACCTCGGCTCCCGGGGAATTCCGTGCGTCCACGCCCCCAAGACCATGGATCTCGATCTTCAGCCTTACAGCGTGGGAGGCGATTCCGCGATCAACAGGATAGCCGTGATGGTGAGGGACCTGAAAACTACGGGCATGAGCCATAACCGGATCATGATTGTGGAGGTCTTCGGCAGGTACGTGGGCCATACCGCCCTGCGCGGCGGCATCGGCGCAGAGGCGGATTGTATCCTGATACCTGAAGTCCCTGTAGACTTTGATGTCGTCTACGACCATATCAAGTCCACCTACTTTGCCCGGATAGAACGGAGCGATGTAAAAGCCGGAACCTATATGATGGTCGTTGCAGAGGGGATCACGACCGCCGACGGTGAAATGCTCTATGATGAGTCAGCCGGAGTGGACGCCTTCGGGCATAAGAAGCTTGCAGGCGCAGGAAGATATGTGAAGCAGCAGGTTGAAAAAAGGTTAAAGGTGGACCCTGGGGTGAAGGAGTTCATGAAGAGAGTGGGGATGTACGCCCCTGGCGTGTATGAGATTCCCGAAGTGAGGGAGATAATCCCCAGCCACCTGGTGCGTTCCGGGCAAACATCCGCCTTTGATGTCAATTTCGGATACAAGGCGGGCTCGGCAGCAGTACTCCTTCTCCTGGAGGGCAGGTCCGGGAATACTGTGGTCGGCGTCGAGGGTAAGAAGATATCCTATATGCCGACATCCGAGGCCATAAAACGGAGAGAGGTGGATATCAGAGAGATCGCCCTGTTCGAAAGCCTCGGCATCTGTTTCGGCAGAAAGCCCCAGAAATTCGATTTTGAGATGGTCGAGGTCAAGGGCGTGATCGACAGGCATCTGTAGGAAACACCGCGGAAGGGGACAGGGACGTGCCAACAACAGCGGGCAAAATAGGCATTATCGTGGGGGGAGGTCCGGCTCCCGGGATCAACGGCGTCATCAGTGCCGCGGTCATTGAAGCCGTGTCTCACCGGATGCGGGTAGTGGGGATCAGCGGCGGGTTCAAGACCCTTTTTGACGGCGACCGGAGCCGCGTGATCCCCCTTTCTATAGAGGATGTTTCAAGGATACATACGCAGGGAGGCTCCATTCTCAGGACTTCCCGCGAATATCCCGAGAGGGCCAGGGAGAAGTTCAAAACCCTCCTGTCCACCCTGAAAGGGACCGGCATAAAGTGTCTTATCACCGTCGGCGGCGAGGGCACTCTTTTCATGGCAAACTGGATCGAGAGGGAGGCAAGGGGGTCCATAAGCGTTGTCCACGTTCCCAAGACCATCGACAACGACATCCCGCTGCCCGGCGGGGCATCCACGTTCGGATTTCAGACGGCACGACACTGGGGCGTCGAGATCACCGAGAACATCATGGAAGATGCAAAGACCACCGGAAGGTGGTATTTCATCACCACCATGGGAAGGTATACCGGCCATCTGGCCCTGGGAATGGGGAAGGCGTCAGGGGCGACCATAACCCTCATCCCAGAGGAATTCAGCGGAGAAAAGCTGTCATTCCGGAAGGTCGCCGACATCCTTACATGCTCCATCATCAAGAGACTCGCCATGAAGAGGGACCACGGGGTGGCGATCCTTGCGGAGGGGATCGCTGAGAAGCTTGACCATGAAGAACTGAACCGGCATGAGCAGCTGGAGAGGGACGAAACAGGCAGAATAAGGCTTTCCGAGATCCAGTTGGGGAGGGTCATGAAGAATTTTGTCAAAGAGACCCTGGAGTCTCTGGGCATCGCCGCCACCATCGTGGACAAGAATATCGGCTATGAGCTAAGAGCAGCCAACCCCATCCCCTTTGATGTGGAATACACCAGGAATCTCGGCTATGGCGCAGTGAGCTACCTTCTCAAAGGGGGTACGGGGGCGATGATCGTGGTGTACGAGGGCCGCCTGATCCCTGTACCCTTTGTGGAGACCATCGATCATTCCACCGGAAAGGTGAAGGTGAGGACTGTTGACATAACTTCCGAGACCTACACGGTGGGGAGGCAGTATATGATACGCTTGGAAAAAGAGGATCTTTTCCCCGGGAATCTCAGGAAGCTCGCAAAGGCGGCGAACATGACCCCTGCCGAATTCACGAACAGGTTCGGGTATCTCCTGAACGCCTCCGGCAGAGACTGAACATCACCGCATCGTTGTCCTGCTTATAATGTCCTGAAAGTACGTCGGGTTATCGCAGAACTTCATGCCTGTTTCCGGGGTGATCTTCCCTTCGGTGCAGAGTCTCGCAAGGCTCTGGTCTATGGAGAGAAAATCATCCGTTGCCTGCTGCATCTGACTCCTTATCTGGTGGGTCTTCCCTTCTCTTATCATGTTTCTCACACGCCAGGTATTCATGAGTTTTTCATACGCAAGCACCCTCCCTGTCCCGTTCTTCAGAGGCACCAGTCTCTGGTTGAACACGAGAAGGAAATTCTCTGCGAACTGGACCCTTATCTGCTGCTGCTTCTGGGGGGGGAATACGTCGATGATCCTGTCGACGGTCGACGTGGCGGTATTGGAATGTAGAGTGCTCATAACAAGATGTCCCGTATCAGCGGCCTGCAGAGCTATGGCGAAACTCTCCGGATCCCGCATTTCCCCGATGACGATAACGTCAGGGGCCTGCCGGAAAATATGGGTGAGTCCCTCCTGGAAGGAGTCAGTATCGATCCCCACTTCCCTCTGGTTCACATTGCTCGCCTTATGCTTATGGAGATATTCCACGGGGTCTTCGATGGTGATGATATTGCACTTTCTCCTTGTGTTCACAATATCCACCATCGCCGCCAGCGTTGTTGTTTTTCCGTGCCCCGTAGGACCTGTCACCAGGATGAGTCCCTGGGTCTTTAACGCAAAATCCGGGATCCACGGAGGTAACCCAAGTTCGTCCATACTCGGAACGATCTCCACAATGCGCCGCGCCGCTATGGGAACGGAATTCCGCTGTTTGTAAATGTTTATCCTGAAGCGGCCGATATCCGGAAAGGTATATGCGAAGTCGATCTCCTTGTTCCGTTCGAACTCCTCTTTCTGCTCCGCCGACATCAGCTCGGTTGCATAGGTCCTGATCTGCTGCGGTGTCATAAAGGAAGAAGATAGCCTCTTTATCTCGTTGTCCTTCTTCAGGGAAGGCGCAACCCCTGCGGCAAGAAGGAGGTCTGATGCATCTTCCTCCACAAGCTTTTGGAAAAGGTGCCGCACATCCCCAATATCAACAGCCGTGAGCTGCTGTTTCTTCACGACCTTCAGTTCCTCTCCCTTCAGAGGTTCGTCGAGTCTGCCCCCCCTGTCCTCGATGATCTTCATCGCAGCCGTCATCTGAAAGAAGGGAACCACGACCGGCTGGATCGTCTTGCCGAGAATGAATTCCAGATCGTTTATGGCGGCAAGGTTTCCCGGATCGATCATGGCCAGGGTGATGCTCCGGTCGCCAACAACAAGGGGCAATACCTGATACCCTCTGATCTTGCCGAAGGGGAGCACACCGAGAACGGAGGGCTCGATCGTCAGGGTATTGAGATCTGCCGTGGGAACATTGAGTTGCTTACCGAGCAATTCAAGCAGCGTCTTCACATCAAGGAGCCCCATGTCAACGAGAACCGAACCGATGCGTCCGCCAGACTGGGACTGCAGTTTCAACGCCTCCTTGAGCTGATTTCCGCTTATGAGCCCCTGCTGAACCACTATGTCCCCAAGTCTCTGCCTCTTGTGTTTTTCTGCCTCGGTCTGCATGTCAATCCCTCCTGTCGGTATGGCTATTAATAACATAGTAGCAAATTAGACTATGTGATACAATATACCTGTATGCCACTCCTCAATATAGGTTGTAGTGGATTCCTTTATGACCACTGGAAAGGGACCTTTTATCCCGAGACGCTGCCAAGAAAAAGGTGGTTCGAATACTATTGCACACGCTTCCGCACCGTTGAACTCAACGTAACCTTCCACGGACTTCCTGACAGAGAGACCTTCACCAAGTGGTATAAAGAGACCCCGCCCGGCTTCATTTTTTCCCTCAAGGGGAGCAAGTTCATCACTCATGTGAAGAAACTGAAGGCCTCGGCAGAACCTGTGGAAGTGTTCTTCTCGAGGGCTCAGGTCCTGAAAGAGAAGCTGGGCGCGATCCTGTGGCAGCTGCCGGCGGGGTTGAAGGCTGACACGGGGAGACTTGCCGAGTTTCTCGAGCTTCTGAAGCCTTTCCATACACGGAATGTCTTTGAGTTCAGGGAAGGCACATGGATATCAAGAAAAGTGATCTCACTCCTTGAGAAAGAGAACGTGTGTCTCTGCATGGCTGACTGGCCGGAGTTTCTGGATAATCTTCCCGTCACCTCTGATTTTGTCTATATCAGGAGGCACGGCAGGGGCGGCGGTCATTCTACGTCCTACAGTACCGAGGAACTGAAGTCTGACTCCGCCCGGATCAGGAAGTATCTGAAGCAGCGGAAGGATGTCTTCGTTTGCTTCAATAACGATGCCTCCGGATATGCGCCCAAGAATGCCCTCGAACTGATGGCAATGCTGAAAAAGTAAACCGCAGGGTTCAAGGGTCCGAGGGACGAAGTGAGAGAGCCGACGAAAGGACGCCCTTTGTTTTCCCCCTGGAACCCTGGCCCCCGTGAATCCTCGAACCCTGCTCGTTGGCAACGATGCTCAACCAGAAAATAGCCGGTATCTTCAACGAAATGGCTGACCTCCTGGAGATCAGGGGGGAGAATGTCTTCAGGATCAGGGCATACCGGAGGGCGGCACAGAACATCGACGGTCTTCCCAGGGACGTTGCACAGATGACTGAGGATGAAGTCCTTGCCATACCGGGGATCGGGAAAGACCTTGCCGGCAAGATACGTCACTATATCGATTCCGGGGAAATGGAGACCTACGACGAACTGAGAAAAGAGGTGCCGGAAGGTCTCACCGTGCTGCTCTCCGTCCCCGGTCTCGGGCCAAAAACAGCAAAGCTCCTCCACGACAAGCTCCAGATAAAAGATATTGACGACCTCCAGCGCCTGGCCCTGGAGCACCGGCTCTCAGGGCTTCCGGGCATCAAAGAAAAAACAGAAGAAAATATCCTAAAGGGCATCGAAACGCTCAAGAGGGGCAAAGAGCGGCTGCCCATCGGCCGTGTCCTGCCCACCGCGCAGGACATCCTCTCTCAGTTGAGAAAGAAAGCCAGCGTCGGGAAACTGACCCTTGCCGGAAGCCTCAGGAGATGGAAGGAGACCGTCAAGGATATCGATATCCTTGCCACGTCGGGCGAACCGGAAAAGGTGATGGGCGCCTTCGTCCATCTCCCAATGGTCAAGGAAATCCTGATGCATGGCCCTACGAAATCCAGCATTGTTCTCACCGAGGGGATCCAGGTGGACCTGAGGGTAGTGGACGAGGCGTCCTTTGGCGCCGCCCTCGCCTATTTCACCGGCAGCAAGTCCCACAACATACGACTGAGAGAAATGGCGGTGAAGGCAGGGATGAAGATCAATGAATATGGGATATTCAGGGAAAAGGACGACAGGAGACTGGGCGGGGAGAAGGAGGAGGATGTCTACAGGCTCCTCGGCCTTCCTCACATTCCTCCCGAACTGCGGGAGGATACCGGAGAGATCGAAGCTGCCATGGAGGGCAGATTGCCGAAACTCCTGGAGCTTGGGGATATAAGAGGGGACCTCCACGTCCATACAAAACACAGTGACGGCAGCCACACCCTGCAGGAACTCGTAGAGGCAGCGCGGGAAAGGGGGTACGAATACATTGCGATCACCGACCACACAAAGGGACTGGGTGTGGCAAGGGGACTGAACGAAGAAAGGATCCTTGAGGAGCTGAAAGAGATAAAGGCATTCAACAGGCGCTTGAAAGGGTTCAGGGTGTTGATGGGTGCTGAGGTCGATATCAGGAGTGACTGCACGCTGGATCTGCCCGGCGAGGTGCTGAGCAAGCTCGACATTGTTGTGGCCTCTGTCCATTCAGGGTTCAGACAGGGCAGGGAGCAGATCACAAAAAGGCTCGTCTCTGCCATAAAGAGTCCCCATGTGACTGTCATCGCCCATCCCACAGGGAGGTTGATTGGGGAAAGGGATGCTTACGAAGTGGATATGGAAAAGGTCTTCTCTGCGGCCAAGGAAACGGGCAAGGCAATAGAGATAAACGCGTATCCCCTGAGACTGGATATCAACGACACGTATGCAAGACGAGCGAAGGAAATGAACATCCCCATTATGATAAATACTGATACCCACGTCATAAATCAATTCGATTTCATGATATACGGGGTGTCCATCGGGAGGCGGGGATGGCTCGAAAAAGGTGATGTCATAAATACACTTAGCACAAGAAATCTGCTAAAATGGTTAGATAAATCGAGGGCATAGCCCAAGGGGGCCGGAGAGGGAGAATGACAGAGCGGGTCTTCGTATATGGAACTGATCAGGAGGTAATACGGTTCCTAAAATCCTTCTTCAGGCGCAGAAAGAACCTCAAAGCTGAATTCATGGACGATATCGCCTCCCTTAAAAAAAGGGCCTCCCAAGGCAAAGAAAATGACCCTGTCTGTATTGTTGACATTGATGCGGTCTCGAAGCTCGGGCCGTCGACAGAGGACTGTCCCGTCCTGTTGGCAATCATCCCCGGCTCTCCCCAGACAGGCATCAGGAAAGCTGTCAGGTATGGGGTCGAGAATTATCTCATATGCCCCCTTCAGGAAGAAGACCTCGACTTTAAGATAAAACTCGCCCTGGAGAGAAAGAGGACCATCGAACACCTGAAGAACAGGACAGACGAACTCCAGACGATCGTTGATCTCACCTCTGTGGTGACCTCCACCCTCGACCCGCAGGCGATACTCTACCTCATCGTCAAAAAAATCTCGGATGTGATCCCGGTGACAAGATGCTCCATCATCCGCGTTGACCACAATGCGGACTACGCCGACGTGATAGCGTCCTTCGAGAACCCAAAACTCGGGCGAATGAGACTCGACCTTGACAACTACCCTGAGATAAGAAAGGCCCTGAACTCGAAAAAGACTGTGGTCATCCGTGACGCCACAACCGACCCGGTCATGGATAAGGTGCGGGGCGTCATTTCCCCTCTCGGCATCCGCTCCATCGTGGTCATCCCCGTAGTCTTCCGCGATGAAGTGATCGGGACGCTTTTCCTCAGGACGTCAAGGGCCGGTCGCGCCTTCAGCGAACACGAGATAAAGCTCTGCCATGCCGTCGCCAATGCATCGGCAAACGCCCTCGACAACGCCTTCCTCTTCGAAAAGATAGAGGATGAAAAGACACGCCTCGAAAAGCTTGCTATAACCGATTACCTCACGGGGGCATACAACATCAGGTATTTCTACCACCGTATCAAGGAAGAATTCAGCCGTGCTCAGAGACACCAGCTTCCCCTGAGTTGCCTGATGCTCGATATCGATCTCTTCAAGGGGGTCAACGACAAGTTCGGCCACAGGACCGGCGACATCATCCTCAAGGAGTTCACCCAGCTGCTGAAGAAACATACGAGGAAAAGCGACGTGCTTGCCCGGTACGGCGGCGAGGAATTTATCATGCTGCTGCCGCAGACCACTGAAAGCGGGGCCGTCGTGAAGGCCGAGTCGTTGAGAACCTACGTGGAGAATTACCGCTTTCGCGATCTCAAGGGGAAGAGAAGCCTCACCGTAAGCATTGGGGTCGCCGCATATCCGGGCAAGAGCATAAAGAGTATGGGGGATCTCATATCCTTTGCCGATACCGCCCTTTACAGGGCAAAGACCGCGGGAAGAAATCTGGTGATGGTCAATAAGCCGTGATGAGCGGCGGTGAAGACATACTAACCTCACATACCAACGCTGATTTCGACGCACTCGCGTCCATGATGGCAGCGGCGAAGCTTTACCCCGATGCCTGGATTGTCTTCCCGGGTTCACAGGAAAAAAAGGTGCGGGATTTCATAACCGCTTTCCGGCCCATGGAGATACATCGCAGCAAGGACGTGGATCTCTTCAAGGTGAAAAGGCTTATCATCGTTGACACCAAGTCCCCCGAAAGGATCGGCCCCTTTGCTGAGCTTGTGTCGAAGCCCGGCGGTCCGGCGGTCCACATCTATGACCACCATCCCCGGACAAAGGGGGATATCCGCGGTTCCGTCGAGGTGATCGAGGATGTGGGCGCCACAGCAACGATATTTGCCGAGATACTGAGATCAAGGAAGATCCCCATAACCCCTATGGAGGCGACCATCCTCTGTCTCGGGATCTATGAAGAGACAGGTTCTCTCCTCTTCCCCTCCACCACTGAACGGGACATCCTTGCCATTGCATCCCTCCTCAAGAGGGGAGCGAGCCTGAAGATCGTGTCCAGTTTCCTCAAGACCGAGTTGAGCAAGGAGGAACTTGATCTGCTCAACGAATTCCTGAAGTCATCCGCCGATATGGAGATTGACGGCATACGGACGAAGATCGTAAAGGCATCCAGGGAGGATTATGTGGGAGATGCAGCACACTTCGCCCACCGGATCATGGATATGGAAGACACTGACGCCCTTGTACTCCTTCTCGGCATGCAGGGGAAGATCGTGATGGTGGGCAGAAGCAGGGTCCCGGAGCTTGACGTGGCGGAGGTGATGAAAAGGTTCGGCGGGGGTGGTCATGCCGGTGCGGCATCCGCCATCGTAAAGGAGATCCCCCTGGAGGTTGTGGAAGACGAGGTGAAGAGACTGATCACGTCATCCATCCGTCATGGCAAGAACGCCCGGGATGTGATGACCACACCGGTCATCACCATATCCTGGAGCGACACAGTGAAGAATGCGGAATCCATGATGACGCGGTACGGTGTGAACGTTCTCCCTGTGGTCAGGGACGGGAAATACCGCGGGATCATTTCGAGGGAGATCGTGGAGAAGGCCATATTCCATGGCTTCGGCAAAAGCACCGTGGCAGATTTCACGACCACGGATGCGCAGACGGTCAGTCACGACACCCAGGTGAGGGATATCGAACGGCTGATGATAGAACAGAACCAGCGCTTCATGCCTGTCCTGGAAGGCGACAGGATCATGGGCGCCATCACCAGGACCGACATCCTCAGGATCCTCTATGAAGATATGCTCAGGCGCAGCAGATTACAGTTACCCGCAGGGGAGAAGCCGTCCATGGGAAGGAACCTGGCGACCTGGGTCAGGGAAAAATTCCCTCCGTCAGTCTCCGACATGCTCAAGCTTGCCGGTGAAGTGGCTGATGGCCTGGGGTTCAGGGCTTATCTGGTAGGCGGCTCGGTGAGGGATCTCCTGCGGGGACAGGAGAACCTGGACATCGACATCGTTATTGAGGGAGACGGCATCGCATTCGCGAAGGAATTCGGACGGAGGCTCGAGGTCAGGGTCAGGACGCACGAGAGATTCGGCACAGCTCAGATCATGACGGACCGCCTGAAGCTTGATGTGGCAACGGCGAGAACCGAATATTATGAATCTCCCGCTGCTCTTCCCACCGTGGAAACCTCTTCCATTAAGAAGGACCTCTACCGGCGGGACTTTACCATCAACACCCTTGCCGTAGCGCTGAATCCCAGGGACTTCGGCCTCCTCATTGACTTTTTTGGGGGCCAGCGCGATCTGAGGGAAAAGACCATCCGCGTGCTCCACAACCTGAGTTTCATTGAAGATCCCACCAGGGCCTTCAGGGCAGTGAGGTTCTCCGAAAGGTTCGGTTTCAAACTGAGCAAGCATACGGAGAACCTCATCAGATCAGCCCTCAGGATGAACCTGTTCGACAAGCTCTCAGGTTCACGGCTCTATGAGGAATTGCTCCTCACCTTCAGTGAGACGGAGCCGGTGAAAGCCATAAAGAGGCTCTCCGAATACGGCCTGCTGAAGATGATCCACCCGCACCTTCTTTTTGACGAGAGACTGGAATCAGCCCTTCAATCCATCCACGATACCCTCTCATGGTGTACTCTTCTCTTCCTCGAGGAGAAGCCCGATAAGGGCGACATATACCTCATGGCGCTGCTCTCCACCCTCAGCGCGGATGAGAGGGAAACAGCCTTTGCACGACTTTCCACGCCCTCCAAAATGAAGGAGAAGATCAGCAGGGGCATTCTGCACTCCCGCGAACTGGTCAGGGTGCTGCCGCTTCGCGACCCCGCCAGGATCTATAAGGCCCTTCACACCCTCGACATCGAGACCATCCTCTTTGGCATGGCGGTCGCCGCCGATAATAGCAAGAAGAAGGAGATCTCCAGGTACCTCATTGAACTGAGGAAGGTCAAACCCCTATGCACGGGCCAAGACATCAAGGAGATGGGTATCACGCCAGGCCCTCTCTATTCCGAGATGCTGGAGACGCTCCTGGATGAGCGGCTGCGGGGAAACCTGAAGACCAGAGAAGACGAGCTGGCCTTTATCAGGGAGCGGTATAAAACAGCCTCAAAGAATTAGTTCTTTGTATTTTCCGCTAAACCCTCTATACTCTTAGTGAATACTGCTGCGTGAAGGAGGTCCCTATGGCACGAGTGTACCTGCTTGTAAATGTCTTACCGGGCAAGGATGTTTTCATCAGAGACACCCTGAGGGGGATAAGGGGAGTGGTGAGCGCAGATGTGGTGACCGGACATTACGACATCGCCGCGGTGATCGAGGGCAAGGATACCAGGGAGATCTTTGACAAGATTTTTCAAAAGATACGAAAGATCAAAGGGATAAACCGGACCGAAACCTTTGTGGCAGTCGAGTAAATAGACAGGATTCAAGGGTTCCAGGGTCCTCTGCCCGGCTGAATCGCTCTCGCCGGTCTGCACGCAGACGGATTCGCCGAGGAGACCGCGACGAAAAGGGTCTGCGTGAAAGATATTGTTCGCTATCTGAAGGCTTAAATTCACCTGATAATCCACACCTGAGACCAATTGCTGATAACACTGATTACCAAACATAACTGTCACACGAGAGGATCCCTCATGCTTCTCGATGCCTTCCTGTAACATTCCTCCGTTTTTTTCCCAAGATGGCTTATTTGATGGACGGGAAAAAAAGGAGCAGGCTGCCTTGCCCAGCGCAGAAGCACTACGGGGCGAATGGCAACAGGCTAAGCGAAATAACTACGTATCATTTACTTAGTAATAATCGGCATAATTTCGTTCTTATTTATTAATTCGAGTGGAGTTCCCCCGGTTCAGTAGACACTCATAGACTACCACAGGCAGCCGCCTTTTCAAACTCATAGGGGCTGACCTGTCCCAGATAGCTATGACGCCTTGTCCTGTTGTAGAACACCTCGATATAATCAAAGATATCTGATCGTCCTTCTTCTCCTGTTTCGATAAATTCTCCGTCTGATACGTTCCTTCTTGAGACTACTGAAAAACGACTCTGCAACAGCATTGTCATAACAATTGCCTCTGCGGCTCATGCTGGGTTCAAGCTTATGATCCCTGCAAAACCTCATCCAGTCATCGCTGCCGTACTGCGAGCCCTGATCCGAATGCACAATCACTTTGCCTTTCGGCTTACGTCGCCATACAGCCATGAGCAAGGCATCCAGCACGAGTTCCCTCTGCCAGAGTGGGCTTCATCGACCACCCACCACCATTCCTGAAAACAGATCCAGCACCACTGCCAGATACAACCATCCCTCCCACGTCCGGATATAGGTGATATCCGTTACCCATGCGTAATCTGGTCTCGGCACATCGAAGTTCTGTTCAAGCCGATTGCATAACCACAAAGGCAGGCTTGCCGGCCTTGTACCGTGGTCGCTTATAGCCAACCTTTGCCCTTAAGCCTTCCTGCTTCATCAGTCTCGCCACCCGTTTCTTCCCGCACCGCTCCCCGCTTTCCCGCAAGTCCTTGTTATCCGGGGGCTGCCATAGATCCGTCGCTTGCCTCATGAAATCCCCGGATCAACCCCAGCAGTCGGTGATCCTCTTTCTGCCTGGCAGACATCTGGTTCTTTATCCACGCATAATATCCGCTTCTATGCACCCTCAATACCCGGCACATCGACACCACCCGAAACTCCTGCCGATGATCCCTGATGAACGCGTACCTTACCGGGATGCCTTGGCAAAGTACGCGGCGGCCTTTTTTAGTATGTCTCGCTCCTCTTCGACTCGCTTTAGCTCCGACTTCAGCCGCACGATCTCCTGTTTCAGCTCATTGTCGCTGCCCTGACCGTGCTTGCCATTACTCTTCCTCGCTAATCGCAGCCACAGGTACAGGCTCTTGCTCGATATCCCCAACCTCTCACATACTTCCTGGACCTTGTAGCCCCGCTCTGTCACCTGCTTGATTGCCTCAGCCTTGAACTCCTCTGTGTACTTCCGATTCGACATAGACACCTCCTCTGTTGCTTCCAATTGTACCTTTAAATCTGTCTATCAAACCGGGGGAAGTCCAAAGTGTTTCTATTTCCTTTAGTAACGTTGAGAGTCTGCTGGGGAGAGAAAACGGGATGTGTCCCTAGTTAATTTCCTCTAGTTAATTTCCTTGCGTACAGAAAGTGGACCACTTCTTTCATTGGCAAGGCGTTGTTATTGATTCTCCTCCCTCACAAATTCCTCGGTATCTCAACCAACATCGACTTATCGGTCTCAGCAGCGTCGACGCGGTCGTTATAGGTCTCAAGAAGTCGTCTGAACCCATTCTTCAGTTTGTCCCGCGTAAAAAATGACAACTCCTCAATGTTCTGCCCAACAAAAGACTCGATGGACTCTACCGCGATACGTCCTGGCACCATAAGCTCAGCGTTTTGTCTGGCCCCCGTCACAGCCCTTTCCGGCACTAAAAGATAGACCCGATATCCATTTTCAAGGTTATCCTTGCATTTTTCATAAACCGGACCCATCGGCGCGACGGTCACGTGGAAAGCCGTGTCACCGATATAGAAGTCGCCGGGTCTGCCCAACTGCTCATCTGCGGTGCTGTAGGATTCATTGCCGACCGCAATATCCGGAAATCTCAACTGGAGTTTAGCCCCGACGAGATGCTGGGCCACTGGTCCCTCTTTCCCGGTTTCCCGGGCCGCTGATAACAACCCCTGAATATTTTGCCATGTGCTCTTTGACGGATCATATACCATCTTTATGCGTTCACGATTATGAAACTCAACGACCTTTCCGACAAGAAACCGTTGCATCTCGTTCAAGATTTCATTTCGCCTCTCAGCGGCAAGCTTTTCGAGATTTGCCTTCTTAAGGGCCTGAAGCATCTTCTTGATATCGCCCGGCCCTCCCCTATTTGTACGCCCTCCTTCTTTTGCAAAGGGTCTTGTTTCTCCAAATCTTGCAAGAATCTTTTTCACAGCCTGCCCGCTCGCGCCGCTGAGCTGTGCGCCGCCTTGCGCTGTGTGGGCTTCTATCTTAAGCCGATAATCTTCTCTTAATCGTTCCAATACTACGAGGGCCGCTGCTATGGTCCCTTTGGCAGGACCGCCGCTTGCCTTATGAATCGGCAGATGACTGTACCAGGCCTCAAACAACTCAAGCGTTTTTTTCACTATGCCTCCGTTCTCTACCGACAACGTAAGGCGTCAATGGTCTTCCCTTCATGAGCTCGTTTACCACTGGATTCAGGTAGTATTCCGCGAGCCACTCGATAACAGGCACACAGACGGCGTCGCCGAAACCAAACAGCGCCTGATTGAGCGGCGCCTTAATGATAAAGTCATCGGCGCCCATCAACCGGGCGCACTCCCTGGGATTGAGAAGCCTGGCAAAATATTTCCCTTTGCCAGCTTTAAAGAGTATCTGTCTGCCGCTCCCTCCGCGAGGTGTCCGCAGACATCCTGCAACGCCGTCTGTCCGCAACTCGGCCATTGACCTGTCATTGCGAATACGCCTGAAGACGGTTCCATATGAATATCGCCTTCCACGGATCATCCGCTCGGCCATCTCCCGATGTCGGGGGCTCATTTGATTCAAAAGATATTCGGCGCGTTCAGCGTTCCACCACTCGGGTGACGTCTCACCCGGATCATCGAGAATATCAGTAAGAGAAATCTTCCTCGTAGGCGGCGCTGGCAATGTTCTAATATTCCAATTTATCCCGGTTTTTTGGAAAATAAAATCGGCCAGGGCCGGAGGTCTGACCGGACTTTCATAAAAGCTCAGTTGCTCCCTCACCTCGTTTGAGGGAATGCAGGCTTCAAGGATACCGACAACGAAGAGCCGTTGCCTGCTTTGTGGCACGAACATGGCGGCGTCCAAAATAAACGCGTCCGTCGTATAACCGAGTCTATTCAAGGCGAGTAATGCCTGCCTGAAATCATTCCCTTTATGAGAGGAAAGAAACCCTGTCACATTCTCCAAAAGCACGATTGGCGGTCTTCGGTTCTTCATATTCTCAAGCGCGCCGATAAACCCCCAAAAGGCTGAGGACTCCTTACCGTGAAGACCTTTTCTTGCCCCAGCGAGCGACAAGTCGTTGCAGGGGAATGAGGCAGTAGCCAGCGTGACAGAAGGGATACGTTCGACCTTCAGATGATGAATGTCGCCGCATACGAGATGATTGTCGGCGTCTGGGAAATGATCTCTGTACATCTCACATTTTTGAGCGTCTATGTCATTCGCAAATAAGACCGTCCATCCTTTCCGTTCTAACCCTACGCGCATCAGCCCAATGCCCGCAAAGAATTCCGCTACGGTCCTGTTAGGAACTATAGAGCAAACATCCGATTTCAATTTCTTCTTTGAGGCTTCAAGGGTGATCCTGACGCAAGTTCTCCAAATCCTTCCCGATCTGACTCTCCCAAAAGCGGATTACTCTCCAGCCCTCGTCGAGGAGCTTTTTCGTATTGCCAAAATCCCTGTTCACATTACGCCTGATTTTGGTCACCCAATAATCCTTTTGGGGCGTTTCTTCAAACTGCTTCTCCAAAGAGGCAAGTCTTCTTTTCCTCCATTGGCCTCCATGCCAGAAATCCCCGTCGACAAAAATGGCGATGCGCTCTCCAGGCAACACAATATCGGGTTTCCCCGGCAGAACATCAGCGCCATTCTTACTAAGATGCAGGCCCTTTTCGGCAAGCGCACGGCGCAGGGCTAACTCTGGCGACGTATCGGTGGAGCGCACTTTTCTCATGATTGAGGAGATATCCCGGTTGCCGTTCTTTGGAGATGTTTTCGACATGGCCCGATGTAATAGATTTTACAGGATTATGGGCCGTTAAGGAAAGAGTTATTTGTGGAGACTGAAATACGTTCAGAAATATATCTTTTACCTGTAAATCGTGAGATATTCAACCCATCCAGAAATGCGACTTTGTGGCTGAAAGTAAAATTGTGAAAGCGCTCCGCGCAGTGCTACTTTCTGGCTGGACTCTTCAATCCTTCTGACGTATCCTTCATTTAACATTAAGGCCGGTCTTCAGAATATTCATCTTTCCGCTTCTGAACCCCTCGAGGTCAAGGGTGATGAACGTATACCCCAGGGCCCTGAGCTTTTCCGTGACGAGCCTCCTGATATCCGGTTTGAGCATTTCTGAGATATCCTCTTCCCTGAGCTCGATCCGTGCGGTATCGCCATGATGCCTTACCCTGAGCTCCCTAAAACCAAGGGACAGCAGGAATTTCTCGGCCGCCCCCACCCGTTTCAGCGCACCAAGGGTTATGGGTTCTCCATAAGGGAACCTTGAAGAAAGGCACGGCGAGGACGGCTTGTTCCACGTGGGGAGGTCCAGCTCCCGGGAAAGAGAGCGTATGTCCTCCTTCCTTAATCCCGCCTCTATCAGGGGACTTCTCACGTCATATTCCGAAGCAGCCCGCCTCCCGGGTCTCCAGTCATCAAGGTCATCAAGATTGCTTCCGTCGACGACGTGCCGGTAGCCTTCTGATTCGGCGATACCTTTGAGTCTCCCGAAGAGCTCGCTCTTGCAGTAGTAACATCTGTCAGGGGGGTTCTTTCTGAAATCATCGCTGTCAACTTCCGCTGTCTTAATCACACGGTGAGGAATACCCACCAGTTGGGCAACTTCACCGGCGTCAAGGAAATCCTGCTCGGGCATGGTAGGAGAAACCCCCGTCACCGCGAGGGTCCTTATGCCCGACAGCGCTGCGGCCTTGAGGAGAAAGGTGCTGTCAACACCGCCCGAATAGGCGACAACGGCGCTCTGCATTTCCTTAAGGATGTCGGTGAGGAGGGTGAGTTTCGGCGCTGGGGGGCATCCGGTGTTCACAGCTTCACCACTTCATAATTTTCCTGATGGAGCTTGCTGTCTTCTCTGACGATGACCTTTACTCCGTATATGTTCTCTATGTCCTCAAGACTTGTCCTCTCCTCATCCGACAGGAGTTCAGCCACCTGGGGATGGGCAGTGACGATGATCTTTTCTCCGCCGTGTCTCGCAAGCTTCGAGATCTTCCTGAATATTTCATAACACAGGGTCCGGGGGGACTTCACAAATCCCTTGCCTTCGCAATAGGAGCACGGTTCACAGAGCACTCTCCCGAGGCTCTCCCTCACCCTCTTCCGCGTCATCTGGATGAGACCGAGTTCGGAGATATGGAGTATGGTATTCTTCGCCCTATCCCTCTTCATCGCCTCCAGGAATGCATTAAAAACCTTTTCCCTGTTCTCCAGTCTCTCCATATCGATGAAGTCGATGATGATGATGCCCCCCAGGTTTCTCAGCCTTATCTGGTATGCGATCTCCTTCACCGCCTCCAGGTTCGTCTTGAAGATGGTATCTTCGAGGTCTTCTTTTCCCACGAACTTTCCCGTGTTGACGTCGATCACCGTCATCGCCTCTGTCTGGTCGATGACGATGTATCCGCCCGACTTCAGCCAGACCTTTCTCCCGAGAGCCCGCGAGATATCGACTTCCACTCCGAAGGCCTCGAAAATAGGTTCCCCCTCCCCGTAGAGTTCTATCTTTGAGAGAAGCTTCGGGAAATAGGTGTTCACAAATTCCTTGATCCTTTCGTACTCCTCCTCTGCATCGATCACGAGCCTTTCCACGTCCTGGCTCATGAGGTCGCGAACGCTCCTGAAGGCGAGATCAAGGTCGCTGTATAGGAGAACAGGGGGCCACCATCCTGTCGCGTTTCTTCTGGATGTTCTCCCACAACAGCAGCAGGAACTCCTGGTCTTTCTTGAGTTCCTCCTCGGTGCACCCCTCACTGGCGGTCCTTATGATGAGGCCATACCCCTTGGGCTTGATCGCCTCCACGATGCTGCGCAGTCTGGCACGCTCTGTTTCATCCGATATTCTTCTTGATATGCCGATATGCTCCAGGCTCGGCATAAGCACAAGGTAGCGTCCCGGCATGGTGACATAGGAAGTGACCCTGGCGCCTTTGCTGCCCATGGGGTCCTTGGAGAACCTGTACCAGCACTTCCTGGCCGTCCTGTATAAGCTCCTCTATGGGGAGGTCCTGTCTGCCCCTTCTCGGAACAAGCTCTATGGAATTGCTCTTGTCCTCTTCCTCCAGGAAAGGAGCGTAGTCTTCCATCTCCGTGATGATATCGGCAACATAGAGGAACGCAGCCTTTTCAAGGCCCACGTCCACAAACGCCGACTGCATGCCCGGCAGTATCTTTACCACCTTCCCCTTATAGATATTCCCCACAAGGCTTGCATCCCTTTTCCTCTCCACATAAAACTCGACCACCTGACCGCCTTCAAGCAATCCGACTCTTATCTCTTCACGGGTAACATTGATGAGGATCTCACTGGGCATATTCTTTTCCCTCTCTCATTCGCATCTCTATGACAATTCTGAGACTGCCTGTTCGGTGTTCATTGTCCGTTTCTCCGCACCTGTCCCATCATCTGCAGAGGAGAGGGGCTCCACCCATCCCGCACGCCACCCGAACATGGCCAGTCGGGTTATCCCCAGTTCTTCCACCGGCAAACCGAACAGCGCAGGGAGGACCTCGCCGAGCCTCGCCTTTTTCTCTCCTCTGTCCAGGAGGGTGATCTTCACCGTATTCATATCAACGATACCAGCGTCTTCAACCATTCCCCTTATATCCACCGCAGTGTTCATGCCATCTGCGTTCTCCCTGTTGACCACAAAAACGTCCGCCGAAAGAAATTCCTCTGTTGCCCCGGCGTCAGGACATATTATCTCATATTCGTATCTCGATATAAAGCTCTGAAGGGATGGTTCATCGGCACGTATCATCCCTGCATGTTTGATCTCCACCCCCCTGGGGAGTACGCCGTTGAGAGTCTCGGCAAGATTCGCAGGCACGCCGACGGGCTGAAGTTCCATATCGAAGTATTCTCTAAGACCGCTGACACCCACGTTGAGGGGTGGCCCGAAGGATATCCTGGGCGAGGGATGAAAACCCCGGGAATAGAGCACGGGGACCTCAGCCCTCCTCACGGCACGGGCAACTACGGTCATCAGCTCCCTGTGCGAAAGGTATCTCAACTCCCCTATCTTTGAAAACCGGAACCTCATCAGGACGGAACGAACAGGCACTGAACTGCGGGCAACAGGGGTCCGGGGGTGCAAAGGTCCGGAAGCTGCTGAACCTTCTGCAGCGTCTCCACCCTCGTGTACTTCGGCGCTTCCGTTCCTTTGCATTTCTTCACATTTTAGCCCGCATCCGGAACATTTCTTCCTGCAATCGGTGGTTATCTCTCCCTGCAGGGCCTGGTTATGCTCTTTCCATAAGAACCCCTTGTTCACGCCGATATCGATCCCGCTCCAGGGAAGGGCATCGTCTTTCTCAAACCGCCGTCTTGCGCATGCATGGAGGTCAATGCCCGCATCCTCCGCAGCAGAACGCCATTTTTCAAAATCAAAGGACTCGGTCCAGGCATCAAGCCTGCAACCCCGCGACCAGGCCTTTTCGAGCAGGGCTGCCAGCGAATCGTCTCCCCTGGACAGGACCGCTTCAAGGAGGCTCATATTCATGTTATGCCCCTTAAAATTCATCCTCTTCTTCGAGAGCCTTTGCCTCAGATACCCCATTCTCGCCCTGATCGTCTCCATATCTTCCTGTCCACACCACTGCATCGGGGTGTGAGATTTCGGCACAAAGGGAGATATGCCGACGTTCACATTCACGTATCTTCGGGAATACTTCTTTGCGGTCTTTATGGCCCTGAGCGCCATTTCAGGGATCGCCTCCACATCCTCATCCGTTTCAGTCGGCAGGCCCACCATGAAATAGAGCTTGATGCTTTCCCAGCCTTCTGCAAAGAGGGCGTGCAGCGCCCGCTCGTAGTCCTCATCGCCAAAGTCCTTGTTGATCACGCCCCTGAGCCTCGGGGTGGCAGCCTCGGGAGCCATGGTGAACCCCGTTCTTCTCACCGTCTTTATCTCACGCAGCACATCCCTGTCCACCGCGGCGACCCGCAGGGACGGGAGGGAAAGAGAGACAACCTTTCGGGAGAACCTCCTGTTCATCTCCTTCACCAGCGGCAAAAGGCAGCTGTAATCCCCGGCGGAGAGAGAGGTGAGGGATATCTCTTCGTGCCCCGTATTTTTCAGGGAATCCTCCGCAATCCGCAAAACCCTTTCAGGGCTTCGCTCGCGCAATGGCCGGTAGATCATGCCGGCCTGACAGAACCTGCACCCCATGCTACAGCCTCTGGAAAGCTCGATGGTGATCCTGTCATGGACTATGGACGTGTAGGGGACCACAGGCGCAACCGGATACGGCGCATCGTCAAGAAATTCCCGGTAGCGTCTCCTTACGAATCCCGCTTTACTCCCCTCGTTGGCAAAGGAGGAATGGGGAAATTTATCGCGGGATGCAGGGGGATTTCTGTGGATACCCGGAACATAGATCCCTTCTATTTCCGAAAGCCCTCTCAGGAGAGACTCTCTCCTGCCGTCACCCTCCGTCCTCCATTCATAGAAAGTTCCCAGGATATCCCGGACGGCGTCTTCCCCATCGCCAATGAGAAAGGCATCCACGAAGGGGGACATGGGTATGGGGTTCACTGTGCACGGCCCCCCGGCAATGATCAAAGGATATTTCTCACCCCTGGCCTCGGACCTCAACGGTATTCCGGCAAGAGAGAGCATGTTAAGGACCGTGGTATAGGAGAGCTCATACTGGAGGCTGAAGCCCACGATGTCGAAGTCCCTTACCGGTCTTTTCGTTTCGAGAGACACCAGGGGAATCCCCCGAGCCTTCATCTCAGCTTCCATATCAAGCCATGGGGAAAAGACCCTTTCCGCAGCGGCAAAGGGCAGGTCATTTATGATCCCGTAGAGTATTCTCAGGCCAAGGTGGGACATTCCCACATCGTAGATGTCAGGAAATGCAAGGGCGACCCTGACCTCAGCATTCTTGTGAATGGAGTTCAGCTCCCGATTGATATATCTGCTCGGTTTCTCAAAACGGCACAAATTCATATCTAAGAATACCATAAGCGGTCGGACTGCTGCAGCAGGACCGTGTCTTTCAGGATGCTCATGCCTGCCCGGGATTCGCTCTGTACCCTGTTTTTTGCTTCCTTGACTTAGGCAGAATTCCTCGGCTAAGATAAGTAGCTGAGGTGAGAATGAAGATTGGAATCGGTTGTGATCATGCCGGCTTGGAACTCAAGTTGGAACTTATCTCCCTCCTTAAAGATATGGGATTTGACTGCGTCGACTATGGTACCGACGTCCCTAAATCGGTGGACTATCCTGATTTCGGGGAGAAGGTCTCCAGTGCTGTCAGTTCTGGAGGCATGGACAGGGGAATTCTCATCTGCGGCACCGGAATAGGAATGTCCATTGTGGCCAACAAATTCCCCGGTATACGGGCCTCTCTCTGCAATGACCTGTTCACCGCCAAAGATGAGCAGGCTGCACAACGATGCGAATGTTCTGGTGATCGGGGGCAGGATCGTGGGGAAAGACCTTGCAAAAGAGATAGTACGGGTGTGGTTCACCACACCTTTTGAAGCCGGAAGGCATGTGAACAGGCTGGACAAGATACTCCGCATAGAGAGTAAAGTGAAGGGATCGGGATATGGAACATCTCAAAGCTGCTGACCCGGAGGTGTATGGCTCTCTTCAGCAGGAAATGCAGAGGGAAAGAGAGAAGATCGTACTCATCGCGTCCGAAAACTACGTGAGCAATGCGGTCCTTGAGGCGCAGGGCTCTATTTTTACGAACAAATATGCCGAAGGATATCCCGGGCAGACGCTATTACGGCGGGTGCGAATACGCGGATGAGGTCGAAATCCTTGCGATAAAGCGGGCCAGGAACTCTTTGGATCTGAGCACGTCAATGTGCAGCCCCATTCAGGGTCCCAGGCGAATATGGCGGTCTATTTCTCGTTTCTGAGGCCCGGGAGATACTATTCTCGGGCATGAGCCTCAACCAAGGCGGGCACCTCTCCCACGGCGCTTCAGTGAATTTCTCCGGCCTTCTCTTCAGGAGCATTTCCTACGGCGTGGACAGGAATACCGGCTATATCGACTATGATGGGGCTGAGGAAGATCGCCCTGGAGCACAAGCCGCAGATGATCATCGCAGGTGCAAGCGCTTATTCGAGGGTCCTGGACTTCAGGGCATTCTCCGATATCGCAAAAGAGGCCGGGCCTTCTTCATGGCTGATATCGCACACATCGCCGGACTTATCGCAACGGGGCTACATCCTTCACCTGTTCCCTACGCCGATTTTGTTACGACCACAACCCACAAGACCCTCAGGGGCCCGAGGGGCGGCATGATCATGTGCAAGGCCGAACATGGAAAGGCCATCGACAAGATGATCTTTCCCGGAATACAGGGAGGGCCCCTGGTCCATGTCATTGCCGCTAAGGCGGTTGCCCTGAAAGAAGCATTAGGCAAGGATTTCAAGATCTACCAGGAACGGGTGGTAAGAAACGCAAAAAGGCTTGCGCAGGAACTGATAAAGAGAGGATTCAGGATCATCTCCGGTGGAACCGACAACCACTTGATGCTCGTTGATCTCTCGGATTCCCCTGTTACGGGGAAAGAGGCTGAAGAGGCCCTCGACAGTGCAGGCATAACCGTTAATAAGAACACCATCCCCTATGATTCAAGACCGCCTGCTGTCACCAGCGGGATCAGGCTCGGGACTCCCGTGCGTCACCACAAGAGGCATGGGAGAAGAAGAAATGGTTGAAATAGCGGACATTATAGAGAAGGTGCTGAAGAACTGTAAGAACCCGAATGAGATGAGCCACCTTGCCCAGCGCGTAAAAACCCTCTGCCAGCGTTTTCCCATTTACTGATGAAGTGCCCGTTCTGCGGAAATCTCGAGGACAGGGTCATCGATTCCCGTACGAGCAAAGAGGGAGAGGCGATCCGCAGAAGACGGGAGTGCCTGAAGTGCGGCAAGCGATTCACGTCCTATGAGCGCGTTGACGACGTGATCCCCATGGTCGTCAAGAAAGATGGAAGGCGCGAATCCTTCGATAGGGCGAAGATACTCCATGGTCTGAAAAAAGCGTGCGAAAAGAGGCCGATCAGTGTTGATCTCCTTGACGGCATTGTGGACTCCATAGAAAAGAAACTCGCCAGCATGGGGGTGAAAGAAATAGCAAGCACATGGGTAGGCGAGGAGGTCATGTCCAGCCTCAAGGAAACTGACAAGGTTGCATATGTCAGATTCGCCTCGGTATACAGACAGTTCAGGGACCTTAACGACCTCATGGACGAGGTGAAGACCCTCTTTGAACATCAGCAGATCCGCAGCGGCAAGAAAACAGATATCAGATCCCTCTAAGAGAATCAGATCCTCTGACAGTCACGACAGATGATAACTCCCTGTAATGTATTGATATTTGTCCATGCTTCTGCATGTCCTTTTCTTTCACTTACAAGCAAAACTATGTTACATTATATCGCTATGAATGAAGTGCCGGGGGAATTCTTATGAAGGCGGTGATCTTGGCAGGGGGATTTGGCACACGGTTGTCTGAAGAGACACTATTGAGACCAAAGCCCATGATAGAAATTGGCGGCAGGCCCATAATCTGGCATATCATGAACATGTATGCGAGTCACGGCTACAATCACTTTGTCGTGGCCTGCGGGTACAAGGGAGCAATGATCAAAGAATACTTCCGCAATTATTTCCTTCATGAAAGTGACCTTGTGATCTCCTTAAGGAACGGCGCCTGCACGGTGATCACTTCTGAAACCCCCGACATGAGTATCGAGATGATTGATACGGGTTTGAATACGATGACTGGAGGGCGACTCCTCAATCTTAAGAAGAAGGGCGCGCTCGCGGAGGAGACGTTTATGGTAACGTACGGTGACGGGGTTGCGGATGTGAATATCAAGGCCCTTGTTGACTTCCATCGGGGGCATGGGAAGCTGGCCACAGTGACAGCGGTCCGGCCCCCTGCACGTTTTGGCGGGTTGGTGCTTGAGGGAGACAGAGTGCGGGAGTTCACCGAAAAGCCCCAAACCGGTGAGGGCTGGATAAACGGAGGCTTCTTTGTGTTTGAACCGGGTGTACTGGACTACATCGCCGGTGACCAAACCAGTCTTGAACGTGAACCGCTGGAACGCCTGGCACGTGACGGCCAGCTCATGGCTTTTCTGCATCCCGGCTTCTGGCAGCCCATGGATACCCTGCGTGAAAAACAACTTCTCGAGTCGCTCTGGGCAGACGGCAGGGCACCCTGGAAAATATGGTAGATCATGTCGTTTGATACGTTGTACCATGGGAAGAAGGTTCTGGTCACCGGCCACACAGGCTTCAAGGGCAGCTGGCTTTCCACATGGTTAAAGATGCTCGGTGCCCGTGTTGTCGGTTTTTCCCTTCCGCCTGAAAAAGGCAGACCGAACCTCTTTGAATCCGCCTCCGTAGAGCAGGGTATGGTTTCGCTCTTTGGGGATATCAGGGATCATCCCCTCACTCCTGTCAGCGTTTAAGACATATGAGCCCGAGGTCGTGTTCCATCTGGCGGCACAGTCGCTGGTAAGACGTTCATACACCGAACCGGTGCAGACATTTGAGACAAACACCATGGGCACGGTGAACGTTCTCGAGTCAGTAAGACAAACCCCTTCCGTCCGCACTGCAGTGATGATAACGAGCGATAAGTGTTACGAGAATCGGGAATGGTTCTATGGATATCGTGAAATTGATCCCATGGGGGGATATGATCCTTACAGTTCCAGCAAGGGCTGCGCTGAGCTTGTGATCTCGGCATACAGGAACTCTTTCTTCAGGGGAAACGACCGGGTGTCGGTTGCCTCTGCCCGGGCGGGAAACGTGATCGGAGGGGGGGATTGGGCCGAGGACAGGCTCGTCCCTGATATAGTCCGGGCAATTGCATCAGGAGTGCCTGTGATCCTCAGAAATCCGGGTGCGGTGAGGCCATGGCAACACGTTCTTGAACCGCTTGGAGGATACCTTCTGCTGGGAGAAAGGCTTTGGCGGCAGGGGGATACGTTCGCAGAAGCGTGGAACTTCGGACCGTCCGAGGAAGACATGCTGTCCGTTCGTGAGCTGGCAGAGAGAATAATCCACATCTGGAGATCAGGCGAAGTGAAGATCCAGGGGTCCGGGAGTGAGCAGCACGAAGCCCGGTATCTCAGGCTGGACTGCAGCAAGGCTCGTGCGCGGCTTGGCTGGCGACCTCTGCTGGATATCGAGAAAGCCCTTGATTTGACGGTCAAATGGTATAGAGAGTGTATGGAAGACAAAACAGTATCAGGCAAGCTGATGGAAGGGCAGATTCAACAGTACAGGGAACTGCTTTCCCGATGATCGCTTTTACATCGGCTCTTGTCACAGGCGCTACAGGATTTATCGGATCGGCGCTGACCCGACGGTTGGCTGAAGAAGGCATTAAGGTTTCTTGCCTCGTGAGAAGGCAAAGCAACGCGGAGCGCTTGGGGCCGCTCCCGGAAGTGGAGCTGATCGAAGTCCAATCCTTTCGGACCTCAGAGCTGCAGAAGGCATTGACCGGAACGATCGCTGACGTAGTATTTAATCTCGCTGCCTCCGGCGTCAGTCAGGAGGATTCCGATCCCGAGATCATGCTTGAGGGTAACGTGAATCTTGTCATGAATCTGCTGCTTGCGATCCGACAGTGGAAGATACGACAGTTTGTTCATGCAGGGAGCTGCTCTGAATATGGTCTGCCCATGGGTCGTGAACCGCTCACGGAGCAGCACCCCCTTCATCCGATTTCTCTCTACGGAGCCGCTAAGGCAGCGTCCGTACTTTACGGCAGCGCCTTGTCCGCCCGGTTCAACATCCCTTTTGTGACATTGAGACTGTTTGGAGTTTACGGGATCGGCGAAGGTCCCCGAAGGCTAATGCCTTACATCATCGACCACCTGCGGCGCGACGAACCCGTCGATGTTACGCCCGGGGAGCAGGTCAGAGACTACCTGTATATTGATGATGTCGTTGAGGCATTCCTGAGGGCAGCAAACAGCGGCGATCACCGGGAGCGTCCCGGCATATATAATGTTTGTTCCGGCATGCCGGTGAGCGTACGGGATGTCGGAGAGACCGTTGCAAAGGCTATGGACAAACCGCCTCAACTGCTCCAGTGGGGGAAGAGACCGTACCGCCCTGATGAGCCCATGTGGATGGTTGGAGACAACCGGAGGTTTGTTGAGGCCACGGGATGGAGCCCCGGGGTGAGCCTTTCCGAAGGAATCGGGAGAATGATACGTGCCGCCCGGAACGGCGACTGATAGAGGAACTGTGGAACAGTTTGACAGGTTTTCCAGAGAATACAGGGAAACGCTGGATAAAGGCGTCAGGATTTCTGGTGAGAAGTCCGAATATTTCTCGGCATATAAGGCACAGTATATTTCAAAGATCGTATCGCCGGACTTTGCCGGAAAACTTCTCGATTTCGGTTGTGGCATCGGGATGCTTTCATCCTCGTTGAGAACGTATCTTTCCAGAGCGATGATTCATGGCTACGACATCTCGAAGGAAAGTATCGGGATGATCAGCGCGGATCTCTCGTCGCAGGGTCTTTTTACGGCGGACAGCTCTCAGCTCGACAACGATTACGCCTTGATTATTATCTCCAACGTTATGCATCATATTCCCTTGGAGAACCGTCTGAAAACAGCCGTTGAATTGCGGGATCGACTTTCGACAGGAGGCTGGCTGATCATGCTTGAACATAATCCTTTAAATCCTCTGACCCGATGGGTTGTGGATCGCTGCCCCCTGGATCGGGACGCTGTCTTGCTTGCGCCTGAAGAAGCAGAGGCGGATCTCGTTCGATCAGGGCTTCGCCTCGTGAGGCGTGACTATATCGTCTTTTTTCCGCGCATGCTGTCCTGGTTCCGCCGTTTTGAACCTTTTCTGTATCGGGTTCCTTTAGGCGCCCAGTACGCAGTGGTGGCGAGAAAAGATGGCTGAGACAAAGAAGCGACTGCTCTCGATCGTTGTGCCGGTGTTCAACGAAGAAGACAATGTGGACCCCTTGTATTCCGCGGTGAGCAGAGTCATGTCATGTCTTGCTGATCGATACGATTACGAACTTATCTTTACGGATAATCACAGCACGGACGGAACGTTCGAGAGGCTGAAAAGCCTGGCCCTTGCGGACTCCAGGATCCGGATCTACCGCTTCTCGCGTAATTTCGGATTCCAGCGGTCCATCTACACAGGATATGTCAAGGCACAGGGTGATGCGGCCGTTCAGCTTGATTGTGATCTGCAGGACCCTCCCGCGCTGATCCCTGAATTCATAAAACGCTGGGAGGAGGGGTATCAGGTTGTATACGGGATTCGCCGTTCAAGAACGGAAGCGGGTTGGATGGGCGCGCTCCGCAAAGCGTTCTACCGGATAATAGATCGGTTGAGTGAAGACCGCCTCCCCCTTGACGCAGGAGACTTCAGGCTCGTGGACCGAAGAGTCCTGGATGAACTCCGGAAGATCGACGACTACCAGCCATATTTGCGTGGAACGATCGCTTCAATGGGCTTTAATCAGACCGGCATCCCCTATGACCGTACAGAAAGGGTCCGTGGGAAGAGCAAATTTCCACTTCGAGACCTGCTTGGCCTGGCGGTGGATGGACTCCTCAACCATTCCATTGTCCCACTGCGGATCGCGACGTTTACCGGCCTGTCAATATCTGTGCTGACGTTCGCCGGTCTTGTCGTCTACCTGGCGGGAAAGCTGCTGTTCGGGCAGGCGTGGCCGGCCGGTTTTGCAACGACCACAATTCTTATACTCCTGTCCATAAGTCTCAATGCTCTTTTTCTGGGAATAGTGGGCGAATATCTGGGACGCATTTATAAGCAGGTTAAGAAACGACCGCTTATCATTATTGAAAACGAGATAAATGGTGCACAGACGCGGCAGCCGTCAGACAAGGGCGAATGAGTATCTATGGCGGGGTGCTCAGATAAGAGAAAGCGCCCCTGAGCTTTACTGTCGGCTGACCGTGGCGCCGGGAAAGGCTTTGCTCACAGACCGCTATCCGCGACAGATGAGATGAAGAGGAACGATAGAGAAGAGGTGTGCGTGTTTTGCGATAACCCTGTAACAACAAAGCTCATAAAAGATGTTGACGGACAGGGCGGACCTTATACGGTCTTTCTTTGTGAAGGGTGCATGGTCGGCCTCACGGTTCCGAGGCCATCGGTGGAAGAGCTGTCGAAATTATATGCAGCCGGACACTACAGGGTATTGAGCGGGAAGCGCTTTCATCCGCCTGTGGAGTTCGTGGTCTATCTCTTCAGGAGATGGAGAAGGAGACAGATCGAGAGGTACGCCGGGCCGGGCCGGATCCTTGACATCGGGTGTGGGAGGGGACTTTTCCTGGCGCTGATGAGAGAGCATGGATGGACGGTGAGCGGGGTCGAATTCAGCAGAGAGACTGCGGCATATGCTTCAGAGGTTCATGGGATCGATGTGAAGACAGGGGACGCTGCGGAGTGGGGGTTCGATGATCACAGCTTCGACGTCATCACGATTACTCATGTCCTGGAACACGTCCAAAATCCTTCAGGAGTCCTTTCGGAATGCGGGAGATTACTGAGGCCGGGCGGACTCCTTGTGATCGCGGTTCCCAACATAGCGAGCCTTCAGGCATCTGCAGGGAAACGCGTCTGGTTTCACCTTGATATCCCCTATCACCTCTATCACTTTTCCGAGAAGGGGCTATCAGAACTGCTCAAGAAGAATTCTTTCGAGATTGTGAAGACAAGGAGATTTGATCTCGAACACAATCCCTTTGGCTGGTTACAGACACTGTTGAACCTCACGGGTATCAGGAAGAACCTCTTTTATGATCTCCTGAAGAGTCCTGAAATGCGGTCGAGGAACCTTGCGGCTGCGAAGAAGAGTGACCTCGTTCTGACCTTCGCCCTGCTCCCTTTGTATGTGCTGTTTTCTCTTGCGCTGTCCGCATTCGAATCTGCTGTCTTGAAGCGGGGAGGGACTGTTACGATATATGCGGTTAAACAGTACCCGTCCCGCGTCAAGGGAGGCACATGATCCTCGGCAGAAGACTTATCGTGGTAATGCCCGCGTACAACGCTGAAAAGACTCTCCGCCAGACGTATGAGGAATTGCCCCATGAATACGTCGATGATGTGGTCCTTGTAGATGATGCCTCACATGATCACACGGCACGGATCGCCAGGGATCTCGAAATTAGGACGATCGTCCACAGCAAGAACATGGGATACGGAGCAAACCAGAAGACGTGTTATCGCGAGGCGCTCAAGCTGGGGGCGGATATCGTCGTCATGGTCCATCCTGACTACCAGTATTCACCCCGGCTCGTTGCCGCGATGGCATCCATGATCATCTCCGGTCACTATGACGTTGTTCTCGGCTCAAGAATACTGGGAGGCGACGCACTCAAGGGAGGCATGCCGGTTTACAAATATATAGCGAACAGGTTCCTTACGCTCATCGAAAACCTCGCGCTCGGCGTAAAACTGTCGGAATACCATACGGGGTACAGGGCGTTCAGCCGCACCGTTCTGGAAACCCTCCCCCTTGAGGAGAACTCAGACGACTTCGTTTTCGATAATGAGATGCTCGCCCAGGCGATCGCTTTTGGCTTCAACATAGGAGAGATTAGCTGCCCGACCAAGTACTTTGAGGATGCTTCCTCCATAAATTTCAGGAGGAGCGTACAGTACGGCTTCGGGGTCCTTTCCACCTCTCTTAAGTACGTGCTGCACAGAATGGGGATACGGTCGCCCCTCTTTGACAGAAACGGGAAGAAGCTCTTCCCCGCGTCCTCTCCGGAAGGTCCGGAAGTCTCAAACCATAAGCTTTAGCGCTTCTTCAAACAATGTATTCAATTTCTCAGTTTCATGACGGAGCCTGCTGAGAATCGTTGACAGTTCCCTGTCGCCTGATGCGGAAACCTTTTCTGCCCACTCCCCATAGACCTCTGCATGCTCCTGATTATGCTCCATCCAGTGGTGGAGCAGATGCCTCAATTTGTCACGTTCGCTCACCGTTCACCTCTTTCCGGGATCTTTCCGACGATATATATGCCACTGCAAGGGCAATGGTAACACTATGGATGCCAGAAAGGACAGAGGAAACGCAGGCGGAGGGGAAAGCGCTAAGGGATAGGCGGCGGTCCTGTCACGAACAAAAAGGGAGGGGTCCGATTCTGAGAACCTGACCCCTTTGTGAGATAACCACAAGCAGATCAGTGCTTATGGGTTATAGAACGTTTATTGCCTTACACTTGATGTTGTTGCCTTCATTGGACTCGCCAACAACTCCTCCATCATCCGCATTCCAGATCAGCTGGTTCGCGCCCAGCGTTGCCCCGACAGGAATGGTTACGTTGTAAGTCGCGGTGCTGCTTCCGGTCGCGATAAGAGAAGGAACGGACCTCCCCGGAGCATTAACCGGTGTCGCACCAGCAACGGTTGCAGGACAAGTGGTGCCGCTCTTTATGTAGACAGCCGTCTTCGAGGCCGCTGCGAGCACGGTGCCTATGTTCTGAGTCCTATCGGAAACACTGATGGAATTACCATGTGTTGCCGAAGCAGGAGCCGCAACCGCTGCCACAACAAGGTCGGGTGAAGCGCCCATCACGGTTATCGGATCACTGCACCTGGTATTGTTGTTCTCACCAGCAGTCGGACTGGTTCCTTCATCAACAACATTGAGATAGTCCGCTTTCGCAACAATATAGAAGGTGCCGGGTGTTGATCCCATCGGCACTGAAGTGGCAGGGGATGACGGGCTACTTGCGCCCGGTCCGAGGCTGCTCACCGCCTTGGTCGCAACAGGACTTCCCGAAGGCATATTGGTGCAAGCTGTTTGCACATAGTACCCTGTTGTGGAGGCTCCTGCCGTTCCGCCAACGCTCATGTTCGAGGTAAAGTCTGTCACAGAGACCGAGCCGCCCGTAGCCACCGTAGTCGGTGTGACAAAGATACCTCCGATCACGAGGTCAGGCGTCATCTGGTGCATGCCGTCCACCCTTGCCGTAAGAGCAACATCGGTAAGTGGCCAGACCTCGAAGGGGCCGTGACACTGTGCACAGACCTCGATTCCCGGTTTATGTCCGGGATAGGAAGTCCCCGGTATCGCATGACACTGCGCGCAGGTGAGTGACGTGAACATCGGAGCAACCTGCGGATGGTTCATGGTTGAAACGCGTTCAGCATGACATGCTGTGCAGGTCGGGTCTGTCGTGTCCGGAAGAGGAACAAACGGCTCAGCGGTATGGCAAACCGTGCAGTTCTGAGTACTGCCATGGTGATTTACCCCGGGCGTAATGGCGCCGAACGTGCCCATGGCACCGCTGTGGCACGCCAGACAATTAGCGTTCGTCGAAGGCGGCACAGTCACCCCGGGAATCACGTGGCAGCTGTTGCACGCTGCTACACCTGTTACCGCATGGTGACTGGAATTTGAACCGGACTGCGTGTGGCAGGTTAAGCAGAATGCGTTGTCAGCCGGATTCGGTGGAGCTGCCCCATGGTCAATTCCGTGACAGGTCGTGCAGAGAACAGACACGCCGTGGTGGTTTGTTCCCGGCACAATCTGGGGATGACAGGCCCTGCAAGAGGCAAAGGCCAGCTTGTGGCCGTGACAGGAAGCGCAGTTAGTATTGTTGTTATGGCCGGCGTCAGAGGCCATCGCATATCCATGATACTTTAATCCGTTAGCACCGGTTCCGTCAAAAGTATGACACACCTCACACACTCTTGCCGAACTGGTGTGTCCGCCGGTGTCGTCACCCATCGAGCCGGTTCCTGCCCCGGTGGTCCTGAAATCCACCGTGCTTCCGGGGAAAGCGGGAGAGCCGGGCGCGGTCACCGCCTCTTTGATAAGATAGATATTGACTGTGTCATGTGCCGTGTGGCATGTGGTGCAGCCAAACTCGCCATACCTACCAGACGGAACTCCCCAACCCCCTAATCCGGCCCACTTCGTAGGCGTCCAGGTGCCGCTATTGTTGACGCAGGCAGTCCTCGTCTTGTAGGTCGAATTGGAACATGTGCCGATAGTCTCGCCGCTATGCATTTTGATGGTGTTGTCCCAGTCAGACACCACATATCCGGTTGTCCCTGGGGACGGGGTGTTCACATTCGTTTTGTGGCACGCATGGCAGGTCTCCTCCTGAGAACGCTTCAAAAGATTGCCGTCGCCGGCGGCAAACAACGGGCTCACAGTGATCAGACCAATCACGGCAGAGGTCAGGATGAAGAAGAGGCTGATCTTTGACAGGTTTGATCTATGAAGATTAAAGTTATCAATGACTCCCATGCCCGGACCTCCTCATATCCTCATTCTCGATAAGCATTCCGCGCTGATCACTGCAGGCAAAATCATGTGACGACTCTCTCATTCCCTGCCATTATCATTATGGCGCATAGCCCGAAGGCGTATCCACGGTGGATGCATTGGAATCTGAATAATGTATGTTGTGGCATGAGAGGCAGCTGATCGTGCCGTCGATGCCGAAAGTGATATTGTTCGTAAGGTTTGTGTCAGTCCCGCCGTTCAAATGACCCCTCGAGCCTCCCTGGACCGCCCAGTTCGCAGCCTGGGGTTCAAGGGGGACTGCGACAAACTGCGCGCCATCCTGAACGCCATTAGGGTTAGTACCGGCATTGTATTGACTGAGATTCTTTGCGATGGGATGGCTCTTCTTATTGCCGTCCCATGTCCGCACGTCAGTCTGGGATATGGTGCCACCCGGTTTCGAACCGGGAGTCCTGTAATAGTGGCAGTCTACGCAGAGCTCATTCTCCGCGTTATTTATGCGCATGAAGTGTCTGTTGCTCGTGATATAAAACTTGTCGCCATTTCCCACAGGATCTGGGAATGCCTCTGCTGCCGGAATGGTCAACGTAGTGGCGTCATTACTCTCAATCCTGCTTCTCAGGCCGGCGTTGGCTCCGCTCGTCATTTTCACATAGTAGCCCGCCCATGCATTTGTGGTCCAGGTCTTTAAGGCGGCAATAACCGAGGTTGTTGCGCCTCCTGTGGCTGTGCCATAGTCCGAGCCGGCAGTGTTCATTGTAATATAGTAGGTATCCCCTGCCTGAATCGCAACAGGAAAATTTGACGAGACCGTCAGGGTGTCAGCGGTGTTGCCCGAAATTGTCCTTACTGCGCCGACGTTGGACGCGTTTACGCTGCCGGTGATCACCGCGGTATAGGTAGCCCACTGGTTCGATGTCCACGTTTTTGAGGTATCTGAAAGAGTAACCTGCGAGCTGCTGCCGGTCGCTGTGCCTCCTCCGTTCTCCGCTGGATGCATTATAGGAGAAGGGGTCGTAGGGGGTGCTGTTCTGGCTGTGCTGCGCATGGCAGACAGAACAGGCGACGACATTACTGAATACCAGCATATAGGTCTTGAGGGCCGGTATCGTCAATTCACCTGCCGTCCTTAACCCATACGTATTGTTGGCATCACCGGCAACAAGGTTTAGTGGCGCAACATTCGGTGTCATGTTCTCCGTCCCACCTGTGAGAGGTGCCTGACGTCCCGGGATTTGCCTGATCCGTTGAAGAGAACGGCCAGTTAGCTGCCGGCCCCCCCAAAACATGGCAGCTCATGCAGAGGTTCGGATTTGACACATTATTGGTAAGGCTGGAACCAAGGGCATTGTGCACTATATGACAGCTGCCGCATGAAACGTTTTCATACCCGGTTCCGCTGTGCGGATCGCTGCCCGCCGCAACGACCCCGGGAAAGACAAAAACACACAGGCCGATGAGGCCGATGATAGCCCGGATATATATTTTTGTCATGACGACCCCTTTCACTGCTTTATGCCAGAGGCTGCGTTCGCAAAATATTTTGCAGACGCACCGAAGGCTTTAAACTCATTTAGTACCGCTCCCCTGAGATCATAGATTCTCACCGTCGTATCGTTGTCCCGGTCTCCGCCTGGGCCCGCGAGGATCTCCGCAGCGCCGTCGCCGGTCCAGTCCACGGCAGAGAGGGCTGGGACTGTCCTATCCTCCGGGAATGTCCGAATTGCGCCGGGATTCGTACCGATATAGGCGGTAAACGAGAACGCTGAAGGAGATATGCTCAATCCCTGCCGGTTCACGATATCAAATACCTCCACCCTCTGGTTATCGGTGTTTGAGACAAAGAGACGGGTACCGATGGTGGTAACATCCATGGGGAGTTTCAGGTTGCCCTGGCCGGTGCCAAACTGCCCTATGAATTGGACAAAAGTCCCACTGGTATCGAAGATCTCAACAGTGCTCTGGTACGCATCCGTCACATACACCTTTCCGCCATAGACGTGGATTCCCTGAGGTCTTGTGAGCTTACCCTGCCCCGAGCCGTAGCTGCCAAGACTTCGCTTTAGAACTCCTCCAAGAGTGAAGACCTCCACCCTTCCATTGGTGCAGTCAACCACGTAGATCTCCTGATTTGTGTCGTCCAAAGCAATGCCGGTCGGGAATATCATCTGGCCAGGACCTGTGCCAAAACCTCCAAAGGAGAACTGATAGGCGCCGTCGGATCCATACACCTTGACAACATTGTTCGGACTATCGGTAACGTAGACAGAGCCGTTAGAACCGATCGCAATATCCCCCGGCATGCCGAACTCTCCCTCGCCTTTCCCCAGACTGAAGAGGGCCTGCCCGTCTGAGCTCACGACATTTACGCTTCCGTCTTGGAAATCCCCGACATATATCCTTCCGGAACTGTCCACCGCCACTGAAATCGGTTTTGCAAAGCCGTTTATGGAGCCGAGCGCCGAGCCATCCTGAGAATACTTGAGAATCTTTCCCGAGGCTGACGCCGCAACGTACAATGTGCCGGCGTTGTCCGACGCTATCCTGATGGGATTGTGACCAGGTGTGGGAATGGAGGAGAAGTAGTTGACGGCTAATCCAAAGGCCTGTCCGTGAACAAACAGCAGGACGACGACAAAAAACAAAAAAATGGCAGGCATTGTAAAGGGCTTCTCATGTATCTTTCTTGGCATGCTTATGTTCATTATTCAGTTCCTCCAAGGAATGTCTTACGATAAACACTTAGCAAATAACATGCCACTTCCCTAGGAAGTCAGAACCTGCCGCCCCTCCGCGACTACCCCTCACAGGCCCTTTGAGATTACCATTTTTCTTCTCTTTTTTGCAATGAGAAACCGCTTTCCGGGACTGGGGGAAAGGCGTTTGACAATTCTTGGCAGGTCAAACGGCCGTCACGGGTGAAAAAAGCACTCTTGCGCCTTTTAGCGCAGAGGCAGGGTTTCATTTCATAGAACGATTTAGTCGGTAAAGTAGGGAAGGGGGGAAGAGCGTCAGGACCGGGCAATCAGTCGCATGGAAGATCGTTCACGCTCCCACCTCCGCCTCCGCAAGTTTCCTGAATACAAGCCCGTCACGTTCCACATCTACTTCGACAACGTCCCCATCCCTGAATGTCCCATCAAGGAGCTTTACGGCCAGCGGGTTCAAAATCTCCCTCTGCATCACCCGCTTCAACGGCCTCGCGCCATACACAGGGTCATACCCGATATCGCCAAGCCTTTCCTTCGCGGCATCGGTGAGCACCAGGTCGATCCCCTTTTCAAAGAGGTATTTCTTCATCCTCTTCACCTGGATGTCTACGATCTCCTTCAGGAGAGCCTTCGAAAGGGGATTGAAGAGGATGATCTCATCCACCCTGTTGAGGAATTCCGGTTTGAAGAATGCCTTCAGGTCGTTCATCACACTTTCCCTGAGATCCTCGTTATTGCTCTTCCCCCAGTATACTGCGGGACGCTTCTCCCTTCCCTCGAGGATCTCCTGAATATGAGTGCTCCCGATGTTGGAGGTCATGATCACCACGGTATTCCGGAAGTCAACGGTCCTGCCGTGTCCGTCGGTGAGCCTCCCATCGTCCAGGAGCTGCAGAAGGAGACTGAATACCTCCGCATGGGCCTTCTCGACCTCATCAAACAGGATCACAGAGTATGGCCTTCTCCTTACCGCTTCGGTGAGCTGGCCGCCTTCCTCGTACCCCACATAGCCGGGAGGAGCACCGATGAGCCTCGATATGGTATGCCTTTCCTGATATTCAGACATGTCGATACGCTGCATCGCATTTTCGTCATCAAAGAGAAACTCTGCCAGGGCCTTTGCCAGTTCTGTCTTTCCCACACCGGTGGGACCGAGGAATATAAAGGACCCTATCGGCCTGTTCATGTCCTGGATTCCCGCCCGCGCACGCCGTACCGCATTCGCCACTGCGATGATCGCGTCGTCCTGACCGACCACCCTCAGCCTCAGCCTGTCTTCCATGTGCAGGAGTTTCTGTATCTCGCCCTCAAGCATTCTCGAAACAGGAACCCCTGTCCACTTCGAGACGACCTCTGCGATGTCTTCCTCGTCCACCTCTTCCTTGAGCATCTTCCGCCTCGACTGAGTTTCCATAAGCCTTTTGTTCTGGGCGTCGAGGGCCTTCTGGAGTTCGGGAAGTTTCCCATACTTCAATTCGGCGGCCTTTGACAGGTCTCCTTCGCGCTCCGCTCTTTCGGATTCTATCTTTGTCTTCTCCGTCTGTTCCTTGATCTCTCTGATCTTGGCGATGATCTCCTTCTCGCTGAGCCACTGGGCCCTGAACTCATCCCTCCGTTCCTGGAGTTCCGCCATCTCTTTCCCTATCTTGTCCAGTTTCTCCTTCGCGTCCCTTGACCCGTCCTTCATCAAAGCCTGTTTTTCAATTTCAAGCTGCCTGAGTTTCCTCTCCAGTTCATCCAGCTCAATGGGCATGGAGTCGATCTCCATCCTGAGCTTCGAGGCCGATTCGTCGATAAGGTCTATCGCCTTGTCAGGCAAGAACCTGTCGGTAATGTAGCGATTGGACAGGACCGCGGCGGAAATAAGGGCGGAATCCTTGATCTTTACCCCGTGGTGGACCTCATACCGCTCTTTCAGACCCCTGAGGATCGAGATCGTATCCTCCACGGTGGGCTCTTTTATGAGGACAGGCTGGAACCTCCTCTCCAAAGCCGGATCTTTTTCTATGTGCTTCCTGTATTCGTCAAGAGTGGTGGCGCCTACACACCGCAAATCGCCCCTTGCCAGCGCCGGCTTCAGCATGTTGGACGCGTCAATGGCGCCCTCTGCCGCCCCTGCGCCCACCAGGGTATGAAGTTCATCGATGAAGAGAATTACCTTGCCCTCAGCCTGCTCAATCTCTTTAAGGACAGCCTTAAGCCGTTCTTCGAATTCACCCCTGTATTTTGAGCCCGCCACCAGGGCGCCCATGTCCAGGGCAACCACCCGCTTGTCCTTCAGCGTTTCCGGGACATCACCCGCCACTATCCTCTGGGCGAGACCCTCTGCTATGGCCGTCTTCCCAACACCCGGCTCGCCGATCAGCACGGGGTTGTTCTTCGTCCTCCTCGAAAGGACCTGGATGATCCTCCGTATCTCGTCATCCCTGCCGATCACAGGGTCCAGTTTCCCCTTCCTTGCAAGGGCTGTCAGGTCCTTGCTGTAACGGGTAAGGGCCTGATACTTGTCTTCCGGGTTGGGGTCGGTGACGCGCTGCGCGCCCCGTATCTCCCGCAGGGCAGCCATGGACTTGTCCGAAGTGACCCCGTACCTTTCAAGGAGTTCGGCGCACGACCCGCCGATGGATATGAGGGCCACGAGAAGGTGTTCGACGCTCACATACTCGTCAGTGAGATGCTCTGCCTCCCTGAACGCCTTTTCGATGACTTCCTTGAGCCTTGAAGAAATGTACAGCTGCCCAAGGGGGGTCGCGCCCGTGACCTTGGGCAAACGGTCGATTTCCTTGTCGAGATCTGTTTGCAATTGTTTTGTATCGACTCCCAGTCTCTTCAGGATCTGGACCGCAACGCCCTCTTCGTCCTCCATGAGCGCCCACAAGAGATGCTCGGGCTGGAGCTCCTGGTTCCCCTTCCTCTCTGCAAACCTCTGCGCATCCTGCAGCGCCTCCTGGCTCTTTATCGTCAATCTGTCCATTCTCATAATTTCCTCCTTAACTCAGGAACTATTCCTCAAAAAACATTTTTCTCATCCGCTTCATAAAATCACTCCTGAGATCCTCCTCCAGGAACTGCATCATTTCGTCCATCTCCTTTTGAAGGACCTCCAACCTGTGTCTCAGCCTCAGTATTACCTCAACCCCTGCCCTGTTCACGCCCATCTCCCTTGTGAGTCTGAGGATCATGGCCAGCCTCTCCACGTCTTCCTGGGAATACAGCCTCGTCCTTTTCGTCCTCTGGGGCGTGACCAGACCCTCCCTCTCGTAGAGTCTGAGGGTCTGGGGATGCACTCCGAGCATCCGCGAAACGACACTGATCATGAATACCGGCTGTTTTTTATCCTTCGAGCCCGTCATCGGTTAAATAACCCCCTCCGCGGATTTTCCCTGTATGATCCCTCTATCTCCTTTAATGCCTCTCTTGTCCTGTCGTTCAAATCCTTCGGGACCGTTATCTTTATGTTCACGTACAGATTCCCCCGCACTCCTGTCTTGGGTGAGGGGAACCCCTTGCCCGTCAGTTTGAACTTCTGCCCTCCCTGGGTTCCCGGCGGGATGGTCATCATCGTAACACCATCCATTGTCGGTACCTCTATCTTCGCGCCAAGGGCAGCCTCCCCGAAGGTCAGGGGAACTTCTATCGAGAGGTCATTGCCCTCCCTTCTGAAGAACGCGTGATGTCTCACCGTCACTTCGATATAAAGGTCGCCGGGCGGACCACCTCCAGCACCCGCATCTCCCTTACCCTTCACCTTCACCCTTGAACCGTTATCCACACCCGCGGGTATCTTCACTTTTACCGTATCAGAGGAAATGAGCGTGCCTCTGCCTCCGCAGGCCCTGCAGGCCTTTGTTACTCTCCTGCCGCTGCCCCTGCATTCAGGGCAGGCCTGCTGCATCCTGAAAAACCCCCTTGACGTCTGGAGCATTCCACTTCCCTTGCATCTCTGGCAGGTCTCGTAGGATTCTGCCCCGGTTCCCCTGCATGTCTGGCAGTCTGACTCCCGTTTGGCAACTACCGTTCTCTGCGTGCCTGTGAAGGCTTCCTCAAAAGAGACGGTAACGCTCGCGAGAATGTCCGCGCCCTTTGCGTGCTGCCCCCCGGCTCCCGATGATCTTCCAAAGATATCGCCCATCCCGAATTCGAATATGTCCTCATAGCTCGGTGTCCTGACCTCTTCGTACCATGCGCCACCGGATTCAAAGGGCGCCTTGCCGAAGCGGTCATATTCCTCTCTCTTTTTCGGGTCGCCCAGCACCGTGTTCGCCTCATTTATCTCCTTGAACTTATGCTCTGCTGTCTTGTCGCCGGGATTGAGGTCAGGGTGATATTTGCGCGCAAGTTTCCTGAACGCCTTCTTGATGTCATCCTGGGAGGCGCCCTTCGGCACACCAAGTATTTCGTAATAATCATTCACCGCTGCCGGCATCTCTTTAGCTCCTCACCATCGTGCATTTCTCTAATTCATATGATACTAGTTGAGTCGATGCTTGTCAAGCCTATTTAGTTGACCACTGGAGCACATGACACAAAAAGGCGATCAGATTGACATAAATTGTACGTCGAAGGTGCACGCCCGAAGAACCTCGGTCTTTGGGAATATGTGAAGATGCGTGTCCCCTTGACCATAGTGAGCATGGGCTTCGGGTGGTGTGGCTGATCGCGGCCGGTTAATGGTTAAGAAAAGAGCTAGATCGGCCTGACGGGAGATTTGTCAACGTGATGCAGCGGTATGAGCCTTCTCGCGCATTCCCTCCTCAGTGTTCCCCGTCGATGTTCGAGCAGGATTCCGGCAGTCTTCTGGGCAGCAGTGACGATGGGAACCCCAAGTATCATACCGCTTATGCCGAAGAGCTTCTCCCCTATGATCAACGTAATAACAAGGAGCATGGGATGGAGGTGCACGCTCTTACCGATCATCAACGGCTGTATAACGAGGTCGTCCATGAGCTTTATGGCGACGTACAGGAGAAGAACATTCAGCACGGGATCAAGGCTGTTGTACTGCATCAGGGCGACGAGAGAGGATACCAGGCACCCGATGATAGGGCCAAGATACGGTACGATATTCGCCACACCACTCAAGATGCCAAGCATAATAGGATAGTTGATCCCCATGAGCCAGAGTCCCATTGAAGCCAATATCCCTACACAAAAACAGTCGGCGGCAAGCCCGCGGAGATACTTTCCCACGAGGATATTGATCTCTGCAATGACTGAAATAGTCGTCTCTACGTATGACGGCGGAACCCAGTCCATAACTTTTCTCAGCAGGCTCGGCCAGTCCTTGAGCAGAAAGAAGACGAAAAAAGGGACGAGAATGAGCGCCATAATAAATGACGTCGCCTGCATGAAAATCTCTGAAGCGTTGAGCGTCCGTTCGATAACTCCGTTTGGACCGAACACATTGTCAACAAGCTTCATGATACTTGACCCAAGGACAGGATATGTCTGTGCGCTGCTTTGTGCGCTCAGCAAAAGAGCGTCCTGTATGTGACACGAGAACGCGGGAAACTTTGCATAGGCATTCATGATCTCCTGTTTAAGGTCGGGGATGAAGATAAGATCTGCGGCAACGACGAACACGGAAGCGAGCACAAAAAGCAGAATGACCGCCACGCTCCTCTTGATCCCAAGCCTTTCAAAGGCGCTGATGACCGAGCTGAAGATATAGGCAATCGCCGCTGCGGCGATCAGCATCATGATGAGGTGCGTGATACGAGAAGCGACGACTGCCGCAACACCGACTATGAGAAGGAGCATGGTCCATCTCGGCATCTGATGATGCAGCTTCCGCACATCGGTCAGCGAAGGGCCGCCCTGATGCCTTTCATCGGTCATGACGACGTCTTTTGATCATTTCTTTCAGACTGGTCACGGTGTATGTAGCTTGACAGGATTTCGGCCAGGTTCAGAAGAATCCTGGAGGAGATGGCGCTGTTCCCCCGGATAAGGTCGTCAAAATACGATTTGTACATGATCAAAAGCAGGGCGTCCTTTTCTGTGATGGCAGTCGCGAAGCGGGAACATTGGTCGATGAGGGCGAGCTCACCGAAATGGGACCCCGGCCCGAGCACAGCAAGGGTCTTGTTCTCTGAACTCGACCTCTTGATTATTTTTACCGATCCTTCCAGGACGACATAGACCGCCTTTCCGCTTTCCCCCTCGTGAAAAATGACATCACCCGTTGTGTATTTCTTTTCAATGAGGTCGATGAGCAGTTTCCTGCGAAGTTTCTTGCCTATGCCCTTAAAGAGGGGAACATCGCTGAGCACTCGCAGGTGGGATTCTTTGGCCGTATCCAGCGCCCAGGAAAAGTATTTCTTCACTGTTTTGCTATCGAAGACCATAGTTGATAAATTCTACATCATTACAGAGGATTCTGACAATATGGGTTTCCAGGACAAGGGGCGTCACTTGCGGAGGCAGAAGCCCGGACTGACACGGTTCGATGAGGCAGGGCCGGTTTGTCTGCCTCCGGCGCTGAGCATTAACATGTGTCCCTAGTTTTCCATAGGAATTATGTATGTTGAATATTTTTCCCTGTCTTTTGTACAGTGTGCTATTTGTGTTACACTATGGAAAAGACAAGGGAGGTGTTTATGCCTACGAAAAAACCCCGCATAAATGTCGTTTTGAATCCGCGTATTTATGCTGATGTGCAGACCCTTTCAGAAGCAAGAGGTCTTTCGATGTCTTCCGTTGTCGAGGATCTCATCGAGGATGCGCTGGAGATCCAGGAGGACATAGCTTTGGCTGCGCTTGCGGATGAGAGGAAGAAATCTCTCAAGAAGTCGGAGCTTGTTTCTCATAAAAAGGCCTGGAGCTGAAGTGTCATTTACTATCAGCTATCACAAGGAAGTAGTGAAACATGATATCCCGGCGTTGCCAGCTGCTATGAAGCTTACGGTAAAGAATGCGATCGAAACAAAGCTGACCACGTATCCTGAACAGTATGCCGTGCCGTTGAGGAGGACGCTGAAGGGATACTGGAAGCTCCGCATCGGCGACTACCGTGTTATTTTTGAATTCGACCGTTCGATGATCATAGTTCTTGGTATCGGCCATCGGAAGGACATCTACGATCGAATGAAGAACCGCATCGGCGCTTAAACTCGATCTTCCTTTCACGTGCGGACAGGGCCGATTGTTCCAGGAAATCCAAGCAGTCATCGGCACTATCGATCTAAGTAATGACTTGGCATCACCAATTGACCGGACGGACTGCGGACAACTTCCCTGAGCCGGGCCGCCGCCATTTTGTGAAGGCAAACCCCAGGTCGTCCAAAAGTGAATAGACGACCGGAGTGGCGATGAGGGTCAGAAGGAGAGAGAGCGTCTGTCCCCCGATCACAACGACTGCTATCACACGGCGCTCCTCGGAACCAGGGCCGGTGCCGACAGCCAGAGGGATCATACCGGCCACAAAGGTCAGCGTGGTCATAAGGATCGGCCTCAGCCGGTCGCGGTTGCCCTGCAGGATGGCCGCGGAACGTTCCATGCCGGCAGCCCGCAGGTTGTTCATGTGGTCGATCTGGAGGATGGCATTTTTCTTGACCACTCCGAAGAGCACCAGGATGCCCAGGGCGGAATAAAGGTTAAGCGAGTTGCCGGTGAGCCAGAGCGACAGAAGCGCAAAGGGGACTGTCAGCGGCAGCGACAGCAGGATGGTGAAGGGGTGGATGAGGTTTTCGAACTGGGAGGCAAGGATCATGTACATGAAGACCATTGAAAGGGCAAAGGCCCAGATGAATTCGCCGAAGGTCCGTTCGAGCTCCCGTCCCCGGCCTGAGACAGCGGTTGTGTAGGCGGAAGGCAGATTCATCTCTGTAACAGCCGCCCTTAGGGCCGCCAGCCGGTCCGCCAGGCCGTAACCCGGCGCTACCGACGCACGCAGGCGGACTTCCCGCTGCCGGTTGAGGCGGTCGATGCGTGAGGCGCTCTTGATCTGTTCGATCCGCGCCACGTTGTCAAGACGCACAAGACTGCCGTCATCACGGGCCACAAACAGCCGCCCTATGGTAGCCGGATTCGCGCGGTCCTCTTCACGCAGCCGTAACTCAACGTCGTAATCTTCGTTGACAGCAGGGTCCCGGAACCGTGAAACCTCCTGATCACCGCCAACCAGGAGCCTGATCGCAGTGCCTATCCGGCCGGGATCGACTCCGAGATCGTCGGCCCTGGCCCTGTCGAGCTGGATACGCAGTTCCGGCTTGTCCAGCTTGAGGGTCGTGTCCGCGTCCATGATCCCGAGGGCATCTGCCCTGGTCCGCAGGCCTTCAGCGTAGGAATAGAGCGCATTGAGGTCCGGCCCGCGCAGCACGAAGTCTATTTCAGAGCTGCCACCGCCTATATTGAATCCGGTCAGGTTACGCACAGAGATCCTCAGGTCCCGGAATTTTTTCAGCCGTTTCCGCACCTCCTGCATGATTTCAGCCTGGGAGACAATCTGCCGGAATGTGGCAAGAGGCCTGCCCGCAAGAGTGTTTTTTGCGAGCAGCCCAAGGGAAAAGACACGCTCCTCGTGGGGAGCGAGCCGCACGTAGGTCCTGCCTTCGCTCACTCCTCCGATGAAGCCGCCTCCGGCCGTAGTGAGTACAATCTGAACTCCCGGCACATCCCGGATCTCTTTTCCTATTGCGAGCATGATCTCGTCCATAGCGGCAAGACTCGTGCCCTGGGGAGCGGTGACATTAACGTTAAACTCGCCTTCGTCCACATTGCCCGGCAGGTAATCCTGCTTAAGCAGTTTATACAACGGGATTGTAGACATGATAACCACTAGTGAAATCAGGACAACCGTAAGCCGATTACGCATGGCAAAGGCGAGGACCTTGCCGTACCCCTCGTCGAGCCATCGATAGAATCCGCCCCGGGACCGGGGCGCCTCTTCCTTGTTATCGTTGTTACCGGACTCGGGTCTCACCGGCCGCAACAGTCGTGCGCTCATCATAGGAGTGAGGGTAAAGGAAACGAGCAGGCTTACCATGACAGCCACCGCTGCCGTGATCCCGAACTGATAGAGAAAGCGGCCTGAGATGCTCGACATAAAAGAAACCGGGATAAAGATAACGACGAGTGAAAGCGTAGTAGCCATGACGGCAAGGCCGATGTCAGCGGTCGCCGCCTTTGCGGCCTCGAAGGGCTTCATGCCTTTTTCCTCGATAAAACGGAATATGTTTTCGAGGACAACAATGGCGTCATCGATCACAACCCCCACCATCAGCACAAGGGCGAGCATGGTCACACTGTTCAGCGTAAAATCGAGCGCGCGCATCATGCCGAAGGTCGCGACCACCGAAGCCGGGATAGCCACAGCCGCGATCACGGTTGAACGCCAGTTGCGCATGAAGGCAAGTACGACCAGGGAGGCAAGGATGCTGCCGAGGATCAGATGCACGTTGATTTCGTGAAGCGCTGCATAGATATAGCGCGACTGGTCCTGGATGACGGTCAGCTCAAGCCCGGCCGGCAGTTCTCCCATGGCGGCCTTGAGATTTTTCTTGACGCTCTCGATGACTGCAACCGTATTGGCGCCCGACTGCCTCCGGACCTCGAGGACCACCGTGGGAATACCGTTTAAACGGGCTGTTGAGCGCTGTTCCTTGGCGTCGTCCTCTGCCCAGCCGATATCGCGTATCCTGATCGGCGCGCCATCAATGCTGGTTATTTCCAGGTTGTTAAAGGCCTGGGCGTCTGTCAGCCGGCCGATTGTCCGGAGTGTCTCTTCACGGGGGCCGCGGGTCACGTTGCCGCCGGCAGAATCGGTGTTCTGGCGGACTATGGCGTCGCGCACGAGGGTAATCGGGAACCTGTAAGCCTCCAGCCGGTCCGCCTCCACCCAGATGTTCATGGCACGGTTCAGGCCGCCGACAAGCTGCACATCGCCCACCCCGTCAGAACGCTCCAGGCGCACCTTTACGACCTTGTCGGCCAGTTCGGTCAGCTCACGAAGTGTACGTTCACCCGAAAGAGCGACAGTGAGCACCGGCTGAGAGTCGTTGTCTGATTTGGATATGAGCGGCGGGGTTGCGTCCTCGGGCAGGTTTTTAAGCACTGTCGCGACGCGGTCCCTCACGTCCTGCGTCGCCGTGTCTATGTCACGGCTGAGGTTGAAGGTCACAATGACAACAGAAGTTCCGGGCCCGGAGATCGAACGCAGTTCGTCGATGCCCTGGATGGTGTTGACCGCCTCCTCTATACGCTTCGAGATTTCGGTCTCAACCTCTTCTGTGGAGGCGCCTGGCAGTTCTGTGCGGATACTGACGGTCGGGAGATCGACAGAGGGGAAGCGATCGACACCGAGACGGACGTAGCTTGCTCCGCCAACAACACAGAGCGCCAAAATAAGCATTGCCGCAAAGATCGGACGGCGTATACAGATTTCAGCGAGTTTTTGCACAAAGGTCCTATTGTTTCACTGAGACAGGCTCTCCGCCGCTAAGATTGCCGGGCTCGGCCACGATCAGATCTCCGGGAGCAAGGCCTTCAAGGACTTCCACCCTGTCGCCTGCACGGCGTCCGGTACGGATTCTGCGTTCTATTGCGCGGCCCTGTTTCTCTGCAAGCACCTTTTCGATACCGGCAAAGGTGACGATCGCCGAGGCAGGAGCCAGAACAACCGGCTGTTGGGCATCGATAAGTATCTCGGCCGTTGCGAATGAGCCGGCCCTGAGCCTGCCTTGCCGGTTCTCCACCTCGGCTTCAACAGTGAGCGTGCGGTTCTGTTTCTCAAGGACAGGGCTTAAACGGACCACGCGCCCTGTATGTTCGGCCGGATCGCCTTCGACCCTGACGCGAGTCACCTGCCCGACCCGGATGGCTGCGGCATCCCGCTCCGGCACCGAAACCTTGAGTCGCAGGGGGTGAGTCCGGACTATAACAGCTACGGGCGAACCTGCGGCCAGAAACTCACCAACCGAAGTCTTTCGCTCCCTGACAGCGCCATCCATGGGAGCGTAGAGCGTGGCATCTGCCAACTGCTGGCGTGATAGCGCAAGCTCGCTTTTCCGCTGTCCCAGGAGGGCCTGACGGTCGCGGACCTCCTCAATACTCGCCTGATAGCGGCTTTCGGCAACGAGCAGGCGTGATACGGCTGAGTCAAAGTCCATCTTTGAAATATAATTCTTCTCATGCAGTTTTTCCGCGCGTTCACGGTTCAGGCGGGCCTCCTCCAGGACTGCCCGGGCCTCCCTGACAGGTGCTGTTTTATCAGGATCTACACGGTCGTCGGACCCATCAGGAGAAAGTCCCAACCGCGCACGCGTCTGACGCAGGGCAGCCTCTGCCTGTTCAATCCGGAGCAGAAAATCAGTCGGGTCGAGCCGCGCAATTACCTGGTTCCTGCTTATTGTACTGCCAAGATCAACCGCAATTTCGCTGATCCTTCCGGACACCTTGAAACTGGCGACCACCTCTTCATCGGCGGCGAGTGTGCCGGTAACGGTAACTGTGCGGGGCAGACTTCCTCTCTCGACCGAAACAAGGCGGACCGCACGCGGTGCCTTGGTCTTTGGGGCCGCGGGAGCTTTTGTTTTTCCGCATCCGGACGGTTAATCCAATCACCAGGATGGCCAACAGCCCGATAAATATGTCTTTTCGCATATTACTTTTTCTCAGACCTCGCCAGATTATTGCCGACTGATTGATATAACAACTATATTAAGCAGCTGGTTTCTTCCCTGAAATGAGAAGCCATTTCACTGACACAAGTGAAATTTAGCATGGTGGAATGCGAAAAGACAAGACTGCTCCCTATGATGAAAGAACTATTTCCCTGGCGTCCCCTTCTTATATCTCAGGTACTCGACGAGCCCGGGGAGGCTCCCCGTTGCGACCGAGAGAAACCAGGCAAAAGACACCGCGGTCGCCTGAACCGGGCTTATCCCCAGAAAGCCGAAAAGCAGCACAAAAGAGGCCTCCCGCACCCCTATCCCCGAGATGGAGATGGGGATCGTGGCGATGGTCCAGATCACGGGTATGAATATGAACAGGGGAAGGAGCGGTACGTTCACGCTGAGGCCCCTGCCGAGCACATAGACGGCAAATATGATGATCGTCTGGATCATTACCGAGAGCAAAAGCGTTCTCACCAGCACCGTCTTCTTACCCTTATAGACTGCAAAATAGTCATAGAACCCCGACAGTGCCTTAAATCTCCTGCCGATCCTCAAACCGAAAACAAAGAAACTCGCCGTAATGAAGAGGAGAACAATGAGGGGAAGGACCCATTCGATGTAAGACCCCCTGAAGTAACCGAACCCGAAGGGGAACGCTATTAATCCCACCAGCATAAGGGCGGTAAATCCTATGTAGCGATCCATGAACACAGACGCGACGGCGGATGAGCCCCGGCCGGTGTCCCGGTAAAGATAGTAGGCCTTTACCGCATCGCCCCCGATAAGTCCGGGGAGAAGATGATTAAAAAATGAGCCGATGAAATAAAGGGAAACAAGCCTTTTCATCCCAAACTTCTCATGGAGAAGGAGACGCCATCTGATGGAAGAAATATAGATGGTGAACATATAGATCAGGACAGCAAGGACGAAGGAAAAGATGTTGATCCCCTTTAGCGTAGAGAGCACCTTGTCGATGCCTGTTTTTGAGATGACTGCATACAGAAGTCCTCCGCTGACCAGGATCTTTATGAGAAGAATGATTATCTTATTTGGACGGGCCAAGGACCTTCTTCATCACATAGATGGGTTTACGCTGTGTCTCGTGATAGACCCTCACGATCATCTCGCCGAGCAGCCCCATGCCGATGAACTGGATGCCGACTATGATGAGCAGCGCACCGAGGAGCAGGAGAGGTCTTCCGCCGATGGGGTTGCCGAAGATGAGTTTCTCAATGCTGAGATAGAACAGCACGAGGAACCCCATAAAACCGCACGCCATGCCGATGGATCCGAAAAACTGAAGGGGCTTCGTCGAAAAGCTCTGGAGAAACTTGACGGTGATGAGATCGAGAACCACCTTGACGGTCCTCGTAATACCGTATTTCGACTTTCCCCTGAGCCGCGGATGATGGACCGTTTCGACCTCTGCGACCCTCACCCCGTACCAGCTGGCAACCGCAGGGATGAAGCGGTGCATCTCGCCATACAGTTTCAGGTTCTTTATGACATCGCGCCTATACGCCTTCAGGGAACAGCCATAGTCGTGGAGCTTAACCCCTGTCACCTTACTGATAAGCCAGTTCGCGGCCATGGACGGCAGCCTCCTGCTGAAGAACGGGTCTTTCCTCTTTTTTCTCCAGCCGCTCACCAGGTCACTGTCCTTGATGAGTTCAAGGAGTTTGGGGATATCATTGGGGTCGTTCTGAAGGTCCCCGTCCATGGTGACGACCACATCTCCCCTGGCAAAATCAAAACCCGCTGCAAAAGCAGCGGTCTGCCCGAAATTCCTTCTGAGGCTGAGGACAACCACAGAGGGGTCACCGCCCTGTATCTTCTCAAGGAGGGGGAGGGTCCTGTCAGTGCTCCCGTCATCAATGTAGATGATCTCATAGTCTGTGCCGAGGGAACCGAGGACACCTCCGAGCCTCTCGTGAAGGGCCTCCACATTATCCTCTTCATTGAAAAGCGGAATGACGACAGACACCGTCATCAGTATTTTCCTATTGTTTCGTTCGTCATACCCTGAAAGTCATAACAGAGAAAAATTGAATATTCTCTCAAGAGCCTGTCCTTGTCGTACACCTTTAAAAGCTGCTTCCGGTAGCTGCGGAAGGCATCTCTGATCCTGGAGTTCAATTCTGTATCGCCTATTGTAACAAAAATCCCGTTGGAATGGATAAAATACCCGAAATCAGGCCAGAGGTCGTACTGGTTCATTCGCCTTCCAAGATTCACACAGTACGTGACCGGATGCCCCTCCGCGTAAAAGGCTACTTCGCTGGAGACCTGGTAGCTGTCGGAAAAAATGAAGACCTCTCCCCTCTCCCGCATATCGGAATATATACCGCTCACCTCTTTCCCTAGATCCTTCCAACCCTTCAGTCTGGCTGAAGGATCGAGTTTAAGGGGAAGATGGAACTTGGACGGATAATGGGCGACAGCGGTCAGCCCAAGGGAAAGGGTTATGCCTGCAATGATGATCTTCCTCAGAAAAGTCCCCTGGCGCTCCCAATGGTTCATGAAGATCTCTGAAAATGCAATAAGCCCCGTGATATACCCCGTCATTGCCCAATTCGCCTGGACCTTTCCCTGGATACTCTTCACCATGAAAAAGATGATCACCGGCACCGAGAACCAGAAGAGGAATTTCCCGTGGGAGCCGGAAGTGTCGAGGTCTTTGCCCCCGGCCCTCCAGAGCGCAATGAGGATCAGCACAAGGAGAACAGGCGTAACAACACCCAATTGAGAACCGGCGAACTCAATAAAACTCTTTACCGATAGCCGGAGACCTTCTGCGACATGGGCCTGTCCGGCGGTATGTCTCAGCGTGACCCAGTCATGCTGCGCGTTCCAGAGCACCACCGGGCTGAAGACAATGAAGCTTATGAGTGACGCCCCATAGGGCCCGGCGGTCCTGAGTAACTTTCTGTGGTGAACTGAAAAGACGAGAAAACAGAGCGCACAGAGGTAAAAAAAGGCCATGGTATATTTCGTAAGGAGACCGAGCCCCACCGAAATGCCGAGAAGAAACCAACAAAGCCTCGTTGAGGTTTGAGTGCTGAGCACTGAGCGGAAAGAACCGCTAAGAGACCCTTCACGCATTCCGCCTGGCTCATCAGGATTAACCGCTTTCCAGAAGAGATACAGGGAGAGAATCCAGAAGAAAAGGAAAGGAGAGTCTATGGTCAAGAGGATGCCGAACGCGGAGAAAAGGGGTATGATCTGGAAAAGGACTGCAGAACCCGCCCCCACCCGCTCATTGTACATCTCTTTGCCGAGCCCGTACAGAATGATGCTGCTGAAAAGGGAAAAGACAACAGCAAGGAAACGCACCCCAAACACCGTATCACCAAACAGGGAAGTCGAAAGGGCAATAAGGAAGGCGATCGCGGGGCCTTTGGAGTAATAGCTTAAATCCAGCCTCCGTGACCATTCCCAGTAATGTGCTTCATCAGGGCTGAGGTCAAGGGGACCGAAGGAGAGGTAATACATACGGAACACGCTCAGACCGAGAAGGAACAGATACATGACCGTGGAATACGGCCTGTCCCGGAATCTCTTTTCAGCCCACGCATAAAGATACATAACGGCTCCGGCAGCGAGAACACCCGTCAGAGCGCCGCCAATAACATCTCCGGGATAATGAACGCCCACAAACACACGTGAAAGGGACACAAGCACGGCAATGAAGAGAAAGAGACAGCGCAAACGGTTCCTGGTCATGAAGAGAAATGGGGTGGCAAAGGCAAAGGCGTTGGTGGCGTGGCTTGAGGGCATGGAGAAGGTCTTGCTGCATCCCACCAGCAGATTGATGCCCTCAAGGACGTTACACGGCCTCGTCCTCTCTGCGACATGTTTCAGCACATTGCTGAACCCGTCAGCGAGAAGCAAGGAAAAAAAGGCGATACCAAAGACTGCAAGGGCCTTCCGCTTCTCCTGCAGAAAAAAAAGAACCAGGAACGGCAGGACGATGAGATACCACCTGTGAGTGATAGTCGGCATAAGGAGGTCAAACAACCGGTTCTGGCAGTCACGGTTGAGGAGATAAAACAGCGCGGTATCCCATTGTGTTATCCATTCAGGCATCGTATATAATATCACACTCGTGAACCTCTCCCTCTTTGACCGGGCAATTGTTATTCCCTATACGATTGCATCTCTCGCCATCGGACTCTCGCTCACGGATATTCCGCTCAGCTCGGACACTTCATCTTTTGAGCAAAGCCACCACCCATGGCATCGGACTTCTGGCCGAACTATACACGGATATTTCCTTCCTGAACCTGACACCAGCAGTCGTCTTGTCAGCGCTGAAGGTTTCAAGCAGAAATCAGCAGGATAATAACCTCTTGCCTCAATTTCTAAAGTAGTTACTAAAGTTATAACTAACTTGACATGGAAAATGTTCTGTGCTACAAGGAAAGTATCCAATCAAGAAGTCTCGATAAGACTAAACCCTTCGTGAGGAGGGGACAGAAAGCGGCGGATCTTTTGAGAAAAGATGGCCGAGCTGCCGAAAGAAATCTTTGGTAAGTTCGGTTTTTTTGTTCTAAGGGGGAATGGGCAAAAGAGGTTCTGGCTCGAGAGCAGCAACAAAGAGCAGAGGAATCTTATGACTAGACTGAGCGTCGCAGGCTGAAAATAAGATTTGTGTTGACGCACAAACGAGCCTCTAATAGCCCCAGGAAATAAGAGCAGTGCGCATATCCGGTTATTATTCATACGAGGGGGCCTGTGAAGGAAACAACGGACAACCTTGATGCGTATGTCTTAGAAGACGGCGCACATATCGGGGTAATAGGGGGCGGCCCTACAGGATCCTTCTTCAGCATCTTTGCGCTCAAGATGGCGAGGATGATAGGAAAACAGATCCGGCTCACGATCTTCGAGCCCAAAGACTTCACCAAGGACGGACCTGGGGGATGCAACCGCTGCGGGGGGATAATATCGGAACTCCTTGTCCAGAACCTCGCGGTTGAGGGCATTAATCTTCCTGACTCCGTTGTGAGAAAAGGCATTAATTCATACAATCTCCACACAAATCACGGTGAAGTGTATTTCGCCACTCCTGACCTTGAAAGGACCATCGCCACAGTGTACCGGGGTGGCGGGCCGAAGGGAATGATCCCGAAGGGGAAGGAGAGCTTTGATTATTTTCTGCTCAAGGACGCGATCAGGGAGGGGGCTGTTCTTAATCCGGTAAGGGTTGACCGCATTGAGATCAGGGACAGGAAGCCTGTTCTCTTCTCAAAGGACTGGGAGCTGGGGCAATTTGACCTGCTGGTTGGGGCATTTGGGGTAAACAGCACCACTCCAAAAATGTTTGAGGAAATCGGCTTTGGATACAAGGAACCCCCCACGGTTACCACAGCCATCGCAGAGCTGCTTCTGGGCGAAGAGAAGGTGGAAAAGCATTTTGGGAATTCGGTTCATCTCTTCCTCCTTCCGGACAAGGGGATGAAGTTTGCTGCCATGATTCCCAAGGGCGCCTATGTCACCCTCTGCGTACTTGGAAAGGAGATGCATGCAAACACCGTGAGTGACTTCCTAGAAAAACCGGTGGTGAAAAATGTGTTGGAGGACATCCCGTATACCGTGGAGTGCCGCTGTTTGCCCAAAATGAATGCAGGGGCACCCCTGAAACCCTTCACCGACCGGGTAGTCACATGCGGTGATGCAGGCTCCACAAGGCTCTTCAAGGACGGGCTCGGGGCCGCATATCTCATGGGAAAGGCTGCTGCAAAAACCGCGCTGTTTCAGGGGGTGAGCGCCAGGCATTTTCAGAAGGATTATTATCCGGTCTATCAAAGCCTCATCATTGACAATCGTTACGGTCAGTTCCTCTTTACCGTTACCGACGTATTCCGGAAAAACAAGATCCTCACTGAGGGTATGCTCAGGACCGTCAGGAGAGAACAGAAGGGACCCGCTGACCACAGAATCCTCAGCTCAATCCTCTGGAATATGTTTACCGGGAACGAGAGATATAAGAATATATTCCCCAAGGCCCTCGACATCAGGATGCACGGGAATCTCTTGAGGGAATTTTCGCAGGTTCTCACGAGGAGGGTATCATGAAAGAGGGCGAACTGGGGAGAGTGTATGCAACTGGTGAGATTATTTTCAATGAGGGCAGCACAGGTGAGGTGATGTACGTAATTCAGTCGGGTAAGGTGAAGATCACAAAGAAAACTGAATCGGGAGATGTGACCATCGCAACCCTCGGGGAAGGGGAAATTTTTGGGGAGATGGCAGTTTTCGATCGTCTGCCCCGCTCTGCCACCGCCGTTGCATTGGGTGATGCGAGGGTATTGAGCGTGGACAAGCACAAGCTCTTCACAACCATCAACAGGGACCCTACCCTTGTATTCAAGATGGTGGAATCGATGAGTCAGAGGATAAGGAGGCTTGATGAGGAGCTTACGAAGCTCAAAAAGGAGCACACAGAGATATCGCGCCTCTGTGTCGATGTTGACGAGACCGCCATGCTTATATTGAAGGAAGCAAAGAACATCATCCCTGCTGATAACGGTTCCCTTATGCTGCTTGATGATGGGGAAAAATCCCTTGTTATTGCGGCAGCCTTTGGCGAGGAGGTAGACCCTAAGGTGATCCTCTCTGTGGGCAAAGGAATCGCCGGTGATGTGCTGAGGACCGGCACGGCAGAGCTGGTAAACGATGTCTCCCTTGACTCACGTTTTATTCCCGGCGTCTCCCACATCACCTCCATGCTCTGTGCTCCGCTCAGGTGCAGGAATTACAATCTCGGTGTGATCAACATGAGTAACCGTTCCGACAAACCCTTTACCATTGATGACCTCAAGATGCTGGATGCTCTCGCACTCTATGCGTCCATCGCTGTTCAGAATGCACAGAACTTTTCGCACCTCAGGGACACGACAAGCGAAGTGCTCAGACATGCAACCATGCTCCACATCTCCTGACATGTCTTCTTTTTGTCTCTGCTGGCTTTTCCATCCCCTCATTGAGGGATTGAGCAATGAAGTGGTCTGCAGGGGTAATCGCATTGATGCGTTCATCCCTCTTGAGAAGACTACCTTTAACGATGCAGTCAGGATAGCCTTTTCAGAAGAAGAAAGTGGACCGAAGATCACCGGGTATTAGATGGAAATCGAGGAATCCACAATCATCCATGCGCGCATAGATAGAGTCTGGGCGACTTTTACCAATATCACCTGTTGGAACGACTGGAGTAGGATACTCAAAAATGTCTCACCCGATAAAACAGAGATTCTGGCGGCAGGAGGTAAGGTGAAATTCTGTATCTATCCATTTCATTTTCCCGTTTTCTTCGAGCCTGAAATTGAGGAAGTCATCCCCAACAAGCGAGTTATATGGTCAAGCGGGAAGTACGGCGTCTCAGCACGCCATGAATTCATCTTCGAAGAGGTTGAAAACGGTGTACTGGTCATCAGCAGGGAGGTTTTTAAAGGCATCCCTCTAAAGACCCTGCGTTTTCTGTTTCCGAAATCGAGATTGAAAGAGCTTACCGCCTCTTTTCTAATGGACCTGAAGGGGGCTGCAGAATCAAACACAGAGGCATCAGATTATGGAAGAAAAGATTAATCTGGATGCTTCGTAAGAGAAAAGCGGCTATTGGGTTCTTAGTTGTTCTGGGCATTGTATTGAGCATAACTGGACATGCATGGGCACCACCACCGCTAATTACTTTGGACGGCCTGGTTACTGATTGGGATGCCGCAGGAGTGTCTCCTTCCGTGATAGACCCTTATGGTGATTCTTCAGTAGGGGATGAATGGGAAGATATTGTTGCGGGATACATAACATCGGATACAAATAATATTTATTTCAGGATTGATTTCGTTGGAGGTCCTATTATTAGTTGTGAGGTGTAAGAGATTATAAAAAACGCATAAAGGGCGAGGTAAATATCTCGCCTTTTTTTGTGCGGATTTCTTCTGAAAGTCAACATGAGTTTCGATTAGCAATATCTATCAGGCAGTCGGTGTACTCCTGTGTTTAGGGCCAATTGATATTGTCTGCCAGGCCATAAGGTAACCACAACAGCTAAGGCAAGGAAAGCTTCTTCCGGCAATTACCGATCAAATTCTTCAGTCTTCTGCGTCGACTCGCACCTGAAGCCGGGTGCTCACTTTGCAGAGGCTTTTTCCTTATTTGGAAGGAACGGGATGGTCAGCATCCCGGGGATGGTGAGAAGACAGACAATGACGAAGAAAAGGGGATAGCCCAGTTCTTGCTGGACCCAGCCGGAGATGAACCCCGGCAGCATCATGCCGATAGCCATGATACCCGTGGAGATGGCATAGTGGGAGGTCTTGTAGCTGCCTTCGGCAGAGTACATGAGATAGACCGTAAAGACCATGAATCCCATGCCGTAACCGAACTGCTCCAGCGCCACCAGCGGATAGACCATCGCCAGGGAGGGCTGTTCCCATGCCATGTACACGAAGAACAAGTCCGGCAGGTGCATGGTGATCACGAGCGGCCAGATACAGCGGCGGAGCCCGTACCGGGATATAAGCCATCCTCCGAGTACTCCGCCCAGCACCAGCGCAGCAATGCCCACCGTACCATAGACCAGGCCGACCTCGGATGTGGAAAGCCCAAGCCCTCCATGAGTTCGACCATCCAGCAAGAACGGTGTGACCAGCTTGAGCAGCATGGCCTCGCCTAAACGATAGAAGAGGATAAAGGCGACGAGCACTCCTATTTTTTCCTGCCGAAAATAGGCGGAGAAGACCTCTTTGAACCTTGGTCTTTGGATGGCACCGTTGGCCACGCGGCAACGGTCAGTCGTCGGGTAGGGAAGAACTGCAGAATGATAGAGCCAGGCGACCATAAAGATCCCGCTACTCATACCCAGGACCGCTCCCCAGCCGCTCGTGATACTTCCCGTTGCTGTCTCGACACTTCCTGCGAAATAGACCAGGAACCCCGATCCGAAAATCATCGCCAATCGATAAAACCCTGACCGAAGCCCGGCGAAAAAGGCTTGCTCTTTCTCCGTAAGGGCCAACATATAGTACCCATCGGTGGCGGTATCATAGGTCGCAGAGATGAACGCGCCGACCATGAATGCTCCGAGGGAGGGGAAAAAGAAGTCCGGCCTGCCGACGGCGTAGGCAATGAAGCCAATGTTCAATGCCATGGCCCCCTGGGCCGCAAGCACCCAGGTGCGCTTGCTCCATGTGAGATCCAGGACCGGCGCCCAGAACATCTTTAAGACCCAGGGCAGGTAGAGCCAGCTAGTCCAGAAGGCGATGTCCGCGTTGTCCACGCCCATCTTCTTGTAGAGAATGACCGAAACCGTGTTGATGAGGACGTATGGCAGGCCCTCACCGAAGTAGAGCGTCGGAACGAAGAGCCATGGATTGCGGTATGCGGTTTGTGGTGACGCCATGCAGGGAAGGATATCAGATTAGGATGGAATCATCCAGTAGCATAATGGGAAATCTCCCTCAACCGGTTCACCGGGGCTCCCCTCTCCTCTGCCTGACCGCTTCGTAGAGGCAGATCGCAGCGGATGCCGCCACATTGAGACTTTCCGCCTTGCCCGGCATCGGAATCCTCACACTCATCCCGCTCTCGTCCTTAAGATATTCGCTCACTCCGGCTGCCTCATTCCCGAAGACAAAGGCCAGGGGTTCTTTCATGTCTGCATCAAAAATGCCGACAGCTGCATTCACATCGCTTACCACAAGGCCGATGGATCTTCTTCTGAGCCATTCCACCAGCGCCGCCGGCTCTGAAAAAAGCACAGGGAGATTGAAGATACTTCCTGCGGTGGCCCGTATTCCCTTCGGCAAAAAAGGGTCGCATGTTCCAGGAAGGAGGAGCACAGCATCAGCGCCTGCAGCATCCGCGGTCCTGATGATGGCACCCAGATTGCCGGGATCCCTGACACCGTCACAGACAACGATGAGGGGACTCTCCTGTAAAGGTAATTCCTGGAGCCTGCGGCTTTTATGGAACACCTCGGCCACAATGCCCTGGGGTGTTTCTGTATCGGCAAGTTTCGAAAGGACATGATCTGAAGTCTCTATGAGTTCTGGTGATTTCTTCGAGAGCTTCATGAGAAACGCCTCGTTCTTCGATTGAAAGGCTTCGGTGAAGAAGACCTTCCCCATGCCGGCGCCTGAGGTCAAGGCCATCTCGATGAGACGGCGTCCTTCGACGATCAAAATGTCGCCTGTTCTCTCTTTCTTCTCCTTCACTATCTCTCTGACCAGAGGGTTTGAAGTGCTCGTTATCTTCTTGTATCGCATAGTTCAGTTTTTGCAGCAAATCCCCTTTCATTATACACTACCCTCAGCGATGAGCAGGCATGGCGGATGATGCGGTTTAAGCGGCTCCCCCAATGCTCGGATTGTATGATTTGATATACTTCATACATGCAAGAATTCGACATCCATACAATTTGGCCACTCCTGAAGCGCCAGGTGAGAACCCTTCATCTGCCCTGGCTGGAGAAGATGGTTTCCCGCGAAAGAGACCCTTACACGATACTCATCTCCTGCATCCTGAGCTTGAGAACACAGGATCAAACAACAGGCGAGGCATCTGAGAGACTCTTCTCCCTGGCGTCAACGCCGAAAAAAATGGCGATGCTGTCCGTACGGGAGATAGAAAAAGCGATCTACCCGGTGGGTTTTTACAGGGTCAAGGCGAACAGGATCAAGGGCATGAGCCGGGAGATTGCGGAAAAGTATCATTCGAAAGTGCCCGATGAGATCGAAGAGCTGTTGAAGCTCAAAGGGGTAGGGAGAAAGACCGCCAACCTCGTGGTCACCCTGGGATACAATAAGCAGGGCATCTGCGTGGATACCCACGTTCACCGGATCACCAACAGGTGGGGATACGTCAAGACGAGGACTCCAGAGGAAACCGAGTTTGCTTTGAGGAAGAAGCTACCCGGCAAGTATTGGAGGGAGATCAATGGCCTGCTCGTTGCTTTTGGACAGGGCGTCTGCAGGCCTATATCTCCCGTATGCAGCCAGTGCGCTATCGAGATGCACTGTCCCAGAATGGGGGTTGGCAGCAGCCGATAATAAAAAAGGCCCTCCTTATGGGGAGGGCCTCAAAAACGATCTTTTTATTCTATCAGCCCGTAATCCTTTATGGTCTTCCTGAGCTTCTCCTTGTTCACCCCGGACATCTCGCACAGAGGGAGCCGGAATTCCTCCCGTACCCTTCCCATCAAAGCCAGTGCCGTTTTGGCTGGTATGGGGTTTGTCTCTATGAACATGGCCTGATTCAGGGGCTCCAGCCTGTAATGAAGTGCCCTCGCCTTTTCATATTTCCCTTCCTTCCAGAGCCTGCACATGTCAGAGACCTCCCGGGGCGCGATGTTCGCGGTGACCGATATCACGCCTTTTCCTCCCAGGGCAAGAAGGGGGAGCGTGGTGAAGTCGTCCCCTGAAATAATCGCTATCCTGTCTCCGCATAACCTGATGACCTCGCTCACCTGTTTCATGTCACCCGTTGCCTCTTTAATGGCAACGATATTTTTTATCCCGGCAAGCCTCGCCACCGTGGGAGGGAGGATATTCACCGCTGTCCTTCCCGGCACATTGTACAGGACAATGGGAAGCTTTACAGCCTCTGCCACCGCCTTGTAGTGCCGGTAGAGACCTTCCTGGGTCGGCTTGTTATAGTAAGGGGCTACGAGGAGCGCACCATCCGCCCCGAGCTTCTTCGCCATTTTGGTAATCATTATCGTCTCATCGGTGGAGTTGGCGCCTGTCCCCGCGATAACAGGAACCCGCTTATTCACCGCCTTGATCACTATCTCGATGACCCTGTAGTGTTCTTCATACTCAAGGGTTGCAGACTCTCCCGTGGTACCGCAGGGAACTATGGCATTGGTACCGCTGGATATATGCCATTCCACCAGCCCACGCAGTGCCTTTTCATCCACCTTCCCGCTCTTAAACGGCGTAACGATTGCGACGATTCCGAGCCACTGAACATGCCAACCTCCTTAGGGGGCTTCTCACCGCCTCAACCAAACACTCTTTCCGTCTCACAAAGACCTGATCCCCGTCCCATTCTGAATATACTCTATCTCCCCCCTGAAATACTTCCACCGCGGGCCCTGCCATATAAACACGGTTGTCTGCGGCCCACTCGATCGATAAATCCCCTCCGTTCAGATGCACGGTAACAGACCGGCCCGTAAGTCCCTTCAGATGGGCAGCCACCGCAGCGGCAGACGCCCCGGTTCCGCAGGCCATGGTCTCCCCTGTCCCCCTCTCCCAAACCCGCATCCTTATTTCAGAGCGATCCAGGACTTCAACGAACTCCACATTCGTTCTCTTCGGGAAGAGCGCATGATTCTCTATCATCGGGCCGTAGTATGCTACCGGGAATTCCGACACGTTGTCAACAATGACCACTGCGTGGGGATTCCCCATCGAGACACAGGTCATTGTGAATTCCTTATCATCAATCCGCACGGGGTAATCGACCACAGGTTTTGAGTGCCTGGTGTCGGCCGCTGAATGGTACTTGTCCGAGCGGGGAACCTGGTCCACGGCGGAGGAACCTGGAACTATCCTTACCGGTATTTCCCCCGGCTCGAAAATCGGCTCACCCATGTCCACCCTGACAAGACCATCGGCCTTTTCCGCTCTTATAATGCCTCCCATGGTTTCGACCCTCAGCACCCCTTTACCTGACAATCCCCTGTCCCAGATATATTTGGCAAAACACCGTATACCGTTGCCGCACATCTCGACCTCACTGCCGTCCGCATTGAAAATGCGCATCATGAAATCGGCGCCCTCGGAGGGATACAGGAGCAGAAGCTGGTCGGCGCCGATGCCGAACCTTCTGTGACAGAGTTTCCGCGCAAGAACGGAGAGGGCCGGAGGCTCGAAGCCTCTGCAATCTATGAGGACAAAATCATTCCCCAGACCGTGCATTTTGGTAAATTTCAGTTCCATACTCTTCATTCTCTACCGTGGTGGCTTAGGCCTGCATGCAGTGAATAGTACATTCGCACACCCTGAGGGTTGCGGATACATGACACACCCCGCTTCAAACAAAATCAGGAATTTCCTCGCCCTTTACAAGGTCCCTGTATGTTCTCCCTTTTGTTCACCAAGGCAAAGTCCCTTACCCTTCACCATCACCTCTGCAGCCCGTGGTCTGCTGTTATAATTTGAACTCATGGTAAATGCATATGCCCCCGCCGACATCACCGCAAGGTATTCCCCGGGCTTTACGTCCGGCATCTCCCTCTCCTTTGCGAGAAAATCCCCTGACTCGCATATGGGACCGACCATATCAGCAAGGATGTTCTTTCTCCTGCTTCTTCTTCACCGGCTGTACCTGATGATACGCATCGTAAAATGAGGGTCGTATGAGATCATTCATCCCTGCGTCCACGATCACAAAATCCTTTTCCGCCCCTTTCTTCAGATAGAGCACTTTCGTGACCAGAACTCCTGCATTGCCCACGATGGACCTGCCGGGCTCCATAATGATCGTGAGCCGCCTTCCCCTGAGCAGCGGGCAGGAGATTCCTTCGCAAGGGTCCCGGGGAACCGGGGGCTCTTCGTCCTTGTAGGTAATGCCGAGACCGCCGCCAATATCAAAATAGCGGATGACCACGCCGTGTTCCTTCAGTTCATCCACAAGGAGAAGGGTCTTTTTCAGGGCGTCCACGAACGGAGATACCTTGGTAATCTGGGAACCGATATGCTTATGAATACCCATGATCTCCGTGTTCTTCAGCCGTTCTGCGATTCTGTAATACTCGAAGGCCTCCCCTATGGGGATGCCGAATTTGTGTTCCCTGAGACCGGTGGAGATATAGGGATGCGTCTCCGGGATCGATATCCGGGTTAACCCTGAGGGAGATGGGTGCCTTCACCTTCATGATACCAGCGATCCTGTCGATCTCCATAAGCTCGCTTTCAGACTCGACATTGAACATCAGTATCTTCGATTTCAGGGCATAGCGTATCTCGTCTTCTGTCTTGCCGACGCCCGCATAGACGATCTTACGGGAGGATACTGCCGCCTTCAGCGCCCTGAATAACTTCTCCTCCCGACACCACATCGGCGCCTCCGCCGCTTTTCGCACAGCAATCTCGAGTACGGCGGTATTGGAATTTGCCTTCAGGGCGAAACAAATAATATGCGGTACGCCGTCAAAGGCATCGTCATATGCCTTGAAGTGGCGAAGAAGGGTGCTGTAACTGTAGATATAGAGCGGCGTTCCGTATGCCTCCGCGATCCTTCTCACCGGGAACGTCTTCAGCATATAACTCACCGTTTCTGTATCTAAAAAAGTGCATAGGGTTCTCCCTGATACATCAATCTTTTCTCCGCAGTTAAAAGTATTATATAATAAACAGTCGGTTACGGACAACTGAGACCGGAGGTTTTGTCATAGCGTATTCATTGCCGAAGCTGAGAGGACATCATCTTGTATGCCTGCACTTCTTCAGGGGAGAAGGCTACAGCGAGGAGTTCGTCAAGAACCTTGCGCGTGTTGTCAGGACCGCACAGGACATGGGCATTGAGGTGCATCACGGGGCTGATGACGTCTGCGCTCAGTGTCCCCACCTGAACAATGCCAGATGTCAGTTCAGCGAAGATGCCGACAGGGGGATCGGAGAGATGGACAGAATGGCCCTGGACCTGCTTAAGCTTTCCCGGAGAGCGAAGATCGGATGGGCAGAGATAGAGGAAAAAATCGGCGAGATATTCCCGGCATGGCACCGGACCTTTTGCGCCACATGCTCCTGGAGGTGGGCTTGCGAGGGCAATGACCTCTACCGGACCTTAAGGGAACGTCTCTCTTAACACCATCATGAAAGCAAAGAAGAACATTATCGTTGTAGGTGACAGGGTCCTTATCGATCCCGATGAGAGGATGGACAAGACCACTTCAGGTCTCTACCTCCCCCCTACTGTTAAGGAAAAGGAGAAGGTGCTGGGAGGGCACATCGCAAAAGTCGGTCCGGGATATCCTGTTCACGACCCCGGAGCAGTCGTTGAGGAGCCGTGGTCATCAAACAAGAGGACCGATTTGCGCTATGTGCCCCTGCAGGCCGCTGAGGGGGATTATGCGATCTTCCTCAGGGAAGCGGCGGTCGAGATAGAATTTGAAGGGAAGAAGTATCTCATCGTGCCGCATTCAGCCATACTCGCACTGGTCCGCACCGAGATCGCCGAAAGCGAAGCATAAGAGATGACACAGATTACGGAGGAGACCTTTGATACTGTCCTGGCCCTTTTCATGGGGTCTTCAGTTCTGGACCTCCGGGACGCCACCTTTATTGATCCATACGGCATGGTCGGCATTCTTGAGATGGGAGAAGTGTTCAAGAATGCAGGACTTCAAAAAACCCTTTGCCTCCCCGGATCAGAGGAAGTCCTCAGATATCTCGAAAGAATGGATTTCTTCAGTTTTGCCGGAAATTACTTCACTCTTGAGCCGGCCAAGCCGGAGATAGCAGGGAAATACCCAAGAAATTCTTCTTCCGATGTCCTCCTTGAAATTACTCCCGCAGAGAAATCGGATGACATACACTTTATTGTGGGCAAGGTCAAGGAACGCGCCCAGGCGATACTGGCAAAACATCTCAATTATACCGCGAGGGCGATAAACGGCTTCATCGTAGCTCTTTCGGAAGTGTGCCAGAACATCGTCGAACACAGCGCAAACAAGGGATTTGTGGGGATTCAGAAATATCATTTTCAGAACCTGGACAAGAACGTCGTAAAGATCGCGGTAATGGACACCGGCGTCGGCTTCATGAACTCGCTTTCGGACAGGTTCTTACTGAGAAATGATCTCCATGCCATAGAAAAGGCCCTGCTCCACGGCGCCTCCCGTTTCGCGGATGAAGGAAGAGGACACGGACTCGCTGCGGTCAGGAAATTCGTTCATCACTGGAACGGAAAACTTTCTATTCGTTCAGGGACGGCAAAGCTCTCCATACTCCCCAAATGGGCGCGGGGGAAAGAGAAAGAACTGGACCTTACCCCTTTTCCCGGCGCACAGATCAGCATCCTGCTGCCGGAAGTCTGAAAGGTTCATCTCCCCTTTCTCCGCCCCTCACTTTCTTCTTGACAAAGTCCTTCTATTGTGATTCAATTGAACCAGTTGAAAGGTCCACATGACTCTGTATAACCTGGATAAGCTCCTCAAGGAAGAACTGAAGAACGGCTCAAACGATCTGGTGACGCGTCAGTCGGGGCAGGCGATCAGGGAGCGGATTGAAAGAGATATTACGGGAGAGAAGGACGGTTCGGTCATAGCCCTCGATTTCTCGAAGATAGGGATTGTGGACTATTCCTGCGCTGACGAGATCGTGGCAAAGCTGGTTTCGCGGCTGCTGAGCGGAGAATATGGGGATAAATATATCGTTTTGACGGGTCTCAACGAAAGCCAGAAGGAGAATATAGAGGTTGCCCTCGAAAGGAAGGACCTCGCGGTCATGGCGCAGATGAGGGACGGGAGCAGGGTGCTGATCGGAAGTCTCAATAATTATCTCCAGAAAACCCTCGATCTCATACTCAAGAAAGGCAAGATCACCGCGGGCCAGCTTTCTGATATGCTGAGAGTCCCTGCGAACACCAGCGGAACACGATTGCTGAATCTGCATAAGAAGCGGCTGGTAAAAAGAATGGATGAAACAAAAAATGGCGGCAGGGTTTGGGTGTATGAAAAAGTATAGTTCCAGAGTGCATATATGGAGATAATGATATACGGTTTGGTCGGACTGATAATCGGCGGGATAATCGCCTGGCTTTTTGCGGGTTCAAAAGCAAAAAGTGCTGAAGCTGTGAATACCCTATTGAGACAGCAGATCCAGCAGAACGACTCTGAGATGCAGCAGGTGCGGAAAGAACTCCAGAATGAAGGACAACTGAAGACCGAGGCCCTCACCAGTCTCAGGGAATCCCAGAAGAGCCTCGAAGAACAGAAAGCGCTCATTGATACCATGAAGAAAGAGATGACCGACACCTTCAATGCCCTCTCTTCAGCCGCTCTCAAGAGCAGCAGCGAGGATTTCCTCAGGCTTGCCTCCGAGCACCTCGGCAAGGTCGTATCGGACACCAAGGGAAGACTGGGGGAACACCAGGCCGCCCTGGATGGAATGATAAAGCCTTTGCATGAGACACTGAAAAGGTATGAAGAACAGATACGGTCTATTGAGGAAGGCAGGCACAAGGCATATGGAAGCCTTGAAGAACAGCTGAGGGCGCTGGCATCGACCCATGAAAATCTCCAGAAGGAAACAAGCAACCTTGTCTCTGCGCTCAGGAAGCCGCAAGTGCGCGGTCGGTGGGGCGAAATGCAGTTGAGAAGGGTCGCCGAGCTTTCCGGGATGTCCATGCATTGTGATTTCAGCGAACAGCAGTCCATGGATACCGAAAAGGGTAAGATCAGACCGGACATGGTAGTGCATCTCCCCATGGAACGGGAGATCGTTGTGGATTCAAAGGTATCTCTCGAAGCTTACCTCGATGCCATCGCGGCTTCCACAGAAGATGAAAGAAAGCTGAAAATGGACAGGCATGCACAGCAGGTGAGGACCCACATGAACAAGCTCGCATCAAAGGACTACTGGGCCCAGTTCAAGCAGTCTCCCGAATTTGTCGTGCTCTTCATTCCCGGAGAATCTTTTTTGAGTTCGGCCCTTGAAACCGACACCACCCTCATAGAGGACGGGATACAGAGGCGCGTCATCATCGCCACCCCTACCACTTTTATCGCCTTGCTCAGGGCCATCGCGTATGGCTGGAGGCAGGAGCAGGTTACGAAGAATGCCCAGGAGATAAGCGCACTCGGCAAGGAACTCTATGAAAGGATGAGAACGCTGGCAAAGTACTTCGACGAACTGGGGGCCGCCATCGGAAAATCCATGGACGCATATAACAGGATCATCGGCTCCGTGGAAGCCAGGGTATTGCCATCGATGAGGAAATTCAAGGAGCTCGGGGCGACGGGCGCCGAGGAGATTCCGGTCCTCGAACAGCTGGATCAGAAACCGAGGAATCTGAGTCTCTTATCTGAGGAATCTCGTGAAGCATAAAAAATAAACTACAGGAGGGGGACATGGCAGAGAAGATGAGTCACGAAGAGTTTGTGAAAAAGGCTATCGTTAGCCTGAGGAAGGAAGGGTACAAGGGGATTCATTCCGTGTATTCAGGGTTTAATGTGGCGTTCAAGAAATATTTTGACGGGGAGAATCCCGTCGAGGTGACGAACCGTTTGGCCGAGGAGGGAAAGATCGTTATCAGGCCGGTGAAGGGCGGGGTGATGTTCTACCTGCTGGAGGATGCACCGGCGCCAAAGAGCTCGGCAGATGAGGCGCTGAAAAAGATGGGGATTGAATAATGACGGGAATTCCCGATGGCGCAAAGGAGCTGAGGAGATTATGGGGCGGCTTCTGGTCATCGAGGGTGATACTGACCGCAAATAACTACCGGGTCTTCGAACATCTGGAAATCCCGAGAACGGCTGACAAACTTTCAGATATCCTGAAAACCGACAGGCGGGCAACGGAAATACTCCTCGATGCCCTGACGGGACTCGATCTCGTAAAGAAGTCCCGGGCCGGGTATACGAACACCGCACTCTCTCATCGCTTCCTGATCAAAAAGAGCCCCTTTTACCAGGGCGATATCATGCGGCACGCTGATACTCTCTGGAAGAACTGGTCCGGCCTTGACGAAGTGGTAAGAACAGGGCGCCCTCATCACGTGGCCCATGACCACCCATCGTTCATTAAAGGGATGCATAACCTCGCCGTCCTCAAAGCCGGGAAGGTTATCAGTGCTATAGGACTGCGCGGTGTGAAGAATGCGCTGGACCTTGGTGGCGGTCCCGGAACCTACGCGATGGAAATGGCGAAGAGGGGAGTTTCGGTCACCCTCTTTGACAGGCCGGAGACGATAGATGTGGCAAAGTCGGTCATCAAAGAGGCGGGGCGGAAGAACATCGGCTTTCTTTCCGGAGATTTTCTTGACGATGGCATAGGTGGGGGGTATGACCTCGTCTTTATCAGTCAGGTGCTCCATTCCTGTTCCGAGAGGGAGGGTCTGCGGGTCGTTGAGAAATCCAGGGATGCCCTGAAGGTCGGCGGCAGGATCGTAGTTCAGGAATTTTATCTCGGAAAGGACAGGGCGCATCCGGTTCAGAGTGCATTGTTTTCCGTAAATATGCTTGTGAATACGGCGAGGGGCAGGTGCTATTCCTCATCTGAGATCAAGAAGTGGTTCTCCAAAGCCGGACTCGCGGATATCAGGGATGCCATGATGGATGATACGGTGCTGGTCTTTGGGAAGAAGGGAAAATAGAGACTATGGGAGACGGCAAGATCGGCATACTGGGCGGGACATTCAATCCCGTGCATTACGGGCATCTCAGGGTCTCTGAGGAAGTGAGGGAGCGGATCGGCCTGGAAAAGATACTCTTTATCCCCTCGGGAAATCCTCCGCTGAAAGATGTGGAGCTGGCTTCAGCAGCATACCGCCACGAGATGACCACGCTTGCGATAGCATCGAATCCATCTTTCGAGGTCTCGGACGTTGAGTGCGCAAAGACCGGGAAGTCCTACACGGTTGATACGCTTGTTGCACTGAGGGAGATGCATCCAGGGAAGAAGCTCTATTTCATCCTGGGCATCGATGCATTTCTCGATATTCCTCTGTGGTATCATCCGGAAAGGCTCGTGGAACTCACTGCTTTCGTTGTAGTGTCACGGCCGGGCTTCAACTTCACGCAGCTCCCTTCCCGGACCGCCGCAGATGCGAAGGCATTTTCGGCGCTTGATAGCACTCGCAGCGCTGTACACAGCACCGTCCTTGAGAACGGAGGGGAGGTCTTCCTCGTGAACGTGACCCCTCTGGATATATCGGCGACTGCCATAAGAAACTTCGTGAAACAGGGGATGAGCATAAAATACCTGTTGCCAGAGAGTGTGGAATCCTTTATAATTTCTCATAACCTCTATAAGGAAGGGAGTGATCACCTTTAGAAGCCAAGAATAAGGCCCTGGAAGCAGCACGATCAGCATTAGCAAAGAAAGCAAGAAACACCCTTATCCTTGAACTGAAGGGCGTGGCCACCTTCACGGATTATTTTGTTATCTGCTCCGGCGAAAGCACAACCCAAGTGAAAGCAATCGCAGAACATGTCGGGTCCGAATTTATGAAACACGCGCTGACGCCGTTATCCATAGAGGGGCTGCGCTACGCACATTGGGTGCTCATGGATTACGGTGACGTCATCGTCCATATCTTTGAAGAAGAGACAAGGGCTTACTATGAACTGGAGAAACTGTGGCTGGATGCCCCACGAGTCAATGTTGAGGAGGACGGGCCTACGCCTCAACCAGAGGACGTACGCCCATCTCAGGATGAAAGGTGTTCACCCTGATGGGTAAATTTGCCCTCTTGCTTTTTGTGTTGTTGCTTTTGGCCCTCGGCTATTTTGCCGTCATGAACGAGGAGACCATCACCCTTACCGTCGCTCCGAAGACGGCGTATGAGATGCCAAAGATAGCCCTCATCCTCCTGTCCTTCGCGGTGGGCGCTGCAGTAATGCTCGTCTATTTTTTCTTCAGGGATACCAAGCGGTTCATTGACAGCAGGCAGCATCAGCGCCGGCAGAAACGGGACATGCATATCCAGGAGCTTTACTCAAGGGCGCTGAACGCTATCCTCGCCGACGACGAAGATGAGGCCCGGTCCGCCCTCGAGAGCATCCTCCAGGAAGAACCCGGACACATGGACGCCCTTCTGAGACTTGGCGATATCGCTGCTGGGGACGAGGACTATCAGAAGGCCCTGGGCTACTATAAGAGGGCAAGGGATATACAGCCCCGGAATATCGAGGTGCTCTTTTCCCTGGAAAGGATGATGGGGAAGACCGGCAGAGGGTCGGAAGCGACCCTGTACCTGGACGAAATCCTCAGGCTGGACCCTGATAACCTCACTGCCCTTTACCGGAAGCGGTCACTGCTTGAGAAAAGCGAACGGTGGGACGACACCATCGCCATCCAGAGGACCATAATCAAATGCGAACACAATGAGAAGGACCGTCAGAGGGAGCAGAAGAACCTCATAGGATATAAATACGAACAGGGCAGATACGGCATCGAAAACGCCGCACCGGAAAAGGCAAAGAAAGCCTTTACCACAGTGCTCCGCCTGGACAAGGACTTTGTACCTGCCTACCTCGGCCTTGCCGAGGCAATGCTCAGGGAAGGAGAATCCGAAGATGCGATCGCTCTTCTCCAGAGGGGGTTCGAACAGACATCGTCCAACATAATCCTGGCGAGGATAGAGGATCTCCTTATTAATCTCGGCGAACCCGGGAGACTGATCACCCTCTACCGGAACAGCACGCTGAAGGAACCCCAGAACCAGGCCCTGCGCTTCTTTATGGGGAAACTCTTTTACCGGCTTGAGATGCTGGACGACGCATACGACACCCTTGTGAGGGTTGACACGAGCAGCACTCCCTATCCTGAGCTGCACCAGCTCCTGGGGAACATCTATCTGAGACGGCAGCAATGCGAGAAGGCTGTTGAAGAATTTAAGAAGGTGATCGACATGAAGAAACCGTTCAGGCTTCCGTATTGTTGCTACAGCTGTGGGTATTCCTCAGATGACTGGTCGGGGAGATGCCCCAACTGCAGGGAGTGGGATACGTATCAGTTCAATCTCTACGGAGTCTGCAAGGCCTGAAAGGACAGATCGGGATGGGCGATGAGCGTAACGAACTCGAGGACCACGGTGGTGCATCGCCTCCTCTCACTTTTCTCCCGCCGCCCCATAGGGTTGTCCTGGACACAAGTCTTTTTGTCAATCCTGATGTCCGGACAAGCCTCGGGAGCACGCCCACAGAAGCCCTTGAGACCTTCCTGTTTCTGGCAGCGCAGATCCATATCCTGGAATTTTATATGCCGCCGTCCATATTTGAGGAACTGCTCCATTTTGTGGAAAAGGAAAGGATCCCCGGGGACCTCCTCCTTATCCTGCATCAGAAACCGCCTAAGCGGCATGAACTTAAGATTCCCGCGTTCCTGCTTTATGAACTGATAGAAGACATGCGGGAGAGGGTGAACAAGGGGTTGCGGATCGCGGAGAAGGCAGTGAGGGGTGCTGAAAAGAAAAAACCGGATGAGATAATCCAGGACCTGAGAAGAAAGTACCGGGAGGCGCTGAGGGAGGGGATCATCGACAGCAAAGAGGATGTGGACCTGCTCCTCCTCGCCGCGGAACTGGATGCTCTGTTGATTTCCGCCGATCAGGGCTTGATCCTCTGGGCTGAGAAACTGGGGATACAGTGGCTCTTTCCTGATAAATTCAAGGACTATCTGATGGGAGCGATAAAAAGAACGAAACTGTTCTCGGAGAAGGAGCCGGACCAGTCACCTCTTTAGTCCCCGGAAACTCTTCCCCTCAGGCTCATGTTTCGCCAACCGAGCAAAGATAAACTCAGCGCTACCTCTAGCCATCCCGTTCATAATCAGTGATCACCCGGGAGTGCCGCTGCGACCCCCGTAGGGGAATGTCCCTGCCGGTTCTCTGGTATCTCAATACATTATTGTTTATACATAACAATTATGTTATTTGACGCAAAGACCTCTCTTCTATAGCTGCCCATAATTGAAGCTTTTTTGTTCGGGCACGTGAGTTGCTTCTATCGACATCGAAAGGAAATATTGAAATGAGACTATACACCTTGATGATGTCCACAGGATTTTGTTTTTCTATTCATTTTGGCAGGATAACATCATTTGTCAGGTTGTTATTTATGGTTATCTCATATATCGATAATTTCGATAGTTCACGAGGGGTTTGACATGAAAACTTCACGGTACAGTCATCACCCTGTAACATCCTTTTACTAAACTGTCAGCAGTAATCCGGATAAGGAGGTAGTGTCATGAAATGCCTGGCGTGCGGCAGAGAGATGTTGGACAGGGAAACTCATTATGAGTGTTCTAACATTCTTTGTGATTACGAAGAACAAATCGAAGACAGGGAGGTATGGGTAAGACCTGAACTGAACTTGCCAAGCATCATAGCGAATAGTGCCGCAAGGAGGTTTTCATTCAATTGCTAAGAAGAAAGGAGGTGGATACCATGAATGCACTAGCAACAAGGGCCAGAGAAGACTTGGATGCATGTCCGTACTGTGATGTCAAGACAGATGTATGCAAAGCATCCGTGACATCTCTCAAGATAGGGGCATTAGTAAGATTGAAGCGCTGCAACAACGAAAACTATGATAACTGTGCCCTCTTTTTGGCGAAATGTTTAAGAAGGAAATGGCAATACAGTTACGGCTTTTGAATTAGTTTAGGTTGTAGTCTTGCCCTGACGTTTGGATCTCCCTGTTATGCCAAAGGCTCAGGAATGAGCGTTGGTCTATACCGTCTCCCGGCTTCCAGCCTGAACATCACCTGCATTCAGAAATACTTCTCCCTGCCAAAACGAAACCTGTTGACGTCCGTTGAGGATTTCGGGAAGCCAACGAACGAACTGAACTGTGCCGTGAGGCATAATGTGTCGCCCTTCGGAATCATAACCTGTCGTTTTACTATTCAAATCACCGGTCTAATTGCCAGAATTTAACTACCCATAGAAGCATAATGTGTCGTGCCGTGCAGAATCAGAAGCATATCCTGTCGCACCGTGTAGACTAGGAGGAAGGGTGCTGGCATACCCTAAAATATCCTCCCGGTGATTTTCTTTCGTGACAATCTAATGTCCTCGAAATCACGGCTGCTTGTCTTGGCTGAACGTGTTGTACACTATGGCGTTTCTGCTATAAATGTAGGGTTTCTTCCGGAAAGGAACGCTTTAGAGACAAAGGTTATACGGATGCCGAAGCAAAGCAAATTAATAACGGCGAGAAAATTGCCAAGTATATCAACTATAATCAGATATGATTGCAGGTTTGGTGAATGATATGACACCTGTCACTTGGATAAGAATGGCCTGGATTCTATTTATGCTTGCGGATGTGCCACGGTTAATATTTCGAGTCTTTACGAGAAAAAAGGCATCTTTAACAGAAGAACCTTTTTCAAAAGCACATCGTCATGAGAAGCATAGCAAATTGAGAATTAGCAGTCAGACACTATCCCAAAATGCGTTCTATTTTCTTTCCTTTATCATAATTTACTGTACCGATAAAGATGTCGGTGTCCTCATATTAGCTGTCACGTACCTAATTATGAATGTCCTGAGAATCCGTTTTCTGATAAAGACTGGGAATGCCTATGTCACCTCTCCTGACGGTCATAATATCAACGATTTTATCATTAAGCCCTTTAGATTGATAGTTCTTCTTTATCTCGCTTATAAGCTGAAACAGCCAATATGGATGCTCGGATTTGCTATATTTTTTGTTAAGTGGATTCTAATAAGACCTTATGACGAATTTTTTGACATTCCTAATTGGTTCCATTTTGTATTAGTGGCATGTTCTGCTGTTCTGGTTCTAAGCGTTTACCCTTTTCATTTCTTTGGAGTCATTGCTCCAGATACACTGAAGACAGCCTTAACAACCATTTCTGCCGTATATGTATCTTACGTCGGACTACTTGGTATCTTCCTCGGCATCATTACCTCAGAAAACCAGCATGACAATGCTATACGAAAATATTTTATACAGGGATTTATATTAAACATTTCCTATGTCTCTCTATTAGTTCTTCTCTGCATGGTGGGTATTCTCGTCTATGGTTCCGATAGTATTAATTTAAATTCAGAGTATCTTTTCAAAACCAACTTATCTCTTTCCCTGTTGGATTCCAAACAATATCTTTTCAATGTTATCTTCTCTTTGAGCTGGTTTATTATTTTCTTTTTCACTATGACAGGTATTGTAATGCTCTTAAAAATAGGGAAGATGATTCCTGATTTTATGAAGAAAAAATAGTCCCTACATTACTTCTAATGCAACCTAACCGTTCCCATCCGCCATCGGGAATTATTCTACTGGAATAATTCTCTTAGAATAATGGTCAAGTCCGTATCACTAAATAGCGCCGTGCTCACTCTGCCCCAGGAGTCCACGACTTCTTGTGATCAAGTATTGCATTTCTATTGCCTGCAAATTCTAAAGCTGGCATAATATCGGCATGGCAAAAAACAAAATAACGACGGCGGGGAACGTCAATAGTGTGATATGCCAAGCAAGGGAGATGTTATGAGTTTAGCCCCTATGATGCACAAATTTATCATAAGTGGCTTCGATAACTTGCTGGATTATAATGCATTCATGAAGTTTGCCATTGATCGAGAGCAGAAGCTAACTGCAGAGCGTTTAGAAGAAGGAGCGAAAGGCTTAGACGCAAAGGAGCAAGAGGAATACTTAGAGTTTTTCTCGGACGATTACCAAAAAATAGACTACGTCTTCGGAAAGCTTGCTCTGGACTCCTTCGTCGTGATGCTCTATGCCAGCATAGAGGCAGGAATGGGCCTCCTGTGTGATACACTTCGCCATGATAGACAGAAAAAGGGTGAAAAGGTTGATTTACGGTACAGTGACCTCAAGGGAGGTTATCTGGACCAGGCGAAGCTCTATATGGAAAAAGTCTTAGATGTGGATTTGGACCTCGGAAAGAATGCTCAGTGGCCGGAAATAGTTGGCCTTCGGACTCTTAGAAATGCGATAGTCCACAATAGGGGTCTGCTTAACACCAAAGACGGGGCATTAAGAAAACACATTGCACAGGGCTTCATCGAGCTGGACCCGAAATTTGAAGATAAAGACAACGGAGAGGTCTCAGGATATGTCAGGGTAAAGCCTGAATATGTTGATTACATTCTCCCACAAGCTCAAAAGTTTTTCCAAGACATCAAGATTACAAGTAGTCAATGAGCTGATGAGAAGGGACTTCCATCGTGACATCAATTGACATGATTCTTGCTCTTTTGAAAGGGCTTTCCCAAGGATTAGTGTTTTTGATCCCTATTATTTTCATTCTAGTGGTCATAGCCTTATTAAAGCGCAGACGTAAGACCGTCAAGGGCTGGATCGGCGAAAAAATCACTTCTGCCGGGATGTGGGCGCTGCTGGATAGAGATACCTACCGCAGAATCGACGACGTAATTGTACCCGCCTCAGATGGCACAACACAGATTGACCATGTGATCGTCTCGGTATATGGGATCTTCGTCATAGAAACGAAGAATATAAAAGGGTGGATATTCGGCTCCCCGGAAAACGATAAATGGACACAGTCAATCTTTGGTAAAAAGAGCCAGTTTCAAAACCCCATTAAGCAGAACTACCGGCATACAAAATGTCTGTCTGAGTATCTTCGCCTGGATCATGAGATCTTTAAGCCGATTGTCTTCTTTATAGGGGATTGCACATTCAAGACGCCTATGCCTTCTAATGTGATGAGCAGCGGCCTCGTTCCATACATCAAAGACTTCAGACAGCCTTGCCTTACACCGCAACAAGTTACTGAGATAGAGACATCGCTGAGAAAATTGAAACAGGATAATCCTATAAGCCGCGATACACACCTCGATTCGTTGCGCGAGCGTCATGAGTTAACAACGATTTGCCCTCGCTGTGGCGGGCAGCTCGTACAGCGCGTTGCCAAGAGTGGTAAGTCTGCAGGGGAACCGTTCTTGGGATGCAGTAATTTTCCAAGATGCAGATACAAGAAGGCAGTCTGAGTGTGACGTTGCCGATAGTTTGTCGCGCCGTGCAAAAGTGGAACTAAAGTTTGGCGCATCGTGTTTTACCAAAATGTGGCTCGCAGCGGAAAAGGGTTAATTTTGTCAGCTGCCTTTCAAGAGTTCATTTATCGATTTCCTCAACCTCTTAATTATCTTTTCATCCAATATCTCCTTATAATACTTGGAGTACTCAAGCTCTTGTGTAAATCGTATGTCTATTCTTTGGCCGTGCTGGTACGATTCTACGAGCCACCAAGTAACTAAGTCACCTTCGATCTTCTCACAGAAATAAGTCTGCCCTGATTGAGGCGACACGTAGAAGTATCCCTCTTTTACTTTGGTATCAAAACCGTGCTCAATGTCTGTCAGCTTAATTTTTTCTGTGGTTCCGTTGAGTATATTATCCATTACTACATAAGTATTCATTCTTTCATGCAGATGTGGATCTAACATCGGGCCCTTTGAGGGGGTCGTATCTATAAAGCGGGCCTTAAATGCAATTGCTCTAATACGGTTTTGAATACCATTCTCGGAAACTTCAACAATGGAACCTTCAGGGAAAGCTATTTCATGCATGCTTTCAGCGTATGACAATTTTTCGTAATTCTTATTGACCCAATCCGACAAGATGCTATCCAAAGCGGCTTTCTTCGATTCTTGAATCACAAACGTATGAGAAAGCGAATAACGTAATTTAGAGCCGCCCTCAAACTCTATCGGTTGTCTTTTGCCTTTTCTTAATAAAGATACGCCATAAATGTTTACAGCTGGAATCACAATCGAGGTTAGCTTTTCTTCGGGATACTCGACTTTTTCATTTAAAGTAATCAGATCAATCCCGTGCTGTTTGGCAACTGTAATTGCACCTTCCTGAAATCCCAAGGACGATACCATTACCGCCTTATTAGCCTTTACGTCCCCACTTTTTGTGATGAAGGCTTCAACTTTTTCCACCGCCACCTTGGACCCGTAGTTCTTGCACTCTATGACGGTCAAATATTCGTAATCTCCAAATTTAAATCGGATGCTGACATCGAATTGACGACCATTAATCTTATCATTCCACCTGACGTCGGCCCCTCTCATTTTAGTGGCGTTAATTGCCGCCACAAGCCTTTCAAAACTCTTCCAGTCATGTGTTTCCATAATTAGTCCGATGGCAAGATAATATCAGATCACATAATTCTTGAAAAGGCTGTTTCGCACGCTCCCACGTCGCGTAATGCAAGCAACAGACTCATCATTTGAATTCATTTGCATTGCAGGGGGCCTCTATAACAGAGTTGATGAGCCAATGAAACCAGCCATGAGAGATCTTTAGAATATATTCTGGAGCACCGCCAGCCCTGACAGACAAATCATCTGTTGCTATAAATTGAACGTCAATGGGCAGCTTGCCTTCATGTACCAGTTCGCATCTAAACCATTTATATAAAATATGAGGAACCGTATGTAGCTCGCCTCTATATTCGACCTTGATTATGCCTCGCTGCCGCTTGTCTAAGAACTTCTCAAAACATTCACGATCGCTTGTAGCGCGGCCAGGAGATTCGACACGAGCAGTTGCAGCAACGGCAATGAGTGCATTTAGAAATGCGCCTTCATATCTGCCGTTTTGATATAGGAACAAAGCATCCTCAATGCGAGCCCGTATACTCATAACTTTTCTTAATTATTCTTTTGTTAACGAGACCTAGCAAACGCGGGCCAAAACGCCGGAATCAAAGGCACTCCAGCCTACCCCGCGTCTGGGAGTGAAAGCAATGTCCACAGTGGCACTGCGCTCTTTGACCCTACTGGCGATATCCTTCTTGTCAGATAGTGGCCTCCTCTTTTCTCACTGTCGGTTTCGTTTCGAAAATATTGTCAAAGAGATCTCCAAATATCGTTCCAAATATTTGGCCCATTTCTTCCATAGGCTCAATGGGGGCGTCTCCAATGAAGTAAGACAGAACCGCCTTATTGCTGTTGAGTTCCTTGTTCTTGATGATCTTTCTTACCCGCTCCACGACCATTTCATAAAGCTTTGAATAGGGCAAGGGGATATAGGTAATTTTCAGATCCTTGAAGAAACGGACTTTTGCTCTTGCACCAGCCAGCCGCGAAGGCGCTACCCCTGTTTTGGATACAAGGTCGAACGCAGCCCTTAGTTCCGGATGGTAATAGTGAACCTTAAAGCGACTGCATCCATATCTCTCAATCCCGCCTGGACCAGTCCCGAAGTTCTTGAAACCTTGGAACCCTCTAAAGTAACCTTCAAAGAGACGTCCGGCTTGTCTTCGGGTAAGATGTGTATGCTCTCGCCAGTCAGACGACATATAGGCGACCCCACCATAAGCGAACATGCGCGTGACAACATCGCAGATATCATCGAGTGGAGTATCATCCTCGATACCGAGCTTCTTCATTGCCCTTTCTACTCTCTCCTCCTGGGAAGCTGCCATGACAAAATCCTCCTGTAGAGTGTTATGCGATCTCGCATTTCCGGGGAAAGGGGAATAATAACCCCTTTCCCCGTGCAGCCCTATTTCCTTGACCTGCGGCGGTTCCTTATCGCTCCACCTTCCTGGTCCAAGTCTTCATCCGAATCCGGAATCGGACGCTGACCGGTAGCCCTTTCGTACCAATCAGGGAGATATGGAGCCTGTCTGCTTATTCTCTTTGCAAAGCTCCGGTTTCTGGAAACCCAGTCCTGCAGCCCAAGGAATGCACGCGATCTGTAAAAAGCGACGTACTCCTCTTTGACCTCTTCCAGGGGTATCCCTAATTGCACTGCTAGTTTGTAGTCCATGGGAACTCCAAATTCGGCTGTAATGTCTGCAATACCTTCCTTCGCGATGCCTTTCAGGTAAATGTCAGCCTCATAATCGTTGCCATACTTCGCGACGTAATACCCGGCAGGCTTTTTATCGCCTCCTTCGAGGTAGATTATTGAACTCACACCGAGCTTGAGATTCCCTTCAGGACCTTTGAGGTAAGGCCCGGAGTCTCCCACATGGGCTGTAAGAGTCACATCTCCGAAAGACGCACGATGGAATTCGGTCGACGCGGACATAAAGCGGGGCTTTCCGGTGAAGACCTCCCATAACGTCGTTTCAAAGCTGGACAGGAGTTTTTTATCGCCCCATTTTCTGGACAGCCTCTGAAAAACAGCGTTGAGCTTTGCATACTTGGCAACGGTTTCCTCAACTTCCTGCCGGACATGCTCAATCTTTTCAGCAGCTTGCCACATTTCCCCAGCCTCGCCGGCGAAATAGAAGAACGGCTCCAGCTCCAGGATAAGACGATACATAGTTCTCCCTTTTTCCGTTGTTCGCATAAGGCTTGGCGTGAGAACGTAGGGCATCCTCTCACTGGAGAGAATCCTCGTTGCATCTCCGCAAGCCTGCTCCGGAAACATAAAGGTAATCTCTGCCCTTTCCTGAGTAATAGCCGCAGGACTCACTTCGATGCTGAAACTGAAATCGCTATTTCTCAGACCTTTTGGCCAAAAGGTCACTTCGAGCTCCTTTGACGGTCGAGAGTCTGCAACGTTTTCGTCTCCCGTCCTTCTGTGCCACAAAATAGGCCGCCGGGGCGCTAAACTCCATCCCGTGTGCACCGGCGATTTGCGTCATCATAGGCCGCAAGACCTCGTCCACAAAAGTCCCTATCTTCTTATAAGGGCTTTCTTCATAGGGAGATTGTGCTTTGAAGGATGCACTGAGCGTATTCCAATCCCGCGCCCCTTCCATTCTTGCATAACTGTTAAGACATTCGCCGAGAGAGATATCAGGGATACGAACTTTCAGGATGGAATGGAGATGCTTTGCTTTTCTTTTTGCAATATCAATGGGGAAATTCTCTTGTTCTGTCGACATCACTATGCCTCCTTCAATATAGTTGCTGCCCTGATACTCGAATGCCCGCATTGACGATCGAGCAGCCCTATATTTAGGGAAGTGCCCTGTCGATCAGAGAAACTACAAACATCGTTGCGAATCGCTGTGTGCTTCACCGTGGCTCTCAACGCCTGCGGGCGGTCCGGACCTTCGCATAGCCCTTGAGACAATTAAAAAACAATTACATACAAAAGTCAAGAGGAAATAAACCTAAGTGTCTTCCTCAGGGATACTTATTCCGAAAGGATAAAGATTGAAGGGGCTCGATCAAAGGCCGGGGAAACCACTTCTCAGTACCGCACGTTGATTTTGTCTATCAGTGTGTCATTGTTCAGAAGGTGATCTACTATGATCATGGTAAACCTGTCCCATCCACCCTTATGCCTCCGATACTCCTGTTTGATAGCATGATATGCCCCAACGCTATCCACCTTGACCTGATGGGCAGAATTCTCTCCCGATAATTTCATATCGAACCATAAACTGAAATACATCGGGCTCTCAGGGGAAAAGCAAATCTCCTCGGCGCGATATAACTCCTCGGCATGATACTCATAATGCTTATGATCCTCAACGCCGTACCCCTCCTCTGCAGGGCGTTCTAAGGAATGAATCGTCACGGAGTCAAGGACTTTACCGTCCTCCTGAATCAATACCAGGCGAAGCTCGACATCTTTCCTCCTGCCACAAGTCGCGACGCCATAGTAGTAGTACACAGCATTATAGACAGTAGTGGAGTACTTAAAGCAGCGCTGCGCGTCATATAAATCAAGCCGTAGCCTGACATTCAAGGCATTATCACACCAACCTAAGGTGTTTGTTTTCTTCTCTTGGACACTGATTGTACAAAAGTCGCCATTGGGACGCTTGTTGTGCGACATTAACGACAAAAGTGCATTCAACCGGTTCTCACCGCCGGCTTTCTTAAATGCAGATGGTGGCTTAAACACTTTCTTTCTCCTTTCATAAAACAAAAAGGGCACTATTCTTCTCACCAATGGTTAACTTATAGTGCCCCTATCTACTACGCTTAAGACAGCTGGGGAAGTGGAATGGCCATCTATTACAAACACTCCACACATCTAAAGATCAGTATTTCTTAGATAAAAAAGAGGTATACTTTTCAGAAGGTGCGGAATGGTCTATCTTTTAGTAACGCTCGTTATAATTACGGCTCTCGGTATATGGTGGCGCTGTAAGACGATAACAAGAAAGAGGAAGGCGGTAATCGCCGCTATCGAGAGCGCAAGGAAGGCTGCCATCACCTCTATCGAACCCGAACTGTTGGCTGCCGTTTTTGAGTTCAAGAAGAATCTTTCGGGTCAAGAATACTTTAATTGGAAGAAGTATGAGGACTGGCTTCAGCAATACGGGAATATCAAGTCAGTCATCGACTTTGATTTTCAAAAACTTCCAATCCGCAGCGACGTAAAGGCAAAGCTCTCTAGGTATTTCAAGTACTGCGACAATGGCACCGCTACCATCAAAAGATACAACGGGTGGTTTGCAGACCGCGAGATGAAGGAATGCGCACAGCTCTTTGATACAGTTGAAAGATATCCCCTTCATATAGCGCAAAGGTTGGCTATAGTCAAAGATGAGGATAACAGTCTAGTAATTGCGGGCGCGGGAACGGGCAAAACAACAACTATGGTGGGGAAAGTTGCCCACCTTATTGCAAGACACGGTATATCTCCAGATAAAATCCTTATCCTTGCATTTAATAGAAAGGTGATGAGAGAAATGGCCGATCGGCTAAAAGAGAGGCTTGCCGGCATCGCCCCCGCGGACACGCAATTTGTGGTTCATACTTTTCACAGCTTTGGTCGAGATGTCATTGCAACGGTTAAGGGGGATAAGCCCGATGTAAAATTTGGGGAGCAACAAGATACTTTATCTTTCATCAATAGCATTTATCAGAAGCTCGTCAAAAGGGAAGAGTACTCAGCCCTCTTAGTCGACTACCTTGTCGATTATCTTCGCCCGTACAAAGCGCAGGAAGCTTTCTCGACACACGATGAATACATTCAGTATATAAAGTCAAACAATATTTTTACGCTGAAAAACGAAAAACTCAAAAGCTACGAGGAAGTTGAGATAGCGAATTTCCTTTTTCTTAATGGCATCGACTACGAATACGAGAGACCGTACGAATTCCCGGCAAGGGACCGGGATCACAGGCAATATAGACCGGATTTCTACCTGCCACAGCACAAGATCTACCTGGAACATTGGGGTATTGATAGACATGGGAACGTTCCTCCCTGGTTTCAGAAGACAGGTACTATGAATGCATCCCAATTCTATAAGGGAAAGATTGGGTGGGCGCGAGGGATGCATATGGAGCACAATACTCCTCTCATAGAGACATACTCATATGAAAAAAGAGAAGGTGTTTTGTTGAAGAATTTAGCCCTCAGGCTTCAGGAGAGAGGGATGATGCTCCACAGAATACACGACGACGAAATCCTGAAGCATTTTACGGAGTCAAGAGATATCCCACTACTAATTCACCTAATCTGTAAATTCCTCAACCTCTTTAAGGGGAACCTATACACAATGCAGGAAGTGATTGAGAAAGCTACGACGATAGACAGAACCGGAAGATCAATTGCCTTCCTGAAAGTGTTCGAACCAATTTATGAGGAATATGAGGGGCACTTGAAAAGTGAGTCCAGTATTGATTTCAGCGACATGCTTTCTATGGCGACGGCCTATATTAAAAGCGGCAGGTACGAGTTTCCTTTTCACTACATCCTCATTGATGAATTCCAGGATATCTCCAAAGGTAGGTACTCGCTGATCAAAAGCTTGCTTGATCAGTCCCCCAGCACTAAGACATTTTGCGTGGGAGATGACTGGCAGTCTATTTATAGATTCACAGGCTGCGATTTGGATATCATGACATCGTTCGAGAATTATTTCGGCCACACCGAGAAAACTTATATTGAGAAGACGTTTCGTTTTAATAGGGAAATCTCCGAAATCTCAGGTGAATTCATACAGAAGAATCCTTTTCAAATGGCGAAGAAACTACAAACAGATCTGATAGCGAGCGAGCCCTCACTGGAGATCATTTACAAGCGCGAGCAGGACGATGATAAACCACTGGCCGACGTTTTGTCACGAATCAATACACAAGCACGAAAGGAAAAGAGCAAGTTATCCGTTCTTATTTTAGACAGATACAAATTCAAGGCCCCAAAAACTTTGGACAAGTTTGTGCAGCGTTTTAACAAGATCACCATCGATTTCACATCCGTCCATCAATCGAAAGGGAGGGAGGCTGATTATGTGATAATAAACAACGTAATTCAGGATAGGCACGGATTCCCCAGCGAGATGGAGGATGACCCCATACTGAATCTAGTGCTCACAGCTCCTGATCTGTATGAGAACTCGGAGGAGAGACGACTATTCTATGTGGCATTAACTAGGGGAAAGCGCAAGGTCTTTATACTTACCGAAGAGTCAAAAAAATCCAAGTTCATTACAGAGATCCAGGACAAAGAAGGGATAAGAGGTGACTGCCCCTTTTGTAAAGGAGGAAAGCTGATAAAAAAGGATGGGCCGTATGGAACTTTCCTGGCATGTTCAAATTTCCCTTACTGCGAGTTTACAAAGCGCGCACGATATGCAAAAACATAGGGGCGCTCAGAGAAATGAAGCCTTACAGGCCATCTTCAAAATATGTTATTCCCTCGTCTCCAGTCAGCGGATCGCAGATGATATATATCCTCATCGCTTAGATCGAACCATTCACCTAACGTTCTTTTGTTGGCAAAGATATCATGAAGTGATTTTTCCGCCCTCCTGTTAGATACCGGAAAGAAATCGACAATGATAAGAGGGTCACGTGAGGCCGTCTGAAGGGAAGATTGCCGTTTGCCAATATCACTATCTGCTGTCCACCCAAGCTTATAGCTGCAGCTCATTCCAGCGCGAAAAATATAGATGTAGCCTGCTGCCGATTCCTTACTGAACAGGCTGTAAATATGCGCCTTAGAGACAGGATAGCGTTGGAATGTCATAAGCCACATGCTCCACGCAATTTCATTTGCTTCAGACACCCTTAAGTCGTTTTCGGAAACCTTCTCAGAATGCTCCGGGGGGACGTCGACCAAATTCTGATCAACCTCTGGTTTTGGCTTAGGGCCATGCCTCTCATCGAGATACTGCCATTTATATGACCTCGTGACTTTTCGAAGAACGTGAAAGTTCCAGTCGTGCTTGCTGAAATAAGCCGTATCGATGTAGACGTCTTCGCTTAAATCGGCCGCAACCGACGACAAGAAAAGCGGCATCGCCGAATTACAGTAATTAAGTGCTGCATTGCGATAAGCTTCTTCGACCAAGGGAACATTCCACAGATCCTTGTTTGCATAGAAACGATTCATCACCTGCTGTACCGCTTCTTTGATCAGGGGGGACTCAATTTCGGGTATGGTCTCTCCATGGTAAAGATGGTATGCTGTGGCTGAGTACAACGTTATTTGGCGTAGGATCGTCGAAATGTCGTTCCTCGAAAACCACTGATACAAATTGGAAGGTACATGGATTCCAAATATCGTGTTTGCAGGACTTTCATAGGGAAGGTTTGCGTCTGGACCAAAATCGCCCTTATTCACAATAGCATAGAAACGTTCAAGCGCGACCCAATCCTGTTCAGTCTTGGGAAGCAGAGTGAAAGCTTTAAGTGGTTGAGCTCTGATAGCCTTTATGTGGATTACGCGTTTAAGAAAATTATCTCTGGATAATTTGGCTAGCTTGTTAACATGGCAATTGGCAATGAATATCTTTTCTGGCGGTAAATTCATCGAGTTTATTTTAACGGAAGTGGCCCCTTCTTCGAACTTGTCTGTCTATGGTGATATGCTATGGACATTACCCAAAAGAAAAGCGAAGTGCCCATTCACTCATCAATAGCACTGTTACAATTAATATCCCTTTTTCTTCTCCACAACCTTCCCAACAATCACATACTGATGATCACCCGATAACTCTATGTCCGGGTACTTCGGGTTCAGAGGATGCAACACCTGGATATTACCATATTGTTTAAGCTGTTTAAGCGTTGCTTCCCCTTCATCGTTCCTTATTATCACATAATCCCCAGAATGAGGCTTTACGTGAGGGTCCAGTATGATAATATCGCCGTCAGTAAACTCGGGCTCCATGGAATCGCCTCTTACTCTCAAAGCAAAGACATCTTGTCCCTTCACATCGGAGGCGACCCATTCTGCAACCTCACCTTGCTGAAATGCATCGGTGTCCGCGAACCGTCCGGCGGCCACCCACGAAATAAGCGGCACAGGCTTTGATTCCCCCATGGAGGCCGACTCGACGTTTTGCGGCAGAAAGCCCAGTTCACTCAGGAACCCCTGAATATCGGCATTATAGGCCTTAAGAAGCTGCATAATTTTTTCAAAACTTGGCTTTATCTTATCGTTTTCTATGTCTTTAATGTGAACATGGGATATGCCTGTCGCTTTCGCTGCCTCGCGCAGGGACAGTCTGAGCCATGTTCTTTTTTCCTTCATATAGCCGCCGATCGTCATATGTAAATTATACCTAACATTTTACTTGACTGTCAAGGCCAAAATGTTGTAAGATATTTCTAACATGAAAGAACATACTGCCAAATAATGCTTTTTATTTACTTGCTCAGTTAGATTTATCTAACTGGATGCCATGTTGCCTAACCTTAAAAGGAGGTCAACGATGCTGAGTCCTATTGAATTAAATGCCTTGTTTGACCGACTGGGTACTCCAACGGCGGGCCGCCGTTTAGTGGAGAAGGCGAGGAAGGAAGCGCCGGTAAGGGATATCCAGTCGCATTCCGGTAACGTGATTACCTGGTACTTCAGCAGGAAAATGGGCAGGCCTATAGGCACCGAAAGCCGCAAAGTCGAGTTCCCGACTGCCGTCCAGTGCGAGCATGACTCCTTTGTCCTTGAATACTACGCCCAGCCCTGTGAACTGGACCTGGTTTCCACGGCTGAGGGGAAAACCCAACCCTCGCGCGTACAACATTGGCCGGATTTCCTCATCATCCGGGAGGACCAGATACTCATCGAGGAATGGCGGGAGGAAAAGCGGCTCGAAAAACTTGCCAAGAAGTATCCAGACAGATTTATTAAGGAAGATGACGGCTGGCGTTTCCCTATCGTAGAGGAGCATTTTGCCAAAATGGGCATAACCTACAGGATCCGTTCTGCGGATGAGCATCCACGCCAATATGTGCAGAACCTTGAATTCCTTTCCGCCTACATGGACCCGTCCTGCCCGCCCGTTGAGGAGAGGAAAGTAGATCTTCTTAAAAGCGTTCTTGCCGAAAAGGCGGTGCTCACCATCGCGGACCTCCTGCAATACAGAGACCGTGACGAATCTGAGGTTGACACAGAAGGAGAACCGGTTGCAGATGCCTCGGGTTTGGCAACGGCCGACAATATTTACAAGGCCATTGCGGACGGACACATAGCTTTCGATCTTATGAATGATGATATCGCCGAGACGCAGAGGGCGCGTGTTTATCGCGATAAGACCACGCTTGCATTTTATCAAAGGATTGAATCTGCCAGCAATATCAATGAGCCAGATCGTCTTGACGTATCGTTTGCTGTAGGGACGGAAGTCGATTATGACGGCAGGACCTATCGGATTGATCTTGTGGGGCAGAAGTCCGTAATGCTCTCGACAGATGACGGCACCACTGAGCTTTCGCTGGAAGTATTGGAAAAGCAGTATGCGGCCGGCAAGCTCATTATCAGATCCTCTGTGCATCACGATTCGAATGATGAACCAATAGCCGCCATATCACCCAAGTATATGGACGCGGCGCTCGAAAGAGCACGGCAGCTTGAATATGCCGGCGTAGCGCCACAGTTTGTTACAAAATCTAAACGCACCATGCAGCGCCTCCGGAAAGCCGCTAAGGAAGCAGGAGAAAGCGCCATTGATCAGATGCTGGCCCTCGTTCCGAAGCTGATGGACCGTGGAAACCGACTCCGGAAGATTCCGCAGGCCCTGATCGCTGCGATAAAAGATTTCGTTAAAAAGGAAGTCAACACTCCCACCAACATCAACAAAAGTGCGGCGTACAAAGAGTTCCTGGGTGTTTGTCAGTCACTCGGTCTGAAGCCCTGCTCGCAAAAGACCTTCAATAAGGAAGTCGACAGACTTATATCTATTCGTCAGCGCAAGGGCAAAAGGGCCTTTTACCAGACCCAGCCCATCGTCTGGTATCTGAAGCTCACCGAGGCCATACATGGTGTCCGTCCGTTCCAGTATGTGCATATCGATCATACGCCGCTGGATATCCTGCTCCGCTCCCCCAGGCAAAAGAACTCAAAGTGGCATGCCTGGCTTTCCCTGGCAATCGACGCCGAATCCCGCAGGGTGGTCGGCTTTTATTTGTCCTTTGAGCCGCCGAGCTACAAATCCTGCATGATGGTCCTTCGCGATATCGTGAGAAGGCACGGACGTATGCCTGATATGCTCATTTTGGACAACGGAAAAGACTTTAAGTCGCGTGAGTTCAAGCGTGTTTGCAAGCTTTATGGGTGCAGCATCAGGTATCGTCCGGCAGGCCAGCCGCGTCACGGCTCGGTAATGGAGCGTCTCTTCGGAACGACCCAATCTCAGCTAATCCATAATATGAAAGGTAATACCCAGCTCATGAAGCACGTCCGCACCGTCACCAAATCCGTAAACCCGAAGAACTTTGTGGAATGGACGCTGCCGGCACTGCATGGCGCGCTGGACTACTATTTCCAGAATCTCTACGGCACCGAGAATCATCCGGCGCATGGGGAGGAGCCTGTGAAGCACTTCGTAACACGGATGACTGATACCGGGATGCGCCTGCACCGCATTGTCCGCTTCGACCGTCTGTTCCTTATCGAGACATGCCCGGCGCCTGACGCCCAGGGGACCCGCATTATTGACGGCCAGCGCGGCGTCAAGATCAATCATATCTGGTACTGGAGCAATGCCTTCAGGGCTGCCAGCCTGGATAAGAACCCCGTCGATATCCGGATCGATCCATGGGATGTGAGGTTCGTATATGCATTGGTAAACAAGCAGTGGCATAAATGCGAGTCCAAACTGGCTTGGCGGCTCCGACAGTATACCGTGATAGAGCTGCGCTATGCCTTTGAAGAGCTGGCGAAAGAGCACAATATCCAAAAGAAGGACCTATCGCCCGAACGTATAGCTGAATGGATGACGGTACTGGATGCAAGGAATTTCGACGAAAGGCTGAGGGAGCAGCAGAGTGAGGCGCGGATAGTGTATGAGCGCCTGGGCATGACGACGGTGGAGGATCTTACGCCCCAGTCTCCTACTGATCTGGCATGCCCCCCTGTGCCTCAGCCTTCGTCTTCGGTTATAGATACTTCAGCGCCAGCGGTCCAGGAACCGATGGCCGATATTGAGGAGGAAGAATACGAACTATTCTAAGATCAACCCAGCGATTAATCCGAAAGACATGACCCCTGAGGAGGCAATGCTACTCTCTTCTAATGATGAAAAGCTTGCCTATTTCTGGCGGGTGCGGGTGAAACACCCAAGGGTGGCGTCGATCCTTGACGACCTGGGAACCATGGTCCTGCCGGGATCTGGGACGGATATTGCCCTGGTGATCGGCCCGACTGGGGCAGGCAAGACAACGCTTGGAACATCGCTTCTGGAGCGGATCATCAAAGCGCATCATGCTGAAATGTTGGAGGACCTGAGTTTTATTCCTGCAGTTATGATCTCTGCGCCGTCTTCCGGAGAGAAGAAATTTGCCTGGCGTATTTTTTACATCAAACTCGGGAAGGCTCTCATCGATCCGTTGATTGACAAGAAGCAGGAATTCCGGCTTTCTGACGGCCGCCTGTCCGTAAAGCAAGTCACTGGTGGGAGTACCGTGGCCGGACTCCGGATGGCCGTTGAAGATGCCCTGCGTTACCGAAACACTCTCCTGGTCATCATCGATGAGGCAGTCCATCTCATACGGAATGCGAGAGGGGATGCGCTGGCCGCTCACATGGACGCATTGAAGGCGTTGACCGTGCTCGAAGGGGTTAACCTCACCCTGGCATTGATCGGCTCCTACGACCTTTATCAGTTGATGGGCCTGAGCGGTCAGGTTGCGCGGCGGACCGCCATTGTGCACTTTCAGAGGTACCGCCCGGGAATTCCGGAGGACGAGAAGGCGTTTACGAAAAGCATCGCCAAACTGCAGGCATTCTATCCGATCAAAGGAGTTCCAGACCTGACGCCGTGGTCCGGTGAGCTGATACAGTCCTGCATTGGCTGTGTGGGCACAATGAAGGAAACTATGCAAAGGGCACTTGCGTTCGCTCTTTTACAGAACAATGGGAAATGGTCGGATGCCTGTCTCGCAAAGGCGCTACTTACCGAAGGGCAGGTCACATCCATCCTCGAAGAGACATTGAAGGGAGAGGTAGAAATTGAGAAGACCATCTTCGGCTCGAGGATACTGATCGCCAAAACCGCTACCGAGAAGAAGGCGGCGTGACGGCAATCGACGAGCTCGAGGATTATCCGTTGGTAGGAGGGGACCCGTATGCACGGGTCCCCTCGAGATCAGTTCTGGCGTCACTAAAGCCGATGGGGATGGGAACCCCATACAGGGAAAGCCTCAGCAGTTATTATCTTGCCCTTGCCCATCTTCACCATCTGTCGCCTAAGACCCTGGCGAGAGAACTGATAATCCCGCGAATGGTCGGCGAAGGTGAGCGCCGAAGCGATGGCGCCTTCACCGTATGGAACATGCCGTTGTTCAATGGGATCGGCGCCCCACCGGAGAGATGGGCGAAGGTCCTGAGCGAGCTGACAGGGCAGGCAAACCTTGTTGATCTGACACTGGTTCCTTTGAGGCCGTATACGAACAAGCAGCGGCTTACCAGCCAGGCAAAGAAATGGTGCCCGCTGTGTTTTGAGGAAGCGGCTAAAGAGGGCAGGGTCTACGGGCAGCTTCTTTGGGCAATCGCGGCTGTCGATGCCTGTCCAAAACACAGGATCAAGTTGATCAACCGATGCGAATGCAGTGGGTTATCGCCTCTGTTGACACGACAGATTAAACACCTATCGGGATATTGTGACTCCTGCGGGCGCTTCCTGACACGAAATTATGAAGCATTGATAAAAAGCGCCTCGCAGGATGAAGTGGACCGGGCGCAACTCGTAGCGGACCTGTTAGGCGATATGAAGATGCTGAAGGCTGATGCTCATGGCGTTGCTGGTTGCGGGATCCCTGCGTTCCTTAGAGATGCTGTACGGCATTTTGCCGGAGGAAAAGCGGCTATCTTTGGACGGCTGTTGGGCATCAAGAAAACCACGTTACATGGATGGATGAACGGCGGGTTCTTACCAACCTTTCCACAGACAGTTGAGATCGCGTATTCGTGCGGGTGTTCCATAGCTGATGTGATGCTGGGGGCTCATGTTGATTTTGAAGGAACAGAGATTGTCAACGCGCATACGAGCAGCCGAAGGTCCTTTCGTGAAAGAGAGACGCGGAGATTCGATAGAAAGGCAGTGAAGCGGCAACTCGAAACGCTTGTGAGTGTGAACCCTCCGGTCAGTGTGGCTGTAGCAGCCATGAAGATTGGTGTCAGCCGCCGCACTCTTTTTCGTACATTCGGAGCTCTTGCCAGGAAAATGAATGAGCGGTTTCAAGCACACCGGCACTCCTTGAAAAACCGGAAGTTTGAGGATAAGTGCGCCCTGTACAAAGAAAGCGCAGTCAGGCTAATACATCAAGGGATACGGCCAACGCAAAAATTAGTTGCTTTAGATATCGGGGGCAGAGATACAGTCAGCCAGAAGCCGGACGAAAGGGCAGCGTGCAAGAGAATCTGCGAGGAAGTGATTACTAATCTCACGGGTAGCGGCTGCCGATTAAGGCTCAATTGACTACTCCCTGAGATGGATATTCCGCTCAGTTCGAACATCCATCACTGATTGGAAATTGCTTTTACGATGGCCTCGGACCTAGGCTTTGCCTTGACACGCCCAGTACAAGCCCTTGACAATTTCAAAATAGTCTGGTAAATTCAGTAGATAGTACGACGGAGGGGGGGGTGGATTCGTGGAACTGCAAGGGATAGCGCAACAAGTTGTAGATTTTTTCCGCAACCTCTCGGGCATTAACCTTTTTCTCCTGCTCTTTGCCGTTATTATACTGCCACCGGCGGTCTTTGTTCTCTGGTTCCGAGACCTGTTTTTCGGGAGCTCGTTCAAATACACTGTTATCGCCTATGACACGCCCCGCAAGGAAATGGTGCTTCGCTTCCTGAACTTTCCGAGGGGCACAACGGGATACAAGTTCCTGTCCGGCAAATGGCTGGACAACCTTCTTTATAAAGAAAAGATTGTCATTGTGGCCGGAGAGGCAGCACCGAGGGTGTACGGCCAGGATTTCTATGACCGTTTGCGCATCTTGAAGGAAGCGAACGTACCAGTGACGATGCTCGCGGGCCCGGTCTTTTTGGTGGACGACAATCAGGAGTCTTTTGCCCTTACGGCTGCAGCGCACGGGCTGGTCGACCTGTATGTGATGCCCACTCGGCATAACAGACATTTCAGAGCAAACCTCTACACTGGGGAGCTATACTTTGAATATCCGCATGCGCCCAACGAGCCCCACAGACAGTCTGTGCATTTCCGGGAGAACAGATACGAGGTGAAGAATTACATTCGCCGGACCCGACGGATGAAGAAGTCTGCCATGCCATTCGCGAAATGTGTCCGTGACAAAGACTACCTGCTTTTGTCGCAGCAGGAACTTGAGCAGGTCAAACAATGTATCGACATTAATGGTCTGAAGGATTTTAACGACTACAGTGTGGCAGAGATACAGAAGCTGAGGAGCACAGGTTGCAAGAAGTGATCGAGGCGCACAAACTCAGCGGTCTGATAGACGGAAACGCTCCACCCTTTATCGTGTTGGTCCTGGTCATGGGTGCCATATACAACGCTCAGAAGACCCTTGAGGCAGCTGAAAATGCGACAACGGGCGCTACCTTTAAAATTCCAGTACGACGTGTGGTGTACTGGTCGATAGTCGTATTTATTATCGTCGCTGCTCTCATAATATGCAGGATTATCTTGCATGGTTTTTCAGATGGAGCCGCAAAGTTCTATATTCTGGATCTCGTAATACTCTTTGGGATAGCTGTGGCATATGCCGGCATGACGGTCGATGCTCTCGCCCTGTCTCAATTGCGGAGAAAGTACAAAGAAGAGACGAACGGTAGAGATGAATAGGAACGGTCTCAGCGGTGATGTCATGCCACCGCATACAGTAGTTCGTTAGCGACCTAGCCGCCCAAAATCTCTTTTATAACGATAACGTCGGGCTCTGCTTCCTTGACGTTATGCCAGAACTCAAGCAGTTCCACCCTAGTGAAACCTTACAAATATATTATTCGTCAGTGATTACCTCTCAGTTTTATCCCATGGAGCCCAAGAAAAAGGGTTACTACGTGTAATCGGCTGCCGTTATTAAAGATATCCCCATTTAGGGCGTAACACCTTGGAACCATATTTTGTCGCACCGTGTAAATGAACCATAATCTGTCGTTTGCGACAAGTTATGGTTCCGCGACACATGAACGTATTGATGTTTAAGAGAAGAATTGGTGCCGAAGGCGGGACTCGAACCCGCACGGCCTTGCGACCACTAGACCCTGAACCTAGCGCGTCTGCCAGTTCCGCCACTTCGGCAAACAGACACGAGGGGTCAGGACTTCAGACCCCTCGTCTTGAATACTCTATCTCACAGGGTATACGCTGTCATTTCCCGATCATTTCCATGAGGGCCTTGGCATCGACCGCCCCCGGAACCACCTTGCCGTCGGGAAAGATCAGCGCGGGGGTGCCCGAAATACCCAGTTTCTGGGCCAGGGCAATATTCTCGTCGATCACTTTGGTATCGCATTTCGGCTTCGGGATTTCCTTCTTGGCAAAAGCATCCTCAAGAAGGGTGATGGACTTTTCACACACAATGGCCTTTGCCTTATCATATGCTCCCTTGTGCATCGGCAGGGGGAACATCTTTACATAAAAGACAACGTCTTTCCTCTCTGCTATGACCTTCTTCATCTCCTGATGAAGTTTTCCGCAGTAGGGTCAGTCAGGATCGTCAAAAACGATCACTTTATGCTTGGCGCTCTTGTCACCCATCACGAGGGCGTCATCGAGCGGGATCTTTGACACATCATCCTGCGACAGGACTACCTTGTTAAGCTCTTCAGCCCTTTCCTGGGTGAGGTTCTTTTTCTCCTTGATAGTGACAATGGAGCCCGATACAATGTACTTCTTGGAGAAATCAACATAGAGAGGCCCTTTCTTGCCGCCCGACTCTATATCCACTTCCCACAGGCCCTTTACAGGGACCACCCTGACTTCCAGAACCTTCACGTTCGGAATCAGGTCTTTCAGCAGGGTAGCTGCATCATCTTTCGTAAGGGTATGACATTTTGAGCAGTCTTCGCCCTGCGTGCTGAAGCCGTACGAGTACGATACCGGCAACAGCAGTACAGTAACAACCAGTGACAGTAACATTTTATACATCGCTACACCTCCATAAAGTTTAATATGTTACCACAAACAGCAGTTACCTCACAAGAAAAAATAAGCGCCAGGAAAAATATACGCACCATCAGATATAATATTTTCCTTACGCGAAAGGGCATGGGAGACGGCAATGAAATTCTGGAAAAAAATGATGGTCATCGGATCGATTGTCGGTCCCGGCATCATCACTGCGAACATCGATAATGATGCCAGCGGCATCACTACGTACTCTGTTGCAGGTGCGCGTTTTGGGTACGGACTCCTCTGGACCCTTATCCCCACGACCATCGCCCTTGTGGTCATCCAAGAGATGGTCGCCCGGCTGGGGGTAATAACGGGGAAAGGACTCTCTTACCTCATACGGGAGAACTATGGGGTGAAGACGACCTTCTTCATGATGTTGGGCCTTCTCGTTGCAAACTTTGGGACCACGGTCGCCAACTTTGCAGGATGGGCAGCCAGCACAGAGATCCTCGGGATAAGCAAGTATATTATGGTCCCGCTGGGAGCCATATCCATCTGGATGCTGGTGACCAAAGGAAGTTATCGCTTTGTGGAGGGGATACTTCTCATCGCTTGCTTCGTCTATCTGGGCTACATCGTATCCGGCGTTATGGCAAAGCCGGACTGGGCGGTCATAGCGAAGAGCACGTTTGTACCGCACGTGCAGTGGGATGCGGAGTATGTGATGCTCAGCATAGCCATCATAGGAACGACCATCACCCCGTGGATGCAGTTCTATCTCCAGTCCTCCATTGTGGAAAAGGGGGTCACGAAAGAGAACTACAAGACATCGCGGATTGATGTTGTGAGCGGTTGTCTTTTAACCGACGTAATCAGTTTTTTCATTATCGTAACCTGCGGCACGCTCCTGTTTCCCCGGGGGATCAGGATAAATGAAGCAACAGAGGCGGCAATGGCCCTGAAACCCCTTGCAGGGGACTACGCATCTCTCATATTCGCTTTCTGTCTCGCCAATGCTTCCTTGCTCGGTGCCATTATAGTTCCCATCTCTACAGCCTATTTTGTCTGTGAGGCTATGGGATGGGAGGCAGGGATAAACAAAACATTCAAGGAAGCTCCGCAGTTCATGTGGATATACACCCTCACCATTGTAGTGGCAGCGCTCCTGATCCTGATCCCTGGAGCCCCTCTCGTCTTCCTGATGGTGCTTTCCTCTGTCGTTAACGGGCTCTTGTTGCCCTTCGTCCTCATCTATGCCCTCTCGCTGATAAACAACAAGAGCCTCATGGGAGCATATACGAATCCAAAAAGCTATAATTATATAGCATGGGGAACGGTGATAGTGATCATAGGCCTCACCGCCTTTCTGGTTATCACCTTACTCATCCCCCTAGGAGGAAAAGGGTAAATGGTACGCGCCATAGCGTGGAAGAACAATAAGGTCGTCATGCTCGACCAGAGCAGGCTTCCCGCCGAGGTGAGGTTCATCGAATGCACCGATTACCGGCTGGTGGCGGAGGGGATCAGAAAGCTCTGGATCCGGGGGGCGCCTGCTATCGGCATCGCTGCCGCCATGGGGATCGCGCTGGGGGCAAAAGATATAAAAGCCGCGGGCTTCGATGAATTCATGGAAAGGCTGGAACCAATATGCGATGCAATGCTTTCCACCCGCCCCACGGCGGTGAACATCAAATGGGCGGTAGACCGCCTCAAGAAACACCTCCTCGCCCACAGGGAGAAGTCAGTTGCAACGCTGAAGAAGATGCTTGTTGCTGAGGCCGGAAAGATATTGGATGAGGATATCGAGGTGAACAAGGCCATCGGAAGATTCGGCGCAAAACTCATACGGGATGGTGACACTATCCTCACCCACTGCAATGCCGGTGCCCTCGCCACCGGGGGATATGGTACCGCCACAGCGCCCATGCTTTTTGCCAGGGATCAGGGGAAACAGATCCGGGTCTTCGCTGACGAGACAAGACCGGTGCTGCAGGGTGCAAGGCTCACCGCATGGGAACTGGTCCAGGAAGGGATCCCGGTCACCCTCATCGCCGACAACTCGGCGGGCGCATTGATGAGGAGGGGTGAGATAGACCTTGTGATTGTGGGAACCGACAGGACAGTGAGAAACGGGGATGTGGCGAACAAGATAGGCACCTACGCCGTGGCAGTGCTTGCCAAGGAACACGGCATACCCTTTTACGTAGCGGCGCCGCTGAGCAGTATCGACCTTTCGATCTCCACGGGGGATCAGATCCCCATTGAGGAACGGGATCCCTCAGAGGTTACCTGCATCTACGGCAGGGTGCAGACGCAGGACAACGTGTGTTCATGGGGCTCTGTTCGGATCGCTCCTGAAGGCATCAGTGTGAAGAACATGGCGTTCGATATAACACCTCACCGGTACATTACTGGTATAATTACTGAGAAGGGTATTATTCGCCCCGGCGATATTAAGAACATAATGAGGAAGACGTGGAAGGGAACACGAAGGAAAGCTTTTGTTCCTCCTGTAAGACGATGACAATCCACGATATTTTCCCCCTGTACAAACATGACCTCACCATGGTGGAAAAGAATCTGAAAGAGATATTTTCCAGTGACGCCCCCCTGTTGCCCTTGATCGGCGAGCATATCGTAGGGGGAGGCGGCAAGAGACTGAGGCCTCTTTTCCTTCTCCTGAGTGCCGACCTTGCCGGATACAGGGGCGAGAACAGGATCGTTCTCGCCAGCATCATTGAGGCCATCCATACTGCGTCCCTCCTTCACGATGATGTGGTGGATGGCGCCGAATTGAGGCGAGGAAAGCAGACAGCGCATAAGCTCTGGGGCAATCAGATTGTTATCCTTGTGGGCGACTTCCTCTATTCCAACGCCCTCAGGCTGGCGGTGCTCCAGAGGGATCAGAGGGTGATGGAGGCCCTTTCAGAGGCAACCACCATGATGACAGAGGGAGAGGTCCTCCAGTTGAACAGGGTGGCAGACCCCGAGATAACGGAAGAAGAATACTACCGGATTATCTCTGCAAAGACCGGCGCCCTCATATCTGCGGCATGCAGAATAGGGGGTATCATCGGCGGGCTTTCCGGAGAGAAGGAAGATGCCCTGGCGAGATTCGGAATGAAGATCGGCATGGCGTTTCAGATGGTGGATGATATCCTCGATTATATGGCCGACGAAAAAGGACTTGGGAAAAAGCTCGGGAAGGACCTCGAAGAAGGCAAGATCACCCTGCCCCTCATATACCTCCTCGGCGTTGCCGGTGCTGAAGAAGCGGCGGAAACAAAGAAAATCATAAAAAATGGCGTCTCGGATGAGCACGACCTAAAGAGAATCCTCCTCCTTTTTGAAACGCACAGCGTCATAGAAAAATCCCACAGGATTGCGCGCGAACTGGTCAGGGAAGCAAAGAGCGAACTGAACCTCTTCCCCCCCTCACCCGGGAAAGATGCCCTGATGGGAATATCAGATTATGCCCTTGAAAGGGACAGATAATGCACCCTGTTGTTGAACTGGCAAAGAAAGCGGTTGAGGAATATATCCGGTACGGGAAAACGCTTCCCGTACCGAAAGACCTCAGCCCGGAGATGAGCGAAAAGGCCGGGGTCTTCGTCTGCCTGAAAATGCACGGCCAGCTGAAGGGATGTATCGGGACCTTCATGCCCTGCTACGGCACGGTGGCTGATGAGACCATACGAAATGCCATATCGGCCGCGACGCAGGATCCCCGTTTCTTGCCTGTAGGGAAGGATGAGCTCCCTTCCCTGGAATACTCTGTGGATATCCTCTCTCCCCCGGAAAAGATACATGACGTGCGGGACCTGGATCCCGGGAAATATGGGGTGATCGTTGTCAAAGGAGGAATGAAAGGACTCCTCCTGCCTGACCTTGAGGGGGTGGACACCGCGGAAGAACAGATCAGGATCGCAAAGATGAAGGCAGGGATGGGGCAGGATGAAGACGCCGAAATATATCGGTTCGAGGTGAGAAGGTTTCATTGATGAACATACCGCACAGGGGAAATCTTAAAGAGTTCAGCCTACCGAAGATCCTGAACGAACTCAACAGGGACAAGGCAACCGGGACCCTTGCCGTTACCACCCCGCGTTTCACAAAGAGCATCTATGTGAGGGACGGCAGCGTCATCTTTGCCTCTTCCACTTTCGAGGATGACAGGCTGGGGGAGATGCTGGTAAAGGCCGGCAAGATCAGCCTGGAGCAGTACGATACGTCTGCGAAGTTCCTGAAAACTTCGAAGAAACGGCAGGGCGCCATCCTGGTAGACCTTGGGTATATAACACCAAAGGACCTTTTCTGGGGTGTCAAGTATCAGGTGAAAGAGATCATCTGCAGTATCTTCCAGATCGAGGATGGCGAATACGAATTCAATGAGAACGCCGTCCCCCCTGATGAGGTCATTACCCTGAAGATCAGCATGAACAACCTCATCTGCGAAGGGGTCAGCCGGATCGGCACGATAACGAACATCCGGAAGGAGATGCCCGATGTAAAGACCGTCTTCAGACTGAATGAAGATCACGCGGGTATTTCTAAGGGGATCGATCTGTCCTCCCTTGACAGAACCATCCTCTCCCTCGTGGACGGGAAAAGGAGCATTAATCAGTTAATAGAGGAATCCCGCGTGAATTCCTTTGATGTGATGAAGACCCTCTATGTCCTGTGGTCAACGGGGTTCATCGTCGAGAGGGAAATGCCCGGCAAGGCACAAGAAGGGACCGTCAACATCGGAGAGGAGATCCTGGAATCCGTGGCGCAAGATGAGGAGGCCTTGAAGCAAAAAGTGGACGAATTGCACGAAAAACTCCATGATATGAGCCCTGCCGACCTGCTCCAGATCAATGAGCATTCACCCCTCGAGGAGATAAAAAGGAACTATTACCGGCTGGTAAAAGAGTTTCATCCTGACAGGGTCCATCATTCAGACGACATTGAGTTGAAAAGTAAGGTCGCCGCCATCTTCGATGTTGCCACGAAGGCATACGACACCGTGAAGGATGAAGCGAAGAGGTCTGAGTATTTCCGTTCCCTTGGAACGGTAAAAAAAGAGTCCGAGGATACCCATGCCGCCCTTTTAGAGGAACAGTTCAGGAGGGGGGTTGAAGAGTTCAAGAGGGGAAACTACTGGGGAGCAGCTGAACTTTTCAGGTTGGTGACAAGGAATTTTCCGAAAAACCCGAAGGCTTGGAGCTATCTCTCCCTTTCCCTCAGCAAGATACCAAACAGGCTGAAAGAGGCCGAGGAGGCACTTCTTCAGGCGATCAAACTGGAGCCTTTCAGCGGTGAGCACTATGCAAACCTCGGTCACCTCTACCTCAAAGCGGGACTCAGTAAAAGGGCGCAGCACCAGTTCGAAAAGGCCCTGAGACTGGACCCGGAGAACGCCAAGGCAAGGAAAGGACTGGATCAGATACAACAGTCACTGAAGCCGGGGGAAGCTCTCTCGCCATAACGGACTCTTTGCGCGGTCGCCCGCCGGTATACACGCTCTCACCTCACCGCCTCCACATGGAGAACCTCTTTCTCGCTTTATCCCTTTGCCTCATGCGCTGATATCATCATCTTCTGCACCTTCACATGTCATTATAACGTTATAAAACAGCAATATCTGCAGAAAGAAAAGCAAGAAATGTATAGCCAGCCACTGCGCTCTCCTGCGATACTATCCTGGAAACCGGGTTACCGGAGCCGCAGAGTTCTCCGCCGATATCTGTCCTTGCGGCTTCGGCGCCCCCCTTAAGGAGAGCAGTCATGCACAAAAGGAAAAGTGAGGCAATCTGCGTATCCATCAGTGCCGTTGCCCTGCTCATTGCCGTCAAACATTGCAGGAGACCCCGATGCCCGGAAGCATCCGAGAAAGAGTAAATACACTCTCCTATCGCTGGGAAGGAGACCTGATAATCCAGGACACCATCACTGAGGACAAGCGGTTTGTTATCGGGAGTCCTGACACGCAGATCAAGACTGATATCAGGGAGTGGATCTCCTTTGAGGACAACAATATTTTGAAAGGGATCGTCAGAAGACTTGTGAACGAGAAAGGACTGCCCACAAGCAGAGGACCGGGTGATTTTGACAAGCGGGCAATGATCCTCTGGGATTTCATCGCGCGGAATGTGAGCTACGTACATGATAGCGAGAAGCGGGGGGAAGAAGACTTCTGGCTCTTTCCCCCTGAAGTCTGTGCCCTGAGAAAGGGGAGACTGTCAGGACGCGAGTTTGCTCCTTGCAAGCCTCCTCATCACATGCGGAATAAGTCCTTTCTGTGTCCGCGTGGTCCTGGGCGAAGTGTTCGACGAAAACGGCAGATCCCTGGGGGGCCACTGTTGGCCCGCATACAAGAACGAGTCAGGACAATGGTGCATCCTCGAAAGCACACTCGACACTGTACCCTCCCGAATGCCTGAGGCGGATAAGCTCACCATTCCCGGCCAGTCCTTCCAATATAAACCCTATTACTGCTTTAATCATCACCATCTCTGGGAGATCTTTCCCGAAAACACTGCCGGTTCAAAGGCCTTGGCTCTTGAAAAATATCTCAGGCTGCGCGGCAGAAAGGTCAATATGAGAAAGACGCGACTTCCCTCGGGGGGCTGGCTCTCCCGAATAACGGGTGACTGGGAGCCAGGCCACTGTGAAATCACGGGAGATATCCTGAGAGCATCCGGTTTTTCCGGCAATGCCGTGGAGGTGGCTGGCGATGCCTCCCAAGACCCGGACTTTTATGACTGGTACACCCCTGCCGCCCACGCCCAGACAGACAACGATAACGAAGGAAGAACCATTGAATCCAGAGAACAGGCAGAAGGAAACTATGTACGATGGATGAGAGACCTCTCTCGCAGGCTGGTTCGGAGCACGGGAAAAGATGTCCGCTCCGGGTTATTCTTTCTCGGCTATGTCCTTCATGGAATCCAGGACCTGGCAACGCACAAGGGGATCACCAATGCACAGCATACCTCTATGTCAAAACTCTTCGGGAAAAAGAATGACCCTGACCACAATGATGAAAACAGGGCAAGGGCAAGGGACTATTCATACAGATACATGGAATTTCTTAAAGACACCTATCCGGAAACGTGGGAAAGGCTTGTAGGTTACAAGGGGCACACCCTGCCATGGGAGAAGCTGACGCCGGCTGACAAGGCCCAGCTCCTTAACAAGAGGGGGTGGGACCTGACGCCACGGGCCTTCATTGAATATTCCAGGCTGAATGGCAGGTACAGGAAAAACAAGAACACCCACCCCATTGACTCTACGCTATGGGGAGCGGACGCGGTATTTGAAACGCTGCTCAGGAACCTGAGATAGCGAATGCGTGATGCCCCTTGAAGTCTTTTAGACTACCGCTCTTTCAGCATGACATAATGCGCCATGTCCCTGTTCGACTCCACAGCATACCCTTTCTTTGATATGCCGATGAGGCCGGCCGCAATTTCGGGAGGAAACAAAGAAACTCCCTTCTTGCAGGCATCGTTAATCTCCACACCGGCGGCGACGATGTCGTACACCGTTTTGGTCAGCATCCGCTTTATGATCTCCTCACCGATGCCGGTGGCAGCCACTGCGCATGCAGGCCCGGCATAGAATCCGCAGCCTGTCAGGGGGCTGTCCCCCACTCTCCCCAGCATCATGGGGGAAGCGCCCCCTGTGGAATTTGCCACCGCCGTGTTCCCTTCCCTGTCCAGCGCGACCGCTCCGACAGTATCGCAGCGGAAGAGGTCCCTGTAAGAGATATCTTCAAAATTCCAGAGGGATTCCACATCATACCCCTGCCAGCGCGGATTCTCTTGACCCAGTTTGCCCTCCTCTATCAATTCCCGTATCTTTTTAAATCGCTCCAGGGAACGGGGCGAAACCTGATAAAAAGGCGGGAACCCCTGCTTCCTTGCGAAGGCAGAGGCGCCCAGCCCCGACAGCGCGACATGAGGGGTATGCACGACTGCCCTGGCCACAAGCACAGGGTTCTTCACCCCTCTTACAGAGATCACCATCCCGATATTGTTTTTCGAATCCATAACGCCTGCATCCATCTCAATGGTTCTGCCGTCAAGACGAAGGGCAGATCCGCTTCCCGCATTGAACCTGCCGTCATCTTCAAGAATCCTGACAGCTTCGACTGCCGCATCGAGGGCAGACATTCCGGCTTCAAGGAGGGGGAATACCGACTCACACGCGGCTTTGCAGCCATCCGACAATTCGGCGGGAGATCCAACCCCCCCGTGCACCACAACACCGTAGAGAATCGTCATACAGTATCCTACGTCAGCATTATACTACATTAAGGAACGCTTCATTCGAAGGAAGGCCAAGCCGTTCTGTCGCAGCCGAGGAGCCCTCTCTCCAAACGGGCGGGACCGTCATTTCCACTTGAGGCGTCGCATACAGGACCGGGGGATTTGTGGTCGGGGAGCCCGATTTGATATACTATTTCATTCCACCGGTAACAGAGGGGCTTCATCGTCAACAGTGTGGAGGGTGTATCTGCGGGCAGCATCCCTTGTGAGGGTGAGAAGGAGAAAGCAAAAACCCAGGCGATCATCGCTGCCATGGGAGATGCGGTGAGCAACCGGGCACGGATTTCACCGTCTTGTGCCGGAACCAGATTCACAGAAAGGGGATCTTCAAGCCATGAGCGATCAGAAGGACCCGGCAAGAAAAAGAGCGAAAACCGCTAGAGCGAAGGCCCCACTGACGCCCCTGACATCCAACAAGACGGTGACCGGTCGCAAGGTCACGGAACAGGAGCATCGTAAGCTTGCTTCCTTCCCCGAACTGAATCCGAATGCCATTATCGAAGTGGACCTTGCAGGAGAAGTTCTCTATGCGAACCCCTCTGCGAGGGAGACGTTTCCCGACCTGGCAAAACTCGGGATTCAGCATTCTCTGCTTCAGAACTTTGAAACACTGCTTGCTCCATTTAAAAACAATCAGAGGAATTCGCATGTTCGCGAGATCAAGATCGATGAGACCTGGTATGAACAGGCCACTCATCACGTCCGAGAAAGCAACCTTATCCGTATTTATCATATTGACATCACCCAGCGCAAACAGGCAGAAGAAGCGCTGAAGAAGGCGCTCGACGAACTGGAGATCCACGTTCTGGAGAGAACCGCGGAACTTGCAGCAACCAACAAGGAATTGCAGGCTGAAATTACCGAGCGCAAGGCAGCGGAGAAGCGTATCACAGCGAACAATGAACTCCTGAGGTTGTTCTCACGGTCGCTGTCCCGGAAAGAATATCTGGACGCGGTAGTGGATCTTATCCGCACATGGAGCGGGTGCCGCTGCACCGGCATCAGGGTCAAGGACGCACATGAACAAATACCGTATGAGTCGTACGCCGGGTTTAGTGAGGAGTTCTGGGAGCTGGAGAACTGTCTCTCCACAGAAGAAAACCAGTGCGTCTGTATCCGGGTTATCAAAGCAACGCCTGATCTTCAGGAGATGTCCGCAATGACACCATACGGTTCATTTTATTCCAATAACACATCGAAATTTATGGAATCGCTGGCGGGAAGGGACAAGGAAAGGTACCGCCACGTATGTGTCCGCAACGGGTTTACTTCTGTTGCCGTTATTCCCGTGCGGTACCGTGGAAGCATACTGGGCGCCGTCCATCTTGCGGATGAGAAGGCGGGGATGGTCTCCCTGAAGATCGTAGAGTTCATTGAATTGATATCCCCTCTCATCGGAGAAGCCCTCTACAGGTTTTCCATCGAAGACGAACTCAGGAGAAATTATGAAGCGCTTCAGAGGAGTGAAAAGCGCCTTTCAGAGGCACAGAGGATCGCGAGCCTGGGAAACTGGGAGTGGGATATACTGACAAACGATCTGCACTGGTCAGATGAAATCTATCAGATTTTCGGAACCGACCCTGAACAGTTCGGAACAACCTATGTCGCCTTTTTAAACTATGTCCACCCGGACGACAGGGAGGGGGTAAAGAAAGCCATCAATGAGGCATTGCAGGGGACAAGACCATACGGCATTGAGCACCGTATTGTTCTGCAGAATGGAAGAGTGAAAATAGTACACGAACAGGGGGAAGTGACATTCAATGATGCCGGTGAGCCGGTCCGAATGGTAGGAACGGTCCAGGATATCACCGAGCGCAAGCTTGTGGAAGAACGCCTGAGGTCTTCCCGGGAACAGCTGCGCAATCTTTCCGCACACCTGAATACGGTGAGAGAGCGGGAGAGGACAAGCATTGCCCGTGAGATCCATGATGAACTGGGCCAATCATTGACCGCCCTGAAGATGGACATATCGTGGCTCCGAAACAAATATAAGGAGTACGAACCCCTTTCGGAAAAAACAAAAGCGATGATAAAACTCATAGATGCCACTATCCGCACGGTGAAGAGGATCTCCTCGGACTTGCGGCCCGTGGTTCTGGACGACCTCGGTCTCGTCGCGGCCATCGAATGGCAGGCGGAGGAGTTCCAGAAGAGGACCGGCATCGAATGCCGGGTTACGTTCCGTCCTGACGATATCATTTTGGACAGGGGAATTTCTACCGCCGTTTTCCGCATCCTTCAGGAAGCGCTGACCAATGTGATTCGCCATGCCGGGGCAACACAAGTGAAGGTATCCCTGGAAGAAAAACACGGTGAGTATCCTCTTAAGCGTGGAGGACAACGGGAAAGGGCTCACCGAAAAGCAGCTCACCGACCCCAAGTCCTTCGGGCTCATCGGGATACGGGAAAGGGTCCATTTCTTTGGCGGTGAGGTCAGAATAACAGGGGCACGGAACAAAGGCACTTCCCTGGTTATAACGATTCCCATCGAAAGAACAGCCTATAGTGATGGGAAGAGCTTGTAGGACAGGAACTGACAAAATTATCAGGATTTCCCCGATGTTCCACTTTTATTATTCCCGTATAGTATAGTGTGGGTATGATAAATATTCTGATTGCCGATGATCACACCATTGTCCGTAAGGGGTTGAAGCAGATCCTGGCAGAGACCCAGGACATGGTCGTAACAGGGGAAGCGAGCAACGGCTTTGAAGTGATGGAAAAGGTGAAACAAAGCCAGTATGACGTCCTCTTGCTCGATATCTCCATGCCCGGCAAGAGCGGCCTCGATATCCTGAGAGAACTGAAAACGGAAAACCCCAAACTCCCTGTCCTTGTCTTAAGCATGTACCCCGAGGAGCAATATGCGGTCCGGGTTTTGCGGGCTGGTGCTTCAGGCTATTTGACAAAGGAGAGTGCACCGGATGAACTGGTAGTGGCACTGCGCAAAGTTGCGCAGGGGAAGAAGTATGTCAGTCCCTCGCTGGCTGAGAAATTGGCTGTTGACCTTGAAGTTGATGCCTCAAAGCCTGCTCACGAAATGCTTTCAGACCGTGAATACCAGGTATTGTGCATGATCGCTTCGGGAAAAACCGTGGGGGAGATCGCGGAGAAGCTGACGCTGAGCGCCAAGACCATCAGCACCTATAGGGCTCGCATCCTTGAAAAGATGAACATGAAGAACAATGCTGAATTAACCCACTACGCAATTCAGAACAAATTGGTAGATTAGATCCTATGGAGTTCCGCCTCACAAGGTTTCGCCACCTCCCAGTGATGTTGTAGGACAAACACTTACAGGGGGAAAAGTATTTTCTTACAAGAAAATCAGTCTTCCGCTGATTTCTCTTTTCTTTCAATTGCTCTAAAGTTAATCCATTGAGCAACTCTTCCTCGTAAAAAATGCGCTTGTTACGACAATTATGGTGAGAACAATTCTCTTTTAAAGAAAGGGGAACGGCCAATGGATGTATATGACACGGTGAGTCAGAGGATAGAGAATTTTCAGTATCTTGGAGAGTATGCTGACGGCGATCACCCCGGGGCTTTCAACGAGGTCATCGCAGAGGATACCGCGCTTCGTTGGGAGGAAGGCAACGGTCTGCATGAGGAGGGTCAGGGAGAAGGCGAAAAACCCTCTTTTGTCAGCGACGAGTATGATCCTGTCAAAATGTATCTCAAAGAGATGGGCGGCTTCCCTCTGCTAAAGAAAGACGACGAAGTCGAACTTGCGCGGCGGATCGAGAAGGGAAGAGAAAAGGTCACAAAGGCTCTCCTTGCTCTCCCCTTTGCACTGGAGGAACTGATCAGTTACGGTAATCTGATCAGGGCCGGAGGGGCGTCACTTTCTGAGTTTGCGCGGACCGAGAGCGACTCTGAAGAGACCCCCGAAGATGAGAAAAGGAGATTTTTGTTGTTCATCGGGCGTATCAGGTCCCTTTATCGCCGGAGGGTCGCTTACCTTAAGAAATTATCCGGAAAACAACCGGGAAGCGGCCGCTCTTCCGGGGTAAAGGCCGGCAAGAACGGTGACAGACCGGAAAAGCAGAGAATTTTCCTGAACAATGCCGCTGCTCTTAAGTTCTCAGCCCCCCGGGCGACCAGGTTTCTCGAAAACAACACAGAAAAGATCCTGGAAGGAGTGAAGGCCTTACGTCTGAAAGAGGATGTCCTTTACACATTTTCAGATGAACTGGCGAAGACCGTGCACCGTATTGAAGATGTTCTGCGGAAGATGAGAGGTATTGAGAAAACACTTTTGGACCTTGGCTGGAGCGTCGGCGGGCGTCGGCAGAGATCGGCAAAATCGTTCCCAAAGAAAGCGTCGGAGAAAGTCATGGGGAGAGCTAGGGGGAAATCGAGAATCGCCGATGCGAACCGGATTGAAGCGATGAAGTCATACCGCAACTCCATGGCTGAAATAAAGAACTACGAGCGCTCCGTCGGCGTCCGCTATGCCGAAATGAAGAAGGTCATGGGGATCCTTTCAGAGGCAGAAACAGAGATGTCTGCTGCAAAAAGCGGGATGATCGAGGCCAATCTCAGGCTTGTGATCAGCATCGCGAAGCGGTATATCGGGAAGGGGCTCAGTTTCCCTGACCTCATCCAGGAGGGGAACATCGGGCTGATGAGGGCTGTGGACAAGTTCGAGTACCGGAGAGGATACAAGTTCAGCACCTATGCCACGTGGTGGATCAGGCAGTCCATTACCAGGGCCCTTGCCGATCAGTCGCGGACCATCCGGATCCCGGTGCACTTGATTGATCTGAGGAGTCGTATCGTCAAAGCTTCACGGGAGCTTTTGCAGGAGCTGGGATATGAGCCGTGCTCAGAAGAGATTGCTGTTCGGGTGAATATCCCCGAGGAGAAGGTCAGGGCTATCCTGAGAATATCAAAGGAACCTTTGTCCCTGGAAGCACCTGCAGGTGAGGATGAGGAAATCCACCTGAGGGACTTTATCGAGGACAGGACAACCCTTTCCCCCATCGATATCGTCATGAACGACGACCTCAAACATCACATTGAGCAGATTCTTTGCACTCTCAGTCCCAAGGAGCAGAGGATCATACGCTTAAGGTATGGAATAGGAGAAGATGCCCCCCACACCCTCGAAGAGCTCGGAGAGGAGTTTGATGTCACGCGGGAGCGGATCAGACAGATTGAGGTCAAGGCTATCAAGAAACTGAAATATCCTGCAAAGAGCATGTGGTTGAACGGGTTCATCACTGCGTGAAGCCGTTCAATGCAGCGAAAAGTTTTTGAGGAATCTCTTCCCCCTCCTCTCTCTCACTCAGTCAGTGGGCAGAGGGAGGGATCTTCCAAATACCTCGCCGGGTCGGCCTTCGTAACGCATGCTTGAGCAGCTCAAGAAATTTTGTCCGTGGGACATTTGTTGCGCCTAAACTCACAAGGTGTTTCGTGGTGACCTGGCAGTCAATGAGCTCGAAACCCCATTGAGTGATATGCTGGACGAGGTTCACAAAGGCAACCTTTGACGCATCGGTCCTCCTTGCGAACATGGACTCCCCGAAAAATGCTCCTCCCAGGGCAACCCCGTAAAGCCCTCCCGCCAGTTCTCCCTTGTACCAACTTTCCACTGAATGGGCAACCCCTGAACCATGGAGCCTGCGATAAGCGTCAAACATATCCTGAGTGATCCATGTCCTTCCGTCGTCTTTCCTGTGCACTTCAGCGCAGCTTCTCACGACCCGGTCAAAGGCCCTGTCCATTGTCACCTCATACGTCCCTTTCTTGATGGTCTGCCTCAGACTTCTCGATACCCTCACCTCCTGCGGAATGAGAATAAGGCGGGGATCAGGAGACCACCACAGGATCGGGGAATCCTCTGAATACCACGGGAAGATGCCCATGGCATAGGCACGCAGGAGACGTTCTTCACTGAGATCCCCTCCCACTGCCAGAAGGCCGTCCTCATCGGCATATTCAGGAGGAGGGAAAATGATTTCATCCGTCAGTCTGTAGACAGGCATAGACCGGTCATTCAGTCGCGAAGTCATTGGCCGCAGTCATCGGAAAGATGCAACAACAGGACTCAATCACCATACTCGAACTTTAAGTGATCGATCTCCAGATCGATACGGACCTGGCCGCCCTTCGCGAGCTTCCCGAAAAGGATCTCCTCTGACAACACATCCTTAATCTCAGTCTGGATGAGCCTTCCCAGAGGCCGCGCTCCATAGCGGGGATCGAACCCCTTCCCCGCAAGCCAGTTCCTTGCATCACCGGAGATGACCATCCTGACTTTTTTCCCGTGAAGCTGACTTTCCAGTTCTATAACGAACTTGTCCACTATCTTCTTGACGATCTCCGGGGTCAACGGCCTGAAGGTGATAACGGCATCGAGGCGGTTCCTGAACTCAGGGCTGAACAGCTTGTTAATCTCCGTTTTCCCCTTTGCATGGACATCCATGCTCCTGTCCCCGAACCCGATGACATCCCTGTCCATCTCCTGTGAAGCGGCATTGGAGGTCATGACAAGGATCACATTGCGGAAATCCGCCTTCCTCCCGCTATTGTCGGTGAGGGTGGCATAATCCATCACCTGAAGGAGAATGCTGAAGATATCAGGATGTGCCTTCTCGATCTCGTCCAACAGGAGGATGCTGTACGGATGTTTCCGGATAGCATCGGTCAATAATCCCCCCTGATCAAAGCCTACATACCCGGGCGGCGCCCCTATTAATCGTGCAACAGCGTGTTTCTCCATGTACTCGCTCATATCAAAGCGGGTGAACTGGATACCGAGAACAGCAGCCATCTGCTTTGATATCTCGGTCTTTCCCACCCCTGTGGGTCCGGTAAAAAGGAAAGAGCCTATGGGCCTGTCCGGAAGTCCGAGTCCGGATCGTGCCCTCTTGATGGACGAGACCAGTGAGATGATGGCGTCGTCCTGGCCGAAGACTACACGTTTCAGTTCATCTTCAAGAGCCCTGAGCTTGTCCATGTCAGACGTGGAGATGGTCCTTGATGGGATATTTGCCATCCGCGCGACCACCTTTTCGATCTCTCGCGGACCGATCACCTTCTTTCTCGTGTAGGAGGAAGAGAGTTTCAATGATGCCCCCGCCTCGTCAACAACATCGATGGCCTTATCCGGTAGATACTTGTCGTTGATATATTTTGCGGAGAGCTCTGCCGCAGACCTCAAGGCGGCGTCAGTGTATCTCACCCTGTGGAAGTCTTCATAATATTGCTTCAACCCTTTCAGGATAGAGATGGTCTCTTCCATGCCGGGCTCCCGGATCTCTATCTTCTGAAAACGGCGCGAAAGAGCCCTGTCCTTTTCAAAATAATTCTTATACTCCTCGTACGTCGTAGCACCGATACATCTCAACCTTCCCGAAATAAGTGCAGGCTTTAAGATATTGGACGCGTCAAGCGAGCCGCCGCTGGTCGCACCCGCTCCCACAATGGTGTGAATTTCATCGATGAAGAGAATGGCTCCGGGGATCTTTTCGATGCCCTTTATCGTTGACTTCAGGCGAGCTTCAAAGTCCCCTCTATACTTGGTCCCCGCCAGCAGCCCGCCCATATCGAGCGCAAAAATCCTGGTCCCTCTCAGCACGTCTGGGACAAGGCCCCCATGGATCCTTAAGGCCAACCCCTCCACAACAGCGGTCTTCCCCACTCCCGGTTCTCCGACAAATACAATATTGTTCTTTCTCCTTCTGCTCAGCACCTGGGTGGTCCTCTTCAACTCTCCTTCCCGGCCCACCAGAGGATCGATCCCACCCTGTGCCGCCTTCTCCGTCAAATCCACGGCAAAAATCTTCAGGGGATCATCCATCGGTTTCTCTTCCCCGTCAGGATGAAAGGCTTGCCTCTCATCCTGTTCTTCCGCCCCGCCTTCGTCAGGTTTCTTTGTCATCCCGTGAGCGATATAATTCAAGACATCCAGTCGCGTGATCCCTTGTGCACGGAGCGCATGCACGGCATGGGAATCTTCCTCATAAAAGATGGCCGCAAGAACATCTCCGGCATCCGCCTCCTCCTTCTCCGCCGACTGCACGTGGTTCAGGGCTCTCTGAAGGACGCGATGAAAGCCGATGGTCGGCTGCGGGTATGTGGCCGGATCAGTATTCACCGTCGGAATGTTCCGCACAAAAAATTCCCTCGAGGGAAGACTTGACTTGTGAGACACTTCCCCCACAACGGGTAATGATCTCCACGCCCAGTTCGTCGTGGACAACAGCGAAGAGAATATGTTCCACCGTGAGATACTCGTGGTTGCGCGCCCTTGCATCCCGCACCGTGGCCTCCAATGTTAATTCCAGTTCCTTACCGATCATTCTTTCTCCATGATGCACATGAGGGGGAATCCCTTCCCGCGGGCAAGCTCATGCACCGTTGAAACCTTGGTCTCTGCAATGTCCCGGGTATACACCCCGCACACCCCGGCGCCCTTTTTATGGACATTGAGCATGATCTGTGTTGCCTCTGCAGGCGGCTTGTGAAAAACGATCTCCAGAACCCGGACCACAAAATCCATGGAGGTATAGTCATCGTTCAGGAGAAGAACCCTGTATAGTGCAGGGCTCTTCACTTCCCGCCTCGTCCTTACCTCAACATCTCCCTCTGTCTTTGACCCATCCCTGCTCATTCTTCAACCGTATCCCCCGCTTTTCATCTTTCTATTATTTTACCAGATTTTCAGACACTCCCGCTTCACCTAGCCAATGATGCTGGTCCATGAACGGATAAAGGGGCGGCGTCCCACAAGCACATTTTTTCACGATATCCCGGGAGAGAGAAAGCATCCGCCACAGCCTGGATTGACAAGTGTCCCCTTTTATCTCTTAATATACAAGAAGGGGAATCTGTGCACTTTACGGATGCTGCGGTACTTATTATCGGGGAAATTACCGAATACGTCCCGGCAGATCATCCGGAACAGTGAAGGAAAAGGATCGATATGGACCGGAGAGAGTTCTTGAAACTGGCCGCAATGAGCGGTCTCGGGCTTTCGGTTACACGAATGGACGGGCTTATTCCTTTTGCAGAGGCTTATGAGAAGATCGACCTGGCGGTGGCTCATGGCCCTTCTCCTGCAATGATCACCAGGGCTGCCATTGACGTCATGGGAGGCATGAAGCGATTCATCTCCAGGGGCGACGTGGTGGTGATAAAACCGAACATGGGGTGGGACAGGCTTCCGGAGCAGGCAGCCAATACCAACCCTGACGTAGTGGCAACGGTAGTAAAGCTCTGCTTCGAGGCAGGGGCCAAGAAGGTAAAGGTATTTGACCGGCCGGTGAACGACCCCAGGCGGTGTTACGTTCAGAGCGGCATTGCGCCGGCAGCATCTGCTTTGGGTGCAGAGGTCAGTTATGTCGACGAAAGAAAATTCAAGGAGATAAAGATCAATGGAGAGGCCCTTAAGACATGGCCCCTGTATGCCGAGATATTCGAAGCAGACAAGGTTATCAACATCCCCATCGCAAAACATCACAGCCTCTCCATCCTCACCATGGCGATGAAGAACTGGATGGGGATAATGGGAGGAAGAAGGAACAGCATCCACCAGCGGCTGAATGAAAGCCTTGTTGACCTCAGCTTGGTCATCAAGCCCACTCTCACTGTCCTTGATGCAGTCCGGATCCTCACTGCCAATGGCCCCCAGGGCGGGGACCTGAAGGACGTAAAGAAGACGGACACCGTGGTCGTCGGGATCGATCAGGTGGCGGTGGACTCATACGGCGCCACCCTTTTCGGGATGAAGGGGAGCGACCTCGGGTTTGTGAAGACAGGTGACAAAATGGGTCTCGGTGTCATGGACCTCACGAAACTGAAGGTCAGGAAGATAAACGTCTGAAGTACTCACTGAAGAATTTTAGAAGGATTTCACAGGGGATATTCTTACTTATATTCCTTTTTCTCTTTGTACAGACAGAGTCAAAGGGAAATGATGCGCTCGGTTATCCGGTCAAGATATTCCTGGATTTTGATCCTCTCATCTTAAGCACGACTATCCTTTCCGCCCATGCCGCTGCAAAGGCTTTTTATCTCTCCATCGCCCTTGTTATTGCCACGGTGCTTCTGGGAAGGGTATTTTGCGGATGGGCTTGTCCCCTGGGCACTCTCCATAATATGATCGGCGCGCTGAAAAAAGTGCGCCTTGCCGGGATGAGCGAAAACTGGTACAGGGCAAAGTATTATGTGCTGATATTCATCCTCTTGTCCTCTCTCTTTACGCTCCAACTGGTGGGCATAATGGATCCCCTGTCCCTGCTCATCCGGTCATTCTCGGTTAGTGTATCTCCGCTCTTTAATTACGGCGTCAGGGCTTTCTTTGACTCCCTTTACGACCTCAATATCCGGGGTGTCGTGGACGTTTCAGAATCCCTCTACGCCTTACTGAAAAAGAGCGTCCTCTCCTTCCAGCAGCCCTTTTACAGGCAGAGCATATTCATCGGGATCCTCTTTTTTGGTATCCTGGCGCTGAACCTTGTGGAAAGGCGTTTCTGGTGCAGATATCTCTGTCCCCTTGGGGCCCTTCTCGGTATTCTTTCGAGATTCTCTCTCTTGAAGAGGTCAGTGAGCGAAGGGTGCACCTCATGCGGGGCGTGTGCCCCGGTCTGTCAGGGAAAGGCATCGCCTGACAGGAAAGGGGAATGGAGAGACACCGAATGTCTCTATTGTTGGAACTGTGATGACGTCTGTCCCCAGAATGCTGTGAGTTTCGGATTTTCTCAGAAGAAAGCCGCCGCATCTATGGATCTGGGGCGAAGGAGGGTCATCACCGCTGCTCTCTCAGGAATCATTGCCGTTCCCCTTCTGAAATCTGTCCCCCTTTCCAAACCGGGCTTTTCGAACCCGCAATTAATAAGGCCGCCGGGCTCCCTCGAAGAGAACGCATTCCTCAGGAGATGCGTCAAATGCGGTGAGTGCATGAAGGTATGTATTACCAACGGACTTCAGCCGACGCTCCTTGAAGCGGGCATTGAAGGGATATGGTCGCCCGTGCTCGTTCCGAGGATGGGATACTGCGAGTACCGCTGCACCCTCTGCGGCCAGGTCTGCCCCACAGGCGCTATCAAAAAGCTTGAGCTAAAGGACAAGACAAAGGTGAAGATAGGACTGGCGATGATCGACAAGGGGAGATGCCTGCCTTACGCCCATGCAACGCCGTGTATAGTATGTGAAGAGGTTTGTCCCACCCCGAAGAAGGCCATATGGTTTGAGGAGGCGAAGGTAAAGGACAGGAGGGGGAAAGAGAAGGTCGTGAAACAGCCCAGGGTTGATCTTGAGCTCTGCATCGGGTGCGGCATATGCGAGACAAAATGTCCGGTGGTCGGCCAGCCCGCGATCTACGTGACCAGCGTCGGCGAGTCAAGGTCTAAGGAAAACCAGATATTGCTCTGAGTCTTTCAACGATCTGAAGCTGCTCTTGTACCTTGCCTCGGTTCGGGCGGATCCCACTCCCACAACATCCCCTTTCTTGTGATAAACTTCAAGTATGATTCCTCTTGCAATCTGGTTGACCGGCATGCCGGGAAGCGGGAAGAGCACCATTGCGGAAGAGATAAAAAGGCGCCATCCGGATTTTATCGTTCTCCGAATGGACGATATCAGAAAGATCGTTACCCCCGAACCGACCTATTCTGAAGAAGAAAGGGATATCGTGTACCGGTGTCTTGTATACACTGCCTCCGCTCTGGTAGAAAACGGCCACAACGTGATGATCGACGCCACGGGGAATCTCAGAAAGTGGAGGGCTCTGGCAAGGCAGCACATTCCAAAATATGGAGAGGTCTACCTGAAGTGTCCCGTCGAGCTCTGCATGCTGAGGGAAAGGGAACGCCTTCAGACCCACGGGGCACCCAGGGACATCTATAAGAAAGGAGAGGCCGGATGGCCTGTTCCCGGCATCTCTGCACCCTACGAAGAGCCCCTGAACCCGGAGCTCCTCATAGAAGCTGACAGGACGTTTATTCCCGAGACGGTGCAGAAAGTGGAGAGTCTGATCAGCGAGCTCCAGTCAAAATCATAGTTTTATTGTGCCGAGGCCGAGGAGGTCAAAAAGCACGGATATGCTGTAGTCTTGCGGCCTCTTGGTGAAGACCATGCTCACACCCCAGCACTGCTTCTGGTATGTCACTTTTGCCATAAGATCGTTGAGGTCGCCGCTCTTCGCATCATACCAGAAATTTGTCTGTGCCGATATTTCTTTCGAGAAAGAGTAATTCATCCCCACCGTATAAAAGAGTATATCCCCGGTCCTGTTGTACCTTTCCCCCAGGTTGAGGGTCATTTGGGAAGGCAAAGTGAAAGAGACGTCTGAATTGACCGCCTCAACCCTCCCTGTGTTCACATCGTAGGATACCTCTCCCCGGAGAGCCACGGGTCTGTGGAGAGCCGCCTGCATCTTCAGGGGAAGGAAGGGACGATCTCCCTGGTATGAATCAAAGGGCTGGGTTATCCTTACGGTCAAGAACTCTCCCTGGCTGTCTAGGAACCTGTTCAGGAGAGAAGCCGAGATCGTCGAGGTTTTTGTGTAAAGCTCGGTGGAGTCGATGAGGGGCAGGTTCGATTCAGCGTCAGGAATGAACGTATACCCCAGAGAGGGTTCCAGGATATGTATGAACGAATCGTATCTTCTCGTCAGCCTTGTCTGGGCCGAAACAGTATAGTCAAGGCTTTCCCTGTGTGGTGATCTGCCAAAGTCACCACTATCCGACAGGGAATATGCGGTTCCCCGCAGCCCGAGTGACTGATTGACAATAAGATCACTTCCGAAAGCATAGGAGAACCTCGGGTAGAGATCAAGCCTCTGTCCCAAAGTGCCGTTCTCCCTCCAGAAGTTCGAAAGGGTTGAAGAGAAGGAGAAAACCACCGGACCTACATTCCGGGGGTTTATGAAATATCCCAATTCAGGGAGCATTTGCACAATGGTAGATTGGTCTACCCCCACTTTCAGATCCACGAGGTACTGGGACGCCAGAAAAAGTCTTGAGTTGTCAAACCTCGTGGAAAGCTCTCCCGTGGATTCGAGGAATCTCCCTGTACTGACGGTCAGATACGATGCCGGGTCCATGAACTTCTTGCCCCTGCTCATAAGAAAGGGGTCGTATTCCTGGTAGAACTGACTTGAGTTTATATAGTTGATGTCAAGATAAGCGGTGATCCTGGCGTCACGGTCCCTGTCATAAGTCCCTCTGATATCCCAGAAATCCTTGCTCAGTTCGTTATCCCTGAGGTGATACGTCCAGAGGGTGCCCTTGGAGCCATCAGGCTCAACAAAACGGTATTCAAGTCCCTCACCCACACCCCTCTTGGTGAAAGTATCAAAGATCAGGGTGGCATCTTTGGTGTCAGAGATGGCCCAGAAAAAAGGCTGCTCATAGTGAATGCCCTTCCCTTTCACAAACCCTGCAGTGGGGATCAAGAAACCCGTCTTTCTTTCTTTGCCCAGGCCGGCCGAGATATAGGGGGAATAAAATACCGGCTGACCTTTTATATCGAATGTCACATTCCTGGCCTTCAGCCTGTCACCCATAATAAGATCGACATCGGAGCCCCTGAAGCACCAGGCAGGCAAGGGTGCGTCGCAGGTGGTGAATGATGCGTTTCTCAGCTTGTATTGCTTTTCCCCTGTCTTCTCAATTTCGACACCATTGACATGAAAATTGTCCTTCTTCGAAAAAACCTCTGCTTCGTAAAGTGTCCCGGTTTTGTCTTCAAGGTTCAAATCAGCCTTCTTCGCCTTGATCCTCACATCAGAGTCCCCATAGACGACATTGCCCTCAGCATTGAGTTCTGAGGTCTCGTCGTTATATATCATTTCATCGGCATCGACCGTTGTCGTACCCTTCCTGATCTTCACGTGGCCCTTTGCGGTGTAGGTAGATGTCTCACCGTCGTAGTCAAGGCTGTCTGAATCGATCGTCGTGCTCTCGGCTCCAAAAGAGGGAGTAGCCAGGAAGTGGAGGCAAAGAGCAAAGAACAGAGAGCAGAGAGCAAAAACCACAACGTTGAACGTTATTCTTGTGGTCATCTCAGCCTCGCCAGGGAAGGCGAATGACATTCTTCTCCAAGATGCAATTTTGCTTCGCCGACAGTATAAAAGGAACCGGTAATAACGATAAGGGCCTTCCCGGTGCTTTCTCCCGCCATTCCTTTCGCAAGCTCGATAGAGGCCTTCACCGGCTCCGCGATTCTCGATCGAAACCCGAGACTCCCCGCATATTCAGAGAGCTTTTGAGGAGGGGCAGCCCTTTCATAAGCAGGAGCGGTAAAGATTATCTCTGATGCAAGGGGCAAAAGGGGCTTCATTATCCCTTCCGCATCTTTGTCAGCCATTATTCCAAGAATGAGAATGATCGTTTGATAGGGAGAAATAAAATACCGTTCCAGGGAGACGGCAAGGGCCCTTGATGCATTGGGGTTATGAGCGCCATCGATGAGAAAGTCGTAGTTGCACTCCTCGTTCCTGATGAGCTCCAGCCTCCCCTGCCATCTCGTACGAGCCAGCCCTTCCCTGACACAGTGAGGCGGAACAGATTCTTTTTCTCTCAAGAGTTCCAAGGCCTTTACGGCGACTGATGCGTTCTCCAGTTGATGCATTCCACAAAGAGGCACATAAAGGTCTGCCATCCTTTCCTTCCCTTCATAGTCAAAGGTGATGCCATACATATCCATGTGCTTCGGGCGTGAGATAAAGTCTTCCCCATAGACAAAAAGTTCGGTCCCCTGCTCTGCAGCCTTCCCGCTGACCGCTTCCATGGCGCCAGGCTCCTGGGCTGAAGAGACCACAGGAATGCCCTTCTTTATTATCCCTGCCTTTTCTCCGGCGATCTCTTTCAACGTCTCGCCAAGGAACTCCCTGTGATCGTAACTGATGTTTGTTACCACGGTCACTTCAGGGACAAGGACGTTCGTGGCATCAAGCCTTCCCCCCATGCCTGTCTCGACCACTCCCCATTCAACCCCCTTTCTCTTGAAGTAAAGAAATCCCATCGCGGTGACGAACTCGAAGAACGTGGGAAGAAAAGACCGCTGATCGGCGGCCGCTGATCCCTGGTCGCTTTCAATGACCTCTCTTATTTCCTTCGTCAGCTCCACGACCTCTTCCTCTTCTATCTCGACATTGTCCACCCTTATTCTCTCTGTGAAGCTGACGAGATGCGGAGAACGTGAAAAGGCCCACCTTATAGCCGGCGGTCTTCAAAACAGACGCTATCATGGCAGAAGTGGAGCCCTTGCCATTGGTGCCGGCGATGTGGATCGCTCGAAAGGAGTTCTGGGGATTGCCAAGGAGGGACAAAAGCCTATTGGTATTATCCAGCCCCAGCTTGATGCCGTGTTTCTGAAGGCGGTAGAGGTAATTAATTGTATCGTTGTATATCATATTCGATATAAGGCTGCAAGGATTCGAGGGGTCGGGTGATTGAGGAATAAAGGCCTTGGGCTTAGGCATTTCTTGCAAAGTCAAACACTTGAATCCTGGGTCCCCTGATCCCTGTTTGTATTTTCATGAAAGTTTACCAGAGACCTGTAAAAAAGTCATGGAGAAAGAGAGTTCTTGCATACCGCCTGTCCTTGTTATAGAATGCGATTAAGGGGGATAATTTTCGGTAAGACCATTTCTGATGCAAGCGTCGTGTCTTTTTATTTCACGCGCGCGTTCACTCTTCGGTCATCATGAGGGCCAGCTACCCGCACAAAGGAGAGGAGATAACACATTGAAACTGTTCACCCCTTTTACTCTCAAGGGAATCGCCTTGAAAAACCGCGTCATCAAGTCTGCCACTCTTGAGAACATGGCAACGCTGGAAGGGCTGCCCACTGATGAGACCCGGCTGTTCTATGGGCGTTTGGCCCAGGGAGGCACAGGTCTGATCATCACCGGCTATGCCTATGTGAACAAAACCGGCCAGTCCTTTCCGTTGCAGAGCGGAATTCATATAGACAGGGCAGTCCCGGAATGGCGCAGGATCACCGATGGGGTGCATGAACTGGGTGGCACGATCGCCATGCAGATCGCACACGGCGGCAGACAGATAAAGGCCCGGGCACTGGGAGGCCGCAAATCTGTGGCTCCTTCAGCGACCCCTGATCTCGTTTATTTCACCATGCCCAGGCGGATGACTGAGGCGGAAATCCTCCGGACGATACAGGACTTCGGAGATGCCGCTGCCCGCGTTAAAGAGGCAGGCTTTGACGCGGTCCAGATTCACGGCGCACACGGGTATCTCATCTCGAGCTTTCTGTCGCCCTTGACAAATCGCAGGCGGGATGAGTGGGGCGGCGATTTTGAGCGCAGGTTTCGTTTCCTTGCAGAAGTCTATAATGCTGTGCGGAAGGCCGTCGGAGCGGATTTTGGAGTTTTTTACAAGCTGAACATCAGTGACCTTGTTCCCTTCGGAACAACGCCCAGCGACAGTTTTCCCGCAGCCAGGCGTCTCGCTGAACTCGGACTTGATGCGGTCGAAATCAGCGGCGGGATTAATGAGATGGCGCTTGGTATGATGCGGGGAGACAGTTTTGCCGATATCATCGCACGGGACCGCAGCATTTTAACAAAAATGTACTTCAAGTTCGTCCTCGGTGCAGAGAAGCTCTTCTTGCCGTTTCACGAAGCATACTTTCTTCCCTATGCCGAAAAACTGAGGCCTATACTGAATATCCCTCTCATCCTTGTGGGTGGCGTCCGCAGTCCTGAAACGGCAGAGAGGATTATTGAATCAGGCTCCGCAGACTTTGTATCCATGGCACGACCTCTGGTCCGTGAACCCGGCCTGCCGAACAGGTGGTCAAGTGGTGACCTGAAACCGGCACAATGCGTGTCGTGCAACCGCTGCCTTGGGGAGACTGAGCAGGGCAACAAGCTAAGATGCTATTACGTTAAGGGAAAGTGATTATTAAGAGAACTAAGGTTTTGGGGGTGAGAACATGACGGCAAAAAAATATCACGGCATGCCCTACCATCTATGGAACCCCTTTACTTCCATGGACGAATTCCTTCCCTTGCTCGGGATCGGCCCCATCGTTATCACGCGCGGAGAAGGACCCTATATCTTCAATGAACGGGGGAATCGCTTCATCAACGGCATGTCCTCGCTCTGGAATGTCGCAATCGGACACGGCCGGGAGGAGCTTGTGGAAGCGGCAGCAAAGCAGATGCGTGAACTGGCGTATGCATCCTGCTTTCGGCAAGTCCATCCAAAGGCCATTGAGCTGGCTGCGAAATTAGTTGAAATAACGTCGGGGAATTTTGAGCATGTCTTTCTGTCTTCGAACGGTTCCGATGCTGTCGAGGCCGCTCTTATGATGTCAAGACAGTACCATAGGCAGAGCCCGAAGAAAAAAGATCATTCCCGATACAAGATAATCTCGCTGCGAGGTTCCTATCATGGTGTCTCCTACGGTGCAATGAGCACGGCTGGCCTGGCCAGTAACGAAACCAAGGTCGGCCCCCTCGTCCCCGGATTCATCCAGATTGAGCCGCCGTATTGTTATCGTTGCCCGTTCAAGAAGAAAAGTTATCCCGGGTGCGGGTTAGCGTGTGCAGATGCGCTGGAGAAAACCATACGATCGGAAGGTGAGAGAACCGTAGCTGCCTTCATTCTGGAACCCATCATGGGCGTCCTCGGTATCATTGATCCTCCGGAAGAGTATTATAAGCGTGTCGGGGAGATTTGTCGTCGCCGTGGATTGCTTTTCATCGCCGACGAAGTGACCACCGGGTTCGGACGTACAGGCAAACTTTTTATGAGTGAGGACTGGAATCCCGGGCCCGACATCCTGTGTCTCAGCAAAGCGATCACCAGTGGTTACCTGCCACTGGCAGCGACCCTGGCTACCGATGAAATATGTCAGCGTTTTAATGGGGAAGGGAAACGGTTTGATTATGGACCGACGGCAAGCGGACATCCCGTCTGTGCGGCGGTAGCGCTCAGGAATATCGACATTATCATCCGGGAGAAGATCCCTGAGAATGCTGCCAGAGTGGGATCTTATCTGAAGTCCCGTCTCAAGGATCTGATGAACAGTCGCAAAATCATCGGCGAGGTCCGGGGAAGGGGCCTCATGCTCGGCATTGAGCTGGTCGAAGACCGGCAAAAGAAAGGAGCGTTGGACAAAAAGAATACATTCGACATCACGGTCGATATTGCGATACTCGGTCTACTTCTCTATCCCGCTGATAACGTCCTGGGGCTTTTTCCGCCCTTGATTATAGACGAGAGCATCGCTGACAAAATAGTGGAGGTTCTGGATCAGGCGCTGGAAACCGGCATCAAGGCGAAAATTGCACGAAAGGCCCGTCTTGTCAAGGAATTTGCAGCCGCAAAGCTGAGCTAAAACGACATTACTGCTGCGCGGGCCATCTCGATAACGCCGGAAGGAAGCACGCCGATAATCAGAACAGCCAGCACCGTCACTGCCAGAGCAAGATTGGTGGACGCTGACGTGGAAAGGGCAACCTCGGCCCTGGGTTCTTTCATGTACATGTACATGACGATCCTGAGATAGAAGTAAGCGGATATGGCGCTGAACATGACCGCCACGATGACGAGCCAGGTATATCCCGCATTGATGGCGCTCATGAAGATATAGAACTTGCCCATAAAACCGGCTGTCGGAGGGATTCCGGTGAGGGAGAACATGAATACCAGCATAAGTGCCGCAGCCAGCGGATGGGTCTTCGAAAGGCCCTCATAGTCGGTGATATTGTCCCCTTTGAAGCCCTCTGATCCTGAGCATGATCACTAACAGCAAAGGCGCCCGATGTTCATAAAGGCATAGATAAGCATATAGTTCATCACGCTCGCCATACCGTCGGCTGTGCCTGCGATGATGCCGATGAGCGCATACCCCGCATGGGCGATCGATGAATAGGCGAGCATTCTCTTTATGTTCGTCTGCGAAAGGGCAACAATATTTCCCACAGCCATGGTGAGGATGGCGATCGGGATCAAGTATGCCGCCCACTCTATCTTGAAATGAGCCGAAGGCGATCATGAACACCCTCCCCAGGACCGCAAAACCGGCTGCCTTGGGTCCGACAGACATAAAGGCCGTAATGGATGTAGGTGCGCCTTCATACGCGTCAGGGGCCCACATATGGAAAGGTACTGCTGCAATCTTAAAGGAGAATGCCACCGCAAAGAGGATCATCGAAAGCATCAGCGACGGGGTTCGCGGCCAGTCCGTGCTCCACGATGATACTGCGCAATGGCCTTGAGGTTCGTAGTGCCGGTAAGACCGTATATCATGGACGTGCCGTAGAGCAGAAAGGCCGAGGCAAAGGCGCCGAGGAGGAAATACTTCATGGCAGCCTCGTTGGACCTTGTGTCGTACGGAAAAACCCTGCAAGCACATAGGTGCTCAACGCCATCAGCTCAAGGCCGAGGTACAGAACAATCAGGTCACCTGCAGATGCCATAAGCATCATGCCCAGGGTCGCAAAAAGTATGAGGCTGTAATATTCCCCGAAATTCACCTTCTCGATCTCGATATATTTAATCGAGATGAGGACGGTGAGTATCACGTTCATGAGAAAGATAAGCTTGAAGAAGGTGCTGTAGCCGTCCGAGATGTACATGCCGTTGAAAGTCGGTCCCCGATGAATCCGACGCAGCAGATACGCCACAACACCTACGCTTATGATGCTCAGCAGGGCGATCGTCTCTTTCCTCTTTATGAAGAGGTCCGCCATAAGGACTGCGAGGGCCAGACACGTCATGACGATTTCAGGCATCACAGGTGATATATCAGGCATCTGCATCACAACCTCCATCTTCATTCATCCTGCCCCGGCGTGACTTTCATTTCAGTATCTCCATAACCTTCCTGGCAGTGGCCATTGCCTGTCCGCTCCTGTGTTCACACGCTCCAGAAGATGCTCAACTGATGCGTGCATGAAACCGAGGAAGGTATCCGGATAGATGCCGATCCAGAATATCAGGATCACCATGGGCAGAAGGGTCATGATCTCCCTGGCATCCATGTCCTGAAGACCGCTGACCTTCGGGTTCGTCTCCATGAAGAATACCCTCTGGTAGAGCCAGAGCATGTATCCGGCGCCGATGATAATTCCCGTTGCCGAAAGCACGCCCGCCAGCTGGCTCGCGGTAAATCCGCCCAGGATGATCAGGAACTCCCCGATAAACCCGTTCGTTGCGGGAAGCCCGATCGAGGCAAGGGTAAACACCATAAACATCGTCGCATATACAGGCATCACCGATGCAACGCCGCCGTAATCAGCTATCTGCCGTGTATGGGTCCTGTCGTAAACTATCCCCGACGCTAAGGAAGAGCGCGCCGGTCACAATGCCGTGGTTGATCATCTGGAGTATGCCGCCTTCCATGCCCTGCATATTCAGTGCAAAGATGCCCAAGGTCACAAACCCCATATGGCTCACCGAACTGTAGGCGATCAGCCTTTTGAGATCTGTCTGCGCAAGACATATCACTGCCGCCGTAGATGATGGCGATAACCGAAAGGATCAGCATGGGCGTCATGGCCTTTGAGGCCTCCGGGAAGTATCGGCATAGAGAACCTCAGGAAACCATATGCGCCCATCTTGATCAGCACTGCGGCAAGTACGACGCTGCCTGCGGTAGGCGCCTCGGTATGTGCATCAGGAAGCCAGGTATGTACAGGGAACATCGGCACCTTCACGGCAAAGGCCGCAAAGAAGGCCCAGAAGAGCCAGAACTGCATCTGATAGGGATAGGTCTTGGTCATGAGTTCGAGAATGTCGAATGTCCTGCCCGCATAAAAGTAAAGCACGATGATGCCGACCAGCATCAGTACGCTTCCGACAAGGGTATAGAGGAAAAACTTTACGGCTGCATATATCCTGTTGGGCCCTCCCCAGACGCCGATAAGCAGATACATCGGGATGAGCATCGCCTCCCAGAAGATATAGAAGAGCAAGAAATCAAGGGACGCAGAAGACGCCGATCATCGCCCCTTCCAGCATCAGGATGGAGATGTAAAACTCCTTTATCTTCATCTTTATCGAATTCCAGGAGATGAGGATACAGAGGATGGTGACCAGCGTCGAGAGCAGCACAAAGAGCACGCTGATGCCGTCAAGACCGAGTGAATAGTTGATGTTCCATGCAGGTATCCACGCATGCCTCTCAGTAAACTGCATGAGATGGGTTGTCTTGTCGAAATTGGTAAACAGGGGGAGGAAAGGAAAATGTTATATGCTCACGACAAGGCCACCCATTTTGATCAACGCTCTCCTGGCTCCTGTCTATCAGAAGGAGAAGGGCCGCACCGGCGACCGGCAGGAATATCAGGGTGCTGAGTATCGGGAATCCCAGGCTGTTCGTCATTGCCTGTTCCAATCTATGCTCCCTACTCTACATAGCACATCAGCGCCACAATAATCAGTGCGCCCGTTGCCATAATCGTCGCGTAATGTTGAGTAAATGCCTGTCTGCATCTTCCTCAACAGCTGGCTGAACGCCCCCGATGGCCGCCGGAACGCCATTTACAATCGCCTCTATGATCCTCTGTCAGTAATGCCTATCAGGACGTTCTTCGCCACCCAGATAGTCGGCCTGATAATGAATAAAGCTGTAGAGTTCGTCAACATAGTATTTATTGAAAAGGACCTTATGGACGACGCTGAACTGCTGTGCGAGTTTCGCCGGGAGATCTCGGCCTCAGAGATAGAAAAATGCAGCAAGCCCGATGCCGGAGAAACCGGCAGCTACCGAGATCGCCATTACCATCCATTCCTCGGAATGTGTTCCGTGGCCTTCCAGGATGTCCCAGCACCGGCTTCATAAACTCCGTGAAGTGGGCCCCGCCTCCAAGCAGATAGGGTATCCCGACCCAGCCGGAGGCGACCGCACCGACACAGAGGAGCATGAGAGGAACCGTCATACTCTTCGGGGACTCATGGAGATGATGTTCCTGCTCATGGGTGCCGCGGAACTTTCCGTGGAAGGTGAGGAATATAAGCCTGAAGGAATAAAAGGCGGTAAGAAACGCCACGAGGGTGCCTATGGCCCAGACGAACTTGCCTACCGGACTCGGGCCTGAATAGGCGAGCCAGAGTATCTCGTCCTTGCTGAAGAAGCCGGCAAACCCGGGGACTCCCGAGATGCTCAGTGAAGCGAGGAGCATCGTCCAGTATGTCACCGGCATGTACTTTTTCAGTCCGCCCATCTTCTGAAGATCGAGTTCTCCTGCCATGGCGTGCATCACGCTTCCTGCGCAGAGGAAGAGAAGGGCCTTGAAGAAGGCATGGGTGTAAAGATGGAAAACGCCAGCGCTGTATGCGCCCACCCCGCAGGCAAGGAACATATATCCAAGCTGGCTGATCGTTGAGTAGGCGATGATCCTCTTTATATCGTTCTGCACAAGGCCTATGGTTGCTGCAAAAAGCGAGGTTATCGCGCCGGTCAGAGCCACGACGTCATAGAACTGTAGGGAGCAAGGTTGAAGATCGGACTGCAGCGGGCGACCAGAAACACGCCGGCAGTCACCATTGTCGCTGCATGGATGAGTGCGCTGACAGGGGTCGGGCCTTCCATCGCATCAGGCAGCCAGACATGGAGCGGCATCTGTGCGGACTTGCCGACCGCGCCGCAGAAGAGCAGAAGCGCGATCAGTGACGAGATCAAAGTGCACGATCATAGCCGAGGAAGTTTATGCTCTGTGCCGCAAAAGGCGCTGCCTGTCCAAAGACCGGCACGTAATAAACACTGCCGAAGGTCAGGAATATTATAATAATGCCGAGACCAAAGCCGAAGTCGCCGAACCTGTTGACGATAAAGGCCTTCTTGCCTGCATCGGATGCGGATTTCTTGTTGAAGTAATATCCGATAAGGAAATAGGAGCAGAGACCCACGCCTTCCCAGCCGAAATAGAGCTGCATGAAAGTTGTTGGCCATGACCAGCATAAGCATCGAGAACGTGAAGAGGCTCAGGTATGCAAAGAACCGGTAATAGCCGTTGTCGCCGTGCATATAACCGATAGAGTAAATATGGATGAGCGTGCTGCAGGTGGTGACCACGATCGAGCATCACCGCTGTAAGCTGGTCTATGAGGAAGCCGACCGACACCTTGAAGGTGCCTGAGGCTGATCCAGGTATAGAGGTCCTCGTTGAGGGTCTTTCCCCGAAGCACATCCATGAGGGTCATGACCGCAACGACCCAGGAACCGCCGACCGCAAGGATCGAGACCCAGTGGGCCTTGTCCTTTATAAAGTTCCTGCCGAAGAGGATATTTATCAAAAATGCAGCAAGCGGCAAAAACGGTATTAAGAGATAATTATGCATGTTTTTCCTTCCTGCCTACCGGTCATTCCGACTTGTCACTCTGTCTCATCCCTTCATCTCGTTCATCTTCATTGACATGCGCTGTCTGCTTGTTCCTGAAGAGCGCTATGATTATCGCAAGACCTATGGCTGCCTCGGCCGCAGCCACCGTGATGACAAAGAAGACGAGTATCTGTCCCCTCATGTCCTGCAGGTAGTGGCTGAATGAGATAAGGCTTATATTGACCGCGTTGAGCATCAGCTCTACGGACATGAACATGATGATAATATTCTTCCTCGTGAGAAACCCGAACATGCCGATCATGAAGACCGCGGCGCTCAGCATCAAATACCAGTGCAAAGGGACCATTTTCTAACTCCTCAGCTTTCTTCTTTGCAAGGACTATCGCGCCTATCACAGCCACGAGCAGTATCAGCGAAGCTATCTCAAAGGGGAACAGGATATTCCGTATAGAGAAGCTTCCCCAGCACCTTCGTGTTCGTCGCAGCCTTTATCGCTTCGTTGGTAAAGGAGCCTTTGGGCCCGGCAACAAAGGACTTCAGGGAAACGATAATGACCAGAAACAATCCCACGGCAGCCATGAGCCGCAGAGGCCACGGTCCCGACATACCTCCTCGCCACTGCTCTTCCTTCAGATTAAGCAGAAGCACAACGAAAAGGAAGAGCACAAGGATGGCGCCTGCATACACGATCACCTGTATCGCCGCTATAAACTCCGCGTTCAAAAACAGATAGAGGCCTGCAATATGGAAAAAGAGGAGGAGCATCCACATCACGCTGTGCACCGGGTTCTTCCTGGTGACCACAAGCACCGACAGAAAGCTGATCACTACGGCAAGGTCAAAAGAACAGTTCCGGTCAGCATCGTCATTCCTTGTCTTCACTTCACCTTGCTGAACATCGCCTGGTTCCTGGGAAAGCCGAAGTCCTCTGACTTAGGGTGCCAGAACTTCTTGTAATACTCCACGTTCTTTTCCCACCCCAAATACTTGTCCCAGTTATCGAGCAGCTTCTCCTTGGTCATGTAGAACGCCTCCCTGGAATAACCGGATATTCGTAGTGCTCGCTAAGTATGACGCGGAATACGGACAGGCCTCTACACACAAGCCGCAGAAGACGCACCGGAGCACCTCTATTTCGTACCTGTCCACAACCTTTTTGTGGTCCTGACTGTCCGCGGTATAAATATAGATGCACTGTGAGGGGCAGTATGGCGCCGCAGAGACCGCAGCCCACGCATTGCGCCTCTCCGTCTGCTGATCCCTCACAAGAGCATGGAGCCCTCTGAATCCCGGCATCACCGGCCTTTTCACCTTTGGATACCGCCGTGTTACAGGGCGGGTGAACAACATTTTGAGCGTAAGCGCCATGCCCTTGATGATCTCCGTGAGAAATACCGTTCTTACAAGTTTCCGGAATGTCATAGCAGCACCTTGGTAATCTTCAAAATTCCGGTTATCACGATGTTGACAATGCGAGGGGTATCAGCAGCTTCCATCCAATGCCATGAGCTGGTCATACCGGTATCTCGGCAGCGTAGCCCGCACCCAGTAATAAATGAACATGAAGACATAGAGCTTCAAGAAAAACCAGGCAAAGGGTACATTGGGTATATTGAACGGCCCGCTCCATCCACCCAGGAAACAGACGATGCCCATCGAGGACATAATGAGCATTCCCGTGTACTCCGCCAGAAAGAAGAGAGCGAAACGCAACCCGCTGTATTCGACGAAGTAGCCTGCCACCAGTTCGCTCTCAGCCTCCGGCAGGTCAAAGGGCGACCTGTTGGTCTCAGCAATGACGGCAATCGTGAGACAAAGAATCCGATAATCTGGGGGATCAAAACATACCGAAGGGATATCGTTCCTGTGCCCTGACGATATCCGTAAGATTCAGCGAACCCGCCATCATCATCACTCCCACAAGGCTGAGCCCCATGGCGATTTCATAGCTTATCACCTGGGAGGCAGACCGTAGTCCGCCGAGGAAAGCATATTTTGAGTTCGACGACCACCCGGACATGACGATCCCGTAAGAGCAAGCGATGACATGGCAAGGAGAAAGAGCAGCCCGACATTGATATTGGCGATGGCAAACCCGTCGAAGAACGGGCATCACTGAAAGGGACGTAAGGGCTGCGACAAAGAATATGACCGGTGCAAGATAGAATATCGGCTTGTCCGATTCGGCAGGGATGATGTCTTCCTTGAAGAACAGCTTGATGCCGTCCGCAAAGGGCTGGAGAAGGCCGTAGGGTCCGACATTCATGGGCCCGAGCCTCACCTGCATATGCGCTATGATCTTCCGCTCCCAGTAGGTTGCGTAGGCGACGTGAAGCATGATCGCTCCAAACACGACCAGTATCTTCGCCAGTATAATCGCAACGTATAAAAGGGTATCTACGACACCCGTCATCCTAACCTCTCACCCGCATATGAATTGGCATTAATGAAACAAGATAGGCGACCGTTTTGTCAATCGCCCGGGTCTCACTCCCCGCTCCCGGATCATCTCGATTTCCTGAACATAAGATGCATCAGGTCTATATATTGACTGTTCATATTTCTCACAATGGATGCCAGATGTATCGCGATCCGCCGCAATACCTTGCCCGCCACAAGCGGATCGGACAGGAGAAGTCCGTCAAAGTCCGGCTTCCGCAATACCGTCAGCCGCGTCTGCTGATCTGAAATAATCGTCGCATCGTGAGCGCTGCCGTCGAGAAAGGACATGATCCCGAAGATATCACCCTCCTTCAGGGTTGCGATGCAGAACTGATCGCCTTCCACCATCATCTTGTTTATCTTCACTTTCCCTTTCTCGATGATATTCAGGCTGTCGCCCTTATCTCCCTCTCTATAGATAATCTCGTTCGGCTCATAATCCCGGGACTGCAACAGGTCCTGGATGATGCCCGCCTCCGGACCTTCAAGATCCCCGAAAATGTGAATTTTCCCTATCACGCCCGAACCCTCAATCTCCCGACTTCATTTTCAGCAAAAGCCGCACCGCGTGAAAAAGAACAAAGATAAAAAGCGTCTGTCTTAATAGCCCCTGCTATCGGTCACATTCACCGAGCACAATATCAATAGTCCCGATGTTTGCGATGACATCAGCGATCAGGGAGCCTTCACACAGTCTCGGGATGACCGAGGCATGGACAAAGGAAGGCGCCCTTACCCTCATCCGGTAAGGCCTGCCTGTTCCGTCACTCACAAAATAGAACCCCAGTTCTCCCTTCGGCGCTTCCACCGCCGAGTAGAGTTCTCCCTCCGGAGCAACCATGGGTCCTTTGGTGATAAGGACGAAGTGATGGATCATTGATTCCATGTCCTTCAGCACATTGTTCTTGGGCGGGAGAGTAAGCTTCGGAGCGTCAGGAGCCATGACAGGGCCCTCGGGGAACTTTTCGATGCACTGCCGTATGATCCGGTTGGACTGCCTGATCTCTTCCATCCTGCAACGGTACCGGTCGTACACGTCGCCGGTTTTCCCCACCGGAACATCGAACTCCACTTTATCATATGCGTCATAGGGGGAATACTTCCTCACATCATACGATACCCCGGATCCCCTCAGCGTAGGACCGGTGAGTCCCCAGTTTACCGCCTCGTCCGCTTCAATCACGCCGATACCCTTTGTCCTCTTAGCCATATCCGGTTCTGGTCTATGAGCGTCTCATACTCCTCCATCCTCGACGGGGAATTCCTCGGTAAATTTATAGAGCCTGTCGAGAAATTCCTGCGACACATCGTTCCTGACCCCTCCGATCCTGGTATAGCTTGTGGTGAGCCTCGCCCCGCAGAGCATCTCAAAGAGGTCCAGGATCCATTCCCTTTCCCTGAAGGCGTAAAGGAACACGGTCATCGCCCCGATGTCCAGCGCATGGGTTCCGAGCCACAGGATATGGCTGCTGATCCTCGACATCTCTGCAACCATGGTCCTTATGTACTTTGCCCTTTCAGGAGCCTCGATCCCGAACAGCCGCTCCACCGCAAGGCAGTATCCCTGATTGTTCGCCATGGCCGCGATATAATCGAGCCTGTCAGTGAGGGGAAGCGCGGTAAGGTATGTCCTGTTTTCCCCGAGCTTCTCGACGCCGCGGTGGAGATACCCCACATAGGGAGTGCACTTCACCACGGTCTCGCCGTCCAGTTCAAGGACGAGCCTCAGCACCCCGTGGGTTGCAGGATGCTGCGGTCCCATGCTTATGGTCAACTCTTTTGTCTGTAATTCTGCGGCGCCCTTATCCGTCATCATCCTACGTTATACACCTTGTTCTTCTCGGACAGCTCAAGGATTTCCTTCAGACCCGGCCATTCCTTATCACCAAGATCGCTCTCCAGAGGATAGTCCTTTCTCAGGGGATACCCTTCCCAGTCCTCGGGCATCAATATCCGTCTGAGATCAGGGTGTCCCACGAACCGGATCCCGAACATATCGTAACACTCCCGCTCATGCCAGTTCGCCCCATCCCAGATACCCACTACGCTGTCAATGGTCGGGTCATTTTCCGGGACTTCGGCCCTGATACGTATCATGTTCCTGTGGCTGATGGAGTAAAGCTGATAGACGACCTCAAACCTCGGCTCCTTCTTTCCCAGGTAATCGACGCCGCAAAGGTCTCTCAGGTAGCTGAAGCAGAGTTCGGGGGTATCGTGCAGATATTCCATGATTTCCTTCAGTCTGCCTTTTTGTACCACCACGGACACCTGCCCGCAGAATTCCCTTATCTCTTTCACTTCAGCGGGAAAACGTTCCCGGATTCCCTCTGCGATCGCCTGTGATATGAGTTTTGGTTCCGTCGTGGACATATTATCTCCACATGCTCCACTTGAAATGTTCTTTCTTTATCTTCTCCTGAAGCCTGATGATCCCTTCCATGAGGGCTTCAGGCCTTGGGGGACAGCCGGGGATATACACGTCCACAGGAAGAAAAGTGTCGACACCCTGGACCGTGCTGTAGGTATTAAAGATACCTCCGGAACCTGCGCAACTGCCCATGGCCATGACATATCTCGGCTCGGGCATCTGGTCGTAGACCCTCCGTATGACCGGAACCATCTTCTTCGTCACTGTCCCCGCGATGATCAGCACGTCTGACTGTCTCGGCGAGCCCCTGAAGATGATCCCGAACCGGTCAAGGTCATAGTGTGCCGAGCCTGTGGTCATCATTTCTATGGCGCAGCACGCCAGACCAAAGGCCATGGGCCAAAGGGAAGAGACCCTTCCCCAGTTCACCACCTTGTCAAGGGTCGTTACGATGGCATTGGCCCCCGGGAGTATCTTTACTCCCTCTTCCACTTCGACAAGGGCGGTCGCGCCGTCTATGATCATGCTTTCCTCACCTTCTCTCAAAAGTAAGCAGTAGAAACCATGCAGTATGCAGCATGAAACTGTTTACTGCATCGTGCCTGCTCCTTCTCATCGGTCCCACCGGAATGCGTCCTTTTTCCATGCGTACACGTAGCCCACCACAAGAATGGCGATAAAGAGCAACATCTCTATGAGCGCAAAAAGCCCGATTTGATCAAACACAATAGCCCACGGGTAAAGGAACACCGCCTCCACGTCGAATATCACGAAGAGCATGGCGACGATATAAAAACTTACGGAAAAGCGGTACCGCGGTTCTCCCACGGGAGGATTTCCTGACTCATAGGGGAGAAGTTTTTCATAGTAGGGTTTCCGGAGCCTGAGGACGATACCCACTGCCAGCGTTCCGAGACCGAACGCCAGTATGATCATCATAAAGATGACTATCGGCAAATACTCTTCTGGCAAGAATGCAGTCGGCATAAAACGCACTATTTTATACCTGAAGCAGCAGGCGTAGTCAAGAAGAAAAATTCCGGGGCCATTTTAACCCATAATTTCCTGAGATTTTATGATACAATTCCGGATGATTCGGAAATCCCTGAACTCCCTCGCCGGCAAACTCATCATCGCTGTCGGCACCCTCATAACCCTCGGCAGTCTCCTCTTCGGCTTCACCTTCATGCGTTACGAGGAGAACATCATGATGAACAACCTGATGAGCTACGCCGCCTCCACGGCAGACCTTGTGAAAAAAGGAATCAATTACTATATGATGACCGCCCATCGTGAGGCCATTGAGCAGACCGTGGAGGTCATCGGCTCCGGGGCCGAAATCAAGGGCATTTCGATCCTCGATAAAAGCGGGAAGGTTATCTACTCTTCTCGGAAATCCGAGGTAGGCCGTTCCTTTGACAAGAGCTCCGTGACATGCCAGCTCTGCCACAGGCACGACACGCCTATTGCGTCTATCGCTAACGCCAGGAACTGGGCCATCCTGTCGGATGCTGCCGGCGTAAAGGTCCTGAAGTTCGTCATCCCCATCTACAATGAACCCTCGTGTTACACCGCATCTTGCCATTATCACCGGAAGGAAACGAAGTATCCTCGGGATCCTCGAAACGAATTTCAGTACCGCGACGGTCGATACCGTCATACGTCAGAACCGTCTCGGCACCATCGTGTTCGGCGGTCTCTTTATTGTCATGATATCCCTCTCTCTTTTTATCATACTCTATAAGTTTGTTTCAAAGCCGGTCTCTCTTTTGGATGAGGGGATGCAGAAACTGGCAAAGGGGGAACTGGATCACGTCATCGAGATCCACTCCCGGGACGAAATGGGACTCCTTGCCAATACGTTTAATACAATGGCGAGCGATATCAGGCGATACAAAGACAACATGGAGAACTGGACCAAAGCGCTGGAGGAGGAGATCCAGAAAAAAACCTCGGAGATCATGAAGGCCCATGACCAGCTCATCAATGCTGAAAAACTCGCCTCCCTGGGCAGAATGGCTGCGGGCGTCGCCCATGAGTTGAACAGCCCCCTTACGGGAATTGTCACGTTCTCTCATCTCATGCTGAAGCGGATGCCTCCCGAGAACAAACAGGATATCGAGGACCTTGAGGTGATCATCGAACAGGCAGAGCGGTGTTCCAAGATCATCAAGGGGCTCCTCGGATTCTCCCGCAAAACGTCTGCGGAAAAGGTCTTTGTGAACATCAACTCATTAACGGAGAACACCATCTCCATGGTGAGAAACCAGGCGAAGTTCCATAACATTAAATTCGCACTGAATTTTGACAATTCCCTCCCCCATATATCCACCGACCCTAACCAGCTGCAGCAGGTATTCATCAACCTTCTCATCAATGCGGCCGACGCCATGACCGAGAGGGGACAGATCACTGTGGCCACGCGGGTCACCTCAGACACCGCCAGCGGCAAGCGATATGTGGAGATCGAGTTCACCGACACGGGACCCGGCATTCCTGAAGAGCACCTGGGCAGGGTATTTGAACCGTTCTTTACGACGAAGCCGGTGGGCAAAGGGACAGGGCTGGGCCTTGCGGTGAGCTACGGGATAATCAAGAAACACGGCGGAAATATTTTTGTCAGGAGCGACCTGGGCAGGGGGGCGAGTTTCTTCGTGAGACTGCCGGTGGAGAGCACTATGGTTGAGGAGCCCTAGCATGTGTATCGCAAAAAGGAGAAAGAAGGTGAAAACATGACCCTCGGAAGAATTGCAGAGATACTGGAGGGAGAGGTGGTGCTCAACACAGGGGATATGGGAGACAGAAATCCTTTTTGTCTGCAGCTCTGACCTCATGAGCGACCTGCTGCATTTTTCGAGCAGGCCCAGGTCACTGCTCATTACCGGGCTGAACAATACCCAGGTGATACGAACGGCGGAGATCGCCGACATCAAGGCAGTGGTCTTTGTCCTTGGCAAGAGGCCTGACCGGGAGGCTGTGGAGATGGCCCGGCAAAAAGGCATCACTCTCATCGTTACACGGCTCTCACGGTTCACGGCCTGCGGGAGGTTGTACGCGGAGGGTCTTGGAAGCTGCACAGGAGAAAACCGGTAATGGAAGTGGACAAGCACATAGAGGGGAGTTTTCATCTCACCGGGGGAGATTTTACCAATGCGGGCGCTGCTTCCAGTGAGCTGAAATCCATCATGACCAACCTCAACATCAGTCCTGATATCGTGAGGAGGGCCGCCATCGCCACCTTTGAGGGGGAGATGAACGTGATCATCCATGCGGTTGCCGGAGTGATGTACTACATGATCACCCCCGATCATATCAAAGTCGTTCTCAACGACATGGGCCCCGGCATTCCTGACATTCAGCAGGCAATGAGGGAGGGGTACTCCACGGCACCGGACTGGGTTCGGGAAATGGGATGGGGCGCCGGCATGGGACTGCCGAACATGAAAAAAAACTCTGACGAATTCAGGGTAGACTCGGTTGTGGGTGAGGGAACGACCGTCGAGATAATCATAAAGATCAAGGAGGATAAGACACGGTGAATATTCGGGAGGTTGTGGACGTTCTGTCGTTGGATGTGAAGACGGCAAAGGGGGATCTCGGACGTACCGTCACGGGGTGTTATATCAGCGACCTTCTCTCGGACGTCATGGCAAATGCCAGCGAGGGAGAGGTCTGGATCACCCTCCAGACCCATCCCAACATCGTTGCAGTGGCGGCCCTTAAGAACCTTGCCGGCATCATCATTACGAATAAAAGGAACCCCGAGGAAGAGACCCTGAAGAAGGCCGAAGACGAACGTATCGTTGTTGCGGTCAGCCCTTTATCCACGTTTGAGGTTGGAGGCATGCTTTATACGATGCTCCGATGCTGAAGCCCTTCCATGCCGACCTGCATATGCACACCTGCCTGTCTCCCTGCGCCGAAATCGATATGACCCCCCGGGGGATCGTGACCGTATCGCTTGAGAAGGGACTGAACCTCATCGCCATAACAGACCATAACTCTGCAGAGAACGTCGAAGCAGCATGGAAGGCGGCGGATGGGACAGGGCTTGTGGTCCTGGCGGGCATGGAGGTGACCTCCTCCGAGGAGGTGCATATCATCGCCCTTTTTGAGTCCCCTGATGATGCAAAGGCATTACAGGACGTTGTTCACAAGAACCTGCCCGCCGGAGAGAACGACGAACGATTATACGGACACCAGATCATCGTAAATGAGAACAACGAGGTTATGGGGTTCAACCGGAGGCTGTTGATCGGTGCGACGAGTCTCACTGCGCATGCCCTCCTGGATTTCATCAGGTCATTGGGCGGCATCTCGATCGCGAGCCATGTCGACCGTGAGGCCTTCAGTGTTCTCTCGCAGCTCGGTTTTATTCCGGAAGACCTCCGCTTCGATGCCCTCGAACTCTCTCCGCGCTTGAGCAGAAGTGAAGCCGAGACCGCCTTCCGGGGGTTGAAGCGATTCCCCTGGGTTTCCTTTTCCGACGCCCATTACGTAAAGGATATCGGGAGAAGGATCACAACATTCACCATGAGGGAGCCTTCACTTGATGAGATGAAGCGGGCGTTCATGAACTCTGATGGCCGTACACTCTCATGGGATTGACGGCATGGAAGACCTCTCCCTCCATATCCTCGACATTGCAGAAAACTCCATTGATGCGGGGGCGGACAGGATCGAGATCACTGTGGAAGAAGATACGAAAGACGACCTCCTCGTCATGGAGATAAGGGACAACGGCAGGGGAATGGAAGAAGCCACCATGCAGGCGGTTACCGATCCCTTTTTCACGACAAAGACCGTGAGAAGGGTTGGCCTGGGGTTGCCGTTCCTCAAGCAGGCAGCGGAAGAATGTGACGGACGCTTTTCCATCGCGTCGGAACAGGGAAAGGGCACCGCGGTCTCAGCGAGCTTCAGGAACAGCCATATAGACAGGAAACCGCTAGGCGACGTGGGAGCCAGCATTATGGTGCTGATAGCGGGTAACCCCGGGGTTGATGTTCTCTTTACCTATAAGAAAGATGCCTACACCTACCGGTTTGACACCCGGGAGATCAGGGAAGAACTGGCAGAGGTCCCGATAAATTCGCCGGACGTGCTGAAGCTCATACGGGAAGATATCGATGAAGGGTTGAAAGGATGAGGGACCGGTCCAGCGGGTCGACAGGCCCAGGGTCTGAGGAAACCCTTGAATCCTCCGGCCCTATGGTGTATTTTAGATTTGGCAGGGAGGCAAGTGCATGAGCAAACCACGGATACTTGTGATCGATGACGAAGACATCGTACGAATCAGCTGCAGGAAATGTTTAACCCCTGAGGGATATGAGGTGGACGTAGCCGGCAATGGTGCTGACGGGCTCAGGCTGACCCGCGAAAACCACTATGACCTCATTCTCACGGACCTGAAGATGCCGGACATGGATGGCATGGAATTCCTCATAACCATGAAAGAGATGCAGCCCGAGGCGAGGGTTATCATGATAACAGGGTATAGCACCATGGAGCATGCCGAAGAGGCAACACGCCTCGGGGCATACAACTATATCGAAAAACCCTTCACGCCGGATACCCTCATCGCTGCGGTGAAAGAGGCGCTTCGCGACAGAAAGACATCTTAACGGGTTCTTCCTGTGACGTCCGTTAGAGTTGCGTTTTATCGCAACTTCAAGGTCTGCTGCAGAGACATGGAATGCTTGATAAAGAAGAGATCATTTTTTTATTATAGACAATAAGGTTTCAAGGAGGAAAGAAAGGAATGCCAGGCAGAATACTCGTTGTGGACGACGAACCTGTTGTTGTCAAGAGCTGTGAACGGATCCTCACGCCGGAAGGATACACTGTCGACAGCGCGTCGAACGGAAACGAAGCGATCGGCAAGCTGGGAAAGAACGGCTATGACCTTGTGATCACTGACCTCAAGATGCCCGATATTGACGGCCTCGAACTTATCCGATGGATCAGGAACTCCAGGCCTGACACAGGGATCGTGGTCATCACCGGCTTTCCGTCCCAGGAAAGCATCAAGGAAGCCCTCGGTCTGAGAATCCTTGATTATCTCCCCAAGCCATTTTCCCCTGCCCTCCTTATTGAGATCACTCAGAGAGCCCTGGACTACAAGAAAGCGGGCGAGGTCACGGGGACCGCCCCCCCTGAAGAATATACGGAAGACATGGCGAGGGAACTGGATTCCATCGTAAAGAAATATCGGAAAAAGCCGGGCAGTCTCATCCCCGTGCTCCAGGAGGCCCAGGAGCTCATCGGCTACCTACCGCCTTCCGTGCAACGGCACATCGCCAAGGGACTGAAACTGCCGGTGAGCGAAGTGCACGGCGTGGTGTCGTTCTACTCCTTCTTCACCATGAAGCCCAAGGGAAAACACAATATCCGCGTATGCCTCGGAACAGCGTGCTACGTGAAAGGTGCGGAAGAGATCGTGAAAAAATTGAGCGAAGGGCTCGCCATCAGTGTGGGAGGGATCACAGAGGACAAGAAGTTTTCCCTGGAGACCGTGCGGTGCCTCGGCGCGTGCGGGCTGGCGCCGGTGATCGTCGTGGACAAGGATTACTATGGCTCTCTGAGCGCAGTCAAGGTGAATGAAGTGCTGAAGAACTACGAATAGGAGGCAGATATGGCCAGATTAACGATAGAAGATCTGAAGAAGATAAAGGAAGATCACAAGGCGATGCTCACCCTGAGAGAGGGCGGGTACCGGGCTAAGGTCACCGTCCATATGGGGACGTGCGGCATCGCTGCCGGGGCGAGAAAAGTGATGGAGGCCTTGCTTGATGAGATAAACACAAGCAAGGTGACGGATGTGATCGTGGCGACTTCGGGATGCGCCGGGCTCTGCAGCAAGGAACCCATGGCTACCGTGGAGATCATCAGTGAAGCCCCCGTAAAATATGTTCTGCTTGACGACGAGAAGATGCGCAAGATATTTAAGGAGCATGTTCTGAACGGTCAGATCGTTCAGGACTCCGCCCTTGTCATGGGCAGTGAAACGGCATATTAAATACGGTTCGTAGCTCATAGCTCATAGTTCATGGTTCTTCCCTTGCTGAGAGCTGTCAGCCAAGAGCTGTGAGCCAATATATGGAGGAGAAATGGAAAATTACCGCGCCAGTGTCATGTTGTGTGGAGGCACCGGTTGTATCGCCGGCGGCAGTCTCAAGATCAAGAAAGCTCTTGATGAAGAGCTGAGAAATAGAGGGCTCGAAAATGAGATAAACGTGGTTCTCACGGGGTGTAACGGGTTCTGCGCGGAAGGTCCCGTCATGACGGTCTATCCCGAAGATATCTTTTACGAGAAGGTCGCCGTCAGTGATGTCCCCCTCATCGTGGAGGAGCATTTCATAAAGGGAAGGCCTGTGGCACGGCTCATGTATAAGGAGCCGGTGAAGAAGCAGACCATCCCGCTTATGAGGGATATCCCCTTCTTCAGCCTTCAGGTCCTCAGGGCCTTGAGGAACAAGGGTCTCGTCGATGCAGAGAAGATCGAAGAATACATTGCGCGGGACGGGTATCAGGCAGCAGGAAAGGCGCTGACCGAGATGACCCCGGAACAGGTGATCGACGAGTTGAAGAGGTCCGGGCTCAGGGGAAGGGGCGGCGCGGGATTTCCCACCGGCATGAAATGGGAGCTCTGCGCAAGAGTGAAGGGCGACCAGAAATTCATCCTCTGTAACGGTGACGAAGGAGACCCCGGCGCATTCATGGACAGAAGTATCATGGAGGCGGATCCCCACGTCGTCCTTGAGGGGATGATCATCGGCGCAAAGGCGATCGCAGCGAATAAAGGATATATTTATGTGAGGGCTGAGTATCCCCTGGCGGTGCACCGTCTGCAGCTTGCCATAGACCAGGCAAAAGAAAACGGCCTCCTCGGCGACAACATCCTGGGCACGGGGTTCAATCTCGATATCGAAATCTATCTGGGCGCCGGCGCGTTTGTCTGCGGTGAGGAGACAGCGCTGATGCGGTCCATCGAAGGCAAACGGGGGATGCCGAGACCGAGGCCGCCTTTCCCTGCCCAGAAGGGACTCTGGGATAAGCCCTCCGTCCTGAACAACGTCGAAACCTATGCGAATATCCCCCAGATAATACTGAACGGTGCCGACTGGTACAGAACCCTCGGAACTGAAAAATCCACCGGCACAAAGGTCTTTGCCCTGAGCGGAGCAATAAGCAATATCGGACTGATCGAAGTGCCGATGGGCATCCCCCTCAGGAAGATCATTTATGATATCGGCGGTGGCGTGCCGAACAAGAGGAAATTCAAGGCGGTCCAGCTGGGAGGACCTTCCGGAGGCTGCATTCCCGAAGCATCTCCTGGATACGCCGGTGACCTACGAAGATATCGTCCAGACAGGGGCCATTGTGGGTTCGGGCGGAATGGTCGTCATGAACGACCTTAACTGCATGGTGAGTGTCGCCAAATTTTTCCTCGAGTTCACTGCCGAGGAATCATGCGGCAAATGCCCTCCCTGCAGGATCGGCACCACGGTGATGCTTGATCTCCTCACGAAGATCACTGAGGGGAAGGGAAAAGAGGGGGATATAGAGCTGCTCCAGGACATGTCCCATGACATCATCTCTACTTCCCTTTGCGGCCTTGGGCAGACCGCGCCCAACCCCGTCCTGACAACGATAAAATATTTCAGGGATGAGTATGAATCCCATATAAATGAACAATGGTGCAAGACAGGCGTCTGCAAGGACATCTGTACGTTCTATATCGATGAAGAGAAGTGCAAGGCGTGCGGACTGTGCAAGAAGGCTTGTCCCCAGACAGCGATCTCAGGTGAGAAGAAAGTGCCTCACCGCATCGATCAGGCCCTCTGCATCCAATGCCGGTCATGCTACGAGGTCTGCAAGTTCGACTCGGTGAAGATCGGTCCCCTGAGCATGCGTGAGACCCTCAAGGACCTCCCTGACCAGCGGGCGCTCGGAAACAAGCAGGTCGAGGCACTTGCGGGAAAGGAGGAATAAGAAGATGATTGAACTTAAAATAAACGGAAAATCCCTTAAGGTCGAACCAGGGTACCACCATCCTCCAGGCTGCCAAGGGAAACGACATCTTTATCCCGAACCTCTGCTACGACAAGAGGCTCAGACCCTATGGCGGCTGCAGGCTCTGTGTAGTGGAAGTGGAGGGACAGAAGAGGCTTTTTGCCGCCTGTTCCACCCCTGCCGAAAATGGGATGGTAGTGCATACGGAGACCCCGAAACTCCACAAGGCCAGAAAACTGGTACTTGAACTCCTCCTGATACACCACCCTCTGGATTGTCCCATCTGCGACAAGGCAGGGGAATGTCAGCTCCAGGATCTTGGCTTTCAAGTACGGCCCGTCCGAATCCCGCTTTGTGGGAGAGAGAAAGCACGAGCCCGAAAGCATCGCGGCCCCCCTTGTGGAAAGGAACCCAAACAGATGCATCCTCTGCGGCAAATGTGAGAGGGTCTGCTATGACCATCAGGGCGTCGGCGCTATCAGTCTCCTGGGCAGGGGCTTCAAGTCAAAGATCAGCCCGGCCTTTGAAGAGACCCTTGACTGCGAGTTCTGCGGCCAGTGCATCGATGCCTGTCCCGTGGGCGCCCTGGGAGTCCAAGCCGTACCGGTTCAGATCACGGGTATGGTTCCTGGATGAAAAGGCAACTACCTGCCCTTACTGCGGCTGCGGGTGTACCACAAACCTCAGCCTCAGGGACGGCAGGATCGTGCGGGCGAGAGGAAAGCAGGGTACGGGAATAAACGATGGGGACCTCTGCAGCAGGGGCAGGTTCGGCTTCGATTACATTTATTCCGAAAACAGATTGACCACCCCCCTGATCAGGAAGGACGGGAAGCTTGTCGAGGCGAGTTGGGAAGAGGCCCTCGATCATGTCGCGAAGGGACTCCAGACCATAAAAGAGAAAGACGGACCTTCGGCCATCGGTGCCATCGGCTCGCAGAGGTGCACCATGGAAGACAACTATATGCTTCAGAGCTTCATGAGGGAGGTTATCGGGACCGACAACATCGATTCTGCTGCCCGCTTCGGGTATGCGAAAGCCCAGAAGGCGGTGAAGAAGGCCTTTGGCATTGACTTCCAGCCGATCCAGTGGGATGCGCCGCTGAAGGCTGATTTCATTCTGGTTGTCGAATCCGATGTCACTTCCACCCTGCCCGTGTGGGGGCTTAATTTCATCAAGGCCAGGAACTTCGGCGCCCAGCTCGTCGTTGCTGACCCCAAGGAAACAAAACTTGCGAGGAACAGCTCCTCCTGGCTCCAGATCAGACCGGGCTCCGGCATCGCTTTGCTCAACGGTATGGCAAAGGTGATCCTGGACGAGAAACTCTATGACCTGGATGAGGAAGTCCCCATGGAGGACAAGAACCTCACTATCCCGAACTATGAGACCCTGGTGAAGAGCCTTGCGGGCTTCACGCCGGCCGCTGTTGCCGGGCTTACCGGCCTTTCCGAGGATGAGATCATTGAGCTGGCGAGATCATATGCGCGGGCAAAGAACAGACTTTTGACCTTGACCTCAGGTGCTTCTGAAAACACAAAGGGTCTGAACACCCTGTTTGCCGCGGCCAATCTCGTTCTCCTCATGGGAGACAGCGCTGACACCCTCCAGATACCCGCAGAATTCTGCAACACCCTCGGCACCTGGAAGGTCGGTGTGAGGCCCCTCTCCGGAGGAAAGAACGCCCATGAAATGCTGTATCAGCCCGGTGCGGTGAAGGCCCTTTATATGATGGGAGAGAATCCCCTGATCACCTTCAAGAATATCTCCGCAGTCGAAAAAACACTTAAGGCACTTGAGTTCCTTGTGGTTCAGGATATCATCCTTACCGACACCGCAAAACTTGCCCACGTAGTCCTCCCCGCCAGCAGCTGGGGCGAAAAGGAAGGCATCTTCATGTCCGCCACCGGCAATATCCGGGAAATCCCCAAACTCCTCCCTGAAACGGGACAATCAGTACCTGACTGGAAGATATTCAGGAACCTGGCAAGGACGATGAACAGGGACCTGGGAGAAAAAGACCTTCCTGCGATCAGGGAGGCGATCATGGACCTCGTTGCCGGAGGCCCGGCAGGGGAAGAGGTTCGCTCATTCAATCCCGCAGCGCATGAGATATCGGAGAAGCCGGACGGTGAGTATCCCCTGCTCCTCATCACCTCAAACCTTCTTCAGCACTCAGGCGCCTTGTCCGTGCTTTCCAAGAACCTCGGATCCGTGGTTTCAGATGCATATCTGCAGATAAACCCGCAGGATGCGAAGAAATACAAGGTCCACGACGAAGGATACGTCAAGGTGACATCCAGAAGGGGAGAAGTGTATCTGAAGGCCATAGTCTCGGACGAAATGCCTGAAGGCGTAGTGTTTGTGCCCACGCATTTCCCTCATGCCAATGTGAATGCGCTGACGCACCCTTCCCTGAACGGTGAATCACCCATGGATGCCGTCAAGATCGAGTTGGCGTGAGAAGAAGGAGAAGGAGAAGCTGCGAGCTTTACGGGGTGAGGACGCTTGATCCCGTACAAGGATGACAATCCCACCACCATCTTCCCTTTTGTCACGATCGGGATAATAGTCCTGAATGCTGCCTTCTATCTCTGGGGGCTTTTCTCTCCCCCAGGAGAACAGGACATAGTCTACCATTACGGTGCGATCCCCCATAACCTGCTGACCTTCGAGAAGACCCAGCCGATTCATCCCGTTGTCACCGTCTTCTCCTCCATGTTCCTTCACGGCGGTCTCTTTCATCTCGGGGGCAATATGCTCTATCTCTGGATCTTCGGCAACAACATAGAAGACAGACTCGGACATTTCAGGTTTCATGCTCTTTTATCTTGCCGCGGTCTAGTCGCGGCCTATGCACATGCGCTGACCGACTCTGCTTCCCGCATCCCGATGATCGGGGCAAGCGGCGCCATATCAGGTGTCCTTGGCGGCTATCTCCTGCTTTTCCCCCAGGCCCGCGTTCATACGATACGTTTTACTGGGATTTTTCTGGCAGATGATAAGGGTGCCTGCCTTGATTGTTATCGGGTTTTGGGCTATTATACAGGTTGCCAGCGGCATGATCACTACGGGACTGGTGGGCCATGGCGGCGTTGCCTGGTTTGCTCATATAGGCGGTTTTCTCTTTGGCCTGATAACCATTAAACTGTGGCTGCCGAAAAGGAGGATGTCGGAGTGGTAGTAATATGTCCAAGCTGTAAGGTGAAGCTGAAGGTGGCTGATGAAAAGATAGCGCCTCAGGGCACACGCTTTAAATGTCCCAAATGCAGCACCGTGCTTCTTGTAAAGAGACCGGTACCCAGGCTTAGACCCCTGGATCAACACAAAATGCTTGCCTCCCACGAAGACCCTGCGGTTCTTGAAAAATTGAAGACGATCCTCACTGCCGATGGTTACAACGTCATCACCGCTCCGGACGGCATAGCAGCCATGGTGAATGCAACAAAAGAGTTGCCCTTTCTTGCGGTCCTGGGCGTTTCAATACCGAAGATCTACGGCTTTGAGGTATGCAGGAGATTAAAGGGCAGGACCGAGACCAAGGAGATGAAGGTGATCCTTATCGCCTCGATCTACGATAAGAACAAGTACCGGAGGCAACCCGAATCTTTCCATGGTGCGGACGACTACCTAGAGGCTCACGAGATAGAGACGCTGCTCATCGGGAAGATACACGCCCTGAAGGAACCCGGCCCCTTCCCCGGAGGCCGATAAACCCCTTGAGGAGGCGGCAAAGAGCAGGGAAATGCCTCAAACCGGGGGAAGGACTGAACAGAGAATACCAGCAGAAGAAGAAAAACCCACGCAACCTCCGTTCCAGCCGCAGCCTTCAGGGGCAGGTGACCTGGTCGAAAAGGCAAAGAGACTGGCCAGGACCATACTTTCCGATATATATCTATACAGCAAGGCAAAGGTGGACGAAGCCATAAGAAAAGATGCATTCCACACCACATTCGCGTCGGAGCTGAAAGAGGGGCTTAAGCTCTATGAAAACAGGGTACTCGGCGGAAGTCAGAAGAACGGGTGACTTCTATAACGAGGCGATAAACAACTTCATCGAGAAGAGAAAAAAAGAACTGGATCAATAATTTTAGATAATTAGAGAATAATAGAATAAATCATCAATTATTCGCCGTTTTCCCTCAATTTCTGCCATATAGCGACCTTGCCTTAAACATACAATAAACTATTATATTAGCACTCACTCAGCTGTCGAGTGCTAACAATAAATCTTATTAAAAGAAAGGAGACATGTATATGAAGTTCAAACCGTTGAGAGACAGGGTATTCGTAAAATACTCCGAAGAGGCCGAAAGAACAGCCGGGCGGTCTTTACATCCCGGATTCGGCAAAGGAGAAGCCGCAGAAAGGTGAGATCGTGGCAGTGGGTGCCGGCAGGATCACAGATGACGGAAGCTCCAGCCCATTTCGGTAAAGGTCGGAGATACCGTGCTTTTCGACAAGTATTCCGGCTCAAAGGTGACCATGGACGATGTTGAATACCTGATCATCAGGGAAGAAGATATCTTAGGAATCGTGGAGAAATAAAGTCTTAAGACCTCAAGGAGGATAACAATGGCGAAACAACTTCTATTCGATGAAGAAGCACAGAGAGCGATATTAAGCGGCGTCACCCTCCTGACCAAAGCGGTGAAGGCGACGCTCGGACCAAAGGGAAGGAACGCCATCCTGGACAAGAAATACGGCGCACCCACCATTACAAAAGACGGTGTCACCGTTGCAAAGGAGATAGAGCTGAAGGACCCGTGGGAAAACATGGGCGCACAGCTCGTGAGAGAGGTTGCATCCAAGACCTCGGACGTGGCAGGCGACGGGACAACGACAGCAACCGTCCTTGCCCATGCGATTTACCGCGAGGGGATCAAGAATGTGGTAGCAGGCGGCAAACCCCATGGACCTCAAGAGAGGCATCGAGAAGGCAGTTGAGGTGGTCATCGAGGAACTGAAAAAGATCAGCAAGCCGGTGCGGGACAAGAAAGAGATAGCACAGGTCGGAACCATCTCTGCAAATAATGATCCCATCCATCGGGGAGCTCATCGCAGAGGCGATGGACAAAGTCGGAAAAGACGGCGTCATTACCGTCGAAGAGGCAAAGAGCATGGCAACCACCCTGGACGTTGTAGAAGGGATGCAGTTCGACCGCGGATATATATCCCCCTACTTCATTACGGACCCCGACAGGATGGAATGCAATCTCGAAGACGTCTACATCCTCATCAACGAGAAGAAGATATCCAGCATGAAAGACCTCCTGCCCATCCTCGAGCAAACCGCGAAGATGGGCAAACCCCTCATCATCATCGCAGAGGAAGTTGAAGGCGAGGCCCTTGCAACCCTCGTCGTGAACAAGCTTGCGCGGCACCATCCAGGTCTGCGCAGTGAAGGCGCCCGGATTCGGCGACAGGAGGAAGGCGATGCTTGAAGACATCGCGATCCTCACCGGCGGCACAATGATATCCGAGGACCTCGGCATCAAGCTCGAGAGCGTCAAGATCTCCGACCTCGGAAGGGCAAAGAAGATAACCGTTGACAAGGAAAACACCACCATCGTCGAAGGTGCGGGCGATCCAGCAAAGATCCAGGGCAGGGTGAAACAGATAAAGGCCCAGATCGAAGAGACCACCTCTGACTATGACCGCGAAAAACTCCAGGAGCGCCTTGCAAAGATAGTCGGCGGCGTTGCAGTGATCAACGTCGGCGCAGCAACAGAGACGGAAATGAAGGAGAAGAAGGCCAGGGTTGAAGATGCCCTCCATGCCACAAGGGCGGCAGTGGAAGAGGGGATCGTGCCCGGCGGCGGAGTTGCCCTGCTCAGGTGCATCTCTGCACTGAAAGGACATGAAACTCGACAACCACGACCAGAAGATGGGAGTGGCGATTGTAATGAAGGCCCTCGAAGAGCCGATCCGGCAGATCGTCAACAACGCCGGAGTAGAGGGCTCGGTGGTCGTCGAAAAGGTGAAGGGCTCAAAGGATGCAAACTACGGCTTTGACGCGCAGAGCGAAGAGTATGTGGACATGATAAAGGCAGGGCATCATCGACCCCACAAAGGTCACCAGAACCGCGCTCCAGAACGCAGCTTCGGTCGCATCCCTTATGCTCACCACCTCCGTGATGATCGCGGACCTTCCTGAAGAGGAAAAGAAGATGCCTCCGATGCCGGGCGGCGGCGGCATGGGAGGGATGTACTAAGAGAAGTTTCTCACAAGCGATTCATCCAAGGGGCAGTCGGGATTTTCCCGACCGCCCCTTTTCTTTAACGACGCCGGGCCCAAATTGCAATGTAGGTGTACATAAAGCCGTTCCAGATGAGGATCGAGACTCCGGCAACTATCTCCAGTTCCCGGGGCATGCCGCCGGGATAAACCAACGGCATGATATAATGCTCCACAAATCCGCCTTCATACCCTGCCTGTCCGGCTGCAGAACGAAACATGTTTTCAAGCGGCGTAAGGGGACAGATCCAGTTGGCCAGGTTGATCACCGATGACCACAGCACCACCGGCACGTGAAGCCAGGCCACGCGCCGTTTATAGAGAACGATCAACCCGCCGAATATTGCAAAAACAACAAAGGCAAAATGAAGGAACAGGATTATATCAGCGAATAATCTTGAAAGCACGATGACCTAGTTTCTTTGCGCCGACACTGCGTTTGATGAGCGCGGGGAACTCAAATTTAACTCTTGAAGAAATGCGGAAACTCTTGAGCGAATCTCCCTGCGATGCGTAAAGATGGTGACATGCTCGCCACCTTCTGCCGCAAGCAACTGTGCTCCCGGAATTTCTGTGGCAAGTCGCTTGCCATGCTCCTCAAATGGGACTAGAGGGTCTTTCGTGCCGTGAATCACCAGCGTCGGGACGGCTATATCCTTCAGGGGGTAAGTTCTTGTTTGAGTTATTCTTATATCATTTTTTGTTCCCTCTATTCGTTCTGCCATCCTGTACAAGCATCCAACCGTCAACTCTTTGTATAGGGCCATCACCTCGGTATCCCTGAGCGTACGTTCCAAAATGGCGGGATCGGATATGGAACGACCCAGGTTCTGTTTCAGATTCGATTCGGTCTTTTTCTTTAGCATCGTCACAAAGGCCGGCCATCTGGCCAGAAGTGTCATGATATGAAAAAAGAGAGGTAGCTTGTTCTTTGCCCTGCCGCCAAGGGTGGAGATCAGCACCACCCCGCGGCACTTGCCACGATGTCGAAGGGCAAAGTGGATCGCGCTTGGGCCGCCTCCGGAGATGGCAAATACGATCACTTGCCTGATACCGAGAAGATCGATGAACTCGGCGTAAAGATCCGCCTGTTCCTCGGGCGTTCTGCCGGCGGTGAGGGGGGTTCCGAGATACCCCGGACGGGAGAGTGACAGATAGCGGTAGTTTGATTCGCCGATCGTGCGTGCAAGAAGTTGTGCTTGGTCATATCCCCCCATGGCCCCGTGCAGACAGAGTACAACCTCTCCATTCCCCGTATCGAGGTACTCAACCGGACCACGTGATGTGATCAGTATTTTAATGTTCTGATTTTCCATGTGCGAATTATAGAAGGAGGGGGGTGGTAAGTCAAGGGAAATGGGGGATAATCACCTTTACCCCGATTCTATGGGAGATCTTTCACGTACTCCTTTGCTATAATGACCGGCATGGTTTGGAAAGACTACATCCCGGCCAGGATTAAAGAACTTTACGAAGTCTATGACTTCAAGCACGCTGCTGCAATACTCTCGAACGAGTTCCCCGGTGAGTTTAAAGAAATATGCAATGCGCTCCTAAAATTCCGGCTCACTATAGCAGACATAAAAGAAGCCGGTGGGAATGAAAGCAAAATCCCGAAGAAGTTCTCGAAGTTATTAAGAGGCTTAGAGTGGAAAGAGCGATCCTTGACGGCAAAGATAATCGTTGACGAAAGTGAAGTATCTCATGATACGCACAAGGTTGATTTCATCAAGAACAGAGTGGCCTTTGACCTAGAATGGAATAGCAAGGATCAGACATTTGACAGGGATCTTTATGCCTTCAGGGCCTTTTTTGAATACGACAAAATAAGCGTGGGCATTCTGGTTACAAGAAGCAATGAACTGGATCCCTGGTTTCCGTCATTTGGGGAGTATTTTGACAAGGATGGGGAAAAAAGAAAGTACATTCAAAAATATGATGCTACTAAATCGCATATGGCTCAACTGTTACCAAAGTTGCAAATGGGGTTTAGCGGCGGCTGTCCGATACTAGTCTTCGGAATTACTACCAAATCGTTAAGCAAGCTGGACCGAAAAAGAAGCATCGATAAATCTGTGCAATGAATTTGTGCTTCGATAGAGAAAAAAGCAGAGACTATAAAAGTCCATCTCAGATAGCGCGAATTCTGACAGAAGATTGGGCCGCGCGAAACCTATTTTGCCCTGCCTGTAGGAACCCGAACCTGCAAACGGCGCGTGAGAATACAAAGGTTATCGATTTTGTCTGCCAGCATTGTTCTGAAGAATATCAACTCAAGAGCCAGAGCAAACCATTGGGCGGAAAGATTCTTGATTCTGCTTATGAACCTATGATTGATTCTATAAAGAGCAATAGAGCACCTAACCTGTTTCTTCTCCACTACAGTGCACTAAATTACTGTGCAGAAAATTTGTTCATTATCCCCCGCTTTTTCTTAACACTCTCTTGCATAGAAGCTCGTAAACCTCTATCAGCAAATGCCCGGAGAGCAGGATGGATAGGATGCAATATTGTCTTAAGAGAAATACCTGTTGATGGAAAAATTCCTATTATCCAAGGAAAAAAGATTATACGACCCGAGAATGTTCGACAACGTTTTGACAAATTTAGATTCTTGTCGGAAAAGAAGTTCGACGTAAGGGGATGGACAGCGGACGTTTTGAAGTGTGTAAGGGAACTCGACAAGCAGGATTTTGACTTAAATGACGTTTATAAATTTCAGAAACATCTTGAAACGCTGCATCCGGACAATAAGCATATCCGTCAAAAAATTCGTCAGCAACTGCAGGTCTTAAGAGACAAGAGGATTTTAAGATTCAGAGGTAGCGGACAATATACTATAGAATAGAGAATTCGGTTTGCAATCTATGCCGTACGTCTTTCTTCTCGCGTTCCTCTTCCTTGCGATCGGCCTTTATGAAATCAGTAAATTTATTTTGTTCACTCATTCATTATTCACCGAACATTCTTTTTTGTGATTTAATTACGGGGACACAATATGAAATTCATCCTAGCCTTCATAACTAAGTAGGGTGTCCCTAGAATTCGAGTCCGGCGTCTCATAGAAATAACCCTTGAGAATTATTGCAAGCACATGGAATAATGGCCAATCCTCATGGACAAATGGAAAGACAACATATCCTTCGTGCTCATTGATACGATGGAGAGCGGGAATATCGGGGCGGCGGCGCGGTCGCTGAAGAACTGCGGTTTCTCGATGCTCGAACTTGTCCGTCCAAGGAACTTCCCCTCTCGCGAGGCAGGATGGTTTGCCCACGGCGCAGAGGACATTCTCTCCACTGTTAAGGTCCATCCTGAACTGGAGCCGGCTTTGAAGGACAAGTCTTTGATCATCGGCACTACGAGGAGAACCGGGAAGAAACGCGGACTCACATATCCGGTGAGAGAGGCTGTCGAAAGGATCAGGAGCTTTTCTGAGAATAATCGCGTGGCGCTGCTTTTCGGAAGGGAAGACAGGGGACTTACAAATGATGAGGCTGCCGAATGCGCGTTGATGATCAGCATCCCCTCCTCGACCGAACATCCTTCTTTCAACCTTGCCCAGGCGGTACTCATCATTGCCTATGAGATTTCCTTTGCAACACACGCCATCAACCCTCCGCCTGCCACCATTAACAACGAAGAGCTATTGAACCTGTTCGAGCGGCTCCGCAATCTAATGAAAATGGCAGGCTATGTGCCTAAGGGGATCAGGGACGAGGAGAACGAGATCATGGCGGACCTGAAGCGTCTGATCTCAAAGGCGGCCGTCACGGAGCGTGAAGCACGTATGCTTCACGGTATTATTTCGCAGATGGAAGACAGTCTTGGGAAGAGGGACGAGGGCTTGGTTCGCTAAAGTGCAGTAGTCTGTATTTGCGGTGACAGCTCTTGTAAAAAGTGCCGGCGCGTCACCTAGCGCCGATGGTTCGCCACTCCCCGTTCCATGATTGCTGCGATTGCGAAGCCGTCTGCAAGGGCGATCAGAGCCCAGAAAGTGAGCTCCAGGGCGATCAGGCCTACGGGCTCACCGAATTGGTTGAACGGGGTGAAGAACTCCCAGAAAACAAATGTCATCAGGAAGACAAGCAAGGCGAAGGAAAGACCTCTTCTCGCGATGCCCGTCGGCCATGACGGGCAGAGCCAGCGGTAGAGATATGCATGCACAATCCCAAAGACGGTGATCCCGAGAACGATGGGGAGGGGGTGATTTACCACAAGAGGCAGAGGCTCAAGCTCTGTCCACACGGCAATAAGTTTCCTGCTCTGAAGGGATGGATCGAGGAGGATTCCATCTCCATTCACTCCGAACCCTAGAAACCGGAATGTGGCCAGCATCGTAAGGTTCATTGCCAGCCCGCCCGCAACCCCCGCCAGCAGTGTCCTAAGGTAAGATGCCTTCATGTCTCTCAGCATCCCTTCTTATGTGTATCCCACATGATGTGCGAATTATAGAAGGAGGGCGGTGGTAAGTCAAGAAAAACTGGGTAAAAAGCCCGAAAATAAAACGCCTCGTAACAGCCAGATATTCAAAGGGGTATTGTGACAAGGAGCCGGTCAAAGAGTCTATGCATGGTACACGGCGAGAGGCGCGGGGGATGCTACGACATCAGCGAAGGGTAAGGTACCTATTACCTTCTTATACTGGCGTCATGATATTGGCTCTGTGGCAAAAGGAACCCGTTCCCTTCTCTTCGCCGATCACTACCCTATCCTGCTGATATGTACTCCTCAAGATGCCTGATAGTAGCTTCCCTTTCGGAGATTATCATATTCACCACATCGCGGATACTCACAAGGCCCACCAGTTTCCCACGGTCTAAGACCGGCAAGTGTCGGACATGCTTATCGTTCATAATAGACATGCAGTTTTCTATCGGATCATCAGGAGTTACGCAATATACTGACTCGGTCATGAGTTCACTGACAGGAGTATCCTTGGAAGATCTTCCTTTCAGAACCACCTTCCGTGAATAGTCTCTTTCCGTGATGATTCCTAGTAGATTCTTCTCTTTGCCGACGACGAGCAATGCGCCAACATCGTTCTCAGCCATGATCTGGAGAGCCTCATAAGCAGACATATCTGGTGCGATCGTCCAGAAGCCCTTCTTCTTTACTTCAAGTATCTTCTTTACGGTAACCATCATTCCTCATCCTCCTTTTCTTTTCCTTCTTTTGACGCCAAAAGTCTTGCCTTTGGCGGTTCGGCCATCTTCTCTGAAGACCCGCCACTTTCCGCCCCCTTCTCATGAAGGGTTTGGTCTTATCGGGATACCTCTCACTTTGATTACCTTTTATCACGCATAAGGTCCCCTGTCAATTTGAAGTTTCAATGATCATATTGCCCCATAATTGTTGGTTGATGTCGAGGAGAGCCATGATGCAAAAAAAATGAACTTGTTGCGAGACTTCGAGTGAGAGGAAGGGAAGACCGAGGGTCAAATCTTCATTCTTTTGGGACGGTTCTACTCGCTGCCGCCCTTTTTGCAGCATCACAGTTACCGATATAACCCTTCCTCTGTGGACAAATTAGGTCTATAATGTAATAGACTGTGTTGCCAAGAGGCAACTTTATCTCAACAGTCATGTAAGGATGACAAAATGATCTTGATGCACATCTTTATGGGCTCCTGACGGTGATATGAACGAGTCGGAGTATTTCAAAAAATCGCAAGATTTCTCGCTTGTACTTGGCGGGCCACTGTACCAGCTCCTGATTCGTGCGCGGCTGGAGGATTCTGCCCTCGGGCACCTCAAGCAGCGCATTGTCGTTATCACCCTCTTCGCGTGGCTGCCGCTCTTTCTTCTCACCCTGCTTGACGGCAAGGCACTGGGCGGTGTAAAGATACCTTTTCTCTATGACATCGAAATGCAGCTGCGGTTTCTGCTCGTGCTGCCCTTGTTCATCCTTGCTGAGCTCATGGTCCATAAACGGATCAGGACGATTGTGCAACAGTTCCTGGACAGGGGAATTGTTCCTGAGGAGTTGCTTCCGCGATTCGGCGCGATCATCGATTCCGCCATGAGGTTGAGGAACTCGATTGCTGTTGAGGTAGGGCTCCTCCTGTTTGCCTTCGTAGCAGGTCATTTTATCTGGAGCGCGATGAGCGGCATGGAGAAGACCGTTCAAGAGATCGCAACCTGGTATGCGGCAAAGAGCGACGCAGGCATGCAGCTGTCGCCCGCGGGATACTGGTATGGTTTTGTGAGCCGGCCTTTCTTTCAGTTCATTTTTATCCGCTGGTATTTTCGGCTTTTCGTATGGGCGCGCTTCCTTTGGCAGGTCTCAAGGCTCGACCTGCACCTTATTCCGACACACCCCGACCGCGCGGCGGGTCTCGGTTTCCTCTCGGTAAGCGTCCATGCCATGTCGCTGTTCATCGTGGCACATGGGGTGCTGCTTTCGGGACTGATAGCCAACCGGATCTTTTATACAGGAGCGAAGTTGTTGGATTTCAAAGTGGAGGCTGGCGTCGTTGCCGCCCTGGTCATGATACTGGTGTTGGGACCACTCCTTGTCTTCACCCCGCACTTGATGCGTGCCAAGAGAGATGGCCTGCGCGAGTACGGGAAGCTGGCGAGCCGATATGTCGAAGAGTTCGATCAGAAATGGGTTCGCGGCGGCGCGCCGGGGGATGAGCAGCTGATCGGGAGTGGCGATATACAGTCTCTCGCCGACCTGGGAAACAGCTTCGAAATAATCAGGGGCATCCGGCCTATCCCTTTCACCAAAGAAACGGTCGTTCAGTTCCTCGTCATCCTCTCGCTGCCTGTTCTTCCCCTTGCTCTTACCATCATGCCGCTGGAAGTGCTGCTCACAAAATTTCTCAGCGTCATTTTCTGAACTGCGATAAGCGCCTGTACACCATCCACAAGATTGCATGTCAGCAAGGTCAGACCCGACATTTGTTGCAAGAAAAAACCTATGCACTGTCCGCTCTCATCGACGCTGTGGTGTATCGGAAGTAATTAACGTGAGCCACGATTGCCGGATTCTGAGATGTTCGAGCGGAAAGAGGTAGATTCAGGACATCGGAACTGTTGTCAAGTTTAGGAAGTAGTTCAGGGGTTACACAGTTGGTGGGAAGGAGTAAAAGGTCCAAGAAACTAAGGCTTCGAAAGGAGCCTTTTACTCCCTAAATGTAATTCCATGTCTGACACGATGCTTGATATGCCCGATGAGCAATGGCTTCGGAAAAGGCCGCATCAGGCAGCGCAGCAGGGTCCTACTGTTTGTTATAGGTCAGTTTCCGTTTTATCTCTCTGTTGGGCGTCTGCATGGTCACTTCGATGGTCATTACCTTGCCATCGGGGCTCAGTGAGAAGACCTCAGTCGACGGCACCGTTGTCTTCCCCATATCCGTCGTCGATTTGGTCACAAGCGTCGAACCGACCCACGCTGACCTGCTTTTCTTTTCTTTGCCGCTCGGCAATTTGTTTATACTCTCCGTGCCGTCCAATTTGTGTACAGCGGTTTCGATCCGGTCGCCGGCTTTGCGGTCAACAGAAAATGTTGTCCTTGTCTGTTTGATTACAATTTCAACTCTGCTCTTGGCAAGATTGCCTGCACCTGCGCGTGCATCCATGTCGCTGGCAGAATCTAAAACCCATGTACCCGAGAAATCCGGTGTGCCCAAGGCAAACGTGTATTGTGCGATGGTAATCGCCAGAAGGGCTGTGACGAAGGTAATGCGTTTCATACGTGCTCTCCTTTTTGCAAATGGGATGGCTGCAAGTCTTGTATCCTGCACCCTCTTCTGCAGGCAAATAATTATAGGTTTTCTCCTTGCCTATGTCAATAAATCGAGCATTTCGCGTTCATTGTGCGTAGATTTTAAGTGAGAGACAGGGCGTACACCGACGAACCGAGAGTTCTCAAAAGAGGAACCTGTGTCAACCAGATGTTTCTCCAGACAACAATGAAACCTGTCGCTCGCCAGGTCTTTCCTGATAACCAAGGAGCATCACTCTTAACAACTGAAGCAGGTGCGGTCACAAGCATTACTATCTATCTTCAATCGGCAAATACTGTGTGAGAAAATCATCGAGGCCCTGTCTGTACGCTTCGCCGGAGAGCAAGAATCCCTCATTGTGCCCGCCAACAAGTTTGAGAAATTGTTTAGGTCCCGCCGCCCTTTCAAAAAGTCTCACGCCCTGCTCATAAGGGACTATCTCATCATCAGGACTATGAATGAAGAGCCTTGGCATTTCAACGAGTCCCACCTTATCGATGGAGGTGTAATAATACTTCGAGATGAGCCTCACCGGCAGGTGCGGGAAGAACTGTTTCCCTAGGTCGGACACCGAAGTAAATCCTGATTCCATGATAACCGCTCTCACCTCTTTTCGCAGCGCGAGTTCAGCAGCAACGGCGCTCCCGAGAGAGCGTCCAAAGACAATAACCTTCCGGGGGCTCACATGCAGTGTCTTTACAAGGTAATGCCAGGCAGCTTCTGCGTCGCGGTAGGTCCCTTCTTCGTCCGGTGATCCCTGGCTCTTCCCGTATCCACGATAATCGAAAATAAGCACCCCGAGGCCAAGATCATGAAAGAGTCGAATCGAAGAGAGTCTGTCTGAAATGTTCCCCGCGTTGCCATGACAAAAAAGCAGGAAGCCTCTCGGGTGTTCGGCAGGAATATACCATGCGGAGATATCAATACCGTCCCTCGTCTGTAATGTCAGTTCCTCATACTGGAGCCCGATATCCAGAGGCGTGGCCTTTATTTCTCTTGTGGGGAAATAGAGCATCCTGCCTTGTCTTGCATACACGTAAGCGATAAGGACCAGGTAGCCTGAGATCAACCCGATCAGGATTACGAGCACTATCTTTCCTATTATGCTGAGCAAGGTGTTGTAAGAACTCCCCAAGAATGCGGCGACGACATGTTAAGTATATCACAGCCTGTCCTACGGAAGGAGGCAAGGAAGGGCTTTGTTCGGGTTTCACCGACTACAGCACAGGTATCGCGAATCGAAACTGGTGAGGATTTCCGGAAGTAGCCAATAGGTATTTCTTGAAGGTGAGATTCCGGCTTCTGGTGTACATCTGCAGCGTTCTTACCATATACTATGTTCTATGCCCATTGTCAATAGACGTTTGAATCTTTGTGGCAGCATAGAGAAAGAAACTGCCCTCATATACCGCACGCTTGCGTTGCTTTTCCCCGGGGAAAATGAGGTATTTAAGGGCCTGTCCGTATCCGAAGAGAATCATGAGAAGCTTGTAGAGAAAGCAAAATTAGCTCACAAGAGGAGAGTTTTACCACCGGAGTTCGTGCCCAATTCGACCTTAGAGCTGGAACATGCCCTCTATCACTTGAAAAAGACAATGAAACTCTTGTCCGGCGGCCTGGGACTCAAGGAAGCATGTGATATAGCTCTCGAAATTGAAGATCTCACCGGCGAGAAATACTTGCAGGAACTGATACGGGGCGAGATAGAAATAGAGCTGGACAAAGAGATAACTGGACTTCTGCGGAGACTTTCCGAGGCGGAAAGGGCACACGCCGAGATAATCAGGAACTTCATGGCATCAAGAAACCTGCTAACCCTGTAGACCCGCCCGCGACTCCTGCCAGCAGTGTCCTATGGTAAGATGCCTTCATGGCGAAGATCCACTGTCAGTTGTCATTCCCGCAAGCAAAGCGCGTCGGGAATCCTTCTGGTCGGAAAGGTTCCAGACAGACCGGAATGACAGAAAAACGTGACTTTATGCCAGACACTATTTAATTTTATACTTCTTCAACTCCCATTGAACTTCCCCTTTTTCAGCTTTTATTATTTGTTTAACGTCCGGGGCATACCAATAGGTGGCGGAACTAACGGTCTGAACACTTCTTTTGAGTTCTCTTTGGACATCTATGGTTACGGTAATCTTTATTGCCCGGAAAGTGCCGGCTGGCACGGTAATCTTGTCGTCATCCACCGCTTCATAACGGGCAATCGGATAGTTTCCTGGCCGTGTTGTATAAGGTTTCGCTGTAAATTCATAGTTCCACCAATTGCCTTTCTTCAAAGGAAACCTGATAATAGGCCCGGGAAATCCTTCTGTTTTTTTGCTAACGTCCATAAGGCTAAAATCCTTAACAACCTCAGTCCCGTTCCTTCTAAACACATATGTATCTTTTTCTTCTCTCAGGAATTCCAGTTTACTGCTTTTGCCTTTTCCATCAACGAAAATCCAATAATCGCCGGCAGAATAGACTGGTCTCTCCACAACCGCGTCGGAAGCATAACTGACAACACTTAACGACACAACGTACAACAATAGCAGCACACTTTTCTTCTTCATTAGTTCCTCCTTTAATGAAGTTATTAGTTGCACTATACACCTTCGGGGCTGGGTTTTCAAGTGCGGATTCCAGGAAGAAGTTAATACTGCACCATGCAGTGTCAGGATGGTGAAGTCCTGAACGCCGTCCGCTGCAGCCGGTTGCTGGGCGCATCCTGTCCTCTCAGGCCGGCTCGATATTCTGGTTCATGCGAAAGAGGTTGTCCGGGTCGTACTTGCGCTTCACCTGGGTGAGGCGATCGTAGTTCGGGCCATAGGCGGAGCGCACGCGATCGCCCTCGTCGGCGGTGAGGAAATTGACGTAGACGCCGCCGCTGGCGAAGGGTGCCGAGGCCTTGAAGAAGTCGCGCGCCCAGCCGATACAGAGATTGTCGTCGGCCGGGTCCTCCCAGCGGCCGTGGACGTTCATGACGAACCTGGCGTCACGGTGTGCGTACGCCGTTGAGCCCGGAGCCGGCCGTGCGGTGGCACCGCCGATTGCGCCGAAAAAGATCTCGCATTGAGGCGACGGCAACTTCCCGATATACGAGATGACGGAGTCGAAGAGCCCGTCCTTGAGAGTCGCGAGATTGTGAGACTTCCAATAATTGCGGGCGCCGGAGGTGAGCAGTGGGTCGAAGGTCTGCTGCCAGGCGACGTAAGGCTGGACGCCGACGTGTTCGCCCAGTGGGGTGCCGAACTTGCGCAACGGCTCGATGAGCGGCTCACCCTGCTTCGGGTCGCCCGCATAGACCAGCGCGAGCGCGATGATCCCCTTGCCGTGAACCCTTTCGGGGAGAAACGGCAAGGGCGGCGCTTGGCGCAGGATGGTCCACACGGAGAGATCCTCCGGCACCTTGGCGATGAACTCACGGTACTGCTGCAACACCGACTTCGCCTCCGAGATCGGGTACACGATGAGCCCGCTCAGCACGTCAGGGCCGACAGGGTGGAGTCGGAACTCAAAGCGGGTGACCACGCCGAAGTTGCCGCCGCCGCCTCGGAGAGCCCAGAAGAGGTCGGGGTGCTCGGTTGCGCTGGCGTGCACCACCTCACCGGCCGCGGTCACGACCTCGGCGGACTCGAGGTTGTCAACAGTCATGCCGTATTTGCGACTGAGCCAGCCGAAACCCCCGCCGAGAGTCAGTCCGGCGATGCCGGTAGTGGAATTGATGCCGACCGGCGTGGCAAGGCCGTGGGCCTGAGTGGCGGCGTCGAGGTCCGCCAGCGTGGCACCGCCTTCGATGGTAACGCGGCGCCCGGCGGGGTCAACCAGCGCGGCCTTCATCTTCGAAAGGTCGATCACGAGCCCGTCGTCGCACATGGCATTGCCGGCGATGTTGTGCCCGCCCCCGCGGACGGCAAGCAAGAGCCCGTTGTCCCTCGCGAAGTTCACCCCGCGGACGACGTCCGACGTGGTGGCACAGCGAGCGATGACCGCGGGGCGCTTGTCGATCATCGCGTTCCAGATCTTACGTGCGCTTTCGTAGGCACCGTCGCTTGGAAGAAGGATCTCTCCCTTGAAGCCACCTTTCAACTCCTCGATCTTCCCAGCTTGCAAATTCGTCATGGTTTCCTCCTTATCCTGTGTTGCGGCCAACAGCGCCTAACAATGATTATACGAACTTCCGATTTAGTGATCCTATTGACTAAATATACCACAACGCTAAAATCGATAGAAGAAGACTCAGCATTAACGGCAGGAACGTCCGCATAGAAGTTCGTAATTGCTGATAATAAAGACTAAACGCGAATAGGCGTAATTTATAGGAAAGTTGGCAGATTGACTATTTTAGAAGATACCCGACAGTGAATGTGGAACAGGCTCCGCTGTGGTGTACAGGAAGGAGTGAGAACTGAACATCCAGTGTCAGGATGGTGAAGTCCTAACCTTTACATTTAATCCCTGATAGACGAGCGCCCCTCTGTCTTCCCTTTACATCTTTCTGCTTTTCTGTCATTCTAAATAATGAAAAAAAGTTACGCGCTCATAGCGGCAGCTCTCCTTCTTGTCTTCCTTATTTATGCTGCTGTTGAACTGTTCATTCCTCTCCCCTTCGGGAACAAACCCATAGAGTTCGAGATCAAGCGCGGCGCGACCTTTAAACAGGTGGTGAATTCCCTTTCCGAGAGAGGGCTGGTCAGAGACAGGTGGGTCATCTATGTTCTTGGCCGCGCGACCGGCGTGGACCGCAGGATCAAGGCAGGGTTCTACTCCCTCTGGGGAACCATGAACCCCTGGCAGATCTTCACCGCCATCCGTAAGGGGAAGATCATCGAGTACGAGATCACTGTCGTGCCCGGCGATTCCCTGAGGGAGATCGAAACAAAGTTCACCGCCTTGCGGATAACGGACAGTGAGGAATTTCAGAGGCTTTGCACCGACAGGGAGTTCCTTGACAGCCTCGACGTGGATGCTCCTTCGCTCGAAGGCTATCTGTTCCCCGATACCTACAGGTTCCCCAAAGGGCTCGAAGCCCAGGATATCCTGATCATCATGGTGAACCGCCTGAGGGAGCAGTTCGATGACAAGATGATGGCACGCCAGATGGAGATCGACATCCCGGAAAGGGAAGTGCTTACGATGGCTTCCATTGTGGAAAAAGAGGCTATCACCGACAAAGAACGGCCCATAATCGCAGGGGTGTACTATAACAGACTTAAAAAGAGCATGCTCCTCCAGGCAGACCCTACCGCCATATATGGGGTGAAGGGTTCGCGGGAAAAGATAACCAGGGACGATCTTTTGAGAAAGACACCTTATAATACCTATGTGATTAAAGGGCTCCCGCCGGGACCCATAGCATCACCCGGGCTCAGATCGATCCAGGCCGCCCTCAATCCTGCAGATGTCCCCTATTTATACTTTGTCTCGAACAACGACGGCACACATAATTTCTCGGCAACGCTGGGCAACCATGAAAATGCGGTAAAGGCCTACAGGGACAAAAAGAAGAAAAAAGAAGGATAGGACATTGGTAAAAAAAAGAAGGAAGACAAAGGTGGTACATGTCGGCGATGTCCTGATAGGCGGAGGGAACCCGATCCCTGTTCAGTCCATGACAAAGACCGACACAAGGGACGTGAGATCGACCCTGAGGCAGATCAGAGCCCTTGCAGAGGCGGGCTGTGAGATCATAAGGATAGCGGTCCCTGACAGGGGGGCAGCCGAAGCCCTGGGTAAGATCAAGAAGTCTTCCCCTATCCCGGTCATTGCGGACATCCACTTTGACTGGAGGCTTGCCCTCGAAGCGATGCGGCAGGGAGTGGACGGACTGCGGATAAATCCGGGTAATATCGGCGCAAGATGGAAGGTCGCAGAGGTCGTCTCTGCAGCATCCGGCAGGGGCATCTCCATAAGGGTCGGCGTCAATGCAGGCTCACTTTCGAAAAAACTCCTCGAAAAATACCGCCATCCCACTCCGGAAGCCCTGGTGGAGAGCGCTGCTGAACACATCGACATCCTGGAGGGGCTGGGGTTCAGGGAGATAAAGGTATCTCTCAAGGCGTCGAATGTCCCCACGACCGTAGATGCGTACCGGCTCTTCTCCCGCCGTTTCAGCTATCCCCTCCATATCGGCATATCAGAGGCAGGGCCGTCATTCACCGGCATGATCAAGAGTTCGGTGGGCCTTGGCATACTCCTGTCCGAAGGCATAGGGGACACCATAAGGGTTCTCCCTCTCGGCTGACCCCGTGGAAGAAGTGAGGGTAGGGTATGAGATCCTTAAATCCCTGGGAATAAGGGAGAAGGGAGTCAACATCATCTCCTGTCCGACATGCGGCAGATGTCAGATCGACATCAGGGGGCTGGCATCAAAGGTCGAGAACCGTCTCCGGAATAGTAAGAAACCCCTCACTGTAGCGGTCATGGGATGTGTGGTGAACGGTCCCGGTGAGGCGCGGGAGGCTGATGTCGGCATTGCAGGCGGCAAAGGCGTCGGTATCCTCTTCAGGAAAGGGAAAGTGATAAGGACAGTGAAGGAAAAAGAGCTCCTCGATGCCCTTCTTCAAGAGATAGAGGAGTGAGGGGAAAGGCACTTTCCCCTCACTCTGTCCGGAAATTCCAGGAGACCATCTATCGGCATTACCGCGAATACCCCCGCAGTCTTCCCTGGAGAAGAACACGGAGCCCCTACCGCATCCTCGTATCGGAGATCATGCTCCAACAGACACAGGTGGAGCGGGTGATGAAGAAATATAGAGCGTTCGTTCAAGCATTCCCCGACTTTGCCTCGCTGGCAAAAGCGCCCCTTCACGAGATACTCAAGGTATGGCAGGGCATGGGGTACAACCGGCGTGCGATCGCCCTGAAGCGTACCGCAGAGATCATAACAGAAGAGTTCAGGGGCACGTTCCCCTCTTCTGAAGGTGATCTGGTGAAACTGCCCGGGATCGGAAAATACAGCGCCTCCGCGATCCTTGCCTTTGCATTCGGCCGGCCGACGGTATTCATCGAGACGAACATCAGGAGAGTTTTTATCCACTTCTTTTTTCAGGACAGAGAGGGCATTAAAGATTCGGAGATCTTCCCCCTGGTGGAAAAGACCCTTGACCATGCCCATTCCCGGGAGTGGTACTACGCGCTTATGGATTATGGGGTGATGCTCAAAAAGGAAATTCAAAACCCAAACAGGCGGAGCGCCCACTACAAAAAGCAGACTCCCTTTCAGGGCTCGAACAGGCAGGTCAGGGGAAGGATTCTTAAGCTCCTCTCGAAGAAACCGTCTATCTCCGAGTCCGAAATACTGTACGCGCTCAGGTCAGACCCGGAACAAATAAGAGAGAATCTTGCCGCACTGCAGAAAGAGGGATTCATCGGGAAGAAAGGGAAGAGGCTGACAATCGCCTGACCGGTTGAACGTTCCGCCTTGATCTTGATGTCTGTTCGTATGTGTCGCGGTGAACTCTGAACTATTCCTCAGTCCGGGTCTCTTCGTATCTGCAGCATGAGGATGGATGCAATGACCAGTCCCCCGCCCGCGATCTGCCATGGTTCCATCATCTCACCGAGGAAGGAATAGGAGATTGTGCCGGCCATGACCGGTTCAAGAGTAGCGGTAATGCTTGCGCGGGTGGAGCGAATGAGGTTGATCCCTTCGTTATACAGACCGAAAGGAACGACCGTGCCGAAGGAGCCGATGAAGAAGATCCAGCCCCATGTGCCGGTGCTGTATGTGCCGCCAAAAGCAGCAAGAGGCGGGTGTAGGATGTTCCAGACGACGGCCGCAAAGAGCAAGGCGTAACACAGGACCGTCCAGGGTGAATAGGTGCGCATTCCGTATTCGCTCATCACTGCATAGAGGGCAAAGGCGACCGCAGAAGCGAGACCCGAAATGATCCCTGCCCTGTTCATGTTCAGCATATCCAGATCATAGGCCCCCACCATGAGATAACAGCCCAGAGCTGCACCTGCTATCGCAGCCAGGGTGAGGAGTGAGAGCCTTTGGCGGCCGAACACGACCGCATACGCTGCTATGAGCACCGGGGCCTGATACTGGAGCAGGATAGCCGCCGCCACATGGATCCTGCTTATGGCAAAAAGATAGGTGAATTGCGCCGCCGCCAGGACGATCCCCAGCATTATAAGATAGGCCAGATCTTTCCGCTCTATCGAAAGAAGACTGCGTTTTCTCACAAGCATCCAGGAAAAGAGCAGGCAGGCAGCAATGGTGGTCCTGAACTGCACAAGCTGAAAAGGTGTCACACCGCCCGTGAAAAGGAATTTGGATGCCGTCCCCGATGCAGCCCACAATGCTGCAGCAAGGACAACATAGAGATATCCGGGTCCGGCAGGGCGAGTCTGCTCATTGCTCATACCACTCTATTATGCAGCCCTGAAGCCTTTTTCTCAATGAAAGGCCTCCCTCTTCTTCGATCCTTCCTGTGGCCGCATCCTTCCCTTAACTCTCCGGATCAGTGAGCAGCCACAACCGTCAGGGAAGGTTGACACATCCCCGTGAAACTGTTAGGTTTAGAATGATGAGCGCCGGCTTCGGGTCTGGTCTCAGGCGTTATCTTCGGAAAGAGAGAGAAGGAGGTTACGTATGGCAAATCAAAAGGAAACCCTTGCGGTGCTGAAAAAGCCGGACGGCGAGACAGTGGTGATCCCTGATCCGGACTTCGTCGGCTACCCGGACGCCTCTCAGCCTTACTGGACCATTGTGAAAGGAAAGACGGAAATTCGTTCCACCGGTGAGGTCTGGGTCGAAAAAGCCCTGAAGGGAAACGAGGTGCTTTGTGACGACTCCGTCGTCTGCACCGGCACGAGGTGCTTTCACCGGTTGCCTCACACGAGGACCGAAGAGTGCGGCAAGTTCTGCGAGGGAGAGAAAGCCGCGCATAACTGTACCCCCTACAGGATCAGTCCATAACTGACAGCTCTTCGCTCGTGATACAAGAGGTTCTTGCCATGGGCTGAGAGCTGCGGGTGTTTCTTGTTGACGGATCTATTTTCGGATGATCTGGCCTTTTGGCTCCCACGGCCTGGCTTTTTGAGGGAGACGGTGGTAGATTTCCACAAGGTCCCCGATCCTTGCCTTGTCGAAACCGCTTATCTTCAAACCGACCTGTTGTCCCCGGGTGGCCTTCTGGACCGCTTCTTCCCGGATATGGAGCGACTCTATGGTGCCGGAATGAACCGGTCCCACGGCAGAGATGATGCGGTAATGTTGACCAATGGCGAAAGAGCCATCGAGGATCTCACACCCTATGATGAGCCCCTTTCGGCTGCTTTTAAAAAGGGCGATCACCCTGGCAGAGCCTGTGATCTGCTCCTGTGATTCAGAGGGGATCAGGCTTTCGGCAATGAGTTTTATGTCGGAAGTCAATGTATAGATCACTTCGTAGAGGCGGATCTCAACGCTCTGTTCTTTCAGGACTTTATCCACGCCCGGCAAAACATCCACCTGAAAGCCGACGATAAGCCTGCTGGCTGTCTCAGCAAACAAGACGTCAGACGTGCTGATGCCGCCGATCCCGCTATGAATAACACTGATGTCCAATTCCAGGGTCATTTCCGACAGGGCGGCGGTGACCGCTTCCAGACTCCCCACGGAATCGCACTTGAGGACGATCTCAAGTTTCGGCTTTTTTCTCCGGACCGTCTCTTTAGGCTTTTCCATCATTCCTGCTGCCGTCTGAGGGAAGGCTTTTTTTCTGTCCCTGTTCATCTATACGCACAAAGGTTATGTTCGTGGAGAAGATCGCCTCTTCGCTTCCTGTCCCCGAGCCTCCGGAAAAAACATTGACGGTATACTGAACCGAAGTGTCCCCCACCCTGCTCTTACGCGCATCGATACGCAGGATGGCTCCCTGCCTGACACTCCTGCGGAATTCCACCTTGTCCATCGCAATGGTCACAAAATTGCAGCAGGGATAATCGAGGCTTGCCGCGATCCAGGCCGTCTCATCAGCCCACTGGAGAAGATTCCCGCCAAAAAGGTAGCCGTAGTGATTGAGGTGCTCCGGAAGAACCAGCTTGTAATTTTCCATGCCGATCACTCTGTCTCTGGATCAATTTCCCTGTTTCTTGCCCGGTGTGCACCGCACAAGAAACTCAACCTATCATGACACAGCCCTGCTCCACCGTCAAGGGACTTCACAGAGTGAAGGAACGTCTACTTCCTGAAGAGTTTCGCGTACTGGCCGTACCCTTCCTTCTCAGAGACCCTCTTTCGGAATGAACCTGAGGGATGCGGAGTTCATACAGTACCGCAGACCCGTCGGCTTCGGTCCGTCATTGAAAACGTGGCCGAGATGAGAGTCTCCGTGTTTGGACCGCACCTCGGTCCTTTTCACAAAGAGCCTCCAGTCGCTCTTCTCGACGATGTTGCCGGAGTTAAGGGGTTGCGTGAAGCTGGGCCACCCGGTGCCCGAATCGTACTTGTCAAGAGAACTGAAAAGCGGCTCCCCTGAGACAACGTCCACATAGATCCCTTCCCTCTTGTTGTTCCAGTATTCATTACTGTATGCAGGCTCGGTGCCCTCCTGCTGGGTCACCTTGTACTGCATCTCCGTCAGTCTCTTCTTCAGTTCTTCTTTGGATGGTTTCACGAATGTCCTCCATTTCTCCCCGGTGACCTGCGATGAAGAGCCCTGGGAACCCGCACCCTGAGTTCCCGATGCCTGAGATACCTTTTCCTCACCCCAGACCTTTTTCAGAAACTGATCGCGTCCGGAATTGTACCGGTAAAACTTGTAACGGATGGGGTTCTTTTTGTAGTAATCCTGATGATATTCCTCCGCCTTATAGAACTTCCCCGCCGGGAGGACTTCAGTTACGATCTGCTTGTTGAAACGGCCCGACCGCCACAGTTCCTCTCTGGACTTCTCGGCCTGCGCCTTCTGTTCCGGTGTGTGGTAAAAGATGACAGAGCGGTACTGGCTCCCCCGGTCAACGAACTGCCCGCCCGCGTCTGTCGGGTCGATCTGCCGCCAGAAGACGTCAAGCAGTTTTTCGTAGGAGATCTTTGCCGGCTCATAGATCACCTGTACAGACTCGGCGTGGCCGGTCTTGCCCGCTGACACCTCCTCGTAGGTGGGGTTCTCCTTGAAGCCCCCTGTGTAGCCCGATATAACTTCCTTCACCCCTTCAAGCTTCTCAAAGGGAGGCTCCATGCACCAAAAACAGCCGCCTGCGAAAGTCGCCGTATCGAGCTTTGCGCCCTCTGAAACAGAAAAAGCAAGCATACCTATAACTCCTGTCACTACCGCTATTTTTATAAGCTGTACCATATTCCCCTCTTTCTGCATCCCCTTCATCACTATATTCTAATGAAGAATCATGAAAAAGATATGAAGACCGTCCGGCACCCTCACTTTTCACCGCACCCTCTCCCGAAAAAAAGGTCTCTTTTTCGCGGTGACAGGTGGAGATTGCAAGGTTTATCAGTGAAGTCATGCGGATGTTTGGCTGCAAGCTATGGTGAGAGCTATTTTTGCGTTCCCGGGTTTCTGTAGGGCTTCTTTCTCTCAGCGTGACGTCCTCCGGCCTTCTCAGTCCTGCCGCCGGATGGACCACCCCCTCGCCGCTGTTGTTCTCTTCCGCGCATTCCCCCTGTCTCTCTTTTCTGCGGGTAAGGAGCCTTCTTTCCGGCATGCCCATACGCCCGGCGATAACCGGTAACGATCATTTCTTCCGTCATAGGCATGACCGGTATCTTCTGCCTGATAAATTCCTCAATGTCCGGCAGCGAAAAGACATAATTCTCACAGGCAAGGCTGATAGCCTTGCCGCCAGCGCCCGCCCTCGCCGTCCTGCCGATCCGGTGCACGTAGTCCTCAGCGTCTTCGGGGAGATCATAGTTGATCACGTGTGTCACCCCTTCGATATGCAGCCCACGGCTCGCCACATCAGTCGCCACGAGGATCGGAAGCGTTCCGTCCTTGAACTGTTCGAGGACTTTGAGCCGCTTCTTCTGGGGCACATCACCCGTAATGGCAGAGGCGGCAAAGCCGTTGGCGTTCAGGAACATCTCAAGCCGTTCCGCAGTCGACTTCATATTCGAAAATATGAGATAACGGCCGTTCGGCTCGCGCCGGAGGATACCCAGGAGGAGGCCGAACTTCTCGGAACTGCCCACATGATATATCTCCTGCTCGACCTGTTCTACCGTAACCTGCCCGGGCGTTATCTTGAACAGCTCGGGGTTGTTCATATGCTCATAGGAGAGTTCAAGCACCCGGTGCGACAGTGTCGCGGAGAAGAGCAGGGACTGTCGGCGGTTGTAAGGCGCCATCCGCCTGAGCAGGAACCGGATGTCGCTGATAAAGCCCATGTCGAACAAACGATCTGCCTCGTCGATGACGAGGAACTGGGTCTTCTTCAGGCTGTATACCCCCTGCTTGAGATAATCGATGAGACGACCAGGCGTGCCGACGAGCATATCGACGCCCCTTTCGATTTGCTGGCGCTGCTTCTCGTAATCAACGCCGCCAAAGACCGCTAAGACCTTGAAGCCGGTAGAACCTCCGAGTATCTTCGCCTCGGCATCGATCTGGACAGCAAGCTCTCGCGTCGGCGCTATGACCAGCGCCCGCGGCGACGGACCCTGCCCCGGAGCAGGCATCCTGAGCATGCGCGAAAACACCGCGATAAGGAAGGCAGCGGTCTTCCCCGTGCCTGTTTGGGCCTGGGCAGCAACGTCCTTTCCCCGCAGCGCTTCGGGCAGCGTCAGGGCCTGGACCGGTGTGCACTCGGCAAAGCCAGCGGCCCTGATTCCCTCAAGGACCTTTTCGGGAATATCCAGTTCTTCAAATCTCACTTTATATACTATACCTTAAATAGATCTGATCCTTAAAGCGGCATTGGGACAGCCTTCACGTCCAAGTCATGCTACAATAGAGACAAATACAGATGGGGAGATGGAGAGAGTGGTAACGTTTAAGGAATTTTCGGCGATTTTCAAGGGTACTGATTTCACAAATGAAGAACTGAGAAAATTTTATTACTCGGTAAGAAAATCCATTATCCTCAGACTTGTGGGCAAAAGGTCCTGGCCTGAGATCTTCAACCTTGAGGGAGAATGTCAGTGGCCGGTTCTCCGGAAGATCGGCGACCCGGGACTTCCGATTTATGAAGGTGCGGACAGAGCCTTGCTGGAACGGTTTATGAAGACCATTTCCGACGAAGAGAACCTGAGGCAGTACAGATCTTCACTCGAAAAGGTGAGGTACTGGTCCCTGCTCCAGTCCCTGATAGATCAAAGGATAGAGCTTTTCACGCATATCTTCGGCTTTTCCAAAAAGGAGATGCGGCATTGTGAAATGATCGCGGAAAGGTATTCGACCATAAGGGAGAGAAGGATCAGGAACAGAAAAAAATTGTGGAAGATCGGCATCGGCACCGGGGCCGCCACCCTGGCCGGTGCAGCCGCACTGTGGTATATTTCCAAGAAGGATAAGAAATAACATCCCGATGCTCTTTTTTTGCCTGGGATGGTAAGCTGTTTTACAGCCCCGCTTCAGCAGATCATCCCCTTCGTGATTCATGAATAGACTTTCCCTATGCAGTGATTTATTTTTCTTATTTGACGCACTCGTCGTTTGCGTGATACAAAGAGTCGAGAGGGCGGCAGCATCTGATCCCCTTACAAAACAAAGCGCAGGAGGTGAGGATCATGGCAAGAAAAATGAATTGCTGGGAGCATATGAGGTGCGGAAGAGAGCCGGGAGGCGCACGGGCAAAGGATCTGGGTGTATGCCGGGCGGCCGTCTACAAATCCATAAACGGCGTGAACGGAGGGATTAACGGAGGGAGGCTGTGCTGGGCTATTGTTGGCATCTATTCTTTTGTTGACACAAAAGGGTCTTTTCCACGGGGTGACCATCCTTGCTATGACTGTGAGTTTCACAGAAAAGTCATTACAGAAGAAGGGATCATCAAGCAAAGGTAAAATAGGGACACATCCCATTTTACAGCAGGTAACCTCCTACAATATCTCAATACATGAGCCGTAGAATCTTGGGCGCAAGCATTGATTTTTCCTCATTGTCAAGGTGTCGTTCTGAGATAAGTGAATAGCGTTATGCAGTCAGCCAACAATAAAATGGGATGTGTCCCCGTTTTTCCTTTGCGGTTTATCATCCCCTTCCTTTAAAATAGACGGGTGATTCAGGTCAGCAACCTCTCAAAGGCGTACGGCACCCAGGTCGTATTCGACGATGTCGGTTTTACGGTGAACTCGGGGAGCGTATTGGGCTGGGCGGCAGGAACGGCCATGGAAAGACGACCCTCCTCAGGATGATAACCGCCGAGGAAAAGCCCGATGCGGGCGTTATCAGCATACCTAACCATTACACTGTCGGTTATCTTTCCCAGCACCTGAAGTTCAGCGAAGATTCGGTCCTTAAGGAAGCGTGTCTCGGTCTCAAACCCTCTGAGGACGGAAGGGACGAATCGTACAAAGTGGAAACGATCCTCATGGGTCTCGGGTTTTTGACGGACGATTTTCCCCGCAATCCGCTTGACCTGTCCGGAGGATACCAGGTCCGCCTGCATCTCGCGAGGCTTCTCGTGTCTGAACCGAACCTGCTTCTCCTGGATGAGCCCACCAACTATCTCGATATCGTTTCCATACGATGGCTCACGAAGTTCCTGAAGGCCTGGAGCGGAGAGCTCATCCTGATCACCCATGACAGGGAGTTCATGGACAGTGTGACAACCCATACCATGGGTATCCACAGGAAAAGGATACGGAAGATCGCGGGACCGACCGAAAAGCTCTACCAGCAGATACTCATGGAGGAAGAAGTCTACGAACAGACAAGGATCAACGAAGAGAAAAAACGCAGGGAGGTGGAGCAGTTCATAAACAGGTTCAGGGCCCAGGCGACCCGGGCTCGGGCAGTGCAGTCAAAGATAAAGGCCCTCCGGAAGAGAGAGAGGTTCGAAAAGTTGTCCGCGGCAAAGGACCTGGAATTCGAATTTATCCCGGCGCCTTTTACAGGCAAATCTCTTATGGAGGCCAAAGATATCTCTTTTTCCTTTGATGTCGAAGGGCCTCCGCTCATAGACGGTCTGAATCTGACCATCGGCAAACGGGACCGGATAGCGGTTGTCGGGAAGAACGGGAAGGGCAAGACAACGCTCCTGAACCTCCTTGCCGGGGAGTTGCAGCCCGTCAAAGGTGCAGTGATGCAGCACTCGCAATTGCGACTTGCCTATTTCGGCCAGACCAACATCCAGCGTCTCTCGCCCGGGAAGACAGTGGAAAACGAGATACTGGATGCACACCCTGATCACAGCAGGGGCACCGCGAGGACCATCTGCGGCATTATGATGTTCGAAGGTGACAGCGCGCTCAAGAAGGTGGGCGTACTTTCCGGGGGGGAAAAGAGCAGGGTGCTTTTGGGCAAACTTCTTGTCAGCCCCGCCAACCTGCTCCTCCTGGATGAGCCCACCAACCATCTGGATATGGAATCCATCGACTCTCTGCTGGAGGCCATAGACGCTTTTGAAGGCGCTGTGGTGATCGTCACTCACAGCGAGATGATCCTCCATGCGGTAGCCACGCGGCTGATCGTTTTCGATGACGACAGGGTGAGGCTTTTCGAGGGGACATACCAGGACTTCCTCGAACGGGAAGGATGGAAAGATGAGGGCGAAGCGGCGGACCGCAACGGACAAAACGCAGAGAAGAAGGGCAGCGGCGCGGACAGAAGAGGGTTGAGACGGCTCAGGGCTGAACTGATCAACGACCGCTCGAGGATCTTGGCGCCCCTGACAGAGAGGATATCCGAAGTGGAAGAGACGATCACGCGCCTTGAACAGGACATGAACCACGATACGCAGGCCCTTGTTGAGGCTTCTGTAAAAGGAGAACGGGGAATCCATCAGAAGGCTGTCCATATCGATCCATGAGACCAGGGGGAAAATCGATATCCTCTTCGACGAACTTGAAGCCCTCACCATTGAGCTGGACACGAAAACAAGGGAGTTCGAGGGAAGGTTTGAAGCACTGAAGGCTGCGGGTGTGTAGGGAACTGCGCACTTGTCGCACTGGAAATTGTATTTATTTTCGTGGCGTTGTTGGGACATAGTTGCTATTATGCGAATCTACTTGACAAATAGCGCCTTCTGGACTATGATGAGATTAAGAAGGAAGGGTGATCAGGATATTTGAGGTTGCCCGCTTATTAACGTGTTTGCTCCGAAAAGGAGGGAACCATGGCAACTGTAAAAAGTACGGAATTCAGGAATTACTGTGATACGATGTACCACGAGCTTTCCGCTATGAAGTCAAGATTGCTCGGTTTTGTGAAAGAGATCGAAGGGATGAAAGGTCCCGAGAAGGAAGCGCTAAAATCCCATATTGCGCATTTCAGGGACATCGCCAACACCATTGATTGGAAGCTGGAGATACTGACAAAAGTCTGCCCCTTTGAATGGGCCGGTTATACGGGAGTGGAAAGGACCGCGTCCGTGCCTGCGGATGAAGAGTTGTCGCGGGAGCAGCGCGTTAGCGGCGGATACGGCGGGGGCTAATAGGAGCTATTCAACAGTGTGAAGCCTATGACTGGCGGGGATGAAACCATTCTCGCCAGTGAGTTTTTCCTCCACAATCACGAGAAGAAGATCAGGCCTACTTCAGTTCCTTTTCCAGCCGGACAATCGCCTGACCGAACATCGTCTCGTATCTCTTTTCATGCTCAGCTAGGAAATCGGCCATTCTTGTCTGGATCGCCTCATCGACTGACAGTGCGGTCTGATGAATTCTCCCCTCAGGAGTTCTGACCTGCCGTACTCTCAGCTGGGGGTTCTCTTCTATGGCCGCCTTCAGTTCCATAACGGCCTTTTCTTTTTGGCCGATGTATTCTCTCTGCAGCTTGCCGATGGCGTTTATTGTGTTTTCGATGGCCGCTGTGTTCCGCTTCTCTTTCAACCCCTCGATGGCGAGAATGCCTTCTTTTCTCTGCTGAAATTCCTCGGGGGCGTTGCCAAGCCTCAGGGAATCAGCCATGTTCTGCTGGGCCTCCTTCAGGAGAGAAGGTCTCATCCCCTTGAGCCTCTGCCACAGTTGGTCCTTGTTCAGATCACCTCTGTAAAAACCTGCCAGCACCGCTTTCAGTTCATCGCGCTCTTTCAGCTCTTCCCGTTCTTCAGGGGTGAGCCCCTTGACCTCTTTTATCTTGTCCATCGCCTTCTCAAGGGCGCTTTTCACTTCTCCCATAACGGCCGGCTCCTTTCTCTGACAGATTTCGGAATCTGTACCAGGCTATTAAGCTACTCCTTCTTCCACAACTGCTGTATGTAAAGCATACCAAAAGGCCGGATGAGTTGGGCAGTCACCTGACGAAGTGGAGATATCCCTTCCCCTTGCCCGGGATCTCCGGGTCCATCCTGTTCTATGCAGCCCTGATGGGGCACATTGCCCATTCAGCCCTTGTAAGTCAGTACCCGTCCCCAGAGGTCCTTCGTTCCCCAGATGCCGGAACGCAGGCATTCCAGCTGGACGATCTGGCTGTGGTCCACAAAGAGATTCACCTCAGGACCGTAATTCTTGACATACCAGCCGAACACCTGAGGATCAGCCGCCTCGAACATGGTCTTTTCGAGCCCCAGTTGACGGATGAATGCGCTTATCACGTCGGTACGCCACGTGCGGACACTTTCGGTGATCCCCTCTGATTCCACCATGATCATGTAGGCACCGGCATCCAGATGCTGCCTGGCCCGCTGGATCGCCCAGTCGGGATCGCTGGTGCCCTCTGCCTCCAGTTCCTCCACAGTACTGGCGCCGCCTGCGCCGAACTGTATCCCCACTTCCACTTTCGGCTTCAGGCCTGCCTTCCGCACCATTTCAGTCAACCGGAGCAGGTCGTCAGCCGGGATGCTGATGAAGCCGCTGGATATCTCCACAACATCGAACTCAAGGCGTTTGCATTCCTCGATGTACTGATGCACCGCCCGGCTTCCCATGACAAGCACATGCTCGATAAACCCCCCGGTATCCACCTTCACATCGAAGCGGTGGCAGAGGTCGATAATCTCCTTCACCACCTTGAGGGGCATGAGACTGAAGGAACCTCCGGCGAATTTCAGGATATCGATATACTCTCCCATTGTCCCGAGAACATCCTCCAGATAACATCTCCCCATCGGGGCGTAGTAAGGCCCCCGTATTTCTGTGATCCCTTGTCTGCGGGGTTTTCCCTCACGGCTGTTCAGCGGCAGAAAGGAAAAAGCACGCTCACTTTCCGTCTGCGGGAACTTCTTGCGTCTCTTCTCCGGCATCTTTTCTCTCCTTTCACGAAAAAATATATCGCCACTCTGTCCGAAGATCTGCCCCCGTTGTGCTCAAAGACCTCTCCCTTCCTTCCGATCCAAGCGTATTCCCGCCACACGCCATGAGTGCGCTGCTCTCAGCGGACATGCCTTTCAAGGAAAGATCCCGCCAATGCGCTGAGGTCTATGTCGAAATCATAATAGACCTTTATCGATGGTTTGTCTATAGGTATCAGCCTTCTCAAATCCACAGGGGTTGCAATGATGACAACGTCAGCGGGGACGCGGGCGATGGTTTCACCCAGGTCTCTTATCTGTAGTGCCGAGTAGCCCATAGCGGGAAGCACAGGGCCGATAGTGGGGAACCTTTCATAGGTTCTCCCGGATGGACCCGACCGCATAAGGTCTCGGGTCGATGAATTCCGACACCATGCCTCTGGACGATGATACCCCTGCTCCATGAGACATGCCTCCATGGGTGATGGTCGGTCCATCCTCTATCACCAGGGCCCTTTTCCCCTTGATCAATGCTGAATCACTCAGGGCAAAGACCGACCGGGTCTCAAGAACCCCGGCATCGGGATTCTCCCTCCGGATAACGGTTCTTATCTCTTCTCTGTCACTTTCTTTTGCCTCGTTTATCTTGGTGATGATGAGAAGGTTCCCTCTCCTCAAGTTCACCTCTCCGGGGTAAAAGAGCATCTCGTGGCCGGGTCTCAGAGCATCGATAAGCACGATCTCAAAATCAGGCCGAACAAAAGGGAAATCATTGTTCCCGCCATCCCATATGATGACCTGGGAGTCCTTTCCCGCTTCATGGAGGACCTTTTGGTAGTCCACCCCGGCGTATACAGCAATGCCCTTCCCCACAAGCGGTTCGAACTCTTCTCTTTCTTCGATGGTGCAGACACCACGGTCAATCTCCTCCAGGGAGGAGAAGGTCTTAACGGGAACAAAATCGCAATACGCCATGGGATGCCGCATCACCGATACCCTGATTCCCCTCTCCTGGAAAAGATGCGCAAGTTTCCTCGTGACGATGGACTTGCCACAGCCTGTCCTCACCGCACACACGGATATCACGGGGACTCCTGATTCAAGCATGGTACTTTCGGGACCGTGGAGCATAAAATCCGCGCCGTGGGCGACAGAGAGAGAAGCCTTGTGCATCACATACTCATGGGAAACATCACTGTAGGAAAATACCACCCTGTTCACTCCGTGTTTTGAGATCAGCGTTCCCAATTCCGACTCGGGATGGATGGGGATTCCTTCGGGATAGAACGTACCGGCAAGCTCAGGCGGATAGACCCTCTTCTCGATGAAGGGTATCTGGGCGGCAGTAAATGCGACAACTTCAGACTGGGGATCATCCCTGTAAACCATATTGAAGTTATGGAAGTCCCTGCCACCGGCTCCCATGATGATGACCCTATCCCGCTTCAATTCCCCGGCCATGAATTCATACGCTGTCCTTATTAAAGATTAAACTACGGACAGGACCCTATCCTCCAACTCTCTTAATCGCCTCTTCTAATATATCCAGCCCCTTCTCCATCTCTTCCCTGGTTATGATCAAAGGCGGCGCAAGGCGTATAACATTCTTGTCCACGCCGCATTCTGCCAGTATCAATCCCTTCTCAAGGGCGTAATCCATGATCTTTTTCAGTTCCCCCGTAAAAGGCTCCTTGTTCTCCCTTCACAAATTCTATCCCTACCATGAGCCCCAGACCCCTCACATCTCCCATGGAGGGATGCCTTTCCTTCATGTCCTTCAGCCTCTCCATGGCATACCCCCCCACCGAAGCGGCGTTCTCCAAAAGCTTCTCCTCTTCAATAACACTGATAGTAGCGATGGCAGCGGCACACGCAACAGGGTTACCGCCAAAGGTGGTTCCGTGGGCGCCGGGCGGCCACTTTGCCATGATCTCCCTTCTGGCTGCCACAGCGCTCAGAGGCATCCCGGAAGCGATCCCCTTTGCAATGGTCATGATATCAGGGATAACACCAAAATGTTCAGAGGCAAACCATCTCCCTGTCCTCCCCACACCGGACTGCACTTCATCAAGGATGAGAAGGATGCCCCACGTGTCGCAGAGTGCCCTCAGGTTTCTCAGAAATTCCGGAGGGGGGACCACATATCCCCCCTCTCCAAGAACAGGCTCCATGATCATGCAGGCGATTTCCTCAGGATGGATCAGGTGCTTAAAAAGCCTTTCGAGATACTGGAAGCAGTCCATGCTGCACGATCCGGGTCTCTGGCCGAAGAAACACCGGTAGCAGTACGGGTAGGGCGAATGGTAGACGGAGGGAACAAAGGGCTGGTAGTTCCTCCGGTAGCGTATGCTCGACGTGGTCAGACTCATGGCGCCGAAGGTCCTTCCGTGGAAACCGCTGGTGAAAGCGATAATGCCCTCTCTGCCCGAGGAGAAACGGGCGAGCTTGAGGGCCCCTTCCACTGCCTCGGCTCCTGAGTTGCTGAAGAAGAACATGTCGATCCCCGGCGGCGTCACTCTCGCAAGCGTTTCCGCAAGCACGGTCAGTGGTTCGTAGTAGAAGATGCAGCCGGAGTGGATAAGGGATTCGGCCTGGCCCTTTATCGCCTCGATCACCCGGGGATGGTTGTGGCCTGTGTTGGTCGTCGCAAGGCCTGAGGTGAAGTCCATATACCGCCTGCCACTCCTGTCCTCCACGTAAATACCCCGGGCCTTTCTCACCACGATATCGCTATGGATACGAAGGGCCGGGGTGAGGACTTCTTTCGCTCTCTTTATCAGATCATCTGCCATACATTCTTCTTCTATCGGTCTATCTGAGCCTTCTGGAGCTTTCCGCTGTAGTCACGGTAAATGACCTTCCACCTGGTGAACATGTCCAGGGCGCCCCCTCTCCCGCCGGCCTCCCTGTGGCCGATGCCGCTCCTCTTTGTCCCGCCAAAGGGCAGCTGGATCTCGGCACCAATGGTAGAAGCGTTTATATACACAATGCCTGCGTCCAGTTCCCGTTCCGCCACGGCCGAATTGTTCACATCCTGGGTGTAGACGGCAGAGACGAGTCCGTACTTTGTATCGTTCGCGATGGTTATGGCGTCTTGCAGATCCTTTGCCTTCAGGACGGCTACTACAGGCCCGAAGATCTCCTTCCCTGGCTATCCGCATCCCGGGTTCCACACGGGAAAAAATGGTCGGCTCGATGAAGTGGCCCCTGCCGCATGTACCCTCCCGGTAAGCCCTTCCCCCGACAAGGAGCCTGGCGCCTTCCTTTTTGCCGATGTCTATGTAGTTAAGCACCTTCTCCATCTGGGACAGGTTGACCACAGGACCCACATCGGTCTCTTTATGAAGACCGTTCCCCAGCCTCAGCTTCGATGCCGCTTTCGTGAACATATCGAGAAATCGCTCATAAACATTCTCATGGACAACCAGGCGGCTTGCAGCCGTGCACCTCTGCCCGGGTTGTGCCGAACCCGCCCCAGACAGCCCCTTCTACCGCCAGATCGAGGTTTGCGTCATCCATCACAATAATAGCGTTCTTGCCACCCATCTCGCAGGAGACCTTCTTCCCAAGTTCGATGCACTTCGCAGCAAGCTTTTCACCCACTGCCGTGGAGCCGGTAAAGGAAACGCCGTCTATGCCGGGATGTGTGGCAAGGTATTCCCCTATATCCTCTCCTCTCCCGTGAACGAGGTTCAGGACACCCTTCGGCAGACCTGCTTCATCAAGGATCTCCACGAGCTTTGAAGCTGCGATGGAAGTGAAACTGCTCGGCTTGAAGACCACGGTGTTTCCGGAAACCAGGGCAGGCATTATCTTCCATGCAGGTATGGCCAGGGGAAAATTCCATGGCGTGATGAGGGCGCAGACCCCCACCGGGACACGGACGGATTTACAGTCCTTGTCCGGCAGCTCCGAGGGGATCGTCTCTCCGGAAAGCCTTCTCCCTTCTCCCGCCATATAGTACGCCATATCAATGGCCTCCTGGACGTCACCAAGGGTTTCTGAAAGGATCTTCCCCATCTCGCGGGTTCTCCAGCTCTCCAAGTTCTTTTTTCCTTTTCACCAGCGCCTCAGCGGCCCTGAAGAGTATTTCGCCCCTTTTGGGGGCAGGGAAGAGCCTCCATGTGCGGTACGCTTCACGCGCAGCATCCACAGCTCTGTCCACATCCGGTTTTCCCGACTTCACCACTATTCCCACCAGCTCATCGGTGTCAGCAGGGTTTCTATTTTCAAAGGTCTCTCCTGTTAAGGCATCTTCCCATCCCCCATGGATAAAATTCTTTGTAATTCCGACCATAAACGACACCTCCCTCTAACACTCACAGCTTACCCTCATTCTATCAAAAACCACAACCGTCTTGAAGTGTGCTCATGATAGACCGGCGTTTGACAAAATAGCCGGCTTTTAGTAGCTTATAGCAAAAGGCGTATCCTGACGTTCGCTAACGATTTCGTTTATCCCTGAGAAGTTGTAAAATCGCTATTCGTTTTTTGAAGAGCACGTGAGAAAAAATGGAGATCATCCGGACACCAAGAATAATGCAGGATGTGGCAGGAACCCATCGTATGCACGGGAGGACCGTTGGGTTCGTTCCCACCATGGGAGCCCTCCACGAAGGCCATCTCAGCCTCGTGAGGATGTGCAGGGAGGAAAACGATGTCGTCGTGGTGAGTATCTATGTAAATCCAACACAGTTCGGCCCTGCAGAGGATCTTTCAAAATACCCCCGGGACTTTGACGGTGACAGGGACAAGCTGAAAAAAGAGAACGTGGATATCCTCTTTCTTCCCGATGACTCTCTGATGTATCCCAAAGGGTTTTCTGCCTTTGTGGAGGTGGGTGGTCTGTCCGAACGGCTCTGCGGAGCATACCGGCCGGGACATTTCAGGGGCGTGGCCACGGTGGTGGCAAAGCTCTTTCACATTGTCAGCCCAGTCCGGGCCTATTTCGGGCAGAAGGATTTTCAGCAGACCCTGGTAATCAAAAAAATGGTCAGGGATCTCAATAGTGCAGTAGACGTAGTGACCTGTCCTACGATCCGTGAACCTGACGGCCTCGCCATGAGTTCGAGGAATGCCTACCTCGGCGCGGAAGAGAGAAAGGCCGCCGCTGTCATCTACCGGGCTCTCTCGGAAGGGGCCGAAGGGGTGAAATCTGGTATAATAGAAGGAAGCGTACTAAAGAAAGTCATGCGGGATGCGCTCAGGACTGAACCCCTCGTCTCTGAGATACAATACTGTTCGGCCTATGATCCGGAATCTCTGGATGAGGTGGAGCAGATAAGCACTGAAGCGCTGCTTGCCATTGCCCTTAAGATCGGCGCTACGAGGTTAATCGACAATATGCTGGTAAACCGTGTCAGTGAGTCTGAGAACCCTGCACGGTGCGGAGGTACATGAAGAGAATGCTACACCGGGTGCATATACAGATACTGGACAATCCCATGGAAGGGGTCATGCTCGACGCAGAGGAATTTGATGAGCCCGTTCGCAATAAAATCATTGCCGATGAGCTGCGCAAGGAGATGAACTACAATTATCCCACTGTGGTTTCCGTGGAATATATAGACCTTTTTATGAACGATGAAGTTGCTTTCCTGGAAATCCGGGAACTGCTCAGCCAGGGTGCGATCAATGCCCCCGTTGTCCTCATAAACGGCATCCCCAAACTGCACGGCGGCATACCAAGAACGGTGATACGGGAGGAAGTGGACAAGCTCCTTTCCGACGGGCCGGTGCATTAAGAGAGACTTCCGGGAATTGTCACCGGACGAAAAAACAGCCGGTCCTCTTTGTCTCTCTTGACAGAGGCAATCTTAGCAAGTTACCTGTCCTCCTTGAGATTTGATACGATGAGTGGGAATTGTGCAAGGAACCCCTCGATGCTAAAAATAATAATGCCTATGTCCCTGTCGCATCCTTTTTTACTTGCTTATCTTGATACCTTTGTAATTTCACATACCAAAGATAGAACCCAAATACTGCTAAGGAAAGCCCTATGATTTTGAACCCTATTGAATAATTTTTGATCATCTCCGTACTTGCTTTCAAGTAATCAATCGCTTCTGCTTTCCCTTGAATTTCTGCATTCTTTATTGCAATCTGTCTACCCTTCTCTTTCACTTCTTTTTCTGTAATAGCCATTTGCTCAACCCTTATTACATATTCTTTCAGTTTGCCACGCTTGAAGTCTTTATCAAGAGAAGCCAGTTCCCTTATAAGACTATTTAAGTCTTCGGTCAAATGATCTAATTCAACTCTTGCTTTAGTAGCTTCAGTTGTGTTTTGAAGCACCTTCAAAACAAATTCATGTTCAAAATACAAAGGATATAGAAAACTAATTATAAGTGTGATTAACCCACTCATAGCGATAAATTTATAAAGGTTATCTGTTGGAAGCTTCGGGATGTCCATCGAAACTTATGGTAATTTGTTGTGAAATAATTGTCAACCATCAAGGCATCACCAAGCCAAACTCTTACCGAGTCTTTATACCGTGACGATCATATAAAAATCGAGGTAACCGGCAATGAAAGAAATAGAAACAATGTTCAAAAGACTTGAAAAAAGATTTGATGAAACCATAGCCTTGACAGAGATGCTCATACGGGAACGGCGAAAAAGATTCAAAACTCAGGAGTTAAGTATGGTGTCCCCGAAAAAGTCCCCAACCTCATTTGCTTCCATTCGGGTAGTGTCAATTGTCCTTTTCAACAGTTAACATAAACCTCAACAATGCTTCGGTGCGGACTATTAGCAATTCCATTTGCTTGTCCGTAAAGGCAGTATTCAGTCCGTGTGTCCCCTGATGAAAAACGTCTATGAATGAGAGGTGGGATTTCACATCCTGCTCCATAAACTTGGTAAAGGGTCCATTGTTGACACTACGACAGACATAATGAAGACGTGCCGCGCGGGTAGGTTTCCCGTTGTGAACATGTGTCGGTTCAGGTGACCACTGTAGAACTTTTTCATCCGGAGCAATTCGATGAAGAGTATACGTAATAAGTTCTCTTAAAGAAACAGTAACGTGACGGGACCGGTCGGGATTATTTGATTTCAGGGCCAGTTTTGCCCCGCGTAAAGCATCCAGAAGGCCAGGGTCAATCTTTGCCAGCTCGGCCTCAAGGGATTCTTCAGTTTCATCTGAAAAGTCTTCCTCCAACGGGATTACTATTTCTGAGTCGACGGGAGAGGTTCTCGATAAAGCCCGAGCAAGGTCCGCTTCCGTATATACTTGAACCGGTGGCAACTCAGTTACGAACCATGCGAGTGATGAAATGTCGACGTTGGACTCATTGATAGACTGATACAGTTCAGAATAACTGTCCAGAAACGTCCGAAAGGAATCCTCAACCATCATTATACGATCGGATGTCATGGAAAGAATGCTACTCATATCTTTCCAGTTGATGCCACATATAGCTTTCTCTGCGGCAAGGGTAATTTCACCTATGGCAGAATATTGAGACATTCTGGTCAATTCGGAAAAAGCTGGCGATTCAATCGCCGCAAGCTCTTGCCGATGGCGGGTGGCTATGTCATAAATGAACTGCTTTTGTTCCAGCATGTCGGCTATCGCCGAATTTGCCGACACAATCGATTCATAAGAATCACGAAGGTCTTCCACTGGGCATAATTCATGAAAAGGCGTTCTCAATGAGCGTGTCAACTCATGCATCCTTTCCGATAACGGCTGAGCTAGATTTCTTATCAACTCATCATGCTCCTTAGAAGTCCTTAACAGTTCTTCCATATGTTTGGAGAGTCCGCTGTGGTCAGACATTTTCTTTAAACGCTCAATTTCGTCGAAGACGCCATAATTCTTCGGGGTCATTGATTCCTGAAGTTTCCTTATCCAATCATCATCAGCAAATCCAGCCAATGTCTCTAACAGCCCTTTCTCATGGGATGCACTATTATAATGCGATGGAGGGGTTATTTGAAAGCGGCAAAATCGTCGTATGAGCGGGCTTTTATGAAAGCCTCAACGGCGGATTTCATAATTTGTTACCGGCCACACTTTCCCCTTGACAAACGAGCATGCCCTTCCTATAATTATAGCTAATATAGCTAATTTGGCTAACAAGTACGGAGGTTGTATTGTCGATAAAAAGCGTTAGCTCCACTCAGGCCCAGAATAATTTCGGACAGGTTCTTGACGATGTGACCCAAAACCACACCCGCTATATCGTTGAGCGGCGCGGGAATCCTAAAGCCGTTATTCTCAGCTTTGACGACTTTGCAAAGGTCTTAAACGATGTGAAGGAACGGCAGGAGATGGGGTCGATTATCAAAGAGCTTCAGCCGGAGTACGGCGTGGGGCAGCTTGTGACCCTGAAAACAAGGGTTAAATGATTGGTTACTACGAAACCGACCTCTTAGTTTTTCTTGTCATTCCGGCTTGTCCGGAATCTTTCCCTAAGAAGGATTCCCGACGCGCTTCGCTTGCGGGAATGACAACGAACCTAGTTAATGGATATGCACAAGTTGGCCTTTTAACACGATGGCAACAGTGATAAAGACAAACAGAAGGCCAGCCGCACAATTGCGACTTCCTGTAATACCGGAAAATCGGGAAACTCCGGCAAGCACGAAAGAGGCCGGTTTCAGCGATCCCAACTTTGCCGGCAACAAGACGCTGCCGATCCACAGGTGGGTTCCGTGGATCGCGGGATTTTCGAGTGATTTTGTTAAGAGTGCTTTGAACGGATATCTCAAGAAGAAAGGCACGGTCTTAGACCCCTTTTGCGGCGTCGGCACGACCCTGGTTGAGGCTATCCTTGGCGGACATAATGCCATTGGGTTTGAAATAAATCCTTATGCTGTCCTCGCCAGCAGCGCCAAGGCAAATGCCCATCGCATAGACTTAGATGAATTCACTTCTAAAATCGATGACTTCAGGCACTTTTATAAGAAAACAATTTCATCGCATTATACGCCGCAGAGCACGCCGCCGAAGGGATTCAAGACTAGGGCGACTTTCTACAGCTCCCAGGTGCTTCACAAGGTCTTGATCGTTCAGGACTTTGTTCTTGCTATCGAAGACGATAATCTCCGCGATCTCTTCCGGCTTGCCTTTGCCTCAACCATGGTCAGCTATTCCAACTATTCTTATGAGCCGAGCCTTGGCAGACGCGTCAGCGCAGGCCGGGAAGAAATCCATGACTTCCCCGTGGCAAAAGCGATCACCGATAAACTTACCGATATGGCAGAAGATATCGCATGGATGCAGGAACAGATGGAGCATAACAATTTAGATGTGCGGATCATCAATGACTCCTTTTTCCATTGCCGGAAGCATCTTTCGCCTTCATCTGTTGATCTTGTCATTACATCGCCGCCCTATCTGAATAATTACCACTACAATCGGAATACCCGCCCTCAGCTTTACTGGCTGGGATACGCACATTCCCCTGACGATCTGAAAAAACTTGAGGACATGAATTTCGGCAAGTTCTGGCAGACTGTCCGTGACCTTAAGCGGTTGGACCTGTCTTTTGCTTTGCCTCATACAGACATCGGGGAGCGGTTACAAATGCTCAGAAAGCTGAATGGGGAGAAAGGACCTTATGGAGGTAACGGTTGGGCTAATTATGCTGCGGCATATTTCAATGACTGCCACAGGTTCGCAGAGGGCATTCGTTATGTATTAAAACGCCGAGGGACGGCGCTGGTTGTCATCGGCAACAGCATTCTGCAAGGCGTGATGATTCCGACAGATGAATACTTTGCGAAGATCGCGGAATCCGCAGGACTGGAATTAGTGAAGATCGATATTCCCCGGGCAACACGAGTCGGCAACAGCATAATCCAGTCCGATGTCAGGGTTGCTAAAGCCACATCCTCCCACCAGCTTTACGAGGCTGTGGTTGTTCTAAGAAAGCCGTAGTTTACCCTCGCTCTGTCATGCCGGCTTGTCCGGCATCTTTCTTAAAGAAGGATTCCCGACAAACGGGAATGACAAACAGGTGGCTTACTTGTGACCGTGTCAGGACTTTAAAGTATTTTTGATTTTGGCTTTTGTCCCTTCCAAAGCTGGTGACTTCCCTCTAAGTTTCTCAGCCCACGTTCTGCCGGGATGAAGCACATCCCACTCTGACTTAGCCTGATCGTACCGACCTGAGCCTGGGTCGTGGTTGCCGAATCCGTCAACAACCGTGTTCCAGAGTGGCTTGTATTTTCTGATCAAGGCCGCTTCAACAATGGTAATCATGCTGCTTTCGTTGCCTTTCAAAATCATAAACCGGCATTTGAAGTCTTTGATATCCAACCCGGCCCCCTGGTTAATGTTTCTCGCATGTTCTCTCAGTCGGCCATATAAAGTGGAATCCGCCTCGCTTCCTGTACGCGCCGTTCGCCAGCCTTTTGGCACAGCTTTTCCTACGTAAATCGGTTGAGTGCATTCGGTAATGTCAAGGCAAGCGAACTTCTTGTAAAGGTCAAAATTGCCAAAGTAGTAGAGGCAGTAAACCCCCGTGCCGATGAAAGGTTCCGGCGGTGGCAATTGATAGGCAGAAGTGCGGTTCAGAAAGGCGATTGCTTCCTTGATTATGGCATGGACCTTCGGCGACTTGAATATATGCGTGTTCGGGTTAAATTCCATTCTCACTTCTTCATGAGATTTGCCACCGTAGGGAAAAGTCCGATGTCGGTATGAGGCAGAAAAAGAGCGGAAAGGTACTCATCCATAAATCCCCTGGAGACCGAAAGCTCCATGTAGGTCATTCGTGAGGCGATCTCCTCTGCCTCTCTCCTGAGGTCTTCAGAAAGCAGGCAGAGATATGCACCCGTAATGGACGTATTCCCGAGGAAGGTGAACTTATCCCTGGGCAGGTCAGGCAGCATCCCGAGGATAATGGCCCTCTCAACGTTCAGATAATTCCCAAACCCTCCAGCGATGTAGACCCGTTCCACAGCGTCCAGGCCGAATCCCACCTCCTTCAAGAGAAGGGATACCCCTGCGTAAATTGCCGCCTTTGCCCTGATGATATTTTCGATGTCCGCCTCGGTGAGCGCCACATCCCCTCCTTCCCGGGAAAAGACAAACTCGAAGCCGTCTTCGCCTTCACGGATCCTGTCCGTTTTTCTGTTTCGGACGAGTCTCCCCTTCTGGTCAATGACCCCTGTGAGGAACATCTCGGATATGGCATCGATCATGCCTGAGCCGCATATCCCCACGGGTTTCGCATCCCCGATGATTCCCAGTTCAGGCTCGTATGTTCTTGGGTCGATCCTCACCTTCTCGATGGCTCCTTCGGTCGCCCGCATCCCGTGCCTGATGCCGCTTCCCTCAAAACACGGGCCGGCAGAACAGGCTGCGGTCATGAGCCACTCGTTGTTTCCGACGGCGATCTCCCCGTTTGTCCCGATATCCATGAAAAGGGCTATCTCCGGGTTCTTGTGCATCCTTGATGCGAGAACCCCTGCAACGATATCACCGCCAACATAACTGGCAACACACGGAACTGTATACACAGGGGCCTGGGAATTCACTGCGATCTTCGCAGTCCCCGCCTTCCATTTCGGGAAGAAATTCACGGTAGGAATATAAGGTTCCTCCCTGATAGGTGCGGGGTCAAGCCCCCAGAACAACTGAGACATGGTGGTATTGCCCGCCACCACAACAGATTCGATCTCTTCCCTTCCTATGGAATGGCGCTCCGCCAGGGGGGTGATAATATCATTAATATCACCGATTACGGCATTCTTCAGTTCGGAAAGCCCTCCTCCTTCTGTGGCATGAATAATACGCGTTATTACGTCATCACCGAACCTCATCTGGGAGTTGTACGTGGACCCCACATCAACAAGCCTCCCGTCAGCAAGGTCCACAAGGTCAACGACCACGGTCGTCGTTCCGATATCAATAGCGAGGCCGTATTTATCTTTATAGTTATTGGCGTCGTCGATGAAGACCCCCTCTGAATCCTCTGTATATCCCAGGATGATCTTCCAGTCCGCTTCCCTCAAGGCCTTTGCCATGGATGAGACAAACGCGTGTGAAAATCTCATCCCCTTTATTCCCCTCTCCTCCAGCACCCTTTTCAGGCGTTCGATATCGCTGATATTGTCATGGATCGTGGGGGGGGGCACTTCAAGGCAGAGATGCCTGACTACAGGGGAGACCGGCACATGAAACGCTTCAAAGAGCTCGAAAAGGTCCCGTGCTTTCGAGATCGCGATCTTATCCCCCACCGCGAGCATGGATTCCTTCGGGATATCTATCAGGATATCCCCTTTTGGATGGGTCTGGCATGCAAGCACAAAACCCTGCTCCCTCTCCTTCTGGCCGAGCTTCCCGTGGGAAGCAGATTCGGACTGCCCCTCCACGATCCTCACCTTGCACTTTCCGCAGGTCCCTTTGCCTCCGCACGAAGCGACGAGATAGACCCCCTGGCCCTTCAGCCCATGATAAAGATCATCGCCTTCAGAAACCGGTACCGTCTTCCCCGTTGTCAGCCGCACTGCCATGTTTTTCTCTTCTTTTCCTCCTCTTACTGTTACCACGGCGCTTCTCGTCCGCTGTGAGTCCTATTATACACCATATAGATTACGGCTTCTGCTCCAGCGGAAATTGTTTGCTTCACCGGCAGAAGAGTTGTCATATCTCACCAACGGGCAGGAGGATACTTATTATTTTTCGGAGAAGTCCTGGTCAGGATCAGGGCACTTTCAGAAGGAGCCCTGTCGAACAGAATGCCCGGAAAGTGATTGGCCTACAAGCAAGAAAAATGCTCACTTATTGACACTTTTTGCCATAGTATGATACTTTTGAAAGTAATGTCAATGCCCGACAAAAGCTTAATAGTCAAGGAAGCGCAGAAGTATCTCGCGCGAGGCCAGGTCGACAAGGCCATTGCTGAATGGGAGAAACTCATCAAGGAAGCCCCCGACGGCAATGTTTATAACACCATTGGTGATCTTTATCTGAAGAAGGGCAACAAGAAGCCCGCAGTGGATTGTTTCCATAAAGCCGCCACCTTTTTCAGAGAGGGGGGATTCTCCCTCAAAGCCCTCGCTCTTTACAAGAAAGTTATCAATATCGATCCTGCTGACGCAGGCGCTTATACTGCCTTAGGTGAACTGAGCGAAGAAAAGGGTCTCGTCACCGATGCGATCAAGTATTATCTCGCCGTTGCTGATATTCTCGCAAAGCAAGCAAGTAAAGAAAGATTCCTGGCCATCTATGAACGGATCCTGGCGCTGGCCCCTTCCAACATCCCCCTGCGAGAGAAGGTTGCGGGGCTCTTCCTGAAAGAAGGGTTCTCCTCCCATGCCTTGAGGGAATATCTCCATATTGCGAACCTCTGCGCAGATAAGGGGGATACCGAACAGGCACGGGCCTATTTCACAAAGATCCTGGAGGTCCAGCCTGACAACAAGAACGCTCTGGTGGGACTGAGTCAACTCTATGAAAAGAGGGGTGCTCTGCCGCAGGCCATCGAGTGCATGAAGAAAGCGATGGCCCTGCAGAAGGATGACGCGAATTTGATCCTGCGGTGCGCCTCCCTCCAGAAGGACGCTGCGGCATATGACGATGCGCTCACGTCTGTGGGGAAGGCCGCTGAATTGAAGCCCTCTGACATCGAAGTCGTCAGGATGACGGGCGATATTCACCTCGCGATGGGGAACAAGGAGAAGGCGTGGGAGTCGTATGAAACAGTGGTGGATTCCCTCATTACCGACGGCAGAACGGACGATGCCATAAATCTTGCGGCACAGTTCAAGAATATCAATCCTGTGGAGATAGGAAAACTCCTCATCTCCTTGTTCAGGCAGAAGGGCGACAGTGAGGCGGCCTTCGAAGAGAATCTCTTTGTGGCGGACCTGCTTATGGACAGCGGGATGCAGGAAGAGGCGGTCGAATATTACCGGGAGGCGCTCACGATACACCCGGACGACATACAGATCAAGAGGATCCTTGCTGAGCAGGAAATGGCAACAGGGATGGAACCTTCTGCCGTCGAAAAGGAAAAGTCAACGGAAGACCTTCTTACCGATGCTGACATCTTCATCAAGTACGGTTTGTTTGACGAGGCACGGTCAATCCTGGAAGATCTCAAATTGCAGGAACCCGATAACATCACGGTGCACACCAGGCTGAGATCCTTGTACCTGGAGATCAATGACGGGGAGCAGGCGGTGACGGAATGCCTCATCCTCTTTGAACTCTACGATAGGGACGGGAATACAGAAATGAAAGAGGCGGCGCTGAAACAGGCCGCGCAGATAAACCCCGAGGATCCCAGGGTGCTGGAGAGGCTTTCCGCAGGAGGCAAAGAACCCGTCCAGGCCCCTGCAGCGGAAGAGGGGGTATCGCTCAGCAGTGACGACTATATAGAGGATATTGCCGAAGCAGAGTTCTATCTCAGACAAGGGCTGAAAGACGACGCATTAAGGATATATCACAAACTGCTGAAACTCTTTCCTGACAACGGGGATTTGCTGGACAAGGTATCTTCCCTGGAAGGTGCGCTTCCTGAATCGGCAAGCACACGGGAAGAGCACGCCGCTGCGGGTGCCGAAGGGATACACGTGCAGGAATTCGCACCCGCGGAGACAGTGGAGGCGCATGCCGTAGAAGAGATCGTGGAGCCTCAGTTTGATACCGACGTCCTTGATATATTTGAAGAATTCAAAAAGGGCCTCGAAAAGGAGCTTGAGGCAGAGGATTCGGAGACACATTACAATCTCGGCATCGCATATAAGGAAATGGGTCTTATCGACGATGCGATAAAAGAATTCCAGACATCGAGAAACGACCCGAAGTGTGCTGTACGGTCCACGAGCATGCTCGGCATCTGTTACATGGAAAAAGGGCTCTACCCCCTTGCCATCGATTCTTTCAAGGGTGCGCTGAATAATATCGAGACCCGCGACGAGGCTTACTGGGGCGCAAACTTTGACCTTGCATCCGCCTATGAAAAGAACGCCAACCTTAAGGAGGCGTATGACATTTACAGCGAGATCTTCGGCTGGGATTCGAAATTCCGACAGGTTGCGGACAAGCTCAACGCTCTCAAGTCCCTCATGTCAAAGGAAGAGACGATGACGAAGCAGAAGGACAAGAAAGACAGGGTCTCATACATTTAAGACATGGATTACCTCGAATATTACGGCCTCAAGGAACATCCTTTCACCAACGTTGTAGACAATAAGTTTTATTACAACAGTCCGCAAGTCAGGGATGCGTTGATAAAGCTCAGGTATGCCATCGACACCAAGAAAGGGCTCGCGGTGGTTATCGGGGATATCGGCGCAGGGAAGACCACCCTTGCGAGAAGGCTCCTGGAAGAGCTTGACGAAAACAGTTATGAGGCGACCTTGCTGGTGATCATCCACTCCTCGGTAAGTTCCGAATGGCTGCTCAGGAAATTCGCCATTCAGCTTGGGGTTGATGACATCAAGAATGAGAGCAAAGTGGAAATGCTCAGTCAGATATACAGGAGACTCCTGGAGATCAACGAGAGCGGAAAGACCGCCGTCCTCCTTATGGACGAAGTCCAGATGCTGAAGTCCCGGGAGATCATGGAGGAGTTCAGGGGGCTGCTCAATATGGAAGTGCCCGGGGGAAAGATGATAAACCTTATCTTTTTCGGACTTTCCGACCTTGAAGATGTTCTTTCCCTGGACGAACCTCTCAAGCAGAGGGTGGCCATGAAGATCACCATTAAACCCTTTTCCGACCAGGATACGAAGGACTATATCGGGCACAGAATGAAGGTCGCCGGGGGCACGAACGACATCTTCACGGATCGTGCCATAGCCGAAGTCTACCGGTACTCTTCCGGCGTGCCGAGGCTCATCAATACCATCTGTGATAACGCCCTTCTGGAAGGCTTCCTATTCAAAACAAAGAGCATTGATGAGTCGGTGATCAAGGCGGTGGCCATTGACCTCGGACTTAACGGCGAACCGAAACGATGATCTCCTCCTGCAAGCTACTCCCTGAATGAAAGGGATTTGATCTTTATGGTTACCGACCGATTCGCAAGTTCAATCCGCATCTTCGAAGGAAACCATCCACCCTCCATCAACGCGGGTTCGTCGTAAACGACGGTTAGCTGGCGCCCGTCCTCCAGTTCTATTATCTGTTTCTCGGGCATCAACGTCTTTCTGTTGAGGAGAAGTCTCCTCCATGAGTTTCCCACGCGGAAGGCCCCATCGTCTTCTGTTATCTCCGGGTTCTTTATGGACCACCAGAAAAAACTGTTCCTGATACCGTCCACAAGCATCAGGAGCCTGCTCCTGTCAAGAGGAGGGTCACTCCTTGTTCCCGCGTCATTTGATATGACCTCCGCCACAAGAAACCCAAGGGAATAGACCTGGAGGTCGAGAGTTTCGTGGGTGACCTTAAGCACGGCATCGCCCCTCATCGCGCTGCCGTCCTTTTCAACTTCGATGGAGAAATGTGAATCAATGGCTTTTACGGTTTCTCTGCCGGACAGTACGGAGCGCACATCGACCCCTTCGTAAGTGGGAATTTCGACTCTTTTTGTAGCGCATGAGGGGAGAAGGACGAAGAGAATCAGGAATATGCAGCCCAGGGGGGAAAAAGCTCTCTCTGTCCCGTGTGCCTTGCCCCTACACAAGGATAACTTCAAGAAAGTCCTCAACGTTATTCACCCCGATGATCTCCAGTCCGGTGTTGTCCTTTAAACGCGCCCCGTTTGTTCTCGGCAGGATTGCCCTCTCAAACCCTATCTTCGCAGCCTCTTTTATCCGTGCCTCAACCTGGTTCACCGCCCGTATCTCCCCTGAAAGGCCGACCTCGCCAAAGAGCACCGTTTTGGAATGGATCGGGACCTCCCTGAGAGATGATGCGATGGCCGCGACAATCCCCATGTCAACCGCAGGCTCCACAATCTTTATCCCGCCCACCACATTCACGAATATATCCATGCCTCCGAGATGCAGGCCGGCGATCTTCTCCAGCACTGCCACAAGAAGATTTACCCTGTTGAAATCGACTCCGATGCATGTCCTCCTCGGCATACCAAAGGTAGTTGGGGAAACAAGGGCCTGGAGTTCGATCAGAAGGGGTCTCGTACCCTCCATGCTCGCCACCACAGTGGACCCCGAGACATTTTGGGGTCTTTCGGAGAGGAACAGTTCCGAAGGGTTTTCTATTGCCGTCAGACCGGCATCGGTCATCTCGAAGACCCCTATCTCATTGGTGGAACCGAACCTGTTCTTGACCGTACGCAATATCCGGTACGCATGACCTCTGTCGCCTTCAAAATAGAGAACGGTATCGACAATATGTTCGAGAACGCGTGGTCCTGCGATAGCACCTTCCTTTGTCACATGCCCTATGATAAAGAGCGGTATGTCGGACCTCTTGGCGAAATACATCAGCTTGGCCGCGCACTCCCTCACCTGGCCTACCGAACCGGGGGCAGAGGTAAGCTCTTCTGTGTACATGGTCTGAATGGAATCGATAATGATAGTACCCGGCGACATGTCTGCCGCTGTGCCGATAATCCCCTCAAGGTGCGTCTCGGAAAGGAGGAGGATGCTGTCGGAATTGATCCCGAGCCTTTCGGCCCTGAGCTTGATCTGATCGGGCGATTCTTCACCCGACACATAGAGCACTTTGCCGCACTTCAATGCAAGCTTCGATGCCGCCTGAATAAGGAGAGTCGACTTGCCGATCCCGGGGTCGCCACCCACGAGAACCACGGAGCCTTCCACAACACCGCCCCCGAGAACCCTGTCAAGTTCATTAATCCCGGTCGATATCCTTTTCCCTTTTCCTCCGGTTATGGCACTGAGCGCCTGGGGCTGGGCCTTTTCAAAGGACTGGTGACCGTGCCGGCGTGTATCAGGGATGGATCTTTCTTCCACCAGAGTATTCCATGCGCCACAGTCCGGACATTTCCCAAGCCACTTCGGGCTGGCATATCCGCAGGCCTGACATTGATAGAAGGTCTTCTGTTTAGACATTATCTTCGTTCTGGGCCGACTCCGGAGCCAATTCTACAGATAAAGCAGCCCCATTCCTCTGCCGAGGTGATAGGCCTTTCGTATCGCCCCGGTCACAAACTCCTTCGCCTGTCTGACGGATTCAAGGGGAGCATGACCGGACGCAAGGCACGCGGTAATGGCTGCGGAGAAGGCACAGCCGGTTCCGTGATATTCTCCCGTAAGCTTGGGTGCTTCCAGATCGTGAAAGACATTCCCGTCGTAATAAAGATCCAGGGTGACTCTTTCGAGATGGCCGCCCGTGATCACTACCACTTCCGGACCCATCTCTTTCAGCCTCAGGGCAGCTTCTCTCATATCCTTTTCGTCCTCTATGTTCAGCCCCGTGAAAATAGAAGCCTCGTAGATGTTCGGGGTGATCACCCTTGCCAGAGGGAAAAGCGTATCCCGTATCATGTCGAGGGTGCCGTCAACAACCAGGCCTGTTCCCGAGGACGATACGGTAACCGGGTCAACGACGAGGTTTGCAGGGGAATACTCCCTCATCATAGCAGCAACCACCTCTACCGCCCAGACGCTGTAAAGCATACCTGTTTTCAGGGCATCGGGTCTTATGTCCCCCAAAAGCTCATCCATCTGAACGCGGAAGAATTCCCTCTCCACAGGGAAGATCCTTCCTATGCCGGAAGTGTTCTGTGCGGTGAGGGCAGCGGGGATGGACAAGCCGTGGACTCCAAAGGCCCTGAATACTTTCAGGTCTGCCTGAAACCCTGCTCCACCCGTGGGGTCAGAACCCGCAATGGTCAAGGCTGATTTCATGCCCTATTATACCCCCGCCCAATAGTTTCCCGCTATCTGCCGGGAAACCCGTTTGGTCGGATATCAGGGGAGGTGGAGCCTTACCACGCGTCCCTTCTCCCCCGGGGTCCCGATCTCGTTGTTATCGAATACGAGCCTGATCCCCCCCGCATTTCCCACCTTGAGATCAAAGCCGCTCTCTGACGTCCATTTCCTCGTTTCCCCGGGCCTGAGGAGCACCTCTTCCGATATCCCTTCCCGCGTCTCAACGAGGAGCCATGTGGTCTCTGTGGCGGTAACATCGAGGACGTGCTGCTGCGGTCCTTTCGAAGGCACAGCCTCACTAGGGACGGACACCGTTGAATGGACGGGGGCCGCAGGCCTGTTCGCATACATGAAAATAACGAGGATCAGGGCGATAACCATAATCACTGAGGCGACCAGTGCTATTTTCGGCAACGGGGGATTCTTTCTTGGTTGGGCCGGCTGAGGCGCCTCGACCTGCACTTCCCCGGAACTCTTTCTTCCCAGCTCAGCGAAGTCGTCAAGAAGGGGGAGAGGGTCGATATTGAGGAATTTCGCATAGCCCCTTATATAGGCCTTTGCGTACACATCGGGAGGGAGCTTGTTGAGGTCCTCATCCTCCAATGCCTTGAGATAGTCGTATTGAAACCTCAGAGCATGGGCGATCTCCCGGAGGTCAAGCCGTGACTCTTCACGCTTATTCTTTAGTATTTCTCCCAGCAATTTGCATATCCGGATGATTCATAAAAAATATAGCACAAAGACAGAGGAAAAGGAATATGATTTTCGCCCGTCTCATCAATGTCCGTGTCCGGGCTTATGGTATCATACGCTGAGGTGAAGAGAGTAGCGGTTACAGGCATAGGCGCAGTCACTCCGCTGGGCAATTCGTTCAGCTCTGCGTGGGAAGCTGCCAACAAGGGAGTATCCGGCATAGAACGGATAACACGGTTTGACACATCTCTCCTGCCGTGGAGCGTCGCTGGCGAGTTGAAGGGTTTCGATGCAGGGGCGTACCTTTCCCCGAAGGAGATAAGGAGACTTGACCCGTTCGTGCATTACGCCGTTTCTGCCGCAGTGATGGCGGCAGAGGATGCAGGGCTGATCTCTTCACGCATTGCCCTTGACCCATTGCGCGGTTCTGGCGGTGTGATCATCGGTTCCAGCCGCGGTGGCATCAGCACGATAGAGAAAACACTGCTCCGGGCTGATTCTGAAGCCACAAATCAGCGATCAGCGATCAGCAATGAGCGTTTGAGAGTCTCTCCCTACCTTATGCCGGCAACCACCATCAGTATGGCCGCCTCCTATGTTGCGCAGAAGCTGGGTGTCAGGGGACATTGTCTCGGCCTTTCCAACGCATGCGCCTCCGGGACAAATGCGATCGGAGAAGCGTTCAGGCTCATCAAGTCCGGCCACGTGCAGTTGATAATTGCCGGAGGGACCGAGGCGCCCTTGTGCAGACTGTGCATAGAAGGGTACGGGACGGCAGGCGCATTGTCAACCCGCACTAAACCATCAGAGGGTGTGTCCGATATGCCAAGGCCTTTTGATAAAGAGCGGGACGGGTTTGTGCTTTCGGAAGGCGCGTGCATGCTGGTGCTTGAGGAATACGAGCATGCCAGGAAAAGAGGCGCAAAAATATACGGCGAAATCATCGGATATGGAAATACCTCCGACGCATTTCACATGACAAAGCCTCATCCAAGGGGTGAATCAGCCGCTATGAGCGTCGCGATGAAAGAGGCGGCTGTGACGCCTGACGACGTCGATTACATCAACACCCACGGAACGGGCACCACCCTCGGAGATCAGGCTGAAGCCCAGGCGATACAAAAAGCCTTTGGGAAAAGGGCCTCAAGAATCCCTGCCAGCGCTCTAAAATCCATGACCGGCCACATGCTCGCTGCATCGGGGGCGCTGGAGATCGCAGCCACACTTATGTCGATGAAAGAAGGCGTGATCCCGCCCACCATCAATCTTCATGAAAAGGATCCCGAGTGCGATATCAATGTCATCACCACCGGGAAGAAGAAGGCCGACATAAAGACCGCCATCTCAGATTCCTTTGGGTTCGGCGGGGTGAATGCGGTGGTGGTACTGAGGAAAATGTAAAGCCGAGCCTGTCTTGTGTGGCAGTGCGGTTTGCTCAGGTCGATAGCGTTTGATAAGATTGTCGTGAAGGAGGCAATATGAAAAGAGTGGAAGTAAGTTTGCCGGAACTGGCGCTTGTAGCGAGCACCCGGGGGATGCTCGGAGCAGGAGCAGCGCTGTTACTCGCGGATAGATTGGATGAGGATCAGCGAAGGGCAGTGGGATGGACGCTGTTTCTGGTCGGAGCGGTCAGCACAATCCCCCTTGCGATCGATGTTTTCAGCAAGAGGCGATAGCCGAAATCAGCAAGGACAAATTACCATGATATACGAACTTCGCCTTGAGTCCCTATTATCACAAAAGGCAAATGCCAAAGAATTTAGCCTGCTGAGTTTATTGTGTTTTTTATCTTTCTTGTCGTTTTGCTTTGTGTTAGAGTGTTATAAATTACCGGGGAATACGATCGTATATTAAATGTAAGTGCCGCGCTGAGAAATAGGAGAAGGTTCCTACGAAATGATAGCCCCGCCAAAGACACAGTATGTAAAAAGCCGGGATGGTAACATTGCCTATCAAGTGCTGGGCAACGGGCCGCATGACCTTGTCTACTGTGCCGGTTTTTCGACCCAGCTCGATATTGGGTGGGAGTTTCCGCAGGTCGTTCGTTGCTTTGAACGTTTGTCATCTTTCAGCAGGGTCATTCTTTTTGATCGCCGCGGTTTCGGGTTGTCGGACCCGATAACAATTGACGCTTTGCCCACATGGGAAGCATGGACCGATGACTTGAGGGCTGTACTTGATGCTGTCGGGTCTGAGCGTGCTGCAATCCTTGCCGAGCGTGATGCAGGAATGATGGGAATGCTCTTCGCCGCTACTGAACCGGAGCGTACATCTGCATTGATACTTGCCAATACCTATGCCAGGCGCACCGTGAGCGATGACTACCCCTGTGGTGATCCTCCAGAGAAGGTTGCAGCTTTCATCCAGATGGTCGAACAGGGGTGGGGAACTGAGCAGTTGGCCGCGATAGTTCTCCCGAGCATGAAAAAGGATGAAAACATTTTGCGGCTGGTAGCAAAATACATGCGGGCGGCTGCCACACCCCGTGAGGCAGCCGCTTATTTTCGCTACCTCTTTACATCAGATTCGCGATCTATCCTTAGCTCAATCCGCGTCCCAACCCTTGTTCTGCATCGCAGTGATTACTCCTTTGTCAATATCAGACATGGACGCTACCTGGCGGAACATATTCCAAATGCTAAGTTCATCGAGCTGTCGGGTAGTGACAGCCACTTATTTTTTGAGAATGCTGATGACGCGATAGGGCACATCGAGGAATTTTTGACTGGGAGCCGAGAGAGCGTTGAAGCAGACCGTGTCCTCGCAACGGTTCTCTTCACAGATATAGTCGGCTCAACCGAGCAGGCTGCTGCACTTGGCGACCGCAAGTGGCATGATCTTCTTGCCCGCCACCATGAGGCTGTGCGAAAGGAACTCCAGCGCTTCCGTGGGCGCGAAGTCAATACAACTGGTGATGGCTTTTTTGCCACCTTTGAGGGTGCAGCACGCGCTATCCGTTGTGCGCTGGCTATTCGTGAGGCTGTTCGCCTTATAGGAATTGAAATTCGGGCGGGGTTACACACAGGTGAATGTGAGTTAGTCGGCGAAGAGGTCAGCGGCATCGCCGTACATATCGGTGCTCGGCTCGTGGCGAAAGCCGGTCCTGGAGAGGTGTTGGTCTCAGGCACTGTCAAGGAACTGGTAATGGGTTCCGGCATTTCCTTTGGAGATCGCGGTGTGCATAGCCTCAAAGGTGTCCCTGGCGAGTGGCGGCTCTTTGCTGTCGAGTAATGACGGAGTGGCACGCCGGATAAGAGAGGTCGGGCTGGTTTAAATAAGTATTGACATTTTGAAAAACGAATCAAAAAAGTAAGACAGCGTACAACAAAACATTAAAGGCGATGGCTGATAGCTACGCATTAATTTTGACGTTACAGGTTTAGAGGAGATACTATGCATCTCGCAAATTTCGAGCTGGTTGCAATAGCTGTTATTGTGACTGGAGTGATTGGCTTTGTTTACTGGGCACCTGAGAAAGTCACAAGTTTTATCTTCAACGCATATCGCCATCGCTCCGGCCTCCTCCGCAAGGAGATCGATCTGCCGGGCGGGCTGCACTACGTGTATCTGGAAGGCGGCAAGGGCGAGCCGCTGATGCTTCTGCACGGCTTCGGCGCCAATAAAGACCACTTCACGAAGGTAGCGCGTTTTCTAACGCCTCACTATCGTGTAATCGTACCCGACCACATCGGCTTCGGCGAATCCTCTCATCCGCAAGAGGCGGACTACGCGCCGCCCGCTCAGGTGGAACGGTTGCGTGCTTTTGCGCGTGCCCTAGGTATCGAGCGTCTGCATCTCGGGGGCAGTTCGATGGGTGGCCAGATCGCGATGACCTATGCGACCCGTTACCCTGCCGAGGTGGCGAGTCTCTGGTTGCTCGATCCGGCCGGGATCTGGAGTGCGCCTAAGAGTGAACTCTTGAAGACTATTGCAGAGACGGGGCGCAATCAGCTGATGGCCAAAAGTGTAGACGAGTTCGCACAAGTCATTAAATTCGCGATGTACAAGCCGCCCTTCATCCCACGGCCCATTATAAAGGTAATGGCGCAGGAGCGCATCAGGAATTATGCCCTGGAGGAGCGAATCTTCAAACAGATCGAATCTGACTCCGTGGAAACACGCGTCACTGGTCTGCCTATCCCGACTTTGATTGTCTGGGGCGATAAGGACCGTGTACTGAGCTTTGCGGCTGCCCAAATTCTTCACAAACTCATGCCCCGCTCGCAGGCCATCATAATGCCAGACGTCGGCCATCTACCGATGCTGGAACAGCCACAACAGAGTGCGGAAGATTATCTGAAGTTTCGAGCGTCCTTATAGTCACGTCGGGCGCAGGCTGCAAAGACGAACAACAATGCGACTCTATATCTCCTTCTCGTAAATCCTGTACTTCTTGTACAATCTCCCCCCCACCATCTCCACGATCCTCTGTACCGGGATGTTATCTTCGAGTATCCATGAAAACTCCAGCCGTTTATACTTTCCTTTCTTGATTCCCCTGAAGCCCTCTCTGTAGAGCAGGGCGTCTACCCCTCGGTTCCGGTATTCCGGCTTGATCCCGAGGAGCAGGAGCCTGAGGTCTGTGATCTTCCTTGAATAATAGAGGGCCTTCACAATGGCGAGGGGATTGAGCTTGCCGTTCATGTGTCTGCAGGACATGATTGAAATCCGGCAAGAGGCCCAGGAACCCCACCGGCTCCCCGTTGTCCTCAGCGATCAGCGTCAGCTCAGGCACTGCGATCTGTTTCAGCCGTTCCCCGAGATAGAGGAGTTCTTCATCCGTCAGCGGGATAAAGCCCCAGTTCTTCTCCCACGCAGAATTATAGACCTCCTTGAAATACCAGCATCTCTCCGGTCAAATTTCTTTTTGTCCACTGGCCTGACCGAAATACCGCGTTTTTCTGCGATCGTCGCCACCCTCAGAACTTTTTCCGGAAGGGTCTCTCTCACCTCATGGATAAACGCATAGAGGTCCTTTGCCTTCCGCATTCCGCAGCCTTCCATCAGATTGCCATAATAGGGCGGGTTATAAGGGGTCATGAGCATAGGGGGCTATTCAAACCCTTCGATGAGAAACCCGCACTCCTCATTTGTCGAAAAGTTCATCGGTCCCCTCATGAATGTCATCCCCTGTTTCTCAGTATATCGCGTGCCGCATTGAGGAGCAGTGAACAGACCTCATGGTCATTAATGGATTCAAAGAACCCGAAAAAGCCTGCGTTCTCGTTGTGGAACTCCATATGCCTCCGATTAATGATCGAGGCGACCCTCCCGACCGTCTTCTTCCCTCTCCGGGCAAGAAAATACCTTGCCTCCGCATGTGCAAAGAATGGATTCTTCCTGGAGAACTGCTCCTTCATCTCCCTTTTCAGGGGTGGAGCGTAGAGGGGGTCTCTGGCGTAGAGGGAATAGGGGAAATCTATGAATATCATCGAGGTCTTTCTCTGAGGCAACTTCAGTGACTTCCAATGAGCTCAGCGTATAAGTCCCATGGTCCTTCCGACCTTCTCGAAGGCGCTCGAGGACCCTGTCCAGATGCTCCTCGGTATGGGTAGCCATATAGCTCGTCCGTATCAGCGCCTTGCCGTCAGGCACAGCAGGGCTCACCGCAACATTGGCAAATACCCCTTCTTCCTGGAGCATCATGGCCATCTTAAAGGCTGTCTTCATTATCACCGACAAGGACGGGGATAATCGGCGTCTCGCTGGGCCCGACCTGAGAACCCAAGGTCCTTGAAGCCCTTCAGCATCTTTCTGGTGTTCTTCCAGAGCCTTTCTATCCTCTCAGGCTCATTTTCGATGATGTCGATTGCAGCGCTCACGGCAGCAACCGAAGCAGGAGGAGGGCTTGCACTGAAGATCAGGGAGCGGGCAAAGTGTTTTATGTAATGGATGACTTCTTCGGAGCCTGAGATAAAACCGCCGATGGAAGCCAGGGATTTGCTGTATGTGCCCATGATGAGATCAACCTCGTCTTCAAGGCCGAAATGTTCTGCAGTACCTCTTCCTGTCTTTCCGAGCACTCCTATCCCGTGGGCGTCATCGACCATCAGGCGAGCGCCATAGGCCTTTGCAAGCTTCAACCACCTCCGGCAGGTTTACAATGTCGCCTTCCATGCTGAAAACGCCGTCCACGATGATAAGCTTGCCCCTGTCGTCATTCTCCTTGAGGACCCTCTCGAGGTCCGCCATGTCGTTATGCCTGAATTTCTTCACCTCGCCGTAGGAGAGCCTGCATCCGTCGATAATGCTCGCATGGTCCATCTTGTCGATAATCACGACATCGTCTTTTCCGACCAGGGCCGAGATCACACCGAGATTGACCTGAAAGCCGGTGGAAAAGATCAGCGCAGCTTCTTTGCGGATGAAGCGCGCGAGTTTCTCCTCGAGCTCCACATGGATATCCAGCGTGCCGTTGAGAAACCGTGAGCCGGCGCATCCGGTGCCGTATTTTTTTATCGCCTCAATCGCGGCCTCTTTCACCTTAGGATGATTCGTAAGACCGAGATAGTTGTTGGAGCCCACCATGATCATGCGTCGGCCGTTCATGATGACCTCAGGGTCCTGGGCGCTTTCGATGACCCTGAAAAAAGGATAAATACCCGACTGACATCAGCTCCTTTCGCCTTGGTGAATTTATTGCACTTCTCAAAGATATCAGTTGATTTTTTTACAGCCATTGGTGAATCCTGTACCAATCTGCTGTCCATTTTATTCCTTCCTTTATTCTCACCTTTGGAATAAATCCGAGTTCATTTTCCGCCTTTTTTGAATTACATGTCCAATGGCAGATGTTTAAGTTCCTTGAGCTTGTCCCTGTTAATGATGATGCCCCCTCGCCCAGTCTTCTCACTGATCTTCGCAAGAAGATTCAGGAAGCGGCCTGGGTATCCGCAACCTCACTGATCTTTGCATCCAGGACATTCGCATATCTCATTCACAATGTCCTCGTTGGAATAAATCCTGCCATCCGACAAGAAATATATCTTGCCTTCTGCCTCGTGCGCCTCTGCAGCCATTATCAACCCCCTGAACAAGGTCATCCACATACAAGAGTGAATAATAACATTTTCCCCAATAAGGATAAAAGCCCTTTCTTACCATTTTGAACAGGACAAAGAAATCCCTGTCCCTCGGGCCGTACACCGCAGGAGGCCTGATGATAGTCACCGGGAGCATCTCTGTGCTCCAGTATAACACCTTCGCCTTCCAGTTTGCTTCTCCCGTAACTGGAAACAGGCCTCGGCTCGGAGGTCTCATTGAGGGGTGAACCGTTCCTGCTGGGGCCTGCCGCAGCAAGACTGCTCATATAAACAAATCGCTTTATCCGGGGCTCCTTGCCGCTACGGCCTTCAGCAGATTCTCTGTGCCCTTCGCATTGACGCAGAAAAAATCTTCATCCCTGTGCGCCTTTGTCAGCCCGGCGAGATGAAAGACATAATCGAGGTCAGGAGGAATCTGCTTGAGGGAATCCTTGTCTGTGCAGTCCCCGTAAAGGATGTTCACATCAAGACCTTCGATCCATTTAAGGTTGGAGGTCTTTCTCGCGAGACAGGTGACCTCATACCCCTTCTTGACAAGTTCCTCAACGAGGTGGCTTCCGATAAAGCCTGTAGCTCCTGTCACCAGGGCCTTCATAGGACGCCGATATTTTGAACAATCATTATGCCAAGAGTCAAGCTCTAACGGCTCATGGCCTCAAGCCGTGCTATCCTCTCCTCGATCGGAGGATGGGTGCTGAAGAGTTTCAGTATTCCACCGCCTGATAACGGGTTGACAATGAACATATGGGACGTCGCAGGGTTGGCATCCATGGGTATCTTCTGTGATGCAAGGCCCAATTTGCGAAGAGCTTTGCGAGAGATATCGCGGATTTCCGGCCATTCTTGCGCCGCCTTCATCAGCAACGTATTCCCTCGACCGTGAGATAGCCATCTGGACGATCATGGCCGCTATCGGACCGACGATCATCATCACCACGGCCGCAACAGGACTTCCTCCTTCATCGTCATCTCCCCTGTGGCCGAAGATCATTGCCCATTGGGCCATCTGGGCAAGATAACTGATAGCGCCTGCAATGGTGGCAGCGATAGTGCTGATGAGGATATCCCTGTGAGTTATATGGGCAAGTTCATGGCCGATCACCCCTGAAAGTTCTTCGCGGCTGAGAATTCGCATAATGCCCGTTGTTACGGCAACCGCCGCATGCTTCGGGTTTCTTCCGGTCGCGAAGGCATTGGGCTGGTCCTCATCAATGATATAGACCTTGGGCATGGGTATCTCCGCCTTCTGGCTCAGCATCCTCACAATGCCGTAGAGTTCCGGCGCCTCAGCCTCAGTGACTTCCTGTGCACGGTACATTCTGAGAACGATCTTGTCGCTGAACCAGTATGCAAAGAAGTTCATCCCAAAGGCAAAGATGAGCGCCATGGTCATGCCCTGTTTTCCGCCGATGGCAGCGCCCGCCCAGACGAGAATAAGGGTCAACGTAACGAGCAGTACCATCGTTTTTATGTTATTCATCTGATTACCTCCTTCATCATTCTAGACTATATCATAATAACCGAAAAAAAAAGACAAATTCAACATCCCGGTGTTTGACATATCCCTTACCCATAAGGTAACTTCTATTATGGATTTCGGCTCAAAAACTGTCCTTGTAGTAGTCCTTTTTTCACTGACCGTTCTGATTAATCTTCCCTTCGGTTATTTCAGGAGAAAGGCAAGGCGCTTTTCCCTCAAATGGTTTCTCTATATTCACCTCCCCATACCCTTTATATTCCTTGCGAGGGTGCTCTCACAGCTCGATTTTCGATATATTCCCCTGTTTGTTCTCGCAGCGGTCATCGGACAGCTGTGGGGAGGAAGGATGGAGCTGTAGTCGGTGCTCGCAGGAATTCTCCTTGGTCCGCAGAAAATAGAGATACAGGAGACTGCGGCTCCCCGGCCCTCCAGGGGCGAAGTGCTCGTGAAGATCAGCGCTGCCCTCACCTGTGGCACAGATCTCAAGGCATACCTGAGGGGACATCCCATGATCCCGATGCCCGGCGTGTTCGGCCACGAATTCTCCGGAGTCATTGCTGAAGCGGGGAAAGGGATCAAAGGGTTCAAAGAGGGAGACGCTGTGATGTCGGTACACAGCGCTCCCTGTCTCAAATGCCGCTATTGCCGAAAAGGGGTCTTCAACCTCTGTGAAGACATAATGAATTCAAAGGTTCTCGGAGCCTTTGCGGAATATATCCTCCTGCCCGCGCACATTGTAAAACAGAACCTCTTTCACAAACCGGACAGCCTGCCGTATGAAGAGGCAGCGTTCCTTGAGCCCCTTTCCTGTGTGGTCCATAGCATGACCGACCTGGCTGCCAGGAAAGGCGACAAAGTGCTCATCATCGGCGCGGGTCCCATAGGACTCTTGCATCTTCTCCTGGCAAAACTGAAGGGAGCTGAAGTGATCATCACGGGATTGGAGCGGAAACGGCTGGCACTGGCAAAGACACTGGGCGCTGACAGGGCAGTGGCCCCGGAAGAGTTGATGAATACCCTCAGCGAGTTCACCGGCGGTATGGGGGTGGATTTCCTCTTTGAATGCACAGGGCAGGTGAGCGTGTGGGAGGATTCCGTAAGATATGTAAGGAGGGGAGGCACCGTGGTCCTCTTCGGAGGGTGCAGGAGCGGGACAACGGTGAAGTATGATACCTACAGGCTCCACTATGATGAGATAACTCTGAAAGGGGTCTTTCATTTTACCCCACAGGACGTAAAAAAGGCCTACAGCCTCCTCAAGGGAACCCTTGACGTCTCTCCTTTGATAACCCGTTGCTATCCTCTCAGGGACATTGAGACCGCCTTCAAGAAATTGTCAAAAGGTGAGGGGGTGAAATATGCGATTATTCCCTGAGACTCGGAAACCATGAAAGTCGCAAAACTCTACCATTTTAACGATATCCGCATCGAAGATATTCCTGTTCCCGAGATAGGCCCGAGGGAGGCGCTGGTAAAGACAAAGGCCTGCGGCATATGCTCCGGTGATGTGATGCCGTGGTACATAGAAAAGAAAGCACCCCTCGTCCCCGGTCATGAACCCGTGGGAGAGATCGTTGAGCTGGGAAGAGAAGTTCAGGGTTCGGCGCCGGGAGTTCGGAGAGAAGATAAGAATGACCTGTCTCACAACTCGGAACTCGGAACTCCTGGCTTCAAGGTCGGTGACCGGGTTTTTGTGCACCATCATGCTCCGTGCATGGGGTGCAGATACTGTGACAAAGGCGATTACGTCCAGTGCGAGACGTGGCGAAATTCGAGGATAATCCCCGGCGGCATCTCGGAGTACATACGTGTCCCTGAGATGAATTTGAGAAACGATACGTTACTCCTGGATGAAGGGATACGTTATGAGGACGGCACACTTGTCGAACCTGCCGCGTGTGTGGTGAAGTCTCTCAGAAGGGCGTCAGTAAGAAAGGGGGATACCGTGCTGGTCATCGGTCTCGGTGTCATGGGACAAATGCATGTGCTCCTTGCCAGGGAGTTCGGCGCACGCGAGGTCATCGGCGCGGACATGGTTCAGTTCCGGCTGAACAAAGCCCTGGAGTTCGGCGCAGATCATGTCATTGATGTTGGACGGGAGGACCTTTTCGAGAGAGTCAGGGTTCTGACCGGGGGATTTATGGCAGACATTGTGGTTGTGGGTCCGAACAGCGCGGAAGCCATGCACCAGGGAATGGGGGTGGTATCAAGGGGCGGGAAACTTGTTCTCTTTACTCCGGCAAAACCCGGAGAGAAGCTCTGCATTGATCCCAACGTCCTGTATTTCCGGGATATAACGTTAGTGACCAGTTACTCGTGTGGGCCCGCAGATACCTCTGAAGCGCTGAGATTGATAAAGACGGGAGCCATTGCAGCCGAAAAGTTAGTCACCCACAGATTTCCCCTTGACAAAACTGCGGAGGCCTTCGCTCTTACTGCCCGGGCAGGGGATTCACTAAAGAGTGTTATTGTGTTCTAGTTAGATGCCTCTCAACCCAGCCCCGATTATGTCTGCTTTGGTGTAAAATAGGAGTTACTCTGCATTCTACGGGGGATTTACTGTGCCAAAGAAAGAGGCCGCGAGCAAGAGCAAACTTTACAAACATAAAGGCAACTTTACCTGGCAGGGCATAAGAACTGAGCTTTATAAGCCGAAAGGCGGGGATTGGGCTGACATCGTCAGACGGGTGATCGTGGGAAACCGAGGGGAATCGGCCAGATTCCACTTCAGGTATTTCGAGATATCGCCGGGAGGGCATAGCAGCTTCGAAGAACACAGACATGAGCATGTCGTGATCTGTGTCCGCGGGAAAGGAAAGGTACGCACGGGCAGGAAGATGAATCTGCTGGACTTTCTGGATACGCTCTATATCGCGCCGGACACCCCGCACCAGTTGAGCAATCCCTTTGAGGAACCGTTCGGTTTCTTCTGCATCGTGAATGCGAGAAGGGACAGGCCAAAGATTCTCAGATAGACCGTACCCGCTCCTTTTTTTTAAGAAATATATTAGAATAGCACGATTAACCGTTAAGGAGACTGCAGTGGAAAAAGAAAAGAACACGACTCTTGTCGACAGGATATGGAATTTCCTTGCTTCCATAAAACTTGCCATAGTCATTTTCGCCGCTCTGTCCATCACTTCCATTATCGGCACGGTCATTGAGCAGAATGCAGACCCTGCGAGGAATATCAAGTTGCTTGCCAAACTCTTCGGGCAGTCTGCCGCACCGTCCCTCTTCGGGATTTTTGACAGCCTCGGATTTATGGATATGTACCATTCCTGGTGGTTCGTCGCCATACTGCTGCTCTTTGCGGCGAACCTCATCATCTGCTCCATAGACCGGTTGCCGAGGATAGTGAAACTGGTGAAGGAACCGGTGAAGCCCCTTTCTGAAGAACACTTCAAAGGGTTCGGGATAAGGAAGGAGTTCGTCCTTCACGGAAAGCCGGAAAAAACAAAGGAAGTGATCTCTGGCGTAGTAAGGAAGGCCATGGGGTTCTCGCTGCATGAGTCAAAGGAAGCGCATGGCTATCAGCTCTATTCTCAAAAGGGCAATTACACCCGCCTCGGGGTGTATATTACCCACTTCAGCATACTGGTCATTCTCATGGGTGCCGTAATAGGTATTTTTTTTGGGTTCAAAGGTTTTCTTAATCTGCCCGAGGGTAAGGCCTATGCAATTGCTTTTGCCCGCACAGGCCACAGGCAACAGACAGAGGAGTTCGCAAGGATCCTGCACGCTGTGGAAGAATCTTCGGGAAATCTGTCCATCGCAGCAAAGCATTCCGGGATGGACGAAAACACGTTAACGGCAAAGATGCGCACCTACGGTATTTTCCCTCTTGGTTTCAATATACGATGTGACGAGTTCCTTGTGGATTTCTACAGCCGTTCCGATATGCCGAAGGCATACAAGAGCTGGCTCACTGTGGTAAAGGACGGGAAAGAGGTTCTGAAAAAAGTGATTGAAGTGAACGAGCCGCTGAGTTATGAGGGGGTGACCTTTTATCAGTCAAGTTACGGCATTCTCCCCGGAGGGGCGCAGAACGGCATCTTCAGATTCACATTGATCTCTAAGGATGGCAAGAGAGAGGATGTGAATGTGCGGTTCGGCGGCTCTTTCGCCTTCCCCGGGACAAACCTCTCAGCGAAGATCGAGGACTTTTCGCCGGCGCTCGGGTTCGATGAACGCACAGGGAGGGCATTCACCTATGCAGAGCAGATGAACAACCCTGCCGTATTTGTGAACTTTTCAGAGAACGGCAAGCAGAAATTCGGCGGATGGCTTCTGAAACGGTACCCGGAAACATGGAAACTTCCCGATGGAAATGTGCTTGAGTTCCAGGGGGTCTGGGGAATCCAGTATACGGGCCTGCAGGTGAGAAAGGACCCTGGGGTTGGGATTGTCTATCTGGGCTGCCTCGCCATGGCCACCGGCCTGTTCATTGCCTTCTTTATGAGCCACAGGAAGATATGGATCAGACTTATAGAGGAAAAGAACAACACCCGCGTCGTTCTTGGGGCTTCGGCGAACAAGAACAGGCGTGCATTCGAGCAAAAAATCGAAAAGATGACGGCTCTCTTGAACAAGGACAAGGAAGGGGGGAAATGATTTATGGATAGTTCAACATTATTCGGAATCTCGACCGTGGCATATGTCGTTGCCATGATAATTTACATAACGTATCTTGCGTTCAAAACACCCCAGATCGGGATCACGGCCACAACAGTGACGGTCATCGGTTTCATCTCGCAGACCTTTGCGATAGGAGCACGATGGATAGAGTTCAAGAACGTCGGTCAGATGGGATGGCTGAGGGCTGCGCCCTTTACCAACCTCTATGAATCCCTCGTCTTCTTTGTCTGGTGCCTCATTCTGGGATATCTGATCATCGAATTTAAGTACAGGAACCGGTCCTTCGGGGCATTTGTGACGCCTATTGCGGCTCTTGCCCTGGCCTTTATCGATCTCACGGGCATGGACAAGGGCATTCACCCCCTTGTCCCGGCGCTTCAGAGCAACTGGCTTCTGGTCCACGTGCTTATGAGTTTTATCGCCTATTCCACTTTCGCCCTTGCCTTCAGCACAGGCCTCATGTATCTCATCCTGAAGACAGAGAAGAGAAACGAGCCGTCCTACATCTTCTGGACGGTCGCCACAGCGGCATTCATTGTGCTTCTCGTGGCCATGGGCCTGGATTATCTCTCTTTTAAGGTACTTATCAAGAATCCCGATGTCCTGATAAAGAGCTTCCTGTTCAAGGCCTCTTTCTTCAGCCACTCGCCCCTGGTTTCGGTCCTGAGCTGGGTTGCCGCCGTCGTCTTCGTCTTCATGTTCTGGAGATACGGACATCTTCTGAAGAAGGTCGTCGGTGCCTTTTCCCTTTCTCCGGAGATTCTTGATGATATCACCTATAAGAGCATTGCCATCGGGTTCCCCATCTTCACTCTGGGCGGTCTCATTTTCGGCGCCATATGGGCTGACCAGGCATGGGGAGTCTACTGGAGTTGGGACCCCAAAGAGACATGGTCCCTGATCTCATGGTTTGCCTACGCCTTCTATCTCCATTCGCGGCTGCTCAGAGGATGGAGGGGGAAGAAGGCAGCGGTGGTCGCCGTCGTGGGCTTTGTGATGGTTATCTTTACCTATCTGGGAGTCAACCTGCTCCTTTCGGGTTTGCACAGCTACGGAAGCATGGAGTAGGGTGGAGTAATTTCGGCGAAGTTCCGGGAAAATTTTGGATAATGACAGGCGGGGGCGAAACCCCGCCTTCTTATTGCTGATAATCAACCTATAAGCAAAGCTTCCACCGCGAAGAAACGACAACCGAAATGACAACCTAAATGACAACCATTTTCATGCAAGCACATAATTTGCCCCTCTGCCTTTTCCTTTCAGCAGAACAACTTTCATGCTTACCAATTTGTTTATTTCTTTCAGTGCTGCCTGCCTGGTTATCCCGAACATCTCAGCAACCTCGCCAACAGTTATCTTACTATCCTGGATTATCCTTTCCAAAATCTTCATCTGCCTCTCGGTGAGGGCTATCTGGCCTTTCTTCGTTCTTCTCAGCCTTTCGCTGCTGAGGCGGATAACACTCTCCTTCACAGCAGCGATGCTCACTGTGACGCCTTCGACAAAGTACTCAAGCCATCCGGTCAGGTCGAGGGTCTTCTGATCCACACTCTGTAAAACCCGGTAGTATGTCGGCCTGTCTGTGTCATAATAGTCGTCAAGACAGAAAAATTGCTTTGCGTCAAAGCCTCGAAGATAAAGTATCAACGTTGACAGAGCACGGGCCGTTCTTCCGTTTCCATCTATAAAAGGATGTATTCTTACAAATTCATAGTGAGCTACGCCGGCCTCAATGATAGGGTCAAGGGCCTGTGCCTCAGAGGAATTCAGCCATACAACCAGCGCCCCCCCATTAATTTCGGGACATCTTCGTTTGAAGGCGGTCTGAAAATAACTTCTCCTGTTAGTCTGTTTCCGATCACAACATAACGTCTGCGGTATGCGCCGCAATCAGAAGGATTCTCTAACGTATCCCGGGTTAAGATTTTGTGGATTTTGAGAATAGTTTTCTCTGTAATTGTTCCATCAGCGGCCAATTTCCCGATAGTTTCAAGCACATGCAGATAATTTAGGACCTCCTGCTTATCCTTGCGTGTTGCCATTACTTCGCGTCCCTGGGCTAGATCACTTACCTGCTCAAGAGATAACCTGTTCCCTTCGATTGCTGTAGAAGAATGAGCACTCCGTATAATTGCTTCTCGACGAATGGCCACTTCCCACTTAGGGATAAAAGGGGCATTCAGGATGAGTTCTCTCGCAGCAGATATCTGTGTCAGATCCTTCACAATTTTATTCGTATATCTGAAATTCGGCTTGAACATCGTTAAATTCCTTTTAAGTCCTCACCGTCAAGAAGGGATTTGATGGAGTCGACTTTCTCTAGGATGTCTTTCATTTGGTCATAAACGCTTTAATTATCTTGGGTGCAGCGACATTTGTTTGCTTATCAATAAACTCCCGCAAACTAGTGACCGGGGCCTCTGGATTTATTTGCAATGCATCATCAAAATAGCTTTGCTCCGCAAGTCTAAAAACACCTTGCTCGACCACCACGGCAGAAAATCTATATTGTGCTGTTCGATCATTATCGATTTTCTGGGCATATGATTTCTCATCGGGGCCAAACACGACCTTATTGAGATAGTGATTACTGTTGATATAAATAATCCCATCCACTATATGGGAGCACATGTCATTCTCAAGAGGTCGATATTTAACGTCTTTTATAATTCCGCCTTCCTCTTCCGGCTGTTCAAGAAGTATTTTCCCTGTTGCGTATACTGTATTGCCATCCGGTTTTTTTGTTTTCGCCGTAATTCGCGCTGATTGTCCCCAGCCCGTTCCTCGCCAAGGTACCAATATACGCCCTATATTGGTACCAGAAATGATGTGTTTCTTTTCGAATGTTATTGATAGCTCATCGGCTCTTTTCTCATTCTCCCAAAGTCCTATTGCCCCATGAGTTTTTTCTAACTCCATTTTTATCTTCCTTCCCAATGGGATCACTTTATCATTTATGTAAAGGGCGATGTAATTATTGCGATTTGGGCGGCCGCTTGACTCTGCGGGTCTGAACTCCATTTCATCTGGGGAGCTGATATTAGCACCTGATGTCACATCTACCACTTCGAGGGTTGCTTCAATGGTCTCTTTTTGTCCGTCAGCAAGAGCCGTAATCACAGCGTTTTCGTGTAAAGAGTCACATTTGAGCGTTAGCACATATACTAAATAAGCGCCTTCTTTCCGACCATCGGAAATTTGGTGGGAAAGAGGTGAGATTTCAATTTTTTCATTGTTTGCATCACAGATAATACCACCACTGAGTTTCGCGGTATCCTTTTTTAGGAATAGCCTAATAGGACGAGGGCGCCCGAGTGTAAGCTTTATCTTGTCGGGAACAAACTGCAAGACTTTATCGGGATCAATACAAGGTGTGGTTGGCTCAGGGCCATCTCCTTCACCTTCGCCTATAAGATCCTTCAAGTACTTGTTCAGTTCCTTAATAGCGTCGTTGATCCGTTGTCTTGTTTCCTTTGATATATCTTCAGTAAATGTCTTATTGAAGCGTTCCTCTTCACGCTTGTAAATTGGCTCAAGACGATCGGAAAGTTCCTTAAAAAGCACTTTTGTGAATTCATGTTTTAGATCAAAACCGTCTCTGCTCGTCGTGAGGGGTGAATCTTTACCGTTATTAAGATACCAGTCAAAAACATTTCGAATATTTTGTATGCGGACAATTCCAAAAATATTCTTCAGATAAGGGGCATCCTCGAACCGAGGCAAAAAGGTCAAGTCAAGAACTGCATCCTTTTCATCTACAATTAGCAGCCCATTTGCTCTTTGCTCTCTATCTTTACCACCCGGAAGCCCCCCTTTAATATTTGCTCGACAGACTATTCCTTTAATGTTTAAAGATGGAAGGGCTACGTCTTTCACTGGCTTATCGATTGTAAGAGAAAAGTTATCTATTACATCACCGATAGGGAAATCATAATCGAGAGTATCCTCTATAATCTTTCTCCCGCTCCTATATTGGAAAACTCTTACCTTAATATTTGGATCTGCATTTATTAGGCGAAGCATGTAGAACTCAGCCAAATAAGGAATAATCGTTCCCTCTTCAGGAATGCGACAATCATCATGCAGCATAAAACGAACACACGAGCCATTCTCTCCTGGTCGAAGGTGTATTTCTCTTAAATCTGAAGCCTTAGGCTTTGCTGTCACCGTCACTCTTCCTTTAGGAGCCTTGTCCTTAGTAGGATCAAAGCTGAATTCAGCCTCGCTAAGAATTCCGTCATGATAACTAAAAAAAGTTCCTTGCTTGTGACCCAATAAAACGTCACTAACACCCCGCCCGAAGAGACTTCTTCCAGGTCTGTGTTTTGAAACTGTTGATTTGTCTGCGGCAAAAACTTCGAATGCATCCTTGAGTTGGTCTGAACTCAACCCCTCTGCAAAATCTACTATTTCGCATGTCCGTGACTCGCGCCCATGACCTTTTGCTGTGTAAATGTGAATGTCGATATTTCTTTCAAGTTTTGAATCCATAAGGCTGGCTTTTATGTTAGAAAGATCAAACATAGTCCCTTTCTTAATGGAAAGGGCTTCGTCAACTATTCCAGATGCATCTGATAGATCCAATTTTCGTTTGTACGATGTATCTGAATTGGTAACAGGCTCAGTAATTGTTTTTGCTATGCTTCTCACAACGGCCGTATAGAATTGTCTTAACCATTCTCTGCTAGCCATTTTCATTTCAAATTCAAATGTTGAGGTCATGTTATCCTCCAGTCAGTCTTGAGAATCAATTGCATTTATTTATTCAAATACTTGCTGAAGCGCTCGGATATCCTTGATAGAAAATCCAATGCTTCTTTGTCATTCAGCTCATTTGCAGAATCTACATATTCCTTTAGTTTCAGTTTCTTCACACGAGAGGGCGTGTGATCATAGACATTGAGCAACTGAATCAGATCAATTGCTTCTGCCTCATCAAATCTTGAATGCAAATAGAGATCAAAAATATACGACTTCCGGAGCTGCTCTACTTTGTCCTCTGCGTGGACGCCGCTCGGCTTACCAGTTCCTCTCTCTCGTCTTACTGAGGGATTGATTGGTTGCTGTGGTTCACCCTCAAGAATAGGTGGCCCCAGTTTTTCTATAAGCGCTCTTGCCTCTTGTATTCCGTTTTGATTTAGGAAGACACCCTTATCTGAGGCAGATGTAGCTAAATTACGGTATTTGGGACGCATCTGAAGAACTGATCTATTTGTTCGATTAATATCAGGAAATTGAGGCCAGCCAACCATAGCGAACTTAATGGGAAACATTCTATGACTTGCAACAGATAGGGTTTCTAGGGTAGACGTGATGCCCCATTCCTGCAACCAGTATATACAATAGGCTGTTAAAGAAGTTAAAGCATAATGCTCATAAGTCTTTGCATCAAAATGACTAAGCTTCAGAAGATCAGATTTGTCTCTAAATTTTCGGTCTGTCATAAATGATGGATTTCTCCTTCTTGATATCGACTTTATTCTCCATCCGCATTCTTGGGAGACCATGTTCTCTCTATTATTTGAGACACAGCCACATTTGACGCAATTACTGGATATGTAATATTGGTTTTGGACGGCTTCCAATGAAATTGAATATTTGATAACCATTTCTTTAACGTAGTTTCCGCATTAAACTTGTATGTTTTGCCGTGTTTGTAAAGCCAAAGTCTTTTATTTGCTGAGATACCAAAACTTGGTTGTAGATTCTCGAGGTCATCCAATGTCACAATGCTGATTTGAGCATTAATACCAAACTTTGAGAGGGGCGGCTTAGATGCAATCCTCTGCAGTGTTTCAATCAGGGTAGCCTTGTTGCTAATGTTTTCAGTAATTAGAAATATCTTCATGAACAGCGATGCATCATGTTTCGTGGTCGCCGAGGGGTTTACTATAGCATCAGAAGAAAGTGCCAGTATTCCTCGTAGAAAAGGGGATGTCTTCGGCATGGTCTTGCCAACTAATCTTGCCAATAGTTTGGGATACTTTGTAACCCTCAGCTTTTTAATTTGAGTTTCAAGGTGTGCCCGCCGATCCTCTATGCTATTCAAATGGTCAGATCGTTTAGTCCATTCTCTCTTAACGGTCTTCTTTACCTCTTTTTGATACATTTCGACAAATCTTGAGTTGAGCTCGAAACCCAAAAAACCTCGCTCCATTTGCTCAGCCATAGCTAATACTATCCCTGATCCTGCAAAAGGATCGAAAACAACGTGATGTTTGTCAGGATCTGTAGTGAGGAGTATCACCTTCTCAACTAACGAAGTAGGGAAGGGGCACGCGTGACGAAGCCCATTCGAACTCCAGCTACCTTGTACAGGTATAGGTAGCGACCAAATATTCGAAGGAACCTTACCTTTTGGGTTGTAGCGCTCAGGATATTTTACCCACCACTCCTTGAGATCTATTTCCTTAATCCGGTCGATTTCATACCTAAAGTTCTGCGTCTTGGAAAAAAAAAGCAAGTATTCAAATTGATTTCTAAGTTGTCCGGTACGAGACCATGGCAACGTCTTGCCTTTGTCCCAGATAATGACATCTTGTAATAGCCACCCTATTTCGCTTTGAAGTCTATCAGCGAACTCAAACGGAAGAAGCTTCACTTTTCCATTGGGTTTGAAAGTGTCCAATACTACCCAAAGAGATCCCGAATCTTTGGATGCTCTGTAAACTTCTTTAAAGACAGATATAATATCATCCAAGTACTGTTTGTATTCTTGCCCCCACCCAATTTGATTCTTTACCCCATAATCTTTTAAGTTCCAATATGGAGGGGAAGTAATTGTAACCATGATACTCTTGGTTGGCAACCTTGAAGAAAGGTAACGCGCATCTCCTTCATAAATACGGTTAAAAGCAATTTTTCTCATTTTTGTATTATGTTTCATGGTACCAAGATATTATCCCTCTCACAATCTAACCTCTTCCCTCGCCAGAAATCTGCCTTGATATGTATTCATAAGATGCATTACCCGACTTCCTTTTCCCTGTGGAATCCTATCTTTTTCTTCTTCGGAACAGGCGGAGTCATGAGCTGACGAATAGCATCAAAAATGAGTTTTATTTCCTCATCATGTTTCTCTATTTTTTTCTCAAGCTGCGTCAGCTTGTGAGCCAATTCTTTATGTGTCGAAAGAATTTCTCTTAATTTTACAAAAGCCCTCATAATTGCAATATTCACCTGTATCGCTCGCTCGCTATTTAGTGCAGTGGAAAGCATAGCAACTCCCTGCTCTGTAAAAACAAAGACGTTAGGAGCGTGCTTGATTCGGGAACTTATCACAATTTGTGATAAGTTCATGATCTCATCCCGGGTCAATGAGAACATGAAATCATCAGGGAATCGGTCGATATTTCTGCGGACAGCCTGATTCAACACACGCGTTTCCACTCCGTATAGTTCGGCTAAGTCCCTATCCAACATAACTTTATGGCCGCGTATCAAATATATTTTCCTCTCGATCATCTCAACCGGAATTAGAGCCTTCATTCATCCTCCAAATTTGTGGTCGCAATTTGCGGCCGCTCTCACAATCTAAACCTCTCCCTCTTCCCACCCAAGAACTTTGCCTTGGTCAGTTTAAGCTGCTTATCGATCTCAGAGAAAATCTTATTTATCTCTTCCTCTGTATATTCATAAGAACTCTTGTTTGAACAATTCCCGAGTATCCTGACTTTCTCAAGAATATCGTTCGTCCTTTTCGCCGCTATCCTCTTGAATCGCTCACTTCTGCTCTCCTGATCCATAAATCTCCCAGTTAAAGTTATTATAGTTAGAATATTACACGTTTATTTAGCAAATGTCAAGAAATAAGTTGCTACATTTATATCGTGGAAAACCCGCCTCTGGATGAAACCTGCTATGTTTTGTATTATATGACAGGAGAACGGAGGTCATTTTGAGAATAGTATATTTTGATTGCTCATCCGGGATCAGTGGGGACATGTGCCTCGGAGCCCTTGTGGATGCCGGCGTTCCGCTCAAGGAGATCGAACAGGGACTCAGTGCCCTTTCCGTAAAAGGATACAAGCTTCACGCAAAAAAAGTGAGACGATGCTCCATCGCTGCTACAAAGGTTGATGTCGTCATCAAGCGGTCAGCGGTCAGCGATCGGCGATCAGCAAGGAACTGGAAAGACGTAGAGAAGATTATAAAGGCTTCTTCTCTACCTTCCCACATAAAGCAAAAAGGCCTCAGCATTTTCAAAAGGCTTTTTTCCGCCGAAGGCAAGGTCCATGGCAAGGCTTTCAACAGCGCACACCTCCATGAGCTCGGGGCGGTGGATTGTATGGTTGATGTTTTCGGCACACTTGTAGGACTTCATCTCCTCGGAGTTGAGAAGGTCTATTCATCGGCACTGAACCTCGGAAGCGGCGTTGTTACGACAGAGCACGGCAGACTCCCTGTGCCAGCCCCCGCCACGGCAGAACTGCTGAAAGGTATCCCCGTGCATACTTCAGGTATTCCCTTTGAGCTCACAACCCCTACGGGCGCCGCAATCGTGCGGGAAGTGGCAGACTGCCGCGTGAATATGCCTCTGATGACAACGGAGCGCATAGGATACGGCGCCGGGCAGAAGGACATTGAGGGATTTCCCAATGTTCTGAGGGATCCTTCTCGGGGAGGAGATATCCCGGCAGGAGTCGGCTCACCTCCCCAAAGTGACGGTCATCGAGACAAATATTGATGATATGAACCCTCAGTTGTACGAATACGTCATGGAAAGACTTTTCGATTCCGGGGCACTGGATGTCTCTCTCACCCAGGTGATCATGAAAAAGGGCAGACCGGGGATACTGCTCACCGTGTTGTGTCACGAGGAAAAGAGGGCGGACATCATGGATATCGTATTGGGAGAGACCACCACCATAGGGCTGAGATTTTATGAGGCGTCGAGACTCGTCCTGCATCGTGAGGGGAAGTCGCAAGAAACGGAGTTTGGAAAGGTGAGGGTAAAAGTGTCAACGATGCGAGATGGGACCGTCAAGGTCTGCCCTGAGTACGAGGACTGCAAGAGAATCGCACGGAAATACAGGATACCCCTTATGGAAGTGATGAGGCGTCTGAATACTGCGAGAGGAACATCTTAAGAGATCACCGCGGAAAGGATTTCCTACCGGGTTTTCCTGTTGTAGCGCATCTCGATTTCGTACTCGACACTTGCATGGTCAGCGGAATTGGTATCAGTCTTGCCGCGACATACAAGCTTACCCTTAACGGTCTTCTTTCTGGCTTTCACCATCTTCTTGATTATCGAAGTCAGGTCAAAACCGCCATCAATGCAGCCCTTTATCAGACAGTCCATGTTGAAATAAGCAGAGTCAGAGGGTTGCACATGAATAGTGCGCAACATGAGCACGGGGTTCGCTCCCTTCTGGTAATAGGTCATGTTGATCAGGATGCTTGAAACCTGGGGAAACCGTTCCGAAAGCAGGCCCGTTGCAAGTCTGTTCTGCCTGTGCAGCTCCATCCTTGCCATGTAATTCTGCTTGCTTGTCATTTCCTCCTCCGAAAAGAGAGACCCCCCTGCAGGGCAGGGGGATCTTGGGAATCAACTACTTTTTTACCACATTGACAGCTTTGGGACCCTTCGGGCCATTTTCAACATCAAAGCTGACCGAGTCACCCTCGGCAAGAGACTTGAACCCGTTGCCCGCGATGGACGAATAGTGGACGAAAACATCACTGCCGTCTTCGCTTGTGATGAAGCCGAAGCCCTTGGACTCGTTGAACCACTTGACTGTTCCGTTTGACATCTCCCATACCTCCTTACGCATAAACTAAGCCTCATGAAGCCGCATCAACGAAAAAGGCCACAAAGCTAAAAGTCTTTGTGGCCCTACCCTGTACAAAAACTTCTGAAACTCTTGTAAAGACTGACATATTTGCCAAAAAAAGTCAAGACCTTTCTCTGTCTGGCGGGAAAAGCCGTCTCCGCAGTTTTTAGCATTCCGCGCCTCCTCCATGATATAATGCCTAATTAAGAGAGGAGGTCGATACATTGGGAAGACCAGGTGCATTTAAAAGCGAAAAGAGGAAAAAAGAGCTGTCCCGCTTGAAAAAACAGGAAGAAAAAAGGCAGCGGCGGTTCAACAAGACTGGAGGCGTCCAGGGTGAGGGTGAAACCGCTGGTGCTGAAGCTGGTGCTGAAGCTGGTGCTGAAGTCGAAGAGAAGAAGGACGATGTTCAGACGGGTGACGGCAATCCCTGACGGGCCTGACGCTCGCTAACAGTTATTATAAGACCGGAATCCTTCCCGGCCATCAATGAACCCATGAGACTCCCTGACTGGATCAAGACAAAGAGCTCTACGGGACTCCATGCTACAAAACAGATGCTGAGAAGCCGTGGACTTTCCACCGTCTGCGAAGAAGCCCGTTGTCCCAATATCGGGGTCTGTTTTTCGAAACCCACAGCCACCTTTATGATTCTCGGCTCCCGTTGCACAAGAAACTGCGGTTTCTGTTCGGTGGAGTCCGCATCCCTTGCCGCCTGATCCGCCTGAAGCGGAAGAACCGGGAAGGGTAGCCCTTGCGGCGCGGGATATGGGACTGAAGTACGTGGTAATTACCTCGGTGACGCGGGACGACCTTCCCGATGGAGGCGCACGGCAATTTTCCAGACGGTCATGGCACTGCGGGAGCTGCTGCCAGATGCGAAGATAGAGGTCCTGACCCCTGACTTCAGGGGAGACTACGGCGGCGCTGAAAACGGTTCTGGAATCAGGGCCTGACGTGTTCAACCATAATGTCGAGACGGTACCAAGGCTCTACCCCGTGGTGAGGCCTCAGGCAGATTATAAGCGCTCCCTAGGCGTGCTGGATACCGCCAAAGAGGATAGCCCCTCGGATACGTTCGAAATCCGGCCTTATGGTAGGTCTTGGCGAAACAGGTGAAGAGGTCTTCTCCCTAATGCGGGATCTTCCCTCAGCGGGATGCGACTATCTTACCATAGGTCAGTACCTGAGACCTTCAAAAGGGAAGCTTCCGGTCGCGGAGTATATAACGCCGGCGATCTTCGAAGAATACAGAAAAGCCGCTCTCTCGCTGGGTTTCAAGGGCGTTGCCTCGGCGCCTCTCGTGAGGAGTTCCATGGACGCTGAGGAGATGTTTTCCCGGTGAATTTGGTATAGTATTAGATTGATTTAGAGAGAAAAGGAGTCGGGATGTTTGAGTTCAGCAGGATAAAACGCCTTCCCCCTTACGTATTCGCCATCGTCAATTCTCTCAAAATGGAAGCCAGGAGAAAGGGCTTCGATATCATAGACCTCGGCATGGGGAACCCTGACCTCCCCACACCAAGTCATATTGTTGAGAAACTCTGCGAGGCCGCCAGGCAATCCGAAGAACCACCGCTATTCCGCTTCCCGGGGCATTACCCAACTGAGGGTGGCGATCACCGAATGGTACAAGAGACGTTTTGATGTGGAACTCGACCCGGAAACCGAAGTGGTCTGCACCATAGGAGCGAAAGAAGGTCTGAGCCATCTTGCATATGCCACACTCGGGCCTGGAGACGTAGTGATGACGCCTTCACCCGCTTACCCCATCCATCCATACAGCGCCATCCTTGCAGGGGCTGAAGTGAGATACATTCCTACGGGTAAAGGGTATGACTTCTTTGAAGAGATGGAAAAGGCGTTCAAATCTCTCTGGCCGAAACCAAAGATGCTTATCATAAACTTTCCCCATAACCCGACTACCGAATGTATCGAACTGGACTTCTTCAGGCGGGTAGTGGATTTTGCTAAGGAAAACAACATCATGGTCGTCCACGACTTTGCCTACGCGGACCTTTGCTTTGACAATTACAGGGCTCCCAGCTTTCTCCAGGCGCCGGGCGCCAAGGATGTGGGCGTTGAATTCTTCTCCCTTACGAAAAGCTATTCCATGGCGGGATGGAGGGTCGGATTCTGCTGCGGCAACAAAGAGCTTGTGGGCGCGCTGACCAAGATCAAAAGCTATCTCGATTACGGCATGTTCCAGCCGATCCAGATCGCCAGCATCATCGCCCTGAGGGGCCCACAGGAATGCGTCAGCGAAATACGGGGCGTCTACGAGTCCAGAAGGGATGCCCTTATCAAGGGGCTTCACCAGGCCGGGTGGAATGTGGAGTCCCCCAGGGCCACAATGTTTGTATGGGCGGAGATGCCTGAACCGTTTAAGCAGGCAGGCTCCCTGGAGTTCAGTAAGTTCCTTATCAATGAGGCGGGAGTGGCGGTATCTCCGGGCATCGGCTTTGGAGACGGAGGGGACAATTTTGTGAGGTTCGCCCTCGTGGAGAACGAGCACAGAATACGGCAGGCGACCAGAGGGATTAAGAAAGCGCTCCATGGAAACCATCCTTATCGTTGAAGACAAGGAATCCATGGCCCAGATGCTGAGAGAGACCATGGAAGCTGAAGGGTATCATCCCCTCATCGCAAGGGATGGGATGGAGGGGATCCGGAGGATCAGAGAGAGCAAGGTGGATGTTGTCCTCACTGACCTGAAGCTCCCGAAGAAAGACGGCATGGAGGTGCTCAGAACGGCAAAGGAAGAGAACCCTCTGTTGCCGGTTATCGTGATGACCGCCTTCGGCACCGTAGACGTTGCAGTGAAGGCCATCAAGGAAGGGGCCTTCGATTTCATCACAAAACCTTTCGATACCGATCACCTTCTTCATCTCATTAAGAAAGCCGTAGATAATCAACGGTTAATGGCCGAGAATATCCTTCTGAAGGAAGAGTTTTCTTCCGTGATGGGAATGCCACACGATCGTCGGAAAGTCCGAAAAAATCCTTGAGGTCGCGAAGAAGATTCAAAAGGTTGCGCCGGCAAAGACAACGGTCCTTCTTCCTTGGTGAAAGCGGAACGGGAAAGGAATTGTTCGCAAGGGCCATACACTGTCTGAGTCCAAGAAAAGACTACCCCTTTGTCCCGATAAACTGTGCTGCCATACCAAAGGAACTCTTGGAATCCGAACTTTTCGGACATGAGAAAGGGGCTTTCACTGGGGCGGAAGCGAAGAAACTCGGCAAGTTCGAGCTCGCTGACAAGGGAACCATATTCCTCGACGAGATCGGCGAGATGGCACTTTCCTTACAGTCTAAGATCCTGAGGGTCATACAGGAAAGTGAAATAGAACGCGTCGGCGGGGTAAAGCCGATCCTGGTGGATGTGCGGATCATTGCCGCTACCAATAAGGAGATCGACATCGCAGTCGCCGAGGGGACATTCAGGGAAGACCTTTTCTACAGACTGAACGTCTTCCCCATAAAGATTCCTTCCCTAAGGGAAAGGACCGAGGATATCCCGCCGCTTGTGGATTTCTTCATCAAGAAATACTGCGCCGAGATGAAGACCCCGGTAAAAAGAAGTCTCAGAGGAAGTATTGGATATGCTGATGAGCCATCCGTGGAAGGGAAATATCAGGGAACTGGAGAATACTATAGAACGAGCGATAATCCTCTGTGACGGCGGGATACATAACCCGTGAGCATATCTCCTTGAGCCCCGTGAACATGAAAACAACCATGGATATGCTCCCCATGAACGGTACCCTCGAGGATACTGCAAGAGAGGCGCTGCGCCTGGCAGAGACCGAGAGAATAAGAAAGGCCCTACAGGAAACGAAAGGGCAACAAGAGCAGGGCAGCGGAAGTCGCTTGACGTAAGCTATAAGACCCTCCTGACCAAGATCAAGGAGTACGGTATCGAATAAGACAAAGGCCTTGCTTGTATGGTAAAATGTTATATTCACCCATTTCCCCGGCAGAACCCGTACTATTGAATTACTGCACAAGAGATAGATGGAGGGCATTGAATGTCAGGACATTCCAAGTGGGCACAGATAAAGCATAAGAAAGCCCATACCGACGCAAAGAAAGGAAGAGTCTTTACCCAGATCGTCAAAGAAATATCCGTTGCCGCAAGGCTCGGAGGGGGTGACCCCACTGGTAACCCGAGGCTGCGGCTTGCCATTGAAAAGGCGAAAGAAGTGAATATGCCCCAGGATAACGTCAAAAGGGCGTTATGAAAGGCACCGGAGAACTCCCCGGGATCTCCTATGAGGAATTCATCTACGAGGGGTACGGACCGGGCGGGGTGGCGGTGCTTATCGAGGTCCTTACGGATAACAAGAACAGAACGGTTTCCGAGATCCGGCATCTCATGTCAAAACACGGCGGGAATATGGGGGAAGCGGGCTGTGTTGCATGGATGTTCCAGAAGAAAGGATATATCCTCGTAGATAAGTCCAAGGTCAGCGAGGAGACCCTCATGACCGTCGCTCTTGACGCCGGTGCCGAGGATATGAGGAATGACCCAAGGGAAGACAACTTCGAGATCATTACCGCTCCCGAAGACCTCAGCAGCATAAAGGGTGCGGTCGAAAGCGCAAGCATTCCTGTTTCCCTTGCAGAAACAACAATGCTTCCCAAGAGCTACGTCCCTCTCGATGAGAAGGCGGCGGAGCAGATGATGAGACTCATGGAAGTTCTTGAGGAAAATGAGGATGTCCAGAATGTCTATGCTAATTTTGACATTCCCGACGAGGTTATGACAAAGGCCAGCAAGTAATATGGCCCCTTTCCGTACCATCCTGAAAAGAAAATTTCTCGCCGGGCTGGTCGTCCTCATCCCCGTAATACTCACCCTTAAGGTAATTGCATGGTTTTTCAATTTTGTGGATGATCAACTGGGTTTTCTGTTTGATAAGGTGCTTGGATACCACGTATCGGGCCTCGGATTTATCTCTGCCATCGCCGCTGTGTTCCTTGTAGGCTTTGTTCTCCACAAACGTCATAGGGAAGAGGATGATAGGGATAGTGGATATGTTTCTCCACAAGATCCCCTCTTTAAGGGCATTTATACGGGCCTGAAGCAACTTGCGAATGCTTTTTCTCCCGAGAATACCGGATCTTTCAAGAAATTCGTGATCGTCGAATACCCCCGGCAGGGGGCCTTTGCCTTCGGCTTCCTCACCAAGGAATGCTCCGTACGATCCGAAGACAAGGGGGAGGAAACGTCTTTCAGGGCGGTGTATATTCCGACAAACAACCTCTACCTCGGCGAGGTGATCCTTTTTCAGGGAGAAGATGTCTTCTATACCGATATCCCCATAGAGGAAGGTATCAAGATCATACTTTCAGGGGGGATCGCCACACCGCAGAAGATTGTCGGGGCGAAGGAATGAATCTTTCCTGCGTTATCCTTGCAGCAGGTCACGGCACAAGGATGAAGTCAGCGCTGCCGAAGGTACTGCATACAGTATGCGGAATTTCTATGCTCCGGGCTGTTGTCAGCACGGCGAAAAAGCTGAAACCGGATAGAATTGTCATTGTGGCCGGAAAACATCAGGAACGCATAAAGGAAGCGATGAAAGACGAAGATCTGGTGTTTACGGTACAGAAGAAAGCCCGGGGTACCGGCCACGCGCTTCAATGCGCAAGACCTGCGCTGAAGGGCGCAAAGGGGACCATAGTGGTGTTGAACGGTGATTCTCCCCTGGTACGGTCCGACACGATAAGAAAATTTCTGCGTCTCCACAGGAGAGATACGAATGCCGTTTCCGTACTCTCGTTTGAAGCGGCCAATCCGGACAGCTATGGCAGAATCGTCAGGGATGCTTCAGGTCGGGTCGTGGGGATAGTGGAGCAGAACGACGCGGCCGCATCACAGAAAGAGATTCGCGAGGTGAACAGCGGCGTCTATGCCTTGCAGCCTGATGCCCTTCGTGTCCTGGACGGGATAAGGATGAACAGGTCAAAAGGCGAATATTACCTCACTGATATTGTTGCCGCGGCCCTGAGAAAAAGACTGCGAACCGCTGCCTATAGCATCGGCGCAGAAGATGAATTCATGGGCGTAAACACGAGGAGAGAACTGTACGAGGCATCCCGCCTGATGAAAAAGCAGATTGTCGACAAATGGGTTGACAGGGGAGTCTTTTTTCTCGATACCGGTTCTGTCTTTATCCATCCCGACGTATCCATCGGGGAGGAGACCACGCTCTATCCCAACGTCTACCTTGAGGGACATACGAAGATAGGAAGAAGGTCCACAATCTATCCGAACGTGCGGATCCGGAACAGCGAGATCGGGAACGACGTCGTGATCATGGATTCCACCGTCATAGAAGACTCCCGGGTTAGAGACAGGGCATCCGTGGGCCCCTTTGCCCGCCTTCGGCCCGGTTCCGACATAGGGTGCGAAGCCAGGGTCGGCAATTTCGTGGAGCTGAAGAAGTCGGTCATCGGTAAGGCAAGTAAAGCATCCCATCTGAGTTATCTGGGGGACGCGATAATAGGAAAGGATGTGAACATCGGAGCGGGAACCATCACCTGCAACTATGACGGAGCGAGAAAACACGTAACGGAAATTGCAGATAGGGTCTTTATCGGCAGCGATACCCAACTGGTAGCCCCTGTACGTATCGGAAGGGGCGCCTACGTTGGGGCAGGCTCCACGATAACCCAGGATGTCCCTCCCCTGTCCCTCGCCATCAGCAGGACAAGTCAGAAGACCATTGAAGGATGGGCACTTAAGAGAAAGCACCTGGGTCACAGCTCTCGGTCCTCAGCAAAGACAAAAGGAGGAAGAAGGAAAAAAGCAATAACCGTTTGCAAGAGGCAGGGAAGAGGATTCTTCTTCCCTGATTGCTGAACGCTGACTGCTGATTACTGATTATGTGCGGAATAATCGGCTATACAGGAAAGAAAGATGCCATTTCTGTGGTGCTTGAAGGGCTCAGGCGCCTGGAATACAGGGGGTACGATTCGGCGGGAATCGCATTCTTTTCTGAGAAGAGAAATAATCATTAAGAGACAAAAGGGCAAGGTGAAAGATCTCCTCAGCCTCTTTGACGCCGGCAGACCGGTAAGCCACACCGCCATAGGTCATACACGTTGGGCGACCCATGGAAAACCCTCCGAGGAAAACGCCCATCCCCATCGTTCGGACGGCATCGTCATTGTTCATAACGGCATCATCGAAAATTACCTGGAACTGAAAAGAAATCTTGTCGCCGAAGGATATACGTTCACGTCGGACACCGATACGGAAGTCTTATGCCACCTCATCCATAAGTTCGCCGGAAAGCATCCTCTGGAGGATGCGGTGAGGCATGCCCTGAAGGAAGTGAAGGGTGCATACGCCCTTGCAGTGATGAACGAAAAGGAAGAGGGAAAGGTCGTGGGGGTCAGAAAGGACAGTCCCCTCTGCGTCGGCCTCGGCGACGGCGAGTATTTCATCGCATCGGACGTCCCCGCATTCTTCAATTACTCCAAGGATGTGATCTATCTTGACGACGGGGAGATGGTAGTGATGACCGACGACGGTGTGGTGATAACGACCTTGGAAGGTGAGCCCATTCACAGGGAAGTCGTCTCCATTCCGTGGAGTCCCTCCATGGCAGAGAAGGGCGGATACAAGCATTTCATGCTCAAGGAGATCTATGAACAGCCGCGCGCTGTTGCTGATACGCTCAGGGGCAGATTCACCCTCGAAACAGGTGAGGTGAACCTGGAAGAGTTCGGCATAAACGAAGAAGAGATTGCTGCGATCAACAGGATATTCATTGTCGCATGCGGCACCTCCTGGCATGCGGCCCTTGTCGGGAAGTACCTTTTCGAAGATATGGCCAAGGTGCCGGTGGAAGTGGATATCGCATCTGAGTTCAGATACCGGAACCCCCTGGTAGGACCCAAGGACCTGCTTATCGCCATTACCCAGTCGGGAGAAACTGCGGACACCCTCGCAGTCCAGAGGGAGGCAAAGCGCCTGGGCGCAAAGGTGATGAGCATATGCAATGTGGTGGGCAGCACCTCTGCAAGGGAGGCCGACGCGGTGTTCTACACGCACTCCGGTCCCGAGATAGGCGTCGCCTCGACAAAGGCGTTCACCTCCCAGATCACAGCCCTCTATCTCTTCGCCATTGCCGCGGCCCTTGGAAGAGATCGGCTCTCGCCGGCCGGTGCCAGGGAACTGCAGCAGGAACTTCTTTCCATACCGGACAAGATAGAGCAGGTGCTTGCGCAGAACGATGAAATCGAAAAGATCGCAAAAGAGTTATTTAAGGCGGAAGATTTTCTCTTCCTCGGGAGGGGGATACACTATCCCATCGCCCTTGAAGGAGCACTGAAGCTCAAGGAGATTTCGTATATTCACGCGGAAGGGTATCCTGCCGGCGAGATGAAACATGGTCCCATCGCGCTTATCGACGAAGACGTGCCGGTAGTCTTTCTGGCCCCCAAAGGGACACTCCACGAAAAAATCATTTCGAATATACAGGAAGTAAAAAGCAGGGGAGGCAGGGTTGTATCATTTATCTACTCAGGGTGATCGGGAAGTGTCCGAACTTTCGGACTTTTCATTTCCCCGTTCCCGATACCAATTCCTCTCTCTCAACGATACTGCTGGCGGTGCCTCTGCAACTTCTTGCTTATCATATAGGCGTTCTGAGGGGCTGTGATGTCGACCAACCGAGAAACCTGGCAAAGAGCGTCACAGTGGAGTAGAAATCGGGCCACACCATACGGAGCGGAAGCTGCTCTTCGTTCCCTGCTCTGTGTCCTCTCTTTGACGCATACGGCCCGGTTTTGTTACTATACTAAGGAGTCGAGATGTCAAAGGAAAGCTTATTGGAAGGCCTTAATCCCCAGCAGCGCGAAGCCCTTCTCTATACGGAAGGTCCTCTGCTTGTTCTCGCCTGCGCAGGAAGCGGCAAGACAAAGGTCATCGCTCACAAATTCGCGCACCTCGTGAAATCAAGGAAGTTCTCGCCTGACGTCCATCCTTACCCTCACCTTCACAAATAAGGCTGCAGATGAGATGAAGGAGAGGATTACCTCCCTGTCGGGAAAGGACATGGACGGCTCCTGGATCGGGACGTTCCATTCACAGTGCAACAGGCTGCTCCGAAAGGAAATACGCGCGCTCGGGTACAAGCCCGATTTTTCGATCTACGACGACGACGACCACTGCACGCTGATACGGCATATCCTGAGGGAGTTCAGATTTCATGAGGCCCTCTACAAAGGCGTGGCTGCGAAGATAAGCTCCCTGAAGTCCCGCCTCATAGGGCCGGAGGAGTTCCTTTCAACGGGTGACGGCTTCGGATTTGATGAAAAACTGGCAAAGGTATATATCCGGTATCAGGATGAATTGAAGCGGTGTAATGCCCTGGATTTTGACGACCTCATCGGGCTTGCCGTTACGCTTTTTGAGCGACACCCGGAGATCCTGAAGAAATATCGGAATTTCTTCTCCTACATCCTGGTTGATGAGTTCCAGGATACGAATTACGCCCAGTACCAACTATTAAAGCTGCTCGGTTCGGGCCACAGGAATATTTCGGTCGTTGGCGACGATGACCAGAGCATTTACCGGTTCAGGGGCGCCGATGTCGGTAATGTATTCAGGTTTGAGAAAGATTTCCCCGGCACCAAGGTCATCCGTCTGGAACAGAACTACCGTTCCACCCAGAACATACTGGATGTTGCCAGTGCCGTCATCTCTAAGAATCCGGTGAGAAAACCGAAAAAGCTGTGGACGGGGAGAGAAGGCGGAGACCGGGTCTACCATTGCTGGCTCAACAACGAGGACGAAGAGGCCAGACACATCGCAAAGACGATAAAGGAACTCTATCTGAAAGGAGGCGTATCGAGTTCAGCGACTTTGCGGTGCTCTACCGGGTCAACATCCAGTCAAGGGCGGTCGAAGACGCATTGAAGGGACGAAGGGATCCCCTATCATATCGTGGGTGGAATCAGTTTTTACCAGAGAAAGGAGATCAAGGATATTATCGCCTACCTGCGTCTCGTCCTGAATCAAACTGACAATGTGAGCCTGCAGACGGATCATAAATTGCCCCCCCCGGGGAATCGGCGCTGCCACGCTCTCGAAGATCGAGAATGAGGCAAAGAAGAAGTCGTGAAGCCTATACGAAGTGATGAAGTCGACGGTAAAGGCAAACGGGGTTACTTCGGCAGTAAAGGAAAGGCTCGGAGGTTTTATCAAACTCATCGAGCGGATGGCAGCCAAGAAATACAAAACCGCCTCGGACATGATACAGGATATCATGGAAAAATCAGCCTATGAGGAGTTTGCTCAATAATGACAGAATGCAACATCTAATGAACTCATCGCTTCCGCTGCAGAAACCGAGATAAAGGACTTCGTTGACAAGGTATCACTCTTCACCAATCTGGACGATTCGGCCAGAGACAATACAGTGACTCTCATGACGCTCCACAGTGCAAAGGGTCTCGAGTTTCCCGTGGTGTTTATTATCGGTCTGGAGGAGGGCGTGCTCCCGTTTTTTAAGGCCCTCGACAATGAGGATGAAATCCACGAAGAGCGCCGGCTCTTTTATGTCGGGATGACCACGGGCAAAGGATATCCTCTGGCTTACCGGGGCGAGCAAGAGGAGGTTGTACGCAAAGTTTCAAGACCAGGAGGCATCCCGTTTCCTTGCCGATATCCCGAAGAAATGCTGCGAGTGGATAGAGAAAACCAGGGGACTCCTGCCACCCGGTCTCGCACCCCCCGGCGCAGACTTCGAAAAAGCCTCTCTTCCCGTATATGGCAGGGTGCAGGGTGAAACATCCCAAGTGGGGAATGGGCGTGGTCCGGGATTGTTACGGTGACGGTGATGAGCAAAAGGTAATGGTTAACTTCCCGAGCATTGGGATTAAGAAGCTCGTCTTGAGGTTCGCCAATCTCCAAAAACTGTGAGAAGCCACAAAGAATCCAGTCCTTGAAGGAGACGTAAAAGCTTGACGTTGAACATATTGCACAGCTTGCGAGGCTCCGCCTTACCGACTCGGAAGAGAGGAGAAGTTCGGCGCTCAGCTTAGCAGTATTCTCACCTATGTCGAAAAGCTTAATGAACTTGACACCTCCGGGATTGAGCCCACATCCCATGTAGTCACCATTCGTAATGTGGTGAGGGAAGACAAGTGAGCCCCTCCCTGCTGCACGGACGAGGCCCTCCTGAATGCCCCTGACAGGGCTGGCGACTTCTACCGGGTACCGAAGATTATTGAATAACGATATGTTCAGATGCATGCTGAAAGCAAAAATACACATGGCCACGGTTACCGAGTCAAACCTGGAATACGAGGGAAGCATCACTATAGATGAGCAGTTATTGAGAGAGGCCGGCATACTTCCCTATGAGCTGGTGATGGTGAGTAACCTGAACAATGGCGAACGATTTGAAACCTATGCGATTCCAGGAGAAAGCGGAAGTGGCAAGGTGTGCCTCAATGGACCCACCGCGAGAAAGGGAGTTGTGGGCGATAGGGTTATTATTTTCTCTTATGGGTATTTTGAAGAGAATGAGGTAAGGGATTTCAGGCCAAGAATCGTACGTCTTTCTGCGAATAACACGATAGTGATGCCGTAACACAGAAATTGAGGGAGATGAAGCCGTCTGCTCTGCTCCCCCTTCCGCATCACTGATTTCACTTTCAAGGTTTTAAGAATGGATGAAATAGGCGTGGTGAAAAGCACCAAGGTATTTTGGCAATAGTGTCAGTGGAAAGAAAATCCGCCTGTGAGCAATGCACTGCAGGATGCAAAATCACTGATGCAGGGGCGGAACTCGAAGCCATCAACCGGGCAAAGGCTATGACGGGTCAAAAAGTGCGGGTTGCCTTGAAGCCCTATTCCTATCTGAGAGGATCACTCATTGTATATGGCCTTCCCGCGCTTTCATTAATCATAGGTGCAGTTGCGGGAAAGGAAATTTTCAGTCGCTTTTTTCACTCCCTGGACCCTGATATCGTTTCTGCGCTCTTTGGGTTCGGTGCATTCATCCTGGCCTTTGTTACAGTCAAGATATGGAGTACAAGGATGGAAAGGAACACCTCATATATGCCGGTTGTTGAAGAGGTACTGGAAGAATAAGAAAGCAGCGAACCGCTCATCATATCAGAAGACTACTATAACTGGAGGGGGATCAAATGGCTAATTTTGATGTGAACAAAATTCGCAATGTGGCGGTGATCGCCCATGGAGGCGCGGGAAAGACCTCTCTGACCGAGGCTCTGTTATTCGTTTCCGGCTCTGTCGACAGTTTGGGCTCTGTCGACAGCGGGACATCCACCACCGACTTCGAGCCGGAGGAGATTGCGACGGAAAATAACCATCACTTCATCACTGTCCTTTTGTAGCTGGAACAACCACCGAATCAATCTTGTCGACACCCCGGGGTTTATCAACTTCATTGAAGACACCAGGGGCTGTCTGAGGGCGGTTGACGGGGCAGTGGTGATCGTAAGTGCGATTTCAGGCGTCAAGGCAGAAACAGAAAAGATATGGAAATTTGCATGCGAATACGAGATCCCGCGCATAGTGTTTATAAACAAGATGGACAAGGAAAACGCAAATTTCTCCATGGCGCTATTCCGAAATAGAGAAATCGTTCGACGCGGAGGCGATTACCGCTGCAAATGCCCGTAGGCACTGGGAGAAACATTTTCAGGGATTATCGACCTCATCTCGATGAAGGCAATAAGTTTCAGCCGGTAGCAAATCGAGATGGAAATTCCCCCCGAACTTCTCGCAGAGGCACAGGGGTACCGAAAAAAGCTTGTCGAAAAGATCGCAGAATCGGACGATAGCGCTGCTTGAGAGATACCTGGAGGGGGGTGAACTAACACCCGAAGAGATCATTAAGGGAATCAAAGAAGGTTCCATAACCCGCAAGTTTATCCCTGTTACCTGCGGTTCCGCGACAAGGAATATCGGGATTACAGAGCTTCTCAACACCTAGTGCTCTGTCTGCCCTCACCGCGGAAATGGCAAGGATATCACCCATCAAGGGAAGAATCCGAAGGATGGAAAGGAAGTAGAGAGAAAACTCGATGAAAAAGAGCCTTTTTCCGCGTACGTCTTTAAGACCATCGCAGACCCCTTTGCAGGAAAGCTCTCCCTATTCAGGGTATATTCAGGAACCCTCAAGGCTGACTCCTCTGCACTGAACGCCTCTTCAGGGACAAAGGAACGGATCGGCCAGGTGTTCTACCTCCTCGGGAAAAAACAGGTCCCGGCGCAGTCGTTGGGCCTGGCGAGATCGGAGTAGTGGCAAAGCTGAAGGATACCGATACCGGGGATACCCTTTCCGATGAGTCCCATCCCATCGTGTTTGAAAAGGTAAAGTTTGCCGAACCGATCATTTCCTATGCTATTGCTCCGAAAAGCAAGGGGGACGAGGAGAAGGTCAGCTCCGGTCTCCAGAGAATGCTGGAAGAAGACCCCACCCTGAAATTTCACAGGGACGAGGAGACAAAGGAGATGCTCCTCTCCGGTATGGGCCAGGTTCACCTCGAAGTGACCCTCGAAAGACTGAAGAGGAAATTCGGAGTTGAGGTCATAATGAAAACCCCAAAAATACCGTACCGTGAAACCATAAAAGCGTCCGCGAAGGCTCAGGGCAGGTACAAAAAACAGTCAGGCGGAAGGGGACAGTACGGAGACTGCTGGATTGCAATAGAACCCCTGCCCAGAAGCAGCGGATATGAGTTTCCGATAAGATAGTGGGGGGGGTGATTCCGCAGCAGTACAGGCCGGCAGTTGAAAAGGGAATTGTAGAGACAATGAAAGAAGGCATCATTGCAGGGTATCCTGTCATTGATATGCGCGTTACGTTGTATGACGGCTCCTACCATTCGGTGGATTCTTCAGAAATGGCTTTCAAGATAGCAGGGTCGATGGCGCTGAAAAAGGCTTTCCTTGAGGCGAGACCGGTTCTCCTTGAGCCTATCATGAAAGTAGAAGTCACCACTCCTGACGATACATTGGGCGGAGTCATCGGAGACCTGAATTCCAAGAGAGGAAAGGTTCAGGGGGTGGAACCTCAGGCAGGAGGGAACCAGAAGATTGGCGCGCTGGTGCCCATGTCCGAGATGCTGACGTATGCGAACCAGCTCCAGAGTATCACCTCCGGAAGAGGACTGTACTCTATGGAATTCTCCCACTATGAGGAGGTGCCGGGGCACTTGGCACAAAAGATTGTTGCAGAGAAAGAGGCAAAGAAGACAGAAGAAAACGCTTGACAGGCTCATAGAATCAGAATATACTTTTTATTAGTAATTCCATGTGGTCCCTTAATGGCAATCGTTATGTTGGCGAATTCGCAAACCACGCTATCCTTATATCTATAAGACAAGAAAAACCCGCGACACGGAAACGAAAAGAGTGTTGTAATATATCAGGACGCATCTGGTGCATTTCTTAGTTGCAGTGCTGATCTCTATAATGAGGAGGGGCTTATGAATGTATCACGCCGCAATTTCCTGAAGCTTTCGGGAGGAGCATTGGCGCTGGGGTCTTTAGCGGTAGACCTGGACCCTGCAAAGGCATATGCGCAGACACTGCGCATCAAAGATGCAAAGGAGTCTTTCTCCATATGTCCTTACTGTTCCGTGGGCTGCGGCATCATGGTCCATGTAAAGGACGGGAAGGTCATCAATACGGAAGGCGATCCTGAGCACCCCATCAGTGAAGGGACGCTTTGTCCGAAAGGGGCATCACTTTACCAGATGGTGAACAATCCTCTGAGAGTGACAAGGCCACTGTATCGGGCCGCTGGTGCAACAGCGTGGAAAGAGGTCGAATGGGACTGGGCCCTTGATCAGATTGCACGAAAGATCAAGGACACGAGAGACAGGACGTTCAAGGAAAAAGCCAAATCAAAAGTGAAGGAAAAGAAGACTGAACCGGGCACGAAGGAAGGCGGCTTGCCCGTTGAGGTGGAGGTCGATGTCGAGAAGGAATTCGTGGTGAACAGGACCGACGGCATTGCCCATGTGGGAAGCGCTGCCCTGGATAACGAAGAGTGCTATGTCCTGCAAAAGATGCTCCGCTCCTGGGGCCTGGTCTATATAGAGCATCAGGCCCGAATATGACACTCGCCCACTGTAGCGGCTCTGGGAGAGTCGTTCGGTCGCGGTGCAATGACAAACCACTGGGTTGATCTCAGGAACGCTGATGTCATCCTCGTCATGGGTTCAAACCCTGCCTCGAATCATCCCATATCCATGAAGTGGATCATGCGAGGCGAAGGAGAAGGGTGCAAAGCTCATCGTCGTAGATCCCCGCTTTACACAGACCGCTGCAAAGGCTGATATCTATGCCCCTCTCCGTTCGGGCACAGACATCGCCTTTATCAGCGGGATGATCAAATACATTATCGACAATAACCTCATCTTCAGAGACTATGTGGTCAACTATACCAACGCCTCCTTTCTGGTGAATCCGGATTTCAAGATGCCGGGAGAGCTTGACGGCGTCTTTTCCGGATTTAATGAGAAGACGAATAAGTACGACAAGAAGACCTGGACATTCCAGATGGACGAGAAGGGTCTCCCTAAGAGAGACCTGACCCTGAAAGACCCCCGCTGCGTGTACCAGATCCTGAGGAAGCACGTTTCCCGTTATACGCCCGATATGGTTTCCAGCATTACCGGAACACCAAAGGAGAAGCTCATTGAGGTATACAAGACCTATGCTTCAACAGGAAAGCGTGACAGGGCCGGAACCGAGTGCTATGCCATGGGATGGACCCAGCATACCGTGGGTGTCCAGAATATCAGGGCCTTTCTGCATAGTCCAGCTCCTGCTCGGCAACATGGGTATTGCAGGGGGTGGAGTAAATGCAATGAGGGGCGAATCAAACGTCCAGGGCTCGACTGACTATGGCCTCCTCTTCCATATCCTTACAGGGTATAACCCCACGCCCACTGCTTCGCTTGTGGACCTCAAGGCCTACGTCGAAAAGTACACGCCCAAGACAAAAGAGCCGAAGAGCGTGAACTGGTGGGGGAACAGACCCAAATACATCACGAGCTACCTCAAGGCGATTTATGGAGATAAGGCGACCAAGGACAATGATTTTGGTTATGCCTGGCTGCCCAAACTTGACGAGGGGATGAATGCCTCATGGCTCAGACTCTTTCTTGAGATGGGCATGGGGAAGTTTGAAGGTTTCTTTGCCTGGGGGCAGAACCCCGCCTGTTCATCTGCTGCCGCGGGCAAGGTCAGACAGGTTTTCTCAAAGCTGAAGTGGCTCGTTAACGTGAATCTTTACGACAACGAGACCGCCTCCTTCTGGAAAGGGCCTGACATGAAACCGGAGGATATCCAGACAGAGGTGTTCATGCTCCCTTGCTGCTCCTCTGTGGAAAAAGAGGGCAGTATCAGCAATTCCAGCCGCCTTGCCCAGTGGAGGACAGCGGCCATTAAGCCTATCGGACAATCCATGCCAGACTCGGAGATCATGAACGAGCTGTACTACAGGGTGAAGAAGCTCTACCAGAAAGAGAAAGGGAAGTTCCCTGCGCCGATCCTTAACCTGACCTGGGATTACGGTGAAAAGAACAAGGACGGCAAGATAGAGCATTTCGATATCCACCGTGTGGCAAAAGAGATCAACGGATACTATCTTGAAGATATCTACGACAAGAAGGTTGACCCGCCCAAGCTCATCGGAAAGAAAGGGCAACTCGTCACAAATTTCGTGACCCTCCAGGCAGATGGTACGACCTCTTGCGGTAACTGGTTATACTCCGGAAGCTACACCCAGAAAGACGATAAGGTCATAAACATGATGGCCAGAAGAGGTAAGGAAGATCCTACCGGCCTTGGGCTCTATCCCGAACTGGGCATGGGCCTGGCCGTTGAACAGAAGGATCATCTATAACAGGGCCTCGGTCGACCCGAATGGAAATCCCTGGGATCCCAAGCGGGCTGTCCTGAAATGGAACCCCACCAAGGTGAACCCTGCCACAAATAAACCAGGTGTCTGGGAAGGTGACATACCGGATGGTCCTGCTCCACCACTATCAGACGACAAGGGCGGAAAGCTGCCTTTCATCATGAAGCCGGATGGAATCGCTTCGATCTTCGGACCGGGCCTTGCTGACGGGCCATTTCCTGAGCACTACGAACCGCTGGAATGCCCGATTCAGGAAAACCCGATGTCCAAAAAGCGAAGGATAAATCCCACGGCAACTCCGCTGGCGCAAATGGCCTCCCACTTTAGTTGTGATGTGCGCTATCCGTATGTTGCCACCACCTATAGGGTCACGGAGCACTGGCAGACGGGTGTAATGACGAGGCATACTCCATGGCTTCTTGAGATGCAGCCACAGATGTTTGTGGAGATGAGCAAGGAGCTCGCGGCTGAAAAGGGGATCAAGAACGGTGACAAGGTTAAGGTCTCATCAGGCCGTGGAAGCCTTTGGGCCGTTGCAGTGGTCACAGACCGATTCAAACCGTTCAAGGTCATGAACCAGACGATCCATCAGGTCGGTATGCCGTGGCATTTCGGCTGGCAGTTCCCGGTGGACGGAAGCGGCGGGGACAGCGCCAATCTCTTGACTCCGTTCATCGGAGATCCGAACACAAGCATACCTGAATCAAAGGCCTTCATGGTCAATGTGGAAAAGGCATAGGGGGTGATATTATGGCAAGAATGGGAATACTCGTTTCACCGGAATTGTGTATAGGATGCAGGGCCTGTCAGGTTGCCTGCAAGTCATGGAACCAGCTTCCTGGCGACAAGACAGTCAACAGGGGAGGCTTTGAAAATCCGCCCGAGCTCACCCCGCATCTTTACAACAAGATCCACTATCTTGAGGTGCCCTCTGACAAAAGACGTCGAGCGGTGGCTCTTTCGTGAACCAGCGCTGCATGCACTGCGACGATGCGGGCTGCATGAAGATCTGTCCGTCCTCCGGGGCCCTGTACAGAACAAAGGAAGGTGCGGTCGGGATCAATAAGGACAAATGCATCGGATGCAAGCTCTGTGTCTGCGGGATGTCCCTTTAATGTTCCGCGCTACGATGAGAAAGACAAGATATCGAAATGCCATCTCTGCTTTGACAGGATCGCAAATGGGCTTCAGCCCGCATGCACAAAGACCTGTCCCACGGGCGCTCTGAAATACGGCGACAGGGACGGGATCTTATCAGCTTCGGCCCAGAAAGTGGGCTATGCAAAGCTTTACGGACAGTCGGACCTCGGTGGACTCGGTGCGCTCTATGCATTCAAGGATGCTCCGAAACTCTACGGGATGAACGAAAAACCGGCCATACCCGAAGTCGATTGTCTTCTGGCACAAGGTCCTTAAGCCCCTCGCCTACATAGGACTCGGAGGCGTAGCGGCTGCATCCATATCCATTACGTTGCCATCGGTCCTCACAAAGAATCCGAAGAGGAGGAAAAGAAAAATGGATAAGATGATCAGAAAGTCCAGACGCGTTCGAAATCGTGAACCATTGGGTGCTGGCTATAAGCTGCATCGTCCTCTCGGTCCAGGGATACGGGTTCCTGTTCCATATAGAGGGAATCGGATCATTTTTCGGTGGTTTCAACTCGATGAGGACGTGGCACAACTATATCGGTGTCGCCTTCTCGGTCTCCCTCTTCCTTACCATTTTCTTTTACCTTAAAGAGTCTCTCACCTTTGATGCTGACGATATCAGATGGATAACGGTGGCCGGCGGCTATCTCTCCCATAAGGTAAAAACGCCCCCTATGGGAAAGCTGAATACGGGCCAGAAGTTCTTTTATCTCGCCGTTCTCGTCTTCGGAATCGGCATTTCGGCATCGGGTTTCGTCTTCTGGCTCATGTCGGGAGACAAACAGCTGGTGATGTACGCCCACCTGATTCACAATGTCAGTTTTGTCGTTCTGATGATGGCGGTACCTGCCCACATCTACCTGGGGTCGCTTGCAAACCCCGGGACCTTGAGGATAATGATATACGGAACCGTTCCATACAATTGGGCCAGAAAGAGGCATCCAAAATGGATAGCCGAAGTGGAGGGTCACGCGCATAAATCCTGAGCCGGCCCCTTCTTAGCCGGAAAGAGAACGATCTCGGATAGAACTAATCCCCCCATGTCACGTGACGGAGAACGTGATGTGGGGGGATCATTTAACTGGAGAAAGGAAGACGATGAAAAGACTGCTGCTTTTCCTTGCCCTGTTCTTTGCGGTATCCGTTTCTTCTGCCCAGGATAAAAGGTACGAAGTGCCTCTGGAAGACTCGCCCGGGTACGGTCAGGCCACGGCTCGGGTAACGATGATTGAGTTTGTCGACTACCAGTGACCCCACTGCGTGGGAGTCGGTCCGACTGTCGATAAACTGCTCAAGGATTACAAAGGAAACCTTAGGCTTGTGGTGAAAATGAACCCGTACAAGTACCGGGATTTCTCTCATGGAGCGGCCGAGGCGGCACTCGCTGCCCGCGACCAAGGAAAATTCTGGGAAATGCATCAGCTCTTATTGAAAAGATCTCCCCAACTTGACAAGGACAAGCTTGTCAAGTACGCACAGGAGCTCGGGCTGGACGTGAAGAAATTCACGGAATCACTCGATACGAAAAAAAATGCGCGGATCATAGAGCGGGACAAGCAACTTGCGGTTTCCATGGACCTCTATGAGACACCCGCATTCTTCATAAACGGGAGGAAGGTTACGGGGAACAGGCCCTATGATTTTTTTAAGAAAGTTATTGACGAGGAGCTGAGAGATGCAAAAAAATAGATATGCTTTCTTTGTCATCCCCCTTGTTGTATGGGTTTTCACAATCGTTTTCGTGGCCGGCGTATACGCGGGACATCTTGAACCTTTCAAGTCCGTTCCCGTTCCCGGGAAAAATCCTCAGACACCTGAGAAAATCGAACTGGGCAAGAAGCTCTTTTTTGACAGGCGCCTTTCAGGTGACGGCACAATGAGCTGCGCCTCCTGCCACATACCTGAGATAGCGTTCACTGATGGCCAGGATATTTCCCTCAGTTATCCCACCACAAAGAACTGGAGAAACTCCCCAACGCTCATCAACGTCGCATTTTATCGCTTCCTGTTTCATGACGGCCGGGTCAGTACCTTGGAAGATCAAGCGCTCTTCCCGATGATGTCGGCATTCGAAATGAACAAGAATCTCGATTATCTCGAGGAACAGATCAGGGTGGTACCGGAATACGCCGAAGCGTTCAAAAAGGTCTTTGGCGGCGCTGTTACACGGGAAAGGATCGCAATGGCGATTGCGGCCTTTGAGAGGACCCTTATTTCCCTCAACTCACCTCTCGATAAGTACCTTAAAGGGGATAAGAGCGCATTGTCCGAAGATGCGAAGAGGGGACTCGAGATATTCAGGGGAAAAGGGAAATGCGCTGACTGTCATCACGGTGTTAATCTTTCTGATGACAGGTTTTATGCCCTGGAAGTCCCTGAAAACCCCCTTTTGCTGGATGACCCAAGGGTCACGGCCACGATGAGATTTGTGGCAAAGGTCTACCATTATAAGGATTATAAGAACCTGACAGAAGATCCCGGCCGGTATTTGATCACCAAGGACCGAAAAGACTGGAAGGCATTCAGGACGCCCACGCTGAGGGAAATCCCAAAGACCGCACCCTATATGCATAACGGCGTCTTTAAGACGCTGGATGAGGTGATAGAATTCTTCAATGAAGGAGGCGGCAAGGGGAACAAGGCGCTGAAACCCTTGGGACTCATTGCTGAGGAGAAGAACTCTCTGAAGGTATTTCTCACCGAAGCACTCGCCGGTCAGGAAATGTCGTTGAAATACCCTGAAATACCCTGAACATTATGTTTGCCATCAAAGAGATTGCTGAACGAAGACCTCATTTAAAGGATGCTCTCAGGCTTTATGAAAAGGTCACGGAGTTTGACCGGTTAATGGGAAAGATGAATGCAGTCGCTCCCTCTCCCGGAGATATATGCTATCCTCCGTCGTCCATCGATCTTCTTATTGAATCCTTTTCGTCCGTCTTTGAAGTACCCCTGGACATATTGGCTCCACTTAAGGAAGCGATGAAGTTGGGCCAGGTGGATCTTTCCAGACTGCCCCTTAACGAAACCCCTGCATTCTCCCTCCCCTATCACGAGGACGAACTCACGGGCCTTCTTTTCCTTATCAGCAGACCGTATTTCCTCCGGCTCAGAGGCTCCCTTAATGGTCATGACGTGTTCTGGGAAGAAGGAAGATGTCCTGTGTGTCATGCCGCCCCCTCCCTCTCGTTCCTCAGGCGGGAAGAGGGAAAGGCTCTCTCCTGTTCTTATTGTTCAAGCCGCGGCGCGTGGCACAGGGTCGGATGTCCTCACTGTCAGAACAGGGACGCGAGGAAACTGGAGATCATCGAAGTGGAACAGGAAAAAGGGTTCAGGATAGACCTCTGCAATGAATGTAAGAGCTATCTGAAGACTGCGGACGAGGGCCTTCTCAGTGAGTACACCGCCGATCTTCTGGACATCATGAGCCTTCCCCTTGACATCCTTGCGCAGGACCGGGGCTACAAGCGCCGCTCACCGAATCCCATCGGCATGACAAGGATCGCCTGACCCCGTCTGCTCTATTGCGCGTGACTATATGGCTTAATTTTGAGAAGTGTATCGGCCATTTCGTCCCTGGCAACTGATAGATCGCGGTCAATTTGCAACCGCTCCCAAAATCCGTCACTCAGACCGAAAAACCGAGACAGCCTAAGCCCTGTGTCCGTGGTGATTGCCCTTTTGCCGCTGATAATCTCCCCGATGCGCCTTTGTGGTACGCCTATTTCTTTTGCAAGCCTATACTGGGTAAGTCCCATCGGTACCAAGAACTCTTCAAGCAGTATCTCTCCCGGCGTGGGATAAGGCACCTGTCTTTTTCTCATGCAACCTCCTCAATGGTAATCAACAATCTCCACATCAACGGCGCTTCCGCCCTTGAATCTAAAACAAATCCGCCACTGATCGTTAATGCGAATGCTCCATTGCCCTTGACGTTTGCCCTTCAGAGCTTCGAGTCTGTTGCCAGGCGGCACTCTCAGATCCTCTATCCTATCAGCAACATTCAGCAACGCGAGCTTCCGCATTGCGACAGCCTCAATGCCGATGAACCGCCCAATGCGTTTGCCGGTAAACATGGCTTCCGTATCCCGGCATTTGAAGGATACAATCATGATTAATAGTAACTCGCGGCATTACTATTGTCAAGCGTTAGCAATAGAGGAAAGCCGGGCAAGTAGAAACATTGAATCGCAAGCTTGCTTTTCTCGGTGGTCAAGAAAAACTGGGATGTGTCCCTAGTTTTCCTATTAAAACCAACTAGGTTTATCACCGGTCGGCTGGAAAGATTTGATACTCATTAAGGCCCCCCTGAACCATACCCGAAGCAGGTATGATTCAGGGACCCAAAACCTTTTCCCATAGGAGGCCTCAAATGAGATTTTACACCAAGCAGCACAAATTTTCTTGCGGAATCGATCTGCATGCCAAGACCATGTACCTTTGCATCCTCAATCAGGAGGGAAGAATCGTTCTGCACCGGGACATCAAAACAAATCCCGACATCTTCCTTAAGACTATCGCGCCGTATCGTGAGGACATTGTCGTGGCCGTAGAATGCATCTTCACCTGGTACTGGATCGCCGATCTCTGCAATAAGGAGAATATCCCGTTTGTCCTGGGCCATGCCCTGTACATGAAAGCCATCCACGGAGGCAAAGCCAAAAACGACAAGGTAGACGCTCATAAGATAGCGGTGCTGCTAAGGGGCGGCATGATGCCTATGGCGTATGTCTACCCTTCCGAAATGCGGTCCACGAGGGATCTCTTGAGAAGAAGGTTGCACCTTGTCCGCAAGCGGGCCGAACTCCTTGCCCATGTGCAAAACACCAATCATCAATACAACCTTCCGGAGATAGGGAAGAATATCGGAAAGAAAGGCAACCGCGAAGGCTTGGCCGAACGGTTCACCGACATGAGTGTCCAAAAGAGCATCGAACTGGATCTTGGCCTCATAGACCACTATGATCAACTGCTTCACCGTGTTGAACATGAGATATCCCTTATCGCAAAGGTCGATGATGCCGATTCCTATTTCCGTCTTCGCTCCATACCCGGTATAGGAAGAATCCTCGGCCTGGTCATTCTCTATGAGATTCACGATATCGACCGCTTCCCCAGAGTGCAGGATTTCGTCTCATACTGCAGACTTGTTAAATCCGCCAAGGAGTCGGCAGGCAAGAAACTCGGCACCTCGGGCAAGAAGATCGGCAATGCACATCTTAAATGGGCCTTCTCAGAAGCAGCCGTTCTTTTCCTCAGGAGAAACCCCGAAGCGGTAAAGTATCGGGACAAACTGGCAAGGAAGCACGGCAAGGCGAAGTCCCTGACCATTTTGGCACATAAGCTTGCGAGGGCTGCCTATCATATCCTGAAAAGAAAAGAGGTGTTTCATCCAGAAGTCTTCTTTGCGAAATAAGGCTGGGACCGGGTGAGCCTGTTGCGTCTAACTGGCGCCATTAGGGTTAAGTCCGACGGATGCTCTTTAGAACATGCCTTTGTATATGGCTTCGATCATGGATAGGGCATCATGGAATGCGATACCCGGCGCCTATCTTTTTTGATTAGGACGCCCGGTCTCTATAAGACATAAAAGATTGTTACAGGTTCTGCCCCTTACCCGAGCCTGATACTAACTGGAGGATCCCGATTAGTCGGGATGAACCAGACCTTTGATGAGGACGGTATAAGGGTTCTGAATTGTTTCCAGGCCGTGGAGAACAAGACCGATTGGTCTCTCCACTGTCGTCGGCAGTACGGAATTGATACATTGTTCCGTGCTGACCGGCTATCGAGCCTCGATAAGTGTTTGGTGCAGATATTGATCTGACGCCGCTTTCGGAAACCAAGTCGGAACTCACCGGCAATCTGAAGAACATTAAGGAAATGTCTTTATTCTGATTTCCGATTAGGAACGCTTTTTCTCTTGACAGCGGGGGGCCTTATAAGTGTTGGGCAGATATTTTCAATCCGTCTTGCCTGTCTCAGGTATTACTCTTGTACCGTTCTGGGATCGGATTATTCTTGATGTCATTAATAGCTTCCAATAACTTAATTGTTGCTTCACCGTCTAGCATATCGCCTTTATAGCGGACCTCGTACAATCCTTGCAGATTTGATGGAAGCTCGACTCCTTCTTTAACTAGCAAGATAAATCGCCGACCATAGAGCGCCATGGCAGCGCCAATTTCAATAAGGACGTTAGGATTGATAATTACATGCTCATTAGCTTCTTTATCGATGAGTTTCATTTCGTCTTCAACGTGTATGATGGCTGCTCCACAACTGCGCATATCATCCATAACCTTTTCCGGAACCGGCTTTGAAACTGACTGTTTCTCAACAGATACAATATGTGTTAATTCTCCGAAGCCAAGAAGCTTCTTTATTGGCTCGATGAACTCCTTGTTCTTTCCATGCGTAATGAATACCTTGCGGGAGGCACTACCCGGTGTTGAAGCTACCTGGGTAACGGCTGAGGCTGGTGCGATTGACGGTTCGCGATCTCCCCCTTTGACTGTTTCTTCTTCGGTTTCGCTACTTGCTTGCTCAACAACAGTTGATTGATCGACACCTGTCAGGTCCACATACTGCTTGTTTTTTATCTCACGAAGAAGTCCGACCGAGTTTGCGCTATCTAAAATTAAGGTATAAACAGATTCCGTTTTATCTGATGGCACTTTCATTTCTTCGAGAACATTCATTGCTATGTCATGTCTAGGAAGAGGAGATCCATTGTACTTATTTAGAAAGTCGCCCAGCACACGAGGTTTTAGTATTGCCTCACGTTTGGCCACAGTATCATCATTCTCCTCAAGAGGCTTTACAATTCTCTTGCCAAGCGTTGTGAGTGCTATTGACTGTGCATTGTATCCGCCTTCAGTTAAACCGTAGGCTATAGATGCACCACATAGAGTTTTGAAGGGGCCAGAAGACGGAGTCATATTTAGCGCAGAGGCTAGTTGTAGTGGTGTAACGGGGCCTCCAGCATAGTTTTCGGCGATAGCCCGTGGCACGCGTAATGCTTGTTCCAAGGATAAGCCAGGCACGTCAGTCTGTGACAAATAGCTACGTTTCTGGTTACTCGTCCTTTCCGATTCAGTCGTGTCTTTCTTTTTTGCTCCCATTTTATTACCCTCCATCTCTATTTACTAATATTAGTGCCCAATGCGGCGGTAAGCGGCCGCCCGAAGGGCTTGTCCGTCTTGACTGCCTGGTTCCCGCAGGCGCTTTGCGCCGAGGACAGGCAGTCGACGCTTACCGCCGCATTCCCGTTCGGCGCGAAGCGCCGGATGGGAACAACAAGCTAAGCCGCTTGACGGCTTGTGCGCCTGGTTAGAGCTCTCTTGCCGATTCGCCATCGTTTAATAAGTTATTTAAATTGGCATCGTCCCATACTCCGTGTACTAGATTAGGACAGAAATATGCTATGCAAGACCCCTTACCGTGCGACAGCTTTTCATTTGTCAAATCACATACCTTCTTATAACAAAAAGAATGTCTTCAAAGCTCTCGCAATAATTTGTACAAAGCGCTTTAGTGCCGCTGTCAACAATATTGCCGCCACTAATACCGATCGCGGAAAAGCCCGCAAGCCGTATTGAACAGATGCCTACACCGCTATCTTCAATGCCTACGACGTGATGTCTTTCTTCAAACGGAAAGCCGAAACCTATCCGTGCTGCCTCCGCATAGAGCCAAGGATGTGGCTTGGCCGGAAGTTCGGCAAGGGTTCCGGGTGCCCCATTGCGGAGTGGAAATCCTGCGGTGATAATTACATGAAAGAAATCCTGAGGCTTTTCTATCTTAAGACTATGTGCTGCAAAAATAATTTCAGGCCATGCCTTTTCATATAGCCCTGAAGTAACGAGGCCGATCTTTACTCCCATCTCTCTTAGGGCAAGTAGAAAATCTTTAATACCCGGCGAAGGCTTAAAAGCCTCCTTTACCCCACGTCCTTTTATGATTTCGCTCGTTTCGTATTGAGTATGTTTGAAATACCATTTCCGTGCGTCTTCTAAAGTCTTTTCTGGACAATATTCCGTGATACAGTATTGAAGGTGCTCTGATACACTTTGCCCTGAAACATGGATTATGTCGTCTTTTTTGAGTCTGAAGTCTGGATCCTCAAGAAGACTTGCGATGGTCTTCTCGATAATCCAGATCCAAAAGTTCTCGCTTCGTATGATGGTCCCATCGAGATCGAGCAGCAGACCTCTGATTGGCTTCTCAAGTTTGACATCATGAACGGGATAATAGGCCGGATACCCCATTGCTGATTTTACATAGGCAAGGGTATGAGTATTGAATGACACAAACTCTACCTTCCTATCACCAGTCGATATTATAAATCTGACCCCATGTTCACCAGCTCTAAAGCGCCCATCGGATGTCTTTTCAATTCCATACATTCCAGCGTCGTTAGGAATTAGACCGAGTCCAGGAATATACTCGTTTGTCATCATGGCTGTTCCTTTAACTTATTATCCTCAGCTAGAGATGCAAGGCTATGGTCTTCTTCTGCTCTGGGTGGTACCTTTTGATGAACGCCTTGCCAGAAACGTTCAGGCATTTCAGGAGCGTCCTTCGCCAAGGAATCCATACGCTTTCGAATTGACTCTACGTCTACTTCCGAAATGGATTGATCTGATTGAGTCTTAGCAAGCAATAAATCAATTTCACGTTTCACACTGCCATATTTGCCCGCGGACGCTCGGTGTTTATTGGAACGATCTTCTAATCGGAGAAAGGTTTGTAACGCAGCAAGTAGGGCCGCCAGAGCACTTAGGAGTCCAAAACTTATCTTCGCCCACGTTGAAAGCTGAGTCTGAAGTGTTGCGAACATGCTTGTGGCAACCCCCGCAGCAAGAAATGTTGCTGGAATGCCAATCCAATAATTAGCTTTCGAAAACCAGTTTGCGGCATCATAATTAGCAATTTGACTGCGCAAGCAATTTCTCCTCCATCGCAGAAGGAGCGTTCGTATAGGATCTTTCAACTCTATTGATTTGTCTTCAAATTCGTTATCTTGTCGGTATATCATAGGACGTTCCTCTAGTAAGTATCATTCTTCAGTGTAGTCTAACCAGTTATTAGATAGTTTCTCGATAACTCCGGAATTTTCCGGTCTCCCCAATCTACCATAGACATTACTTCCGGCGTAACTGATTGTTCTATCGTGCTATCGTGATCGGCTAATATTACTTTTGTGGTGTTATCGAGTTTTCTGTCTAACAAACGACCCCCCTCGAAGAATCACCCTTTTTATACCTTGCTTGTCGGACCGATGTCAAGAAGAAACCGCTGATATCCGCTCGTAAGCCATGGCAAATGACAAGTTTCAGAAAAGCAAGATTTTCAGGAGGGAACATGTGCTTCATAGTGCGGGAATCGATGGGAGAATAAAAAAAATGATCTATGAACAAAGTGGAGCAGCCAATTTACATCCGAGCGTCTTTCAGCGCATGTTGACAGCTGCATTTCCTGACTTCCGGAATAAGCTTGAGTGTCTCTGTCAGGAGGTCTTTGAGTCGTTCTTTAGAGGTCTTCATGGTTTCCACAACTTCAGCGGTGGTCAGTCGTTTATCATGTATGCCCGCTGCATAGTTCGTGACCACAGCGATACCGGCAAAGCAGATCTCCAGTTCCCTGGCCAGAGGGGCTTCAGGCATTACGGTCATGCCTACGATATCGGCGCCCATGGACGAGAAATGTTCTATCTCTGCCTTGCTTTCGAGACGAGGTCCATTCACGCACACGTAGGTACCATCTTCTTCCCGTGATATTTTCAACTTCCTGCCGGCAGTGATAAGAGAGTCCCTGATCTCACTGCAAAAAGGATGAGTAAAATCTATGTGAATCACCTCATCGCGATCAAAAAATGTCGAGGCCCTTCCGTGAGTCACATCAATGATCTGGTCCGGTATCACCATATCTCCCGGTCCCAGTTCCCGGTTTATCCCTCCCACCGCATTCACCGACAAGATACGCTCTACGCCAAGTTCTCTGAAGCCCCACATGTTCGCCCGATAATTAATCATGTGCGGAGGGATATGGTGAGGGGTTCCGTGGCGCGACAAGAAAACGACTTCTCTCCCTGATAGCTCGCAAAGCCGGTACAAATCGGAGGGTTCTCCATACGGAGTCGTCACTTTTTTCAGCTCCTTGATTTCGACCCCTTCAATCTCATGAAAACCGCTTCCCGCAATCATTCCGACTTTCGGCATAGACTCACCCTTTCTTGAAGCTCAGGAATTCCGGGATACAAAGATGCCTTCTCCTGATTGTCTGAATCCCTTCCCTCACCGGCTCCTTCCCGCATCGGTATAATGCTATAATAGAAACCTCCCGGAAGTCCAGTAGCCAAGAAGAGAGGGTTTATGGTGCTCGATCCTGATCTGTACCGAAACGTATTGAAAAAGGTGTTGTCCCGTGGCGGTGAATATGCCGATATCTTCCTTGAACAGAAGAGGACAACGTCCATTCACCTGGAAGATAAAAAAGTGGAGAAGGTCTCGACCGGGGTGGACAGCGGGGTCGGGATAAGACTGATATGGGAAGGGAAGAGTTCCTATGCCTTCTGCAATGACGCATCTGAAGAATCCCTCACGGAACTTGCTGAGACCCTCGGGAAAGCGGTCAAGGGGCCTTCCAACCCTCTGTTTGACCTCAGGAAGGCAAGGCCCGGGACGGACTTGGTCATTGAAAAATTCCCGGACACCATACCTATGGCGGCGAAGGTCGATCTTGTGCATAGGGCGGACCGTGCAGCCCGTTCATCTGACAGCCGCATCAAACAGGTATCGGCACATTATCGTGACTTCATTCAGCGGGTTTACATCGTTACCTCAGAAGGAATTATTGCAGAGGATGAGCGCGTCCATACCCTTTCCATGGTCCATGTCATCGCATCGGAGAACGGGGTAATTCAGACGGGGCACGAAACTGCCGGCGGTCACATCGGGTTTGAGCTGTTCGACAGTGTATCGGTGGAGGAACTTTCCCTCAAGGCATCCCGCAGGGCGCTCATGATGCTTCGGGCCAGAAGGGCACCGGGGGGCAGAATGCCTGTGGTCATATCTTCGGATGCCGGCGGTACCATGATCCATGAGGCAATCGGCCACGGACTTGAAGCAGACCTTGCACAGTACGGACTGTCGGTGTACTCTCATCAATTAGGCCGTGAGGTGGCATCCAGACTCGTCACGGTCATAGACGATGCAACACTCCCCCATAAGAGGGGCTCCTACCGTTTCGACGACGAAGGTACTCCCTCCCAGAGGACCGTTCTTGTGGACAGGGGCATACTGAGCAGCTATATGTATGACAAGTTTACGGCTGCCAGGGATGGGGTAGCATCCACCGGGAACGGGAGACGCGAATCCTATCGGCATAGGCCTCTGCCAAGGATGTCCAACACGTTCATCGCACCGGGAGATACCACCTCCGATGAAGTGGTAAAATCCACTCCGGAGGGTCTCTTCGTAAAAAGAATGGGGGGAGGACAGGTGAATACCGTCACCGGAGATTTCGTCTTTGAGGTCCAGGAAGGGTACATGATAGATAACGGCGTCATCGGCGAACCAGTAGGGAAGCCACCTCGCCGGCAACGGACCCTGTGTTCTTAATGCATTGACCTGATAGCCTCGGACCTGGGTTTCTCCATCGGTACGTGCGGAAAGGACGCCCAGGGGGTGCCGGTATCAGACGCAATGCCAACCTTGAGGATTCGCGAGATGGTAGTTGGTGGTGAAGTTCTAAGCCGCCTAGATATCTTCCGGCTGAAGAGTGTTGCATTTATTAGACACTTGAAGAATATAAACAACACTTTTCAACTGAAACCCCTTTAACTAAAAGGTTTTTTTCTGGCATCTTCTTTGCAACTTAAATGAGTAGTTTTATGCGTTTACAAAGGACCCTCAGACAAGAAGTGAGCTTTAGCGGTATTGGCCTCCATACGGGAAGGCATGCTACCGTCACGCTGAAACCTGCTCCCCGGGACTCGGGGATTATCTTCAACCGGGTGGACAGAATGACGGTGATCAGGTCCCATATCGGCGCTGTTACTGATACTGCATTTGCGACAACTCTGGGCAGCGGCAACGTCAAGATCAAGACCGTTGAGCATATTCTTGCCGCCCTGGCCGGTTTGGGCATTGACAACCTGATCATTGAGGTGGACGGTCCTGAAATACCAATACTCGACGGAAGTTCCACTGAATTGGTGAGCATCATTTTGCAGGGAGGTATCGCTAAACAGGGCAAGAAGATGCCGTACATGAGGATAATAAAACCGCTCCTTATGGAGGACGGTCACGCCGAAATAGCCGTCTTCCCCTATGAAGGGAGAAAAATCACTTTTAGGATACATTTCACCCATCACCTCCTCGGGGAGCAGAACCTGAGCGTGGAACTGAATGAAGAGACCTTTATAAAGGAGGTCGCGCCCGCCCGGACCTTTGGTTTCCTCAAGGACGTCCAGTATATGATGGCAAACGGGCTCGCAAAGGGAGGCTCTCTTAACAACGCCATAATTCTTGGTGATGACGGCGTGCTGAACTCTTCTGGACTCAGATTCAAGGATGAGTTCGTGCGGCATAAGATACTGGATTCCATCGGTGATTTTTCGCTGATCGGCTTTCCCATATACGGCCACATACTCTCCAACAAAGCAGGACACTCAACGAATCTGAAGTTCATGAAGAAGTCATCTCCTGTCCGGAGTGCTGGGAGATTGTATCAGAAGCTTGAACAGCCACAGGCCCAGCTTCATCTCTAAAACCCTTTAGTTTCAATACGTTACAAATTTCTCTTGAATTTTTTCTCGAAATCGGGTTTCATATCTACGAAGACCGCAAATTGAAGACCGCAAAAAAAGAGGGCTGGAGAATCTCTTCTCCAGCCCTGAGTCTCCACAAGACTTTCCTTATTTCTTCTTTGCGGTCTTCTTTGCGGTCTTCTTCGCCGCCGGTTTCTTTGCTGCTGCCTTCTTTGTCGCCATTATTCTTCACCCCCTTTCTATCCCCGAAAAATCGGGGAAGCCTGAACTAAGTCCTTCCGATAAGCGCGATCCGCTTTCCTGAAAGGAGCCTTCTCAGTGCTGCATCCTTTTTCTTCCGCTTGGTCTTATACTCGTCCTCGTCCATCAATGTGCAATTTATCTTCTGGTTAAACTTCCTTTGCAGATCCTTCAGTCCCTTTAATACCACGGGTGAGGCCCCGATGATAAACAGATCAACGGTGTCCACATCTTCACCTTCTGCGTATGGACCATAGATAAAGGCAGCCTTGGCGCCGGATGCCCTGATAACCGCCTTAATGGCACCCGGCAATCCGAGGGATTTGGTAATAAGATTCTTCAGCTCCGAGAAGAGAGGTGACTCGTTGTTCGCCTGGAAGTACTTAAGATTAGCAACCTTTTCACTGAGCACGATCCCCATCTGTTCAAGGTTGTCGAGTTCGCGCTTTACGCCTGAGGGATTTTTTCTGAGCAGCTTTGCGATCTCACGGACATAGAATTTCTCGTCGGGACTGTTGAGGAGCAGTGAAAGGACATCTGCCCTGATGGATGAGGAGAATAAACTCTTTAACATTTTCATTCCTGGTATAGTTATATACTAAAAAAGTTAATTTGTCAACAAAAAAATTGCAATAAAGAACAGATAATGCATTATTGTGAACGATCCGTATGAAACAACAGATAGTGCTTCTTTGTGAACGATGCTAAATAAAGAACAATCGTTTTATTAAGTGAACTACGTTGAAGAACCCCGCGGTCCCGTTGGCCTTCGGGAAAGAGCACCTGAGCGGAGCCACGTATGCTTTGTTCTTTTCGCTCGTGCTCCCGTTCGTTCCGCGAAAGGCATTTCTCTTCAGATGATGATCTTTCCCGGTGTGCGCACCCACGCGTTCGATGGTGAGACAGAGAAGAAACAGAGAGTGAACGGGGATCTGACAGGCGTGCTGGCGGTCCCAACGGGATTCGAACCCGTGTTTTAGCCTTGAGAGGGCCACGTCCTAGGCCTCTAGACGATGGGACCAAATGGGCACCCCAAAAAATCTTCGATCTTTCAGGGACCCCGGATGACTGGGGAGAGAGGATTCGAACCCCTATAAGCAGATCCAGAGTCTGCCGTCCTGCCATTGGACGACTCCCCAAAAAGCAACCGATGAGCATTCGGGGCATCCGCCCCTCTCATCAGAACGACGTTAGTTTATACCATACCTATGATTTTTGTAAACTCACGAAGGGGGCTGTGATCGTGTTGTATTCATTCTGGAAAAGGAGGATAACGACCGTCACGCATTGAGCGAATTCAATGCCCTCATGCGACCTTTACAAGGTCCTTGCCCGCTTCAAATGCACTCTTCAGCGCCTCGGGATGCTCAAGAATCGCCCCCTTGGCATCAACACCAAGAAAGCTCAGCGTCCTGTGTTCCGGAACGCTTATGGTTCTGAAAAATGCCGCTGCGGTCGCCTCTGCACACTGAATGCCAATCTCTTTTTTCATCCCTCCGACCAGGAGGAGAAGTCCCTTTCTCCCGTGAGGACCTGACGGGACAGGTCTTTTTAAGAGATATTTCTCGCACCAGAAGGCCTGGCACCGATCGATCATGATCTTTGCCTGGGCACTCAGACCGAAGAAGAAAATAGGGGAGGCGAGGACAATCCTGTCCGCCTCCCGTATGGCCCGGGAGATGTCATTCATATCATCACTGATGATGCAGGCCCCTGTTTTTTCGCAACCGCCGCAATCCTGACACGGTTTGATATTCATGCAGTTCAGCATAAAGAGTTGTGTTTCGCAGGAGAGTTCGCTTACCGCCTTCAACGTCTCCTTGAGCAGGATCTCGGTATTCCCTTCAACCCTCGGACTGCCATGGAATGCAATCACCCTCATCAATCGACCTTCCTGAAGGCCTGTTTCTTCGCCTTGCATACGGGGCATTCATCAGGGGGCTCGCCTTCGGCGGTATAGCCGCAGACCTGACAGACAGAATAGTCGGCCTCCACATTCTTGCCGAGATTGTCCAATGCCTTTTGATAGAGCCCTGCATGGACCTTCTCGACCTCATTCGCATAGCCAAATGTCCTCAGCGCTCCCTTGTTCCCCTCGGCCTGCGCGTCTTCGATCATCTGCGGATACATTTTCTGGAATTCGTAGGATTCGCCGTGAATCGCCTCTTCAATGTTTTCCCTCGTGCTCCTTATACCGCCCAGCTCTTTCAGGTGATTGTGTGCGTGAACTGTCTCGGCTTCCGCAGCAGCCCTGAAGAGCCGTGCCACCTGTTTGAACCCCTCCGCCTCCGCTTTCTTTGCAAAGGCAAGGTACTTCCTGTTCGCCTGCGACTCCCCGGCAAATGCCTCCTGAAGATCCTTTTCCGACTTTGTCATGATCCCTCCTTATTGAGTGAGCTCTGTAGGTTGACCCCTCTCAGAACCGGGAATGATATTCCTTCACCTTCTGTGCAAATTCCCTTCCGAAGTCGTAGCACTTCTGCTCATCTTCCAGCGACGGCCGGTAGAGAATCTGCAATCCCGGCTCAAAGGTTTCGAGGCCCATCCTCTTGAACTCTTCATAGGCCTCCTTCACGGCGCCACCACCCCAGCCGAAGCTCCCGAAGGCACCCATAATCCGGTTTTTCGGTCTGAGTCCCCTTAAGTGAGTGAGGAATTCCGCCACTGTCGGATACATGATATTATTAAGCGTAGGGGTCCCGACAAGACATCCCCGGGCTTTCCAGAACTCCTTGATGGCAACACTCATGGGCGTGGCCCTTAGTTTGATGACCTTACACTCCACTCCTTCATCTTTTATCCCCTGCATAATGGGCAAACACATCTTTTCAGTGCTCTGCCACATGGTGTCATATACTATCGGCACGCTCAGATTTGCCTTGCCCTCTGCCATGTCAAGATACCTCTGCATGACCTGCTTCGCCCCTGCCCGCCAGATGATCCCGTGATCGGGAGCGATGATCTCTATCTCCAGTCCCAGCTTCTGAATCTCCGCAATCTTGTTCTTGATCACCGGACCAAACGGCATGAGGATATTGGCATAGTAATCGACAACCGCGTCTTCCAGCTCCGACAGGGATTCGCAGCCGACGAACTCATCGTCGAACCTCACCGCGGATGCAATATGCTGGCCAAAACCGTCCTGGCTTATGAGGATCTTCTCCCCCTCTATGTACGTCATCATGGAATCAGGCCAATGAACCATCGGTGTCTCGATAAAGAGGAGCGTCCTTTTCCCTATACGCAACGTATCCCCTGTCTTCACCACCTTTATGCTCCATTTTGATGTATCAAAGAATCTCCCGAGCCCCTTCCTGCCCTTCTCAGTGATATAAATAGTGGCATCTTTGGCCAGCTCCATGATCCTGTCGAGACTCGTGGCATGGTCGTTTTCGATGTGGTTGATCACCACGTTCTTTATCCTCGAAGGATTCACCACACTGCTGATGTTCTTGATCGTAATATCCGAAAAGTCGTATTTGACGGTATCGAGCAGGGTTATCTCATCGTCCATGACAAGATAGTTATTGTAGGTTGTACCCCGGGGCGTCGCATAACCATGGAAATCCCGCACCGCCCAATCGATCGCGCCTACCCAGTAGATACCGTTCTTGATCTCAACGGCTTTCATTCTTTCCTCCTTTTCTTCATTCTATGGGATAGGAAACACCTCGTTACCATGAACACTTAACTTTCCGGGGGCAAGTGAAAATCAAAAAGGGAAAGCCAGCACAGGGTGAATGCTCTCCTAAGGATACCGGCTCGTTAGGATGCGATTCGAGAAGTATTGCTCTTTATCCCCTGCTCCTTCATCTCTCTTTCCTGCAACGGGCAGTCAGCACATCCATCATCAGCGGACTGACTGCTCACCGCGGTAACCGCAACGCTGAGATCAATCCTTTTCCAGCAAGGTGCTGAACGTATTGTGATGACCTTCTTCCTCCGAAAGGATAGACTCAAAGAGTTTTCTGGTCACAACATCACCTTCTCTGGAAGCAACGGAAATGATCTCGTTATACAGTTTGATCGCATCTTCCTCGGCTTTCTTATTAATCTGAAGCATCTCTTTCGCTGTTTTCCCGATCGCTATGGGCGTCGGTTTTGTTGTGGGCACGCCCCCAAGGTAATCAAGCCTCTCAGCGATCGCCTCAGCATGCTTCATCTCCGTGATCGCAATGCCTTTGAAAACACCGCCCACTGACTCGGCATTGATACCTTTCACCATCACATGCTGCCACATATACTGGACAGTTACCTGAATCTCTCTTGCAATTGCGTCGTTGAGCATATCCTGCAGTTTCTTACTCGCCATGACCATCCTCCATTATTGCCTCATGCAGGCCGGAAACCAGCCTCTGAAATGAACAGCCCCGTAACACCGTGAAGGTTACGAGCAAATCTCTTATTACATTTACAGCATTACTCCCTCTTTGTCAAGCAATCCCCGGGAATACGCAGACCGTCGTTTCAACAGGCTTCCCTCCCCACCTCCTCAAAACCGGCCTGCTATCATTCATTATATACGATGTCCCCTCCCGTGTGCGGGTAGGACTTCCCGGGGCTCATGAAGAGCTCAAAAGCTCACAGATGATTGAGCGCATCGACAACCACCCGTTTTACTCGCTCATCAAAAAGTATTCCGGCATGGTTCACGGCAACATCATGATGTTCATCAGACCACGGAAGCATGGAACTCTCCACAGATACAAACCCGTCCCCCTTTCCCTGTTTCATCTCATCAGGGAAAAGCCTTGCAGGGATCACCTTCTCAAGGATATCGGGAACGGAAAAGACCCTCAGGGGGTTCACCATGAAGCGCTCTTCCCCACCGTCCCGGATCGGCTCAATCACCCTTCGGTACACGGAAAAGAGGGTCGGATTATTTCCCCCCACTGAGAGATAATATACCCCCTTGCGAGCTGTATCATCATCGAGAGACCTGAAGACCCGGGAATCCGGCAGCAATTCTTTCACTGCCTTGCTCCGCAGGAAATCGAAGGTCCTTTTTGCCGCATATATGACTGTGCCCTTCTCTGAATCCGGAAGAAAGTGATGGATGAGCGATGTCAGGGGAGTGATATACTCCACCCATCGGGCCATCCTGCTGCCTTTATGAGGCGTGGCCAGGGTGACCAGGCATCGAATTCTTTTGTCACCGCTGGCAAGATATTTCCTGGCCACCAGCCCGCCCCTGCTGTGGCCTATGAGAACCATCCCTGCTCTCCCGTAATCTTCGAACATTGTCACGATATCTTTGAGCTCTGAGACCGCGCTGTCAATCTCCGCCGAAGGCCTCTGCTGGCTCCATGTAATAACCGTGTACCCCTGTTCTCTGAGGCTATGGAAGAGTGTGGAGAGGCCCGTCAATGGCTCACCCAGGAAAAGTCCTCTCGATATCTCCCCCTGCTCACCTCCCTCTTTCATCTCAGGCTTTGGTTCCCTGCCCATGAACAGGTTGACAGGAAACCTTCCCCCTAACACTCTCGCCTCATCGGGAGATTCCCATATCCTCTTATCCATACCTAATCCGTGTATGAAAACCGCCGTCGGCCTGTCCCGATCGCCCTGTATCATCGTTACATCGTGCTTCATGCCTGTAAGTTATAACAAATACTAATGAATTTATAAAGGATTTTTTATTTACAATTTATCACTCCAAGTGATATAAAATTGCACTCCCAAAATTTATGTTCCCAGGAGGTGTTTCATGAAATTAGGTGTGCTTGTCAGCGACTTCAGGAATATGGACGACACCTTATTAAGATTAAAGGCTGACACCCTTGGCATTATCCTCGTCAGCAACGGAGTCTATCATGCGAAAGTGAAAGAGGGCGGCAAACAGTCTCCGATACTGGGGAAGTCTCCTCACCTCTATGCGCTCGCGGAAGATTTGCAGATAAGGGGGTTCGCAGAAACCGATATTGACAGCAGGGTCAAGGCTATAACATACAATGATCTCGTAGATCTGATCTTCAACGAATACGAGAAGCTCATATGGATATAGGGGGGTATCATGGGTAAATTGACGATCGGTGTTTTTTCATCACTTGTAGGTTCTTTATCTCTGGACTTTGCGGTAAAGCTGTCGGAGGCTGCGATAAAAAAGGGGCATAAAGTCGATTTATGGGTGTCAGGCAATGCGACAATGCTCTCGAAAAAGGGACAGAGGGCTTTTAAGGATTATTCGGCTTTAGAGAAGAAGCTCCAGGAACTATTTGCAACAGGAAATTTCCAAGCAACAGCCTGTGAGGCGTGTGCTGAGGCGAGGGGATACCATAAAGAAGATACCATGGAAGGGTTTAAGCGCCACAGCATGGACTGGTATCTTGCGAGCTGTTTCGGCGCAGACAAGGTCCTTCATATCGGAGGTGATTAATATGGCTATCAAGAAATTCGCATTCGTAGTGAAAAGCCTTCCCTATAAAACGGAGGCTTCGAGACTGGCATTAACCCACGCCATTGCGAGCCAGACAGTGGAGATTTATCTTGAGGACGGCGAGAATGTTGAGCCGGTTCTGGCATTTATCGGAGACGGTGTGTTAAACTGCCTCAAGGATCAGAAGGCCATGAACACGTACGGGGTGACAAGCCTCGAGCAGCATATAAAAAACTCTCTCCTCCTTGACCTAAGGGTCCTGATCTGTAAGGAGGACGTAGATAAGTTCGGAATCTCTGAAGATGCCCTGATCATGGACGCGGAGGACATCGGTGGTGAGACCAGGGCAAGTGTTGTGGCATTCAGCGAGATCATGAAGGAGATGGACTCAGCGAACCATCTCTTGTTCTTTTAAGGAGGAAATGTATGGGAGAACTGAGCAGTATGACACCAACGGAGACGCTTGACGTCCTGGGAAGGGTATGCCCCTATCCCCTGGTATTGAGCAAGAAGGCATTAGAGAAACTACCGAGCGGCGGGTTGCTGAAGGTCCTCTGTGATGCGCCCGCCTCGGCAGAGGACTCCCTCCCCCGCTATTGTGAGAAGCAGGGGTTCAAGTTTGAGTCGGTTAAGCTCGAGGACAAGGGGTACTGGGAACTCTATATACAGAAGTCATAGGAGAAGAGGCACTCTTCATCCTTTGAGACTTCGCCCTTCTGTTTAGGCAATAAAAAAGGGGATGCGGTGAAAAGCATCCCCTTTTTTATTGCTCCTCGCGCTGATCCTACATCTCATTTATGGCTATGGCAGTTGTAGGACACACTCCAAGACAGCTTTCACAGAAAACACATTCCGCGGTCTGATACGGATCCGACTTGGTTGCGGCCATCTGGAATACGCCTTGGGGGCAGACATTTACGCACTCCTCACAACCCTCGCATTTTGCCGCGTCTACTGTAACCATGTACACGTTATGATCACCTCCTAATTTTTATCACTTATTATAAATAAAATCCGGCCTCTAAATCAATTCCAGGGGCAATACCGGCGGCGGAACCTTTGCTTTTCCCCTGATCTCCGTTAGACATCCTCCTCATGATGCGTACACGCTTCCAGCCACAGATTTCACGGCTTCCCAAAACCACAAGAGGGCCCTACCCTTCCCAGGATAGCCCTCTTGATGAATGAGATATCTGATGTGCTTCTAGTGTTCCATCTCTATCCCTGCGGTCTCTTCCCTCACTGTCACCGCTATCTTGTAAAGCAGGGTGAGCACCAGGAACCCCAACGCCCAAATTCCAGTGGCAATTAGTGTTTCGCGAAGACTCGGCCAGTATTCCGTAATTCCTTCGAAGGGGTTCGGAATAAACCCTCCGATTACAAGACCGAATCCCTTGTCTATCCATAAGGAAACAAATAACGCCACACAGGCCGCTGCCAGCACACCCTCTTTCCTGCGCAACGAGGGGAAGATCAGGAGGACAAGAGAGACCACCGCAAGGATGGTGGAAGCCCACATCAGGGGAACAAGCTTTCCGTGTCCTTCAAGCCCGGTGTACAGGTAGACGAACGAATGCATGTGCCCCGGTATCTGGCTGTAGAAGGCGGTAAAGAATTCCAGTCCAAGGAAGAACACGTTGGCGATCATGGCATAGGTCACGATCTTTCCCACCGCCTGAATCGGCTCTTTCCCGGGATCAAACTTGGTCAGTTTTCTCACAATCAGTGCAAGAATGATAAGAAGCGCAGGGCCTCCGGCAAAAGCAGATGCCAGGAAGCGGGCTGCCATTATGGCGCTCAGCCAGAAATGCCTTCCCGGAAGACCGGCATAGAGAAAGGCCGTAACGGTATGGATGCTGAACGCCCAGGGGATCGACAGATAGATCAGTGGCTTAATCCATTGAGGCGGTTTCACCCCTTTCCGGTCCGAGCCGAGGGTCACCCAGCCGATCGTAATGTTCAGTATGAGATAGACGTTCAGAACGATCGCATCCCAGAACAGAATGGAATTGGGAGTAGGGTACAGCACCACATTGAGTACTCTCATCGGCTGACCCAGATCCACAAAGATGAACAATACGCACATGGTCACCGCAGCGACGGCAAGGAACTCTCCGAGGATGACGATCTTTCCGAATTTCTTGAAGTCGTGCAGATAATGGGGAATGACCAGCATCACCGCAGAAGCCGCAACACCGACGAGGAAGGTAAACTGTCCAATATACAGACCCCACGAAACGTCCCTGCTCATGCCGGTTATTCCAAGACCGTTCTTGAACTGATAGAGATAGTTAATGAAACCTATCCCGACAAGGGCAAGCAAAAAGAATACCCAAGTCCAGTATCTTCGACTTCCTGTTAACGCTTTTTCAAGCATTCCTGTCACCTCCTATAACGTAAAAAACGCCGGGCTCTGTTCCAAGCTCGGGCTTACGCCTAATCGTGTAATGGGTGCTGAGGACCTTTCTGACTTCAGAGGCTGGATCATCGAGGTCACCGAAATACATCCCTGGTTCCCTGCCGTTTTCTTTAGCAGCATGCTGGGACGCCTCCACACACGCCGGGATAAGGCCTTTGGCAAGACGCTCAAAACAGAAAGTGCATTTTTCGACGACACCTATCGCTCTCGTGGGATATTCCTTGTTCTCCTCCTTGATAAAGGGCCTCGGATCTCTGTAGTTAAAGCTTCTCGCCCCGAACGGGCATCCAGCCATGCAGAATCTGCAACCGATACAGCGATGCTGATCCATCATCACAATCCCGTCCGGTCTCTTGAACGTAGCCTTGGTGGGGCAAACCCTCACGCACGGAGGATTCGCGCAGTGGTTACAAAGAAGGACAAAGGGCTTATGCTTGATGCTCTCCGTGATGTACTCATTCGGCTGGGTAGGGAAGGTGTGTTCATACGTGTCGGTCCATATCCATTTGATCTCGTCTTTAGGATTTCCGATATCAGGCACGTTGTGGATGCTGTGACAGGCCTTTACGACTCTCTTGTATTCCTCTTCGGTCTTGAACTTGTCCACATTGATGACCATGGCCCATCTCTTTGCGGTCAAAGCCTTCTCGTCGGTCAGAACGTGAGAAGCCTCAACCCCTCCCTTCGTGAGCTCATTGACAACCGACGTGCCCCCCAGTCCCAAAACGGTCGAAATGCCTGCTATCTTTAGGAACTGCCTTCTGTCCATGCTCATGACTCCTTCTCCTTCGGTGCTATATGGCATGTCCAGCAGTATGGATTCACCGCCATATAGTTGTGGCATTCATCGCAGAACTTTTTCTTGTTCGAATGGCAGTGCATGCAAGTATTCTGAAGACTGATGGTGAATTTCTTTCCTTCAGAATTCACGTAAAGCCTCTCGCCGTTCCGCACCGCAAAATCCCTCCAGTCATTCAGCAATTTCATATGCTCGGCCCTCATGAACGCCTTCGGCTCTATGCACTTCTTTTCCGCCAGTTTCTGTATCTCAGGGGTATCGATTTTGAGATCCGGCTTGGCATTCACCTTTCCGATATTAAGGAAAAAGGGGAACGTCACCAGAAAGAAAAAGATGATAAGCCCGGCAATGATCTTTCCGCCACCATAGAGTTTCATCACTCGTCACCTTCCTTCCCCGGGAGAGGTTCAAGGCGCAGATCCTGGGTCCTCTCCTTCTCCCCCTTCATCACAAGGGCATTGCCGACGAGTTCGTGAACACCGGCGACGCCCACCCCGGGGACCCAATACTCCATGGAGGTGGAGAGGGTAGCCCTGTCAATGGCACAGACATTGGCGAGCATATTCACCCCGTAGTGTTCGCTGACGTACTTCACAGCATTTGCCCTGGGGAAGCCTCCCCTCAGCCTCAACTCCATATTCTCTGATGCATTCAACCCGGTGCCGCTTCCGCAACAGAAGGTCTTTTCCCTGATGGTGTCTTCCGGCATCTCGTAAAAATGGTTACAGATATTCTTGACGATATACCGCGGTTCCTCCAGCAGCCCCATGCCCCTGGACGTGTTGCAGGAGTCATGGAACGTCACCTTCAGATGATCGTTACGGCCCGGATCCAGCTTCAGTTTTCCGTGTTTGATAAGGTCAGCGGTAAATTCCGCAATGTGGACCATCTTGGCGGATCTCGCATTTTCGAACCGTGTGCCGGTGATGGGAGATACCGGCGCTTCAAGGAAATCGGCCGGGCCGTTCCATGTGTCCATGTACTGGTGGATCACCCGCCACATGTGGCCGCACTCGCCGCCCAGGATCCACTTTACGCCAAGCCGCTTTGCCTCGGCATATATCTTAGAATTCAGCCTCTTTGCCATCTCGTTGGTCGTAAAGAAACCGAAGTTGCCTCCCTCGGAAGCATAGGTGCTCCAGGTGTAGTCAAGTCCCAGCTCGTGAAAGAGCATCAGATATCCCATCGCAGTGTAGGTACCGGGGTTTGCAAAGAGATCGCCGGAAGGGGTGACAAAGAGTATCTCGGCACCTTTCCGGTTGAATGTGGGGTTCACCCTGATTCCGGTAATGGTCTCTATATCATCCACAAAAAATTCCATACTCGAAGTGATGGTGTGGGGTTCCAGCCCGAGATGGTTTCCCTTCATGTAGCAGGCTGCCACAGGGCCGGCTATCCATCCTATGTTGAGACCGATCAAATTGGTGAGTTCCCTGCCCATCATCGTGATCTCGGCCTGGTCAATGCCGTAGGGACAGAATACGGAACAGCGGCGGCATTCAGTGCACTGGTAGAAGTAATACCACCACTCCTTCAGCACATTCACCGTTAGATCCCTTGCCCCGGCGAGCTTCCTCAGGATCTTCCCTGCCAGGGTGAAGTTCCCCCTGTACACCGAACGCATCAGTTCGGCCCTGAGAACAGGCATATTCTTTGGGTCTCCGGTGCCGATGAAGAAATGGCACTTGTCGGCACAGGCTCCGCATCGTACGCAAATATCCATGAAGAGCCTGAAAGAGCGGTATTTCCCCAGGAGGTCTTTCATTCCCTCCAGGATCGTCCGTTCCCAGTTTTCCGGCAGTTTCCAGTCCTCGTCATTGGGTCTCCACTCGTGCGCATTGGGAAAACTGACGGTTTCCAGTTCCTTCGGTTTGGCGGCGTGACAGAACATATGTTCCCTGATCTCGACAGGAGTATCCATCCAGTGTTTCTCTGGAGGCCTGAAATCTATCTTTGCCAGTTCATCCGGTTTTGCGGTAAATTTTGCCATAGTTACTCCTTTTCCACTGGTATCCCAGCCCCTTTCATCTTTTCCCTGAAGTCATCCTCATACTCGTCATACGTATGCACCTTCACAGGGTAATTCCAGGGATTGATACGTCTTTTCATACGACTGTTGTTCACCATGTTCCTCGTCGGGCTCATGAAGACCCCGCCCATGTGCATCAGTTTGCTGAAGGGAAAATAGGCGAAGAGAATGCTGATAAGGAAGAGATGGATGTAAAAGATGACACCTATGCTCCCAAGGAGTTTCGCATCAGGGTTAACAAAGCTGGCCAGCCCGAGCGCCAACTCCTTGACCCCCGTAATATTTGTCTTGAGGAAATACCTCATGAGCACGCCGGAGACTGCGATGCCCAGGATCAGGAAAAGAGGGAAATAGTCAGCCGGGAGGGAAATATAACGCATCTGCGGAAGAAAGACCCTCCGCAGAAAAAGATAGGTCACCGCCAGCAGGATCACCGCGTCACTGATGTAAAAAAGCGGCGCGCCGACCTGCAAAAAACTGTCGAGGCCTTCGATCATCTTGATGGGAACAGGCACCTGCGCGATAAAGAATCTCAGATGCCTCACTAAAATGATCAGGAATGACCAGTGAAAAGCCAGCCCTGCCAGCCAGAGCCACTTTGCTTCACCATAGGCAAGTCTCTGGCCCTCACTCAGCTGCGTTTTGAGGTTCCTGAACAGTGAGCGGAAGAGAAGCACCTCCAACGCCATCCTCACGATGACGCCCGGTGCGGTGGAGGGATTATCGATGGTGCTCTGCTTAATCCACGGCAGGGATTTCTGCTGTCCGCAGGTCGTGGGTATACAGAAGGGCACCGGCGAACTCCCCCATTTCAGAACCCGGAACACAAAGCCGGTTATGAAAATGATTATTGCCGCATAGGGGATAACAACGCCAAAGAGAAAGTGCATGTTCCCGGCGCTCACACCTACGAATGCGGCCAGGACAAGTGCAATCACTGCAAAGAAAGCAACTATGGATCCCATTGTCTTACCTCTTTTACGTTCTAAGTTAGATCACTTCCATCTATCGATCCGGCTACTCACCGGGAATCTCACATACCAGCTTCGCCTTTTGCAACAGCCTGAACGTCATGTTTCTCAGTTCGTTCGCTTTCAGGTCGTAAATCTTCTCCCTGCATTTCATAAAGAGATCGAAGGAGATGAGGGCCATCGATTCTATCCTGGATTCAAGGGCCCCGATCTCTTCCGAAGGTGAACGCCCCCCACTCCCCATTTCCTCTCTCAACAGGGTCTTGAGGCGAAACACGAATGCAAGTGCACGCGAGGGAGGCACGTCCTGAACTGCCCTGATCTTTATGATGTTTTCGAGGGCGGAAGATACCTTTTCAACATCCATTGCCCGCTCCTGGAGAAGCTCATCCAGAAGATCTTCAAGACCCTTGGAAATCGTGTGTCCGACCGGGTTTGCGAACTGCTTTTTCTTATTCTTGAGGAAACCAGATGAATCGGATGGATACGTCTCCAGGACTATATCAAACCATCGTTCCAGTAGGACGGATTTCTTCTCCGATAGGAGATCCCGTACGTCTCTGCTCACCCCGTCTTCCCCCTTAGAGTGAAAGGAAAGAAGTAGGAAAAGAGGCACGGCTTAACAGAAGGAGAGAAGGGCAGATGCCAGGAGTTCCTACTTCCTATGTGTTCGCTGCCTATACGCAACCTGTCGGCTTCGGGAGCCCGGCGATCTTACATGCCTGCTTTGCAGGTCCTCCCGGATAGAGCTCATAAAGGTATTTTGTGTTCCCTTTCTCAGGCCCCATGACCTTGCCAATCTCCTTTACCAGGATCTTTATCATCGGTGCAATCTGATACTTCTGGTAATAATCTCTCAGGAAGTTTACTACCTCCCAATGAGCATCGGTCATCTGAATTTCCTCTAACTTTGCGATGTGGTCTGCGAGCTCCTTGTTCCAGTCATCAAGGTTGACAAGATATCCGTCCTCGTCAATCTCGTACTGCTTTCCCTGAAAATCCATTGTTGGCATATCAAACTCCTCCTTTCGCTGAACTTTGTATTTAGATCTTTCTCACTCGACGGGTGCCCGAGTGCTCCGCTCTATATCACCTGCCTGACAAATCGAACTCCGAGCAAGTTATACACAATAATACAATAGCACCTGTATGGTCAAATAAAAATAACTTATCGGCTAATTTGTGTCGTTTATTATTTTATAATTTTGGCCCCACTCTTATGAAGATGATCTTGCAGGAATAATCCCTTCGGATGTCCCTGATCTCGCGCAATTTATGAGCTCTCATGTCATAGTTGAACACAGCCTCGCGGTAGTTTTCCCCGCTGTTCAGAGAGTCAAACGTCATAACATCTTCACCGCAGGCGTACGTAAGTGCATCAAGATACGCCTCTCCCACATTATGCCCCGTGGGGTCGCACACGTAGACAGCCCCGCACTCACACCTGCCGCCGATAAATCCCCCTGACTCTGTCTTTATCTCCTCGGGAGCCACGATCATAGCGGCGCAAAAAGGGCATTTCGCCGTTTCATCCTTGTCTTCCCTTATTTTATGCCTCAATCTACCCCTCTTTCCTTCGATCGTCCAATACCTTTTTTGCGATATCACCCACACGTGTCTCGACCAGTTCATGGTCCTCGTACAGAGCAAATCGCCCTTCGTCATACATCATGCCCCTGATCGTGGCCGCAGTCTCCGCGATCCTGGCTGCTGGAATCGCGCGGAGTGCAAGGCCCCTCGCTGCAGGGTCTTTGTGGTCAAGCGCTTTTCTTGCGACCTCATACGTCCCCTCGGTCCCGTTGAGGCCTGAATGGACGATCCTTCCCATAGCCCACAGTACTCCTTTCAGTAAGCTTTCTTCCTCATGGAATGAAAGAATGATCGGGGGAATGTCCCCACAGGTGTGCGGGCTATTTATGGCTATCTCCCCCAGCATCTCAAGCGCGCTCCAACCGATCCCCCGGACTCCTCTCTCACCGACCATATGAGTCGCTGAACGATATCCCTCACCATTGCAGGATCTTTCCCCGCAACGGCTCCCGCAGCCCTTCCCACAGCCTCGATCGTCCTCCAGCAGAGCAGCTCCTCCTTGTCATAGGCCAAAGAAATCAGCATGCGGAACACCTTCTTGTCAGCAAGGGCACGTTGCGCTACCTTCTCAAAATCCCTTTCGAGCAGAGCCTTCTTGATCTCTTCTTTCAGAGAAGCCGACAAATTCCTCCTCGCCCACACCAGGGAACCAGGCGTGGAGAACAAGATCACGTCATGATTCAGGCCTTTCCTAATGCCTTCTTTCCCTTAAATTCTGCTGCCTGCCTTACCAGACCTTCGGCCCACTCCGGTGCGCCAAAGGCGTGGAGGTGTGTATATGTGGCAAGGACATTCTTATAGCAGATACCATCCCTCTTTCCCTGTATCCCCTGCCCCCGTTTCATCCTGAAGGCATAGGAAAACCCGTTCGTTTCCTCGACGACATTGTGAGGTTTCGAATAATGGAACTCATGACCCTTTAAAATCGTTCCTTCAGGATAAAAAGGGTTTTTCTTCACCACTTCCGCAATAGAATATCCGTGGGCCTGCGTTTTTTTCTCAAGGGAAAAAACCAAGGGAAAGATACCCGCCATGGGGTATGTCCTTTCGTTGAGCAAAAGTCCTTCACCAAGGTACATAAGGCCGCCGCATTCGGCATATACCGGGAGACCTTCCCCGACTGCCTTCCGGAGAGAGTCACGGAACCGGATATTGTCTGCAAGTGAAATGGCATGGGTTTCCGGGAACCCACCCCCTATATAGAGGGCATCGATATCGGGTAGCTCCCTCTCTGAAAGTGCGCTTATTTCGACAATATCGGCCCCGCATTTCTTCAGCTCTTCGAAGTTTTCCGGGTAATAGAACTGGAAAGCAGAATCCCTTATCGCGCCGATCCTTATCCGGGTCGATAGGCTGTGGTCCGGAGGGGTTTGCCGGTCTTCCCCCTGCCCCCTGCCCTTTGTCCATTGTCCTGAGCTTACAGGCTCAACGCTCCTTGCGATCTTCAGGATACCGTCGAGATCAAGATACCTCCTGGCGATCTCCTCAACAAAGGAAATAGCCTTCGCGGTATCGGGATGCTCCTGATGGGGCAACAACCCCATATGCCGTTCAGGGAACTCGCCCACATCGCTTCTCGGAATTGCTCCAAGCACGGGAAGCCCGCAGTAGTTCTCTATGGAGGTCCGTATCACCGATTCATGCCTGCTCCCCGCGATCTGGTTCAGAACAACACCGCGTATGACAACCTGGGGGTCAAATCTCTGTGCTCCGAGAATCAGCGCCGCAACCGTGCGGGTGACTTTCGTGCAATCGACAACGAGAATGACTGGCGAGCGAAGGAGCTTTGCGACTTCAGCGGTACTGTACGTTCCTTCTGCATCCATGCCGTCATACAGTCCTCTGTTCCCCTCAATGATGGTGATATCCGAATTCTCTGCGTGGGCCATAAAGGAGGACAACAGGCGGTCACTCCCGACAAGGAAAGGGTCGAGATTGTAGCAGGGATGTTCTGCCGCGGCGGCAAGCCAGCCTGCATCAATATAATCAGGGCCCTTCTTGAAGGGCACAACCTTCAGGCCCTTTCTTTTCAAAGCCCTGACCAACCCAAGGGACAGTGTCGTCTTACCCGAGCCGCCTTTCAGCCCGGCAATGACCAACCTCGGATAATTATGGGACATTTTTTATTATAACCAATCGTGCCAAAAACCGGGTACGGTCATGATAGGGAGAACCCGCTCCCCTCGCCCTGTCCAACTCCAGGACCGCTGGCTGTCGTGGGAGCTACGCACTCCAAAAGACAGGTGATAGCCGTTCATGGAATGCCCAAGGGCTGCGGGTCGAAGGAATACAAAAAAGGCAGTTCACTCAATGAATGGACTGCCTTTTTTTGATAAATCGCCTGCTTGCTATTGTGGAGGAATCTCTACGAAACTGCCGCCGAAATACGTGTAGATGAGTTTCCCCTCATCAACGAGATCCTTTAATGCGTCCTTTACTTCATCCCTCGAAATGCCGGCTTCTGCAGATATGGTCTTCTGAATATCAGAAGATTTCAGTTTCTTCTTCCCTACCGATTTTTCAATCAGCGCATATATTTTCTGTTTTACTTCCTCTTTTTCCATCCTGCCACCCCGTTTAAACGTAGTTAATAATAGAGGGGGGGAAATGTCCCCCCCCTTCCTTACTCTGCTATGTTACCACTTAAACGTTGCTGTTGTCCGGAAGGTCTCTCGCGCGATCGTAAAGTCATCGATGTGCTGGAAGGTGAAGGGCAAGGCAGTGATCTTAAAGAACTTTTCCCAGCCGATTCTCTCAACCCATTCTCCGACCCTCTCATGCTTGTGGGCCCCTGCCATGTAGGCGTCAAAAATCTTCCTTACCGCCGCGGTAACTTCCGGCCAGCGCGGAGGATTGTTCTTGATAAAGGGAACAGCGAGCTTCGAGAATTTCGGATTGGACCTGAGGTTCCCCACCTTGCCGCCGACCACGATCGCAACGCCGTCATATGCAGGGTCGTGAATCTCGATGGGCGGACATACGGTGAAGCAGTTCCCGCAGTACATGCACTTGTCCGCGTTTATCTTGACGCTCTTTTTCGCCGGATCCGGGCTGATTGCGCCGGTGGGGCATGACGCGATCGTCGACGGCACCTCACAGACATTGGGAACCCTTGTGTGGTCGATCGTCGGCGGTTTCCTGTGGATCGCTACCACAGCGATGTCCGAGCAGTGCACCGCGCCGCACATATTCACGCAGCAGGCGACAGCAAGCCTCACCTTGTTCGGGGTCTCTTTCGTTGTGAAATAATCGGCAAATTCGTCCATGAGCACTTTCACAATACCCGACGCGTCGGTGCATGCCGAATGGCAATGTATCCATCCCTGCGTATGGACGATATTGCTTATCCGTGGCCCGATCCCGCCGACCATATATTTCTTGCTCTTCAGCTCCTTCTGGAGCGGCTCGAGGTTCTTCTCGTCCGAAACGAGAAGCTCCACATTATTCCTCGTCGTAAATCTGATGTGCCCGCCGCAGTACTTTTCCGCCATATCGGCGAGATCCCTGATGGTGACAGTGCTGAGGAGTCTTGGTGAAGCGACCCTCACCGACCAGATCTTGTCCCCGCCGTTGGCAACATGGACCATGACACCGGGATTTATGACCTCGTGGTATTTCCAGTCACCATAATTCTTCTGAATAACGGGCGGCAGGAAATCCTTATAGTGAGGGGGCCCTATATCTGTTTTTCTCTGTGGTGCTGACATAATCTTCCTCCTTGTATTATTAAACTTTATACGTTTAGTGCTTCAGATCTTCTTCGGTCCAGAAGAAGAACGGGTCCCTCCTCGGCTCCTTCACCTGCTGAGGAACGGGAGCCACTCCGATAAACTCAAGGAACTCTCTCATTCCCTTTCTGATGATCAGCTCGCCGATCCTCTCCCTGTTCTTGCCGTATTCATCCCAGAATTCCCACATTTTCCTTATCAGATCTTTAAATTCGGTATAGGGGGGCTCCATCTTTATGAAAGGCACGATGACCCAGGAAAGGGTTGCTCCGATAACAAAGGGCGCCTTGCTGCCGATAAGGATGGTTGCGCCTTTTTCGCCGGTTGGTTTCAACGCCTTCGTCATCTTTGCGATACAGTGCATGCAGCGCACGCAGTCTTCATCAGCGATCTTCAGCTCCTTGCCATCGTAGCTCATACATTTGCTCGGGCACTTGTTCACGATCTCTTCCGAAATGTTCATGCCCTTCTTTGCGTAGTTGGCGACTTCGCCCTGATCTACGGCTATTTTGCCCTTCCATGTCCCGATGATCGAGCAATCTGCACGTGCTATGGACGCGATGCAGTCGACCGCGCATCCCGCCGTCTTGAACTTGAATTTATACGGGAACGCCGGCCTGTGCATCTCGTCCTGCCATTCCTGCGTTATCGCGTAGTTGATATCGAGGGTGTTTATGTTCGACCACTCACACCGTGCCGGTCCGACGCAGCAGCTCGGCGTCCTCAATGCAGAGCCTGAACCACCAAGGTCCCAGCCTCTGGAGGAGAACTCGGCGAATATCGGTTCCAGGTTTTCAGTTGTCGTACCGAGAAGGACCATATCGCCGGTAGAACCGTGGATGTTGGTAAGTCCGCTCCCGTACTTGTCCCAGATATCGCACATCTCTTTCAGAAATTTCGAGGTGTAGAAGAACCCGGATATCGAGTTGATTCTCACAGTGTGAAAGTGGGCGACGTTCGGGAACTCCTCGGGCAACGAAGAATATCTCCCGATGATACCTGATCCATACCCTCTCACGCCGACAATACCGCCGTGTTTCCAGTAACCGCGTCTGTCCCTGTAAGACTTTTCGAGCTGTCCGAGCTCGTCAGCAGCCATTTCACTCTTTACGGCCGCTTTCTTGATCTCCGTCACGAAGCTGGGGAACGGGCCTTTTTCAAGCTCGTCCAACAGTGGAGTCTGATACTTCTTTGACATAAAATCCTCCTTTTATTTTGATCCTTCCGACCCTTATACGCACAGAATAGGACTGGGGATGAAATTGATAAAGGGTAATACATGCATAAGTGTACGGTCAAATTAAAAAATTTAATCTATAAATCATATTTGCTTATTTATCTGTTACCCATGCCGGTAAGCGAGGCATGAGAGCGTTCGGTTACTTAAAAATATACGCTTGTCATAACCCTCCGGCAGAGGTTATACTAAAAAATTCCGGAAATAATTCAATGACAGGATTGCTATGCGCATAGAAAAGATTGAGCTGATCGGCTTCAAATCCTTTGCTGAAAAGACCACGTTCCAGCTTCACCCCGGGATCACGTGTATCGTTGGACCCAATGGCGCCGGGAAGAGCAACATCGTGGATTCCTTCCGCTGGGTCCTGGGCGAGCAGAGCGCCAAAAGCCTGAGAGGAGAAAAGATGGAGGAGATCATTTTTAACGGTTCCTCCACAAAAAACCCGAGGGGAATGTCCGAGGTGAATCTCCTCCTTTCCTTTGATTCCCCTGAGCAGGGCAACGGAGACTCCCAGAGCCTCACGTCGGTGGCAAGGAGAACTGTACCGTTCGGGCGAAAGCGAATATCTGATCAACCGGAGCCAGTGTCGGCTCAAGGATATCAAAGACCTCTTTCTTGACACGGGTCTTGAAATAAAAAGTTATTCCATCCTGGAGCAGGGAAGGATAGGAGAGATACTCAACGCTAAGCCCCAGGAGAGAAGGTTCCTGATCGAAGAGGTGGCGGGCGTCATGAAATACAAGGTCAGAAAGGCAGAAGCGCTCTCCAAGCTTGAATCTTCCCGAATGAACCTGCAGAGGGTGAACGACATTATTACAGAGGTGAAGCGGCAGATCAATTCCCTGGACAGGCAGGTCAAGAAGGCAGAACGATATAAGAAGCTCACCGCTGAGATGACGTCCATCGAGCTGAAGATAGCGAAGAGGGATTACTCGGACCTCAGGAACTCCCTGGACAAGATCCCTGGCCGATGCCTCCTCTCTCCGGGAAACAGAATCCGTGGTCAGAGCGGAACTGAGCACGATCGAGAACGCTATCGAGACGAAGCGGATAGAGCTTCTTGATAAAGAAAAATCCCTTGACGCGCTCACCCTTGACCTCCGGGGGCTAGAAAGAGAAATCGCGGAGACCGAGCGGGTCATCGCGGTGTCGACCACGGAAAGGGCCAACCTTACGGAGTACGTTACGAAGCTCGCCCTGCAGGAGTCGGATGTTATCCAGAGGACCGCTGCGACAGAAAGCCGGAAAAAGGAACTGGAAACTGCGGGAGGGGATCTGGGTTCTGAAGTCGAAAACCTCAGGCAGGAACTGGCGGAGAAGAACGAGGCCGTCAAGGTCATGGAGAACTCGCTTTCCGAGCAGGAAGAGACCACAGAGGCGAAGAGGAGAGAGATCTTCAGGATAGCGGAAGACATAAGCCATCGCAGGAACGAGATGGGCAGGGTACTGACCTCCATTGAGAACCTCGAAAGAAAACACGCTGCAACACTAAAGGAGTCCGAGGCAGCGAGGGAACAGCTCTCACGGATAGAGACGAGCATCCGGGAGACCGATGGAACGCTCATCAGTGAGAACAATGAACTCCTCCTCCTGAACGAACAGGCAAGGGTCCTCAGCGCTGATATAGAGGAATACAGGACAAAGGCAGAAGATTCACGGAATGCGATAGTACGGGTCCGTGAGGAGCTCGCTTCGGCATCCTCACGGCTGGACTCCCTTCGGGAGATAATGCATGAAGACCTCCCCAGGGAATCCCTTGCGGAGGATCTTCGGATCATAGCGTCTGTCGCAGAGGTTATCGATGTTGACGAGGCATACGAAAAGGCCATTGAGAACGCGTTGTTTGATAAGATAAACGGCTTTATTGTTCAGTCCCTTGACGATATCTCGGCTGCCGTCCCCTCTCTTAAGGGAAAGGGGATGAGAAGAACGGCCTTTGTCCCCCTCACTATGCCGTCCGCTGCGATGAATGACCCCTCTGAACGTGCGGGGGACATCAGTAGCGGCGCGATAGTGGGAAAAGCGAGCGACCTTGTGCGCATCCACTCCGAGGGTGACGACATCCCGGTGGTTCTGAAAAGTTTCCTGAACGATATCACGGTGGTCAGGGATCTCCATACGGCTTTTTCCCTTCTCCGGGAACCGGACGGTCGCGGGCATGCCCGATCCACTTTTGTGACCCTGGACGGCGAGGTCGTTGAACCGTCGGGAGCGGTCTTCATAGGCGAGGGGAAAGGGATACTGAAAAGGAAGAGGGAGATACGGGAGCTGGACGTCCTTATTGAGGATAAGAAGAGTGAGATGGGGCGCCTCGGGGAGACATTAGAGACGGGCGAGACCTCTCTCCTGGAAAAGCAGGGTTCCCTGAAAGATATCGAGTCGGCGATAATCGATGCGGAAAAAGAGATATCCCTCCTCAGATTGACCGCCGAAAACCGGAATGAGGATAAAGAGAGGATGAATCGTAAACTCTCCTTCCTCAGTATCGAAAGGGGCGAGACCCTGAGGGAAACGGAATCGCTGAAAGCCATCGTATCGGAAAAGGAATCAGAAGCGGAACGGATGATGGCAAAAAAGAGTGAGGTTGAGCTCTTTGTAACCGCCATACAGGATGAAATAGCGAGGAACAAAGAGCGCTATGAAGCGGAACGGGCATCCATTACAGATCTGAGATTGGCGCTGAACACCTCCCGAGAGCGGATAGAATCCATCAGGAAAGAGATGGAATCTTCCGTGGAAACACTTGCCGACCTGGCAAGAACCCGGGAAACGCTGGCACAGGAGCAATCCGGCACAGGGGTAAGGATACTACAGTGCAGCGAAGAGATCGCAAAGAACGACAGCAGGCTCAGAGGACTTGTTCTGAGAGCGGACGGCCTCAAAACCGTGATAACGGAGAGCAGGGAGGTCATACGCAACGAGTCCGAGGAGCTGATCAAGGCGGAGCAGGAGTCCAAAGCACACCGCAGCAGGCTGGATTCCCTGACCTCCGCGATCAATGAAGCAGACATTTCCATAGCTGAACATCGCCTGAAGATCGAAACCGTCTCAGGGGTCATCGGTCAGAATTACGGCGTCGAAATCGCGACCTTTGAGGCAGAGCCTGTGTCCCCGCAGGACGAAGAGCGGCTTCTCGAGATAAGGACAAAGATCCAGGAACTGGGCCCGGTGAACCTCGGCTCCCTCGATGAGTATGAAGAACTGAAGACGCGTTACGAGTTCCTCACGCAGCAGCAGGATGATCTCAACAAGTCCATTGCGGAACTGGAAGAGGCGATCACCAAGATAAACAGTACGACCCGGAAGAAACTCAGGGACGCTTTTGATCAGCTCAATGCCAAGTTCTCAGAGGTATTCGTCCTTCTCTTCGGCGGAGGAAAAGCCGGCCTCGTCCTCACGGATGAAAACAACATCCTCGATTCCGGCATAGATATTATCGTACAGCCGCCCGGGAAGAAACTGCAGAACATATCCCTCCTCTCAGGTGGCGAGAAGGCCCTTACCGCCCTGTCTCTTCTGTTTGCGAGTTTTCTCATTAAACCTTCCCCCCTCTGTATCCTCGATGAGGTGGATGCTGCACTTGATGAGTCCAACATCGACCGATTTGCGAGGATGCTCCGGGAACTCGCCGGGAACATACAGTTCATCGTGGTGACCCACAGCAGGGCAACGATGGAAGCAGCTGACTATCTTTACGGGATAACCATGGAAGAGCCTGGTGTCTCGAAGGTTATTTCGATGCAGCTTGTGGAGTCTTAAGATTCTTCATTTGATGGGGTTCATACGATGAACATCCTCGACGCACTCCCTCACATAAAAAGCTCCTCGAACCCTGAAGACCTCGTATGCTATGGCTTTGATGCATGCGGGATTGAAGGAGCCCCTTGCGCAGTGGTGTGGCCGGAGAACACGGAACACGTGGCTCAGATCATGAAGTATGCTTCTGAATACGGAATACCGGTGGTCCCCCGAGGCGCCGGCACGGGCATGTCCGGCGGTGCGGTCCCGCTCAAAGGCGCTGTTGTTTTGAGCATGGAAAGAATGAACAAGCTGCTGGAGCTGGAAAAGGGCAACCTCACGGTGCTCGTGGAGCCTGGCATCATTAACGGCAGACTTCAGAGGGAAGTGGAAAGCAACGGGTTTTTTTATCCTCCTGACCCTGCCAGCATGAATTTCTGTACCATCGGCGGGAACGTGGCGGAAAATGCAGGGGGTCCGAGAGCTTTGAAATACGGCGTTACACGAGATTATGTCATGGCGATCGAGGCTGTCCTTCCCGGCGGAGATATTGTCAATGTCGGGGTCAGGACATACAAAGGGGTAGTGGGGTATGATCTTGCAAGGCTCCTCGTAGGGTCTGAAGGCACTCTCGCGGTAGCGACGAAGATACGGTTGAAGCTCCTTCCTCTCCCCGAGGACGTCCTTACCCTTCTCTGTCTTTTTACGGACCTGGAGGCTTCCGGCAGGGCAGTATCCCACATAGTTTCCTCCAGGATCATTCCGAGAACTCTGGAAATCATGGACAAGGCGGCTATAAGGGCCGTAGAGAAGTTCCAGCCCCTGGGTCTCCCGGACGACGTGGAGGCTCTCCTTCTCATAGAAGTGGACGGCCATACGGAGACCATTAAGAAGGAAGCCGGGAAGATTGCAGACATCTGTATGAAACTGGGAGCTGATGTCAGGATGGCTGAGGACGAGGCCGCAAAGAACAGATTGTGGGAATGCAGGCGAAGGGTGTCCCCCGCCCTTTTTCATATCTGCCCGGGAAAGATGAGTGAAGATGTTGTAGTGCCACGGGACAGGATCCCGCAGTTGCTCATCGGGCTGAGAAAACTCTCAGAGGATAAGGGGATCAACCTGGTGAATTACGGCCATGCCGGGGACGGCAATATCCATGTAAACCTGATGGTCGACAGATCCAATGAGGAGGAATACAAAAAAGCGGATGCAGTGGTGAGGGAGATATTCAAATTAACCCTTGGTCTCGGCGGCACCATGTCCGGCGAACACGGAGTGGGGATCACCAAGGCTCCGTATATCGGGATGGAGATAAAACAGAGCGAACTCAATCTGATGAAAGGAATAAAGAAACTCTTTGACCCGAAGAATATCCTGAACCCGGGGAAAATATTTCCGTAGAGTCAGTGGAATAAGTGTCACGCCCTTTGTGACCTGGGCCAACTTCCGACAAATGTAGAGGAACAAGGGCAAAATTGCACTTTTTATTATTGTAGTGTATTGTAATACAGGAGGTGCATTATGAGAACAGTTTTATCCGTCAGCCTGCCGGAAAACATGTCCGAGGAACTTGACAGGTTTGCCAGGAGTACCGGGCGCAACAAGAGTGATATCGTAAAGGAATCCCTGAGTCTGTTCCTGTGGGAAATGAAACTCAAGGCAGTGCAGAAAAAACTCGGCCCAAAGGCAAAGAAGCTTGGCATAGTCAGTGAGGAAGATGTGTTCAAAGCGATATCATGATTGCCGTATTTGATACGAATGTGCTGATTGCGGCAATTATCACTGAAGGGATTTGCTCGAAACTATTGCACAGGGCGCGCATGGGCGAATTCTCACTCGTTTCATGCCCGTTTATCATGAAGGAACTTAGGCGCATCCTCTCGAAGAAATTCCGGCTCTCGCATGAAGAATTAGCTTTGGCGATGGAACCCATAAGTGAAGCGATTAGTCAAGTCATTGAGCATAACCTCAAAATCACGGACATTTGCCGGGATGCTGATGATGACAATATTATTGCCTGCGCCGTGGCGGCAAAGGCGGATTATCTTGTGACAGGAGACTCTGATCTGCTGGAGATAAAGAGCTATAAGGGCATTAAGATCGTAACTCCAAGGGATTTTGAAGCCTTGTTTGTGTAATAAGAAGATGTGTTGTCCCTGATTGGATCCTTATTGGCATATTTCAGCGCATATTAACCAGAATGCGCAACTCGTTGAGGGATAGAGGTTTGTTTTTCCTCCGGTGAATCATTCTGTGGCAATTTGAACAAAGGACAGTCATGTCATTCTCTGGGTCTACTCGTGTCTCTTCCGTGAAGCCTTGCAAACTGGACCCTATTGGCCCACATGCTTTTTGAATGACGATAAGGATCGTTTAACTCTTGACGGGTCAACTCTGGATGTAATTTCGCAAGTTCATCATAAATCTTATGGACAGGAAGTCTGCCACCAGGCGTATGAGCAAGAAGATCAAGAAGCTCCTTTTTTATTATCTCATCATTTGGGATAGCCATGGCATCTCCTTTCTTACTTTAGCTGCCAAACAATTAATATACGGCCCTCCGGATTTCCCCGTTTTCGTTATCAACATATCATATTCAAAAAGAGATCCGGCAAAAAAGCATCTAAAATCACGCCTATGTGGATCACGCGGCCTTTGTCTTCTCGAGATTTTCGAGGACCCACATTCTCACCAGTTCGAGATAGCCAATGCCTTTCTTCTGCGCGAACTTCTTCAGTTCCTTAATGGTCTTTTCATCAAGTCTGAGCGAGACCAGTTTCTTTTTGGGCCGTACAAACTTAACCTTCACCTCTTTAGTTTTACCGAGGAAGTCTGTGCTGTCATGGGACGCCCAGAAGTCAGCCTCATCCTTTTCTGATTTGAATTTTGGTATTGTCTTCATTTTCCTCTTCTCCTATCAAACCAGCCTCGCTATCTATAAGATGTCTTTAAGATAGCAATGTTCCTGGCCTATGTCAAGGGATTGTCGTTGTTGGGTATAATACAGCATGCTCGATGACACCATAGCAGCCATATCCACTCCCCTCGGCGAGGGAGGAATCGGCATTGTGCGGCTGAGCGGGAAAGACACCCTGCCGATCGCAGAGAAACTCTTCTCATCTCCAAAAGGGAAAAGACTCCAGGAATCGGAATCCCATACCCTTACCTACGGCTTCATAAAGAACCCTTCAGCCGGAACAACCATCGACGAAGTGCTCGTGTCCGTTATGAAGGCCCCGAACAGTTACACGAAGGAAGATGTCGTGGAGATAAACTGCCATGGCGGCACCCTTGCCGTGCGAAAGGTACTTGAACTCGTGCTGCAGCATGGAGCAAGGCTGGCTGAACCGGGAGAGTTCACGAAAAGGGCCTTCCTGAACGGCAGGATTGACCTGTCACAGGCAGAGGCGGTCATGGACCTTATCACCGCAAAAACGGGAGAAGCAGCGAAGATCGCACTGGAGCAGCTCTCAGGAGGTCTTTCCGAAAAGATCACTGGATTAAGGGACAGGATGACATCCGTGTGCGCGCACGTGGAAGCATACATAGATTTTCCGGAAGAAGAGATTGCGCCCGCCTCGCTGGACCGTATCTTGGGCGAGATCCAGGACATCAGGGACGGTCTTGTTGAACTTTCGAAGAGCTTTGAGGAGGGCCGCTTCTTCAGGGAGGGGCTCAAAGTAGCGATTGTCGGAAGGCCGAATGTCGGAAAGTCTTCCCTTCTCAACGCTCTCCTGAACAGGGACAGGGCCATTGTGACCGAGACCGCCGGCACTACGAGAGATGTGATCGAGGAGTATCTCAACATTCAGGGGTTGCCGGTGAGGATCATGGATACGGCGGGGATTCGAGAGGCCCATGAGATGGCTGAAAAGGAAGGTGTAGTGCGAAGCCTCCGGGCAATGGATGATGCTGATGTGGTGATAGCGGTGCTCGATGGGAGCGTTCCCATGAATGCTGAAGACAAGGCGGTGCTTGAAAAGGTCACGGACAAGAAAGCCATTGTTGCGATAAACAAATCGGATCTGCCGGCTGCTCAACCCTACCTCGAAACCGCCCTGAGGGCCTATGCCGGAGATGCGGCGAACATATCCGCGAAGACCGGATCAGGACTGGATTCCCTCAAAGATAAGGTCTTGCGCCTGGCCATGACAAGAACCGGGAAACCACAACCGGGAAGTCCTTTCGATGAAAGTCCGGGAGTTATCGTCACCAACATCAGACACAAGATGGCTATTGACAGCGCCGTTGATGCGTTGAATAGGGGAGCCGGTGCCTTGAGCACCAAAATGCCCCTCGAGATCGTGGCAGTGGAAATGCGTGATGCGCTGGATAGACTGGGTGAGATCGTCGGTTCGGTCACAACTGAAGACATCCTGAACAGGATATTCAGCGAGTTCTGTATCGGGAAGTAGTCCTGAGAATCTCCTTTCTCACCTGTCGCGAAACTTGCGGGACACAAAAATGAGATTTACGAAGTACCCCATAAGGTAGCCGAACCCTCCGCACCACAACACCACAACGACCGCAGCCCACAGAGAGCCGGGGAAGAGCCATTGGCTAAAAGGGATCCCCCACAAGAGCCCAATCAGGACTCCGATAACCACACAGACGATGTTTATCTTGTCGACGGTTGAAAGTCCGGATCGCTTCCTCATTGTATTCTCGAGTGACAGACGCGGTGCGGAAGTCCGCTTCTTGCTCCTAACTTCCCTCACCCATCAATATATCCAGAAGCCTTTCCAGTTCATCCAGGGAATAGTATTCGATCTCTATCTTCCCCTTCTTCCCTTTATGGTGAATGCGGACCTTGGTGCCGAGGCTGCGAATAAGCTTCTCCTGAAGGGATTCTATCTGCGGGTCCTTCTTGTGGTGAACTATCTTCTTCTTTGCCCCGGTGCTCCATTTCTTCGCCAGGGTCTCGGTCCCCCTGACGCTCATACCTTTATGGATTATCCTTCTCGCTGCCTCCAGCTGGTTGGTCCTCCCTTCAACGGAGAGAAGGGCACGGGCATGACCCATGCTTAGTGAACCGTCATTGACAAATCTCTTTATCTCGTCGGGGAGCTTCAGGAGGCGAAGGTAATTTGCTACGGTCGCCCGGTCCTTCCCGACCTTTGCGGAAAGCTCCTCCTGCGTGAGACTGAAGTCCTTCATCAGGCGGTGAAAGGCCTCCGCCGTCTCCACAGGATTAAGGTCCTCCCGCTGAATGTTCTCGATCAGCGCTATCTCGAGGGAATCAGCAGAGGCAACATCTTTCACCATGGCAGGTATCTTCTTGAGCCCCGCCAGCGATGAGGCCCTCCATCTCCTCTCCCCCGCGATAAGCCTGAACGTGCCGTCCCCCGTGCGCGAAACGATGATGGGCTGCAGGACTCCCCTTTCCTTTATGGAGGCAGCCAGGTCCTGCAGGGCAGTGTCCTTAAAGACCTTCCTTGGCTGCTGGTTCCCCGGGATTATGCGGGTGATGTCTATGTTGATTATTTCCTGGGTCTTATCAGGGAGGAGGGATTCAAGCCCCTTGCCCAATGCCGTTTTCATTCAGGATCTCCTTTGCCAGGGAAAGATAGCTCTGCGCTCCAGTGGAGCGGACGTCATAAAAGATTATGGGTTTGCCGTAGCTTGGTGCCTCTGCAAGGGTCACATTGCGTGGTATCACGGTGTCGAATACCTTCTCCCCAAAGTGCTTTCTCACCTCCTCGGCAACCTGTCCGGACAAGCTGTTCCTCGCGTCAAACATCGTAAGAAGAATGCCCTTTATCTCAAGGGAAGGATTATAGGAATTCCTCACGAGGTGGAGGGTCCTTGTGAGAAGGCTGAGCCCCTCCAGAGCGTAGTACTCGCATTGGACCGGCACAATCACCGAACCGGCAGCGACAAGAGCGTTCAGGGAGAGCAGGCCCAAAGAGGGAGGACAATCGATAAGTATGTATTTATACTCTTTTTTTAAGTCAGTTATAATCTGGGAGAGCACACCTTCCCTCCCCTCTTTTCCCACCAGTTCTACCTCAACACCGAGAAGATCCACAGTGGAAGGGATAATATCCAGATGCTGCATCTCACTGGGCATGACCGCTTCGTCAGGGGCGCACCTGCCTGCATAGGCATCATACAGGCTTTTCCTTATATCATCGCGTCTTATGCCGAGCCCGCTGGTCGAATTGCCCTGCGGGTCCGTATCTATAAGGAGGATATCCTTCTCAGCAAGCGCAAGGCAAGCCCCAAGATTAATAGCGGTGGTGGTCTTTCCCACCCCGCCTTTCTGGTTTACGATGGCTATGACAGTGGCCATTGCGGTAATTCTAACAGAGTTCACAGTGCCAGGGCAAGGCGACCTCCAGGGCTAAGAGCAAAGAGCATAGTGCATATAGCTGATAATTCATGAACTCGGGAGATGTATCCGGCTTGAATGGCAAGACCCCGGGTTATGTGTCGGTCCGCAAGAGCGGACCTTAACAATACATGAGAAATATACTGTTCTTAGATGACAGACTCCAGCACAGTCGAGAAGGGCTATTGTCTTGCCGAGAGACGGATACCTCTCCTGTAAGTAAGGAGCCTCGTGAACAAAATGTCTAAGCACTTTGCATGTCTTTATTGTTCCACGTGGAACAATTCAATTAATGCAGAAAGGACCGTTGTGGGGGCAGGAGGAGTCAGCGCTCAGCACAGGGCACTGAATACCGGACAGCGAGGCAAGAGGAAAATGGCAAACCCAGATAACGAGGTCAGGCCTTCTATCCATGGGAATCCCTTTGCTTATCCTCTCGATCACCCTCTTTTCGAGATGAAAACAGACTGCGTTTCCTGCGTTGGATCTGATGCTCATCGTAGTATGATAGTGTAACTGAGCCGAAGGCTTCGGGGCAAGGGCATGGAACAGGTAGCCGATCTGCTCGCACCGCGGACCGCAGCGTCGGAGGCTCCACAGCCGGCAGGTGCGGTGAGCCGTGAATCTTCTTGGTGGCCTGTTCCCGGGAAATTCTTCTGTCTTATTTGTTAATGACCCTGATCGCCTTCGTATCGTCTGATGTCTTGAAGACACATGTTGAGGATCTTCCCGTCGCCGCAGTTCCATACATATAGTCGATATTGATCCCTGCATCCGCGATCCTTTTCGCCACCTTCTGCAACTCCCCTGCCTTGTTCGGCATTTCCACCACGACCACGCCCTCCTCTTCGAGCCCGATCCTTAAGAAAGCAAGGCACTTCCCGGCTTTAGCCACGCTGTCCGTGGTGAGCATGAAATAAGCGTTGCCTGCCATCTCATAGGCGCATATGGCCGTGATGTTCACCTTTGCCTTCGCAAGGGCACCGGTCACATCCGAAAGCAGTCCGGCCCTTGTCGGCAGGGTGAAACTCAGCTGTTTCACTTTCTTGCCCCTTGTCATGTCCAATACCTCCTGAATTCTTGATGATATCTCATTCTATCGAGTACTCCTGTAAAGTCAAGGATCGTCGATCGTCCGTGGCTTGTGCGGCAGAACTCTCGTTACGTCAGCAGATGAGCAATAAATATATGAAATGCTATGAAAATCTTAGAACAAGAGATGTTCCACGTGGAACATAACGGGTGATCTTCAAGCCCTTGCCTTGAACCCGGGACACCCTTCAAACCCTTTACACCCAGCTTTTCTCAACCGGCATTCTGCGTTCATGCAGATACCGGTGTCCTTTGATCGTGCATCGTTGCACGTCGCTGAATGAAGTTTCTCCGCCGTCCCTTCCCCCAGACCGCCCCTGGCGACAACAACGATAAAACGCGTTATCGTTGAAAGGGGCAGGGGTAAGGCCATAACCTCATAATCCATGTCTTTCATGACCTTCAGCTCTTCATTCACCTTTGGCCCTTTGCTCACCATAAGCCATCCTCCTTCCTTTACGAGGGGGATGGCCTTCCTGCAAAAATCCCTGATGTCAAAGAGGGCCCTCGTCACCGCAATGTCGACCTTCAGGGATTTGATCTCCTCTATCCTTCTCTCCACGACCTCGATCCCTTGAAGTCCGAGGATGCCGATAATATGGCGCAGAAAGCCCGCCTTTTTCCTCGACGGTTCCACAAGATACACCGAGATCTCGGTCTGATGATCTTTATGGGAATCCCCGGGAAACCGGCACCGCTTCCCACATCCGCCAGGCTCACTTCACCGGGGGGTATCGCTTTGAGATAGAGCAACGAGTCCAGGAAATGCTTTATGACAATATCTTCATCCGTCTTTAATGAGGTGAGATTGTATGCCTTGTTCCACTTCTTCAGCTCGGAGAGGTAGGTCATGAACGCCCTGACCTGCTCCTGACCGTAGGGCAGGGATAGCTCTTTCAGTCCCAGTTTGAGAAGCGATTCAGGAGACGATGTTGCAGAGCGCATTCGCTTACTCGCCTAGGTGGGGGCAGACAGCATCAGAATATGCGCAAGCCAGGAAGGAGAAGAATTTTTGTACGACACCTTGTGAGAAAAGCCTGAGGGAAGATCCTGGAAAGACCTCGATATTAAATAGATAAAGGTATGCCATATTACCATCATGTCGATTAGAAAAATTCTGAGACTTTCTGGCCTGCGCATTTATTATACTATTTGATCACATTGTCTGCTGTCTGCTTCTCAGGGTTTTCTTGCCCTTCTGCCCTTCTCTATCGCTATCAGGAGCAGGGAAATAGCCGCCGGCGTAACCCCCGGGATCCTGCCTGCCTGACCGATATTCGCCGGTCTCACCTCCTCCAGCTTCAAGACGATCTCCTTTGAAAGCCCGCTGATAGAGGAATAGTTAATGCCCTCGGGTATCATTTTTTCATCCATCCTCTTGAGCTTCTGCGCCGTCTCCATCTGCCTGCGGATATAGCCATCGTACTTGATCCGGATCTCGATCTCCCTGCAGACATCCTCTGATAACGGTTCTTCCGGAGGAGAAAATCTGTTTATGAAATCATAGCCGATCTCAGGCCGCTTCAGAAGTTGTTCCAGCGCGGCATCTTCTTTTACAGGGGCCGTATTGAGAACAACCAGCGCCTCGTTTATCATGGAAGGCTTCAGCCTCGTGCCCTTCAGCCTCAATGCCTCCCTTTCCATGAGTTCCTTTTTTTCGCAGAATCTCCTGTATGATGATTCATCGAGCAGGCCGATGCGGTATCCCTCCTCCATTAATCGCGAATCAGCATTGTCGTGACGCAGGAGAAGCCTATACTCAGCCCGAGAGGTAAACATCCGGTATGGTTCGTTCGTGCCCTTGGTGACCAGGTCATCGATCAGAACACCGGTATATGCTTCGTGCCTTCCGAGGACCAACGGTTCCTCCCCTTTTATGTGCAGGGTTGCGTTTATGCCCGCCATCAAACCCTGCGCTGCAGCCTCCTCATAGCCTGATGTACCGTTGATCTGCCCGGCAAGAAATAACCCTTTCACCGCTTTTGTGTCGAGGCTGTGCTTCAGCTGCGTTGGATAGACAAAGTCATACTCGATCGCATAGGCAGGTCGCATTATCTCGGCCTCCTCAAGCCCCGGGATAGACCTCACAAGCCTCACCTGCACGTCATAGGGAAGACTCGTGGATATGCCGTTTGCATAGTACTCCTTCGTTTCCAGGCCTTCAGGCTCCAGGAATACCTGATGCCTTTCCCGTTCAGAGAATCTCACCACTTTGTCCTCTACCGAGGGACAGTATCGGGGACCAATGGATTTTATCCTGCCGCTGTAAAGGGGGGAACGGTCGAGGTTTTCACGGATTATCCTGTGGGTTTCATTGTTCGTGTAGGTGATATAGCAGGGCAGTTGCGGATTGGTGATCCGTGCGGTGCTGTACGAAAAAGGAAGCGGCGGATCATCACCGAACTGGGGTGTCGTTCTTGAAAAATCGATGGTGTTTGCATCGAGCCTTGGAGGCGTTCCTGTCTTGAGCCGGCCTATCCTGAGCCCCAGCTCTCTCAGGGAATCGGAAAGCCCCACCGACGGGAACTCTCCTGCCCTCCCGGAGGGATAACTGTCAAGGCCTATGTGGATTAATCCTTTGAGGAAGGTCCCGGTCGTCACGATGACCGCCTTTGCCCCATAAAAGATGCCCAGGGACGTGGAAACACCTTTAACCTCTCGATCTTCGACTATGACCTTCTCGATGAGTGCCTGCTTTATGGAAAGGTCCTTCCGGGATTCCAGCACCCTTCTCATGGAAAGCCTGTAAAGTACCCGGTCTGCCTGTGCCCTCAGGGACCACACCGCAGGTCCCTTTGACCTGTTGAGCATTCTGAACTGAATCCCTGCCCTGTCGGTATTTTTTGCCATCTCTCCACCGAGGGCATCTATCTCCCTTACCAGATGGCCTTTTGCGAGACCTCCGATGGCAGGATTGCAGGACATCTGGGCAATGGTATCGAGGTTCATGGTGAACATGCAGGTCGCCATACCCATTCGTGCGGCTGCAAGGGCAGCTTCACACCCTGCGTGGCCTGCCCCAATCACAATCACGTCGTAGTGAGAATCAGTAATCATACAATGATCCTTATATATATTACCGTACACGTTAGCAGATTTTACACCGTCCGGGTCATATGCAACCGGCGACCACTGAGGAAAAATTTCACTGGAGTTCGGTTAAGCAGCCCTGAGTGCAGCCTGGAGGAAGTTCGTTGCAGTCACGTAACAAGAGGAGAGAGCGCCTGTTTTGAATTTCTCCGAAAGGGTTATCGGCTCAATTACAAACATAGTACTGTGGGATCAGAGCCTTTTCTTCCTCAACAGGCAGACCGCATGCGCCGCCATCCCTTCTTCACGGCCCACAAACCCCATGCCTTCCTCCGTCTTTGCCTTGATGCTGACGATTCCCGGAGGGATGGACGCCTCTCCGATTGCCGCTTTCATTGACTCTATGTATGGCGCAAGTCTTGGTTTCTCAGCTATCACTATGGAATCTATCCATGTTACCTCATAACCTCCGGCACGAACGAGTTCAACGATGTATTTCAGCATTTCTACGCTTGAAGCATCCTTCCATCTCGGGTCCGAATCCGGAAAATGCGTCCCGATGTCACCCATTCCCAAAGCGCCTATGATGGCATCAATGATGGAATGGCAAAGCACATCGCCGTCGGAGTGGCCCAGAAGCCCCCGAGAAAAGGGGATCTCGACGCCTCCCAGAATGAGCTTCCTCCCCGCAACAAGTCTGTGGGAATCATACCCGATACCGATTCTCATTCTCCGGGCTTCATCCTCTCCCGCAACAATTGTTCTGCAAAGGGTATATCCTCCGGCGTGGTGACCTTTATGTTGGAATACGACCCCATAACCACCCTGACCCTGCCCCCGCTTCGTTCCAGCAACGCAGCATCGTCAGTCGAATAAAAATTCTCTTCCATCGCTGCATCGTATGCCTTCATGAGGGAATCATAAAGGAAGAGCTGCGGCGTCTGGACAGCCCACAGCGTCTCACGTCTTAACGTTCTCTTCACCACGCTGTCCTGCACTTCCTTTATGGTGTCCTTTACCGGAACACCTGCGATCACGCCGTCAAAACCCGGGAGAGCGCTGAGAGCGGTCTTCACCATAGCGCCATCGAGAAGGGGCCTCGCGCCATCATGAATGAGCACTACGCTTGACCTGTCTTTAACAAGCTTCAGGCCATTATATACCGAATCCTGCCTCTCCTTTCCCCCTGGGGCGATCCTCTTTACCTTTGAAAGGCTGTGGCGCTCAAAGATCTCCACACCTGTCTCCAGGTCGGACTCCTTCAGCACGGGGATTATTTCCTTTATCTCATGAAGCATCTCGAGGATCTCAAGGGACCAGACGATGAGAGGCTTGCCAAGGAGCATGTGGAAGGGCTTATTGGTACCGGGGCTGAACCTCGTTCCCAGGCCAGCCGCCGGCACTATGGCAACAATGTTTTCCTTCATGCGCACATGTCCGCTTTATGACTTGACTGCCTTGAACTCTTCCCGTTCGTATTCTTCCTTCGGCTTGGAGAATATCATCCTCCCCGCAGTGGTCTGGAGAACACTGGTGACCGCGACCTCCGCGTTCTTCCCGATAAGCCTCCTGCCGTTCTCGACCACCACCATGGTCCCGTCATCAAGGTATGCAACGCCCTGGTTATATTCCTTGCCCTCCTTGATCACGAAAACCCGCAACGCCTCACCGGGAAGGACAACGGGCTTCAGAGCATTGGCAAGCTCATTGATATTCAGCACGGTAACACCCTGAAGTTCAGCTACCTTGTTGAGATTAAAATCATTGGTGATCACCTTTGCATCATGGACCCTTGCAAGGGCGACAAGCTTTGAATCCACCTCCTTGATCTTCGGGAAGTCCTCATCCGTTATCCTCACTGTAATATGGGCCATCTTCTGTACCCTGTGGAGAATATCGAGCCCCCGCCTCCCCCGCGCTCTTTTCAGGGCATCCGGCGAGTCAGCGATGTGCTGGAGTTCCTGCAATATGAACTGGGGGACGAGAAATATCCCGTCCAGGAATCCGGCATCACAGACATCAGCTATTCTGCCGTCAATGATGACGCTCGTATCAAGTATCTTGAGATGCTCATCAGAGTCCTGTCCCTTAAATATCCTGAAAATACCGGGGAGCGTGAGATTCTCCCCCCTTTTCAGACCCATGAGGAGCCCTCCATATCCCAACAGTGCATTCAGAATGAATGAGGCCAGCGATATATCAGGAATGATCCTCCTGAGAGGCAGGAGAATGAGGTTTGCGAAAACGATACCTGTGAGAAGTCCTGCCAGTGCGCCGATGACCCTCCCCAGGGAAACCTTCCTGAACGCCCTCTCAAGAAGGAACGAAAGTATTCCGCACAGGAGACCAAGGGCGGTTCCCTCAATAAATGCATTATACTTCAGACCAATAAAATACCCCGACAATACGAACACTGATAAGACTGCTATCCTTATGACAAGCAACATTATCTCACCTCCTTCCCTACAAGACGTGATGGGTCCTACGTTCCTGCATCATGACCCTCTTATCGTTATATAAAACCTTCTCCCTCCCCTGTTCACGAAAAGCAGGGTTGTGTCACCAGGCTCTATGGCTGAGGTTATCCTGTTAAAATCCCCGACCCCTCCCACTCTTTTCCTGTCCATCTCCTGAATCACGTCTCCTTTCTTAAGACCGGCCTCATCAGCCGTGGACCCCGGTTCGATCTTCACCACAACGACTCCCTTTTCATTTGCGCCGAGGCCCAGCTGCCTCGCGATCTCTTTTGAGAGGTCCATTACCGTAATACCGGAAAAGGCATTCTTCTGGAAATCCTCCGGCGACGGTTCTGCAGGGGCTCCGGCAACCTCCCTGGGAAGTTCAGCGATCACAACGGACATTTCATATTCCTTGCCGTTCCGGAGGATCTTCACTTTCGCCTGGGAACCTACCTTGCTCTGGGCAACCATATTCCGCAGGCTCCCGACGCTCTTAATCTCCTTCCCATTGAACTCAAGGATCACGTCGCCCCGCACAATGCCCGCCTTCTCAGCCGGGCTGCCCTTGGCAATATCACCTACGAGGGCTCCATTGGAATTCTTAAGGCCGAACTTCTGGGAAAGTTCAGGGGTAATGTCCTGGATGGTCACGCCGAGCCAGCCCCGGACGATCTTTCCCTGTTTCATGAGCTGATCCATCACAAGCCGGGACATATTGCTCGGAACTGCGAAGCCGATGCCCTGATACCCTCCGCTCCTCGAAAAAATTGCGGTATTGATGCCGATAAGTTCACCTTTTATATTCACAAGTGGACCGCCGGAGTTGCCGGGGTTGATGGCTGCATCGGTCTGGATAAAATCCTCGTAATCCGCAATCCCCACATTGGCCCTGCCCACTGCGCTGATGATCCCCATGGTCACGGTGTGGCTGAGGCCGAAAGGGTTGCCTATGGCGAGGACAAATTCGCCCACCTGCAATTTATCCGAATCACCCCAGGGAATTGTGGGCAGTTTCTCAGCAGAGATCTTCACCACAGCGATATCCGTCTTGGGATCCGCTCCCACTACCTTGCCACGAAAACTCCTCTTGTCAAAGAGGGTTACTCTTATATCCTCAGACTTTTCCACCACATGGTTGTTCGTAATGATGTAGCCGTCAGCGGTTACGATCACCCCTGAACCGAGGCTCTGCTCTTTCCATTTCTTCGGGAGACCAAAATCATGAAATGGCTTGAAGAGATCGAAAAAGGGGTCCTCCGAGAAAGGCAAGGCATCCCTGCGCACCGTTTTCGTGGTGGATATATTCACGACTGCAGGGGAGACGGCCTGCACAATCTCGGAAAAGGCCCTGCTCGTCTCGATCATCTGGCCGGGCACCCTCGGGTCAAAGGGGGTGCGGAAAGAGGGGGGAGAAATCATTTTCCCCATGATGTAATAAGAAACTCCTCCCAGGAGAAACCCTACCAGGAGGATGGCGATTCCTGCAAAAACCTTTTTCTTCATATTTATTAATTATACTAATCCTTTCATAAGCTTGTAAAGCAATCTTGACCAAAGAGCGCTCCATAAGATATGCTAAACGACCGCAAAAGGGGGTTGAGGAAAGTAAAGCGTAGGGGGATAAGGATACTACCAGACAGTTATCGTCCCGCTTTGCCCCTGCGTTGTAAAGTTATAAGGAGGAATTGATGCTAAAACGGTATCTGCTTGCTCCGGGACCAACACCCGTGCCATCTGAAGCCCTGCTTGCCATGGCAATGCCCATTATTCATCACAGGTCACCCGATTTTCTCCCTGTGCTCGATGCGGCAAAGAAAGGTCTTCAGTGGCTTTGCCAGACAACAAAGGATGTGCTCATCCTTTGTTCTTCCGGGACAGGGGGCATGGTGGGCTCGGTGAACAACCTCTTCAGCCCTGGAGACAAGGCCCTCGTCATTAATGCCGGGAACTTCGGTGAAAGATGGACCAAGATATGCAAGGCCTACGGACTCGATGTGACGGAGATGAAGATCGATTGGGGGTACACGGTAAGACCTGAGGAGATCGAGAAGGCACTAAGGGCAGACCCTTCCATAAGGGGTGTCTTTGTTCAGGCCTCCGAAACCTCAACGGGTGTCTACCACGACATAGAGTCCATTGCCTCAGTCGTCAGGAAATACAGCGGCACCATTCTCGTTGTTGATGCGATCTCCGCCCTTGTTGCCCATGACCTCAAAATGGATGACTGGGGGATTGACGTCCTGATCGGTGGCTCGCAGAAGGGACTCATGCTTCCCCCGGGGCTCGCCTTTGTGGGGATCAGCGACAAGGCATGGAAGTTTGCCGAAAGCGCGAAGTGTCCGCATTTCTATTTCAATTTCAAGAAGGAGAGAGAATCTCTGGCCAAGAACCAGACGAATTTCACCTCTCCGGTGACCTTGATCATAGGATTGAATGAATGTCTGAAACTTCTTCAGAAAGAAGGACTTGAAAATGCGTTTGCACGCCACAGGAGGCTTGCCAATGCCACGCGGGCGGCGGTGAAGGCCCTTCATCTGGAGCTGTTCTCAAAAGAGTCGCCGAGCGACTCGGTCACCGCAATAAAGGCGCCCGATGGCCTTGATGGTCAGGAGATCTACAAGAATCTGAGAGTCAAGTACGGCATCACTGCCGCAGGCGGCCAGGGGCAGGCAAAAGGCAAGATATTCAGGATAGCCCACTTAGGGTATGCAGATACATTCGACATCATTACAGCAATTGCCGGGGTGGAGATGGTTCTGAAATCCATGGGATACCCCATAACACTCGGTTCGGGGGTGGCAGTTGCTGAAGAACTCTTGATGAAGTAACCGGGAGGATTGATGAAGGTTCTCATAAGCGACAACTTGTCCCCCCAGGGGATCGACATACTGAAGAAGTCAGGCCTCGACGTTGAGGTGAAGACAGGGATGAACCCCGAGGAACTCAAGGCCTGCATCGGTGAATACCACGGGCTCATCATCAGAAGCGCCACCAAGGTGACCGCAGATGTCGTGGAAGCAGCCACCAGCTTGAAGGTCATAGGGAGGGCCGGATCCGGACTGGACAATGTGGACAAGGTTGCTGCCACCAAGAAGGGCATCGTGGTGATGAACACGCCGGGTGGAAATACCATTACCACGGCAGAACATACCATAGCCCTCATGTTCGCCCTGGCAAGGATGGTCCCCCAGGCAACGGCATCCATGAAAAACGGCAAATGGGAAAAAAAGCGTTTCATGGGTGTCGAACTCTACAACAAGACTATCGGCATAATAGGGATGGGCGCAATCGGAAAACAGGTTGCACGAAGGGCCCTCGCCCTGGAAATGAACGTGATCGGTTATGATCCCTACCTCAGCGAAGAAAATGCAAAAGAGATGGGTGTCGAGAAAGTCGAACTGCCCGCACTCTTCGGTCGTTCCGATTTCATCACCGTGCATACGCCCATTACTGCGGAGACAAAGAATCTCATCAGCAAGAAGACCATCCTTGGAATGAAAGACGGCGTGAGGATTATCAATTGCGCACGGGGCGGTATTGTCAATGAGACTGACCTTTACGAGGCCCTCAAGAGCGGCAAGGTTGCAGGGGCTGCCCTGGATGTCTTTGAGAAGGAACCCCCGGGGGATAACCCGCTCCTGACCCTTGACAATCTCATATGCACACCCCATCTCGGTGCTGCCACTGAAGAAGCCCAGGAAAACGTAGCCGTTGCTGTCGCAGAGCAGGTTGTGGACTATCTCATCAGCGGGGTTATCCGTAATGCGGTGAACTTCCCCTCAGTGCCTGCCGACCAGGTCTTGAGGCTTCATCCCTATTTGACCCTTGCGGAGAAGCTGGGGAGTTTTGCGGCTCAGGTCTTTGAGGGTGCTGTCACTGAGATGACCATAGAGTACAGGGGGGAAGCGTCGTCGCTGAACACAGCGCCGTTGAACATTGCGTTGCTGAAGGGCTTCCTGACGCCGATCCTTGAAGAAACCGTGAATTTCGTCAATGCGTCCGTTATCGCGAAAGAGCGGGGCATTGCGGTCAAGGAGATGAAAAATGCCGACGGAGGCGATTTTCAGAGCATGATCATCCTCAGGGTGAGGATAAACGGAAAGGAAAACTATCTTGCGGGGACTCTGCTGGGGAGGATGGACCCAAGGATCGTGAAGATAAATAATTTCCCCGTGGAGATCGCGCCAGAGGGAAATATGCTCTTTATGTATAATAATGACAAGCCCGGCGTCATCGGCAATATCGGTTCCTATCTTGGCAAATGCAGCATTAATATTGCGAGGATGCATTTTGGAAGAGAGGCGGCGGGGGGAATGGCGATATCGGTGGTGAGCATCGATACACCGGTGACAGCGGCTCAACTGGAAGATATAAAGAAGATGCCGAATATCCTTTCCGTAAAGGTAGTATCCCTCTGAATCAGATTGTCCTTTCACGGGAATGCGACAGCAGGAATGCGTTGTCCGGAGGCGATTCGGGCGACCAGGGTTTCAGTGAGACAGATGCTTATTTCTCATCGAGGGGTTAAGAAATGTCCGGGGTAGTCATTGTTGGGGCCCAGTGGGGTGATGAGGGGAAGGGGAAGATCGTCGATGTCCTTACCGAGAAGGCCGATGTGGTTGCCAGGTTTCAGGGGGGCCACAACGCAGGGCACACCGTAGTAATCAATAACGAGAAGTTCGTTCTCCACCTTATTCCCTCAGGCATCCTGCATAAGAACAAGCTCTGCATCATCGGAAATGGCGTTGTTATCGAACCCTCTGCCCTCATCGAAGAGATAAACGGCCTGAAGTCAAGAGGCGTGGATGTGGGGAGGAACCTCCTCATCAGCAAGAATGCTCATCTTATCATGCCCTATCATATCGCCATAGACAATGCCCACGAAGAAGTGAGGGGATCCAAAAAAATAGGGACAACCGGAAGAGGTATCGGCCCTGCGTACGTTGATAAAATGGCCCGGACAGGAATACGGGTCGTTGACCTCTATTATCCGAAGGTTCTGGAGGAAAAGCTTGCAGCGAACCTCAAAGAGATCAACTATCTCCTGAAGAACCACTATAAGGCAAAAGGGTTTACGACCGGCGTGATACTGAGGAAATACGCTGGATATGCTGAAAAACTTTCCCGTTACGTTGAAGATACGGATATCGTCATCAATGACATGATCGCAAAAAACAGAAAGGTCCTTTTTGAAGGCGCACAGGGAACCCTCCTTGATGTGGATCACGGAACATACCCCTTTGTGACTTCCTCCAGCGCCGTTGCTGGTGGCGCATGCACGGGCCTCGGGGTCGGTCCAACAAAGATTGCGAAGGTCCTCGGCGTGGTGAAAGCCTATACGACCAGAGTGGGCGGGGGGCCATTCCCTACCGAGATCACCGGAGCCGTGGGAGAAGGGCTGAGGCAGAGGGGAGGAGAATATGGGGCCACGACCGGCAGGCCAAGGAGGTGCGGATGGCTTGATTTTGTGGGCTTGCGCCACGCCATCAGGGTGAATGGCCTGACAGGCATCGCCATCACAAAACTCGATATCCTCGATGCCCTCGGTACGATCAAGGTGTGCGTCGCTTATAGATATGGGAACCGTATTCACAAGAATTTCCCGAAAGAATTCTCGCTCCTTGAGGAAGCCGTTCCGGTGTATGAGGAGATCGAAGGATGGAAAGAGAGTACCGTCGGCATAAAGAAATTCGAAAAGCTGCCCAGGAATGCCCAACGATATATAAGAAAGATGGAGGACACATTGGGCGTAATGGTCGATATGGTGTCCACGGGCCAGCGCAGAGATGAACTTATCATGCTCAGAGAACAGTTCTGAATGCGTCGAAGATACTGTCAGAGATTCACGAAGAGACTTGAAGTAACATTCACATCGGGCGGACTGAAATACAGGGGCATTTCGAGTGACTTTTCATCCGCCGGCCTTTTCATAAGGACGCAGCATGGACTGACCCCGGGCAGTGTCATCGAAATAGAGGTCTACCTGCCTGACGGTAAGGTTAGCCTCCTCAAAGGCGTTGTCAGAAGAACAATAAAGACTGCCCTCAGCATGTTAAAAAATGGCATGGGAGTGGAGTTGGTCGAACGGGATCCGAATTACCTTGAATTTTTCAAGAATTTCGAGGCCAGCGATGAACCTGAGGACACCGGACACCATGAGCGTTCAGCCGCCAGCCATCATGAAGCGACCGAGATGAAATCTGAAGAGACCTCTCACCGCACCGCCGAATCCGTTATCGTGTCCTGTCAAGGCTGCCACGTGAAAAACAAGGTCCCAAAGGAAAGACTTCAGTTCAGCCCGAAGTGCGGGAAATGCGGCGCTATATTAGACGTAACGGCTTACGTTTAGCGTCTTCCCTCTTTTCTCTGCTCTATCCCTCGTCGTGTCCTCTCTGCAAGAATCCTACTGATACCATTTCCTATGCACCCCTTTGCGCCAGCTGCTGGGGATCCATTCGGCGTTACACAGGTCCCTCATGTACGATATGCGCCTCACCGCTCGTGTCGGAATACTCCGGACGATGTGGAGAATGCCTTCGCCATGCGTCCCCCTTCTCCACAGTCCTGAATTACGGGCTCTATTCAGGTGCCCTGTCTGAGGCCATCCATCTGCTTAAATTCTCAGGGCTGAGGAAGACTCGCACTACCCATGGGGAAGCTCTTAACAGAACTTCCCATCCCGGATATGGACGGTATTGTTCCGGTGCCGGTGTCCACCAGGACTCTGAGGGAGCGAGGGTTCAACCAGGTGCTTCTGCTGTCGAAGCCTCTTTCCCGCCATCTCAGGATACCGGTTCATAGGAACCTTCTCTTTAAGAAACGGGAGACCTTGCCTCAGATAGGCCTCGACGCAAAGGATCGGGCCAGGAACCTCAGGAATTCCTTTGAAGTCAAAGGGAGGCTCCACAAGCACCGTCTGATCCTGGTGGATGATGTTATGACCACCGGCGCCACAGCGAGGGAATGCGCTAAAGCCCTTATGAAAGCAGGGGCGGAAGAAGTCCTTGTAGTGACCCTTGCCCGCTCATCTCTCACATGGTAAAAACCGTCGGACGGTACGGAATGCCCCTCCTCACGGTAAAATGATATAATTGAGCCATCAGCCATCTCAAAGGAGGCAATAATGCTCGCACCTCTCCTCACCGCTGTCCATGTCACCGTTGTCGTGCTCTGGATCGGCGGGGTAAGTTTTGTAACCATAATAATCTTTCCGATGCTCTTGCAGATGGGTGATTCTCTTGAGAAGGTCCTCATGTTCCAGCGGGTGGAAAGCATCTTTGCAAAACAGGCTCGGTACTACGCCTGGATAGCGGGAATCACCGGGTTCCTCCTTTTATACATGACAGGCCTGCATACCATGCTCTTTACAAGGAAGACGGTGGGCGTTTCCATTATGCTCGTTGCATGGGTCTTTTACACCTTCGTGCTCACGTTCGAAAAGAGGATATTCAAGATAATCTTTAGTGATCCTAACAAATATGACGCCACAAGAGTGTTTGCCCTGCTGGCAAGATTTCACTGGGTCATCCTTGGAGTGAGTCTTGCAGCGGTCTTTTTCGGCGTCTGGGCCGGACACGGGGGAACCTTTTGATGCGCGCTCCCGATAATCGCCTTCACGGGATGTGCCTGCTGGCAGTGGTATTTGCGTTCTGTTGCATGGTAGCGCTCTTCTGCTTCGGGATCGCACCGGGCAGTGGACAGTCGGAATCGGGTAACCTGATCCAGAAAGAGATGATTGCCCTTGACAGCGCTCTCAAGGTTACGGTGGATGCCATCGTGCTGAACGAACCGGGAAGGATCGTTCCGGCCTTCCAGGAGACAAACAAAGTGAGGGTGCAGGTCGAGCAGGCGGTCAAGGGTGGGGCAAAGATCGTGCTCCCCAGGAACCAGAAACGCTTCAGGGAATTTGTCAGGCTGGACAATAAATTCCACCGCGAACTCGACCTCCTTCTCAAGGCGGCCAGGGAAAACAACGCGAGGGTTATCCAGAGGCAGACACACAGGCTCCTCGACGCGTGTGTCAGGTGCCACAGGATATTCAGGAAATAGCTTCACCTCTCCCCTCATGCTCAGAGAGAACAAACGGGTTCTGCTATAATCTGGATAGTCAGTTATTTCCTATAAGAAGGCGTATGCCTAAAGAGAGAAGGACGTTTCCTGAGGGAACAGAATGAGACTCTTCCTGGTAACCTTTTTCCTGGTTTACGGAGGCATACACCTCTATGCCTTCCTGAAGGCAAAGGCGGCCCTCGCGTTCGGATCCGCCGCCGGTATCCTCCTCGCACTTTTCATGCTGCTCATGGTCCTTGCCCCGGTCATTGTGCGCTATTCCGAGCGATTCGGTTTTGAGCTCTTTGCACGGGTTATGGCGCATATCGGATTTGTCTGGGGAGCTGTCCTTTTCTTGTTCTTCTCCGTCTCCCTTGTCATGGATGTGTTCACGCTTCTGGTGTGGGTGTCAGGACTCATTCTACAACAGGAACCTTCTTCCTTCACCCTTTCGGCACGCCATTCTTTTTCCGTCGGCCTTCTGATCTCCTTATCCATAGCAGTCTATGGGTATTTTGAGGCAAGGGATATCCGCATGGAAAGGATAGTTGTCAAGACCCAAAAAATTCCGGCGGACGTCGGCAGGCTGAAGATCGTCCAGATCTCTGATGTCCATCTCGGGCTCATTGTGAGAGAACAGAGACTACAGAGGATCCTTGAGATCGTGAAGGCCGAGAAGCCGGATATCCTTGTATCAACAGGGGACCTCGTGGACGGACAGGTCTGTAAGCTGAACGGCCTTTCAGACCTCTTAAAAGAGATCGAGCCAAAATACGGAAAATTCGCGGTCACAGGAAACCACGAATTCTATGCGGGGCTCGAAAACTCCCGCTGTTTCACCGAACTGGCAGGCTTCACGCTTCTCAGGGGGAGAGGGGTTACTGTAGCCGATGCGATCAACATTGCAGGGGTGGACGACCCTGCCGGGAAACTCTTTGACCCCGGAACAGGGATTTCTGAGAGGGATCTGCTTTCATCGCTTCCCCGGCAAAAGTTTACCCTCCTCCTCAAGCACAGACCCCTTGTGGAAAGGGATGCCGCCCGTCTTTTTGATCTTCAGCTTTCGGGACATGTTCACAAGGGCCAGATATTCCCCTTCAGCCTCGCCACCAGGCTTTACTATCCAAACGAAGCCGGACTCGCAAAGCTCAGCGGGGGTTCCCTTTTATATGTGAGCAGGGGATCGGGGACATGGGGACCACCTATCCGCTTTTTATCCCCACCTGAGGTGACGGTCATCGAACTTGTCCGGGGATAACCTTTCCTCCCAGTTGGGAGGAGATTGACCCATTCCCCTTTGACCTCTATAATGTCGCATGAAGGAGGAGGCTCATGAAGAAGATCTCGTTACACGTCCAGAAGGAATTCTGCGATGAATGTTCCCTTGCGCTGATGAGGTTCATCGGAAAGATGGACGGCGTAAACTCCATTGATGCGGAGGATGGCAATATCGTAATAGACTTTGATGACTCACAGATCATGGAAGAGGATGTCCTAAAGATCTCCAGGGAGAGCATAGAGAAGCTTGGCTACCGGCTCCTCGATTAACGTGGCCTTGAGGGTTATCCGGCATCGGTCAGGAACCATACCTTCTTTGCCTCATCAAAATAGACCCTGTGCCTGTATCCGTCGCTTCCCTGGACGTGAAAGAACCTCTTCCTTCCCGTCCCCACAGATGACTCTTCAATCCACCTTCCCAGAATGGAAACGACCTCAATCTTTTCGCCGGAGAGGATGAACGAACGGGGAATCTCTTCCCCTCTCGAGCCTGAATAAGCAATCAAATCAACCTTCAGATCAGGCACGATTCAATGGGGAGGAGAAGCAGAAGAAGATCAGTGTTTGCAGCAGAGGCATTTTGAACCCTGGAGCGCTTCCCTCCGGCTAAACCGTTCGTTGATGTCCCGCAGGATCTGCTGCCGGGTCCTGCCCCACTGCGGCGCGATGAGGATATCATCAGGAGAAAGCGCAAACAGTCTCTGGAGAACGATCTCAGGGGACAGACGTTCGATAAAATCCACCAGGAAGTCAAGATATTCGTCATATCCGAAGGTAGGAAAGGGCTTTTCCAGGTACTGTTGTGCGAGGGGGGTATTTCTCACCACCTGGAGCTGATGTATTTTTAGAAATCCTATAGGGATGGTCGAGAGTTCGTCAGCCATGGCAAGCATCTCACCCCTTGTCTCGGTAGGAAGGCCCGCAATAATATGGGCTCCGATATGTATGCCTTTTTCTTTTGTCATATCCACCGCCTCAAGAAAGGTCCTGTAGTCGTGTCCCCTTAGGATATACCGGAGGGACTTGTCGTGGATCGACTGCAATCCGTATTCCACCAGGACAAAGTGATCCTTTGCGAGCTCCCTGAGCAGCCTTATCTTCTCTTCATCGATACAGTCGGGCCTCGTTCCTATGGCCAGGCCTATCACTGAAGGAAGAGAAAGGGCCTCCCGAAACATCCTTTCCAGTTCCCCTACCGGTGCGTACGTGTTCGTATAAGGCTGAAAATAGACAAGGAACTTGCTCGCCTTGTACCGCATCGAGAGGTATTTTATCCCGTTCCGTATCTGTTCCCTGAGGGGTATTTCGGTCTTGCATTCCGACGGCCTGAAGCTGTCGTTATTGCAGTAGATGCATCCTGTCACCCCCAGGGTGCCGTCCCGGTTAGGGCAGGTAAACCCGGCGTCCACGTTCACCTTGTATACAATGGTACCAAATCTTTTTTTGAGGAAAAGCCCGAAGGCGTTAAATCTTGGCGTCATGTTTAATTATTTCTCTTTGGCAATCCCGATGTCAATGCGTGGCAGCGGGACCTTTGATAAAATAATAAGAATGGTATATTATAAAGTAATCCTTGGGGGAGGCCATAAGGCCTGAGAATTTCCTTATCTGTGGGAAGACCCCTTGAACCTGATCCGGGTAATTCCGGCGTAGGGAATGGGAAAAAGAGTGCTAGAATGATCCTCTATTCCCGACCTTCGGGAGAGAGGATTTTTTATTTGCTCAAGATGCAGACATAGCGTGACATGAAACTGAAGGTGAATGGGGAAGCATATACCACGGAAAGACATACCCTGGCACAGTTGTTAAGGGAAATGGAAATAGTCCCTGAAAGGGTTGCCGTTGAAGTGAACCTCGTGGTTATCAAAAAAAGGGATCTCGAAGATTTCCGGCTCAAAGACGGTGACAACGTAGAGATCGTCTATTTTGTTGGTGGAGGACAACACAGGAGGAATGATGGAAGACACATTGATCATTAAAGGCATAGAGTTCAGGTCCAGACTCTGGATCGGCACCGGGAAATACAAGGATTTCGAGGAAACAAGAAAAGTGATCGAGGCATCCGGTGCGGATGTGGTGACTGTGGCGGTGAGGCGGGTGAACATCACTGACAGGAAATCCGAAAATCTTCTTGATTATCTCGACCCGCGGAAATACAAGATACTTCCCAACACCGCCGGCTGTTATACGGTTGAAGATGCCCTGAGATACTCCCGCCTTGCAAGGGAAGCAGGGGTTTCGGACATGGTGAAGCTGGAGGTGATAGGGGATGAAAAGACCTTGTTTCCCGATACCATGGGACTTTTGACGGCGACGGAGATACTGGCAAAGGAAGGTTTCATTGTTTTCCCTTACACCAATGACGACCCGATCATGGCGAAGAGACTGGAGGATGCGGGCGCCGCGGCCGTGATGCCCCTTGGCGCACCCATCGGTTCAGGGCTCGGGATCAGAAACCCGTACAACATAAAGATCATACTCGAACAGGCAAAGGTCCCTATCATTGTTGACGCAGGAGTCGGAACGGCCTCTGATGCCACTTTCGCTATGGAATTGGGATGCGACGCCGTCTTAATGAACACCGCTATCGCAGGAGCAAGGGATCCTCTGTCCATGGCGGAGGCTATGCGGCATGGGGTCATCGCCGGCAGGCTTGCATACAAAGCGGGAAGGATACCGAAAAAGCTCTATGCCACAGCGAGCAGTCCGATAGAGGGAATGCTGTAACTGCCGCACCAGCAAAAGGTATGAGTGAACATAGTTGATTTCAATTTATATTTGATCACCGACCGGAAACTCATTGCGCGTCACTCATCGCTCATCACTGCCGTGGAGGATGCGCTGAAGGCGGGCTTAAGGGCTGTCCAGTTGAGGGAGAAGGATCTGCCGATACGGGAACTCCTTGAACTGGCATACAGGCTGAGAGAAGTCACCGCACAATATCGTGCACTGCTTTTTATCAATGAGAGAGTTGATGTCGCCATGTGCGTGGAGGCTGACGGGGTACACCTCGGCCGGGCGGGGATCCCTGTAGGTGCGGCAAGAAAGATCGTGGGCAGGAGATTATTCATCGGAGCTTCGACTCACGACCCCGAGGAGGCACGCACCGCAGAGAGGGAAGGAGCGGATTTTATCACCTTCGGACCTGTGTATGACACGCCCTCCAAGCGGAAATATGGAGAGCCTGTAGGAATAGGGGCCTTGCACCTGGTGAGTGAACAGGTCTCTCTTCCTGTTTTTGGCATCGGTGGCATATCCCCCGGCAGGGTTAAGGAAGTAATGAATGCGGGAGCCCGTGGGATTGCATTGATCAGCGGCATTCTGGGCGAGGCTGATATTAAAGGGGCAACGGAGGGGTATTTAAGAACCGTGGGTGATCCCCATCACTCTTGAGGGGGCGAGGAGAATAACTATGACAAGGATAGAACTGGCAAGAAAAGGGATCGTTACCGCAGAGATGGAGGCGGTTGCACAGGCCGAAGGCACCTCCGCTCAGAAGCTTGCGTCCGACATTGCTGAAGGGGTAACCGTTATCACCAGAAACGTGTTCCATGATATCACCCCCCTCGGGATCGGCAGGGGGCTGAGGACGAAGATCAATGCAAATATCGGCACATCAAAAGACAGGGTTTCCTATGATGAGGAGATAAAGAAGCTTGAAGTCCTGGCGAAATATGGGGCTGATGCGGTCATGGACCTCTCCACGGGAGGCGCTATTAAAGATTTAAGAAACACGCTCATTAAGAAGTCTCCTGTTGCTGTCGGGACAGTCCCCATCTACGAAGCCGTGGTGAGTACGACCGAAAGGCACGGACATATCGCAGAGATGAGTCCCGATAAGCTGTTCGAGGTGATCGAGGGACATGCAAAGGACGGCGTGGATTTTGTGACAGTCCACTGCGGTGTCACGCGGAAGGCAATAGAGAGGCTGAAGGAAGACAGAAGGATCCTCGACGTTGTGAGCAGAGGGGGGGCTTTTCTCCTTGAATGGATGATCTATAATGACAGGGAAAATCCCCTTTTTGAACAGTATGACAGGCTCCTGGAGATGGCGAGAAAGTATGACCTGACTTTGAGCCTGGGGGACGGATTCAGGCCCGGCTGCCTCGCGGATGCAACGGACAGAAGCCAGATCGAAGAGCTGGTCACCCTTGGTGAACTGAGAGACAGAGCCCTTGCTGCCGGTGTCCAGGCGATCATAGAGGGTCCCGGACATGTTCCTCTGAACCAGGTGGAACTGAACATAAAACTGCAGAAAGAGATCTGCAAAGGCGCACCCTTTTATGTGCTCGGTCCCCTGGTTACCGATATCGGGATGGGCTATGACCATATCTCCGCAGCCATAGGAGGCGCCATTGCAGGTGCCGCAGGTGCTGACTTCCTTTGCTATGTGACTCCTGCCGAGCATATACGCCTCCCCAACATTGACGACGTGAGAGAGGGGGTGATCGCTTCAAAGATAGCGGCGCACGCTGCAGATATTGCGAAAGGGATACCCGGCGCCATCGAGAAAGACAGGAAGATGGCTCAGTGCAGGAAGAACCTCGACTGGGAAGGACAGATGTCCCTTAGCTTTGACCCTGACAGAGTGAGGGAGTGGAGAGGACAGGTTCCTCCCTCTGTCGCGGAGGTATGCAGCATGTGCGGGGAGTTCTGCGCCATAAAGACCGTGGAAAGAGCCCTCGGAAAAAAGTAGCGTAGTGCTTCCCGGGCCTGCCAGGGAGAAGACCCGGAGCCGCACTACCGGCAAGATGGGCTGTTCAACAACAGGGATTTGAACCGACTCATTCTGTAATTTGGCCTCCGGTTCGGCTTTCAGCTAAACCGCTCGTTTCTATCCGCCTTTCTTTTATAATCGTTTCGCAATATTTTCACGCCACTCACGATTCCCGCAAAAAACCGTAGTTGCCAGGACATCGGCAAATGCAGTATTATGTATGCCTGGGAGCGCATAGGGTTCTGGTGTCCCTCCTGGACTTCAAATCCAGTGTTGCCTGCCAAAAGCGGGCAGGGTGGGTTCGATTCCCACACGCTCCCGCCATTGGGCTGGAGTCCTCGAAAAGTCGGCGGACTTTTGGGGGACTCACTATCGGGGCGTAGCGCAGTCTGGTAGCGCGCACGGTTCGGGACCGTGAAGTCGGAGGTTCAAATCCTCTCGCCCCGACCATCTCTTCTTTCTTTCACTGTCCTGGTACATTCAGGGGGAGATGCTGCTGAACTACATCAAAAGGCTCATCACCGGTAACAGGGAGTTCATCCTGAAGGAAGTCCTTGAGGTCCGGGGACTTATGCAGCTCCTCATGAAGCATCGGAACACAGGCCTTCCGTGGACAAGAGAGGAGAAGCGTGAACTGAAGGGCCACCTGCGGGGCATATCGGGGGCCGTTCCTGTCATGGCAGTCTTCTTCCTGCCTGGAGGTTCCCTGCTCTTTCCCCTCCTCGCTGAAGTCCTTGATAGGAGAAAACATAAGAGGTAAAATGGTGTCCATGTCAAGGAAACTGATATCAGTGATCGGCGGACGGAAGGTCGAGAAAAGACTTCTGAGGGAGGCTGAACAGGTCGGCCGATTGATTGCCGGAAGAGATGCCGTGGTTGTCTGCGGCGGTCTCACCGGCGTCATGGAGGCGGTCTCAAGAGGGGCCAGGACAGAGGGAGGTCTCACCGTCGGAATACTTCCCCAGGACCATAAGAGGGACGTAAACGCGTATATTGATATCCCCATAGTAACTGGACTGGGAATCGGCAGAAATGTTATTATAGCGCGCACTGCGGATGCTGTTATCGCCGTCGGTGGTGAGTATGGAACACTTTCAGAGATAGCCTTTGCACTCCAGATGGGAAAGCCCGTAGTCGGCATAGAAACATGGGACATCAAGGGTGTCATACCGGCAGATAATGCAGAAGACGCAGTGAAGAAGGTCTTCGAGATTCTGGAGTCTTAGGTCTTTGATTTGCGGTAAGCTGACAGCTGTAAGCTCTCAGCTTTCTTTCGCCCCCTTAGCTCAGTTGGATAGAGCACAGGTTTCCTAAACCTGGTGTCGCAGGTTCAATTCCTGCAGGGGGTACTTTAAAATGAAGATACCCTGCGGCGAAACCGCAGGGTATCTTAACGCAGGGAATTGTCCTTATTATATTCCCTCACTCACCCCGCAGAAAGCTGCGGGAATGCGCTCACGATCCGTTTCAAGGGGTTACGGGATTCCGTAATCCCCTTTTTATTCCAGATGTCCAGCCGCCCGTCAATCTTCTTGACGCTGAGCGAATCTAATTTCTCCAGATCGCAATAACATGCGCCGTTATTGCAGGAAAACCGCTTTCCCTGCAATAAGACCCGCGTCGAGCCGTAGTGCCATAAGCTGGAGACAATCTTCCCCGCATTTTTTTCTTGACATCATCTCCGTTTACTGCTATTATTAACTTATAGTGCTGAGCGCTATATATTACATTAAGGAGGATAAGACAATGTACACAACCATACCGATTGATTTCGATGTCTACAAGAAGCTGACAAGTTTACTCACGGATGACGCCGACACCTATAACAGTGTTCTTAGACGCGTCCTTGAACTACCTTTGTTAGCAAAGACGAAAGAACCCGCCAAGCTTAATGGCATCCCCTGGGTTTCCAGAGGTATTACTCTCCCCCATGGCACCGAACTCAGAGCACCTCACAAGGGGAAACTTTATGAGGGCAAGGTCGACAACGGTTCATTGGTCGCAAATGGCGATAGATTCAAGTTCTCCATCAGCTGCAGCTCATTCGATCACTGGCACCTCCGTAAATGGGTTGATCTTTTGGCAGTGCCGTCTGCCAGGCAGCAACACCTGGCAAACTCTTAAGAGCCTTCAAAAAAACGGGCTATAGATCGACTCAATTAAGAGACGTGCTCGCCCTGGCAAATCTCTCGTTGAGATATGGCCTATATGACAATCCTAGGGGAGGCCACGCGCAGGGCACGCCCTTTGCGCCTGTCCTCCCCCTTCTGGCTCGGTCAGCGGGAGAGCGGTAGGGTCCCGCCTCCCTCGCCAGAAATCGTTCCTTCCCGAAGTCCGCGCTTTTCAAAATGTTCGAAAAAGTGTAAGTTATTAATGGTAGTCGCCTTTGGGGACATTGCGCTATCCACATTAAAAGCCAAAAAATGGGCCAAGTGCGGCATATATAGATGCTATACGGAATCTATGATATAAGAGAATCCGTCTAATCTATGTTAAATCAAACTTATACATACAAGATGTTGCGTTCTATGAAGTCAGATAACGTTGCAGTAGATTAGGAGGATATCGGCGAATGCCTACAACAATAGAGGATCTCAGAACTCGACCTGGTGCGTTGGTGACGGTTGCCTATCTGAAAGCACTGCTCGATGAGGGCAACGATCACTTGGGTATTTTCATTCCTCTGATTATCGACGTTATCACGCAATTCAACGGAAGCTTCATTGCCAGCGAAATACAGGAAGCACTGGCTACGCGGCATGGAATCGCTATGCCAATACAAACAATGACGACGCTGTTACAGCGACTCATCAAAAAGAAAATCCTTCTGCGTGACGCAGGTCGATATCAACGGAATCCAAATCAAGCTCTTCCACAGATAAACGTAGCTAGTGGCAAATCACAGATTGAAGCTGAGCAACGTCGCCTCGGAAGGGCTCTGCAACTCTATTCCGAGAAGTTCGGGATAACAATCGAAACAGAAGACGCTGCACTGGAGATGCTGCTCAGCTTCCTCGATGAAGAGCAGGTTGGAATGCTGATTGAAGGCACTCCTAAACTGTCAGAGACAAGAAGTGGAGGGCAAAGAGAGCGGAATGCTATTGCCGCATTCATCTGCGATTGTGTTTATCAAGACCCGACTTTGGCAAAGATCCTTCGTGAGATGCTCGAAGGGCTAGTCCTTTACCACGCCGCTTTTCTGCCTGATATGAGTAGAATAACTCATCGCTTTAAGGATTTACTCGTGATTTTTGACAGCAACATTGTTCGGCAAGCGCTTGGCTATGAGGGCACGGCAATGCAAACCCTCGTGAGAGAAAGCGTTGATGTTCTAAAGGCGAATGGAGTTCAATGTCTAGTCCTCGATAAGACGATTCAGGAAATCCAGCGAATTCTCGCAATGTTCGAAGTCCGGTTAGCCACGTCAGAAGGCCGTCGATCGCTGCGAGCTGACCCCATGTCTCGACATTTCCTTACTCAGCAATACTCGGTAAGCGATGTCCGTGAGATGTCAGCCCTGTTAAAAATTGAAGTCCGTTCGAGTGGATTCCAAATTATGCAAACACCAACCCATGTACATAAATACACCTCAGGAGAAAAAGCTCTCGCGGCCAGGCTTGCTGATCCGACTAAAAAGGACGAATTTGAGCCACGGGTTTTCCATGATGTTGACTGTGTCGCGGCAACTATAACTCTTCGGAAGGGTCACCGTTCTTCAAGCCTGGACGACGCAAAAGCAATCTTCGCTACCTCTTCTCCCCGCGTTATTCTCAACACAAGACTTTGGTGGGAAGAAGATGAGCATGAAACTGGAGTTCCGCCAGTTGTGCACATCCGGGCACTCACTAATATAGCTTGGCTGAAGAAGCCGTCTCTTGCCGTGAACCTCAAGGTTCAGGAACTCGTGGCTCTCTGCTCCGTTGCATTGCGGCCGTCACAGAGAACATGGAGAAGGTTTCTACGTCATCTTGACAGATTACAGGAATCTAATAGGCTTAACTCCGATGAGGTTACAGCGATTCTCGTTTCCTCGATGTCAGATAGACTACTGAGAGATGCCGAGCTTGAAAACGACACTTCCAAAGATATTGATGCAACGTCTTTGGACGAAGTTGTCGAAAGAGTCAGGGAGGGCTACGCCGCAAAGGCTGAAGACCGAGTTCGTACAATAACGGAAGATTACGAAAATAAACTTGCCGCCTCTCAAGCAAGGGAGCGTGAGGCAATCGCACGCGCAGACACTGTTGATCGAGAATCTGCGGAACGTGCCCGGAAGCAGGCTCTCGTAATGGAGGGCCGCGCCCGCAGTTGGGCAAGAGGCCTGTCCTATATATTGCAGTGGGGAGTGGCCATTTTCATTGTGACAGGTGCGGTGGCGCTCATTGTTATGCATCCGTTTCATAGCGGCCCCTTTGGAATCTTCATCGGACTTAGCGTGGTAGTCTTCGTTCTTCTTGAGTTGGCTGGAGTACTGCGTCACGTTGGAGAGACGCGTGCACAAATAGAGATAGCGTTAACGAAGCGCTTCCGTAAGTGGCTGGAGGGTAAAACCAATCCTGCCTAGCAAATGGTCAATAGCGGCGTTGCCAAGAAAAACAAAAAGAACTACGGAGATCTAATGCAATGTCGCCAACCCGCAGGGCCGTCGGCTGACTGATTGCTGATGTTACCGTAAATTTCTTTCAGAAATCCGCCATAGTTTGGTTTCGTATGAACTCTCGACTTGTCGGTGTCCTCAACGTCTCAGAGACATAAGCTGATTTACCAACGATACGCCATCCAACGCAGTAAACCCTTGCCCCTTCCACTTTATCCCGAATTTTCCAAGATAGTCTGCTTCTCGTTGACAGAACTTCGCAGAAGTTGTACATTTCAAACAAAAACTTGAAGAGAAATGGATCAACCATCACCGAGTTCACTACAACTTCGAGCATAAGGAGGGAGCATGGGAAAGATCAGAAAAGCAGGTTGGTGGAAATTTATAGTATTCTTCCTCGGCCTCGCAGTCGTCTCACAACTACCTGACCCTTGGCGGCTATATGTTGCTGCCATTTTTGGCATGTATATTCTGTCAACTATAGCTCAATTCTTTGAGGCCATGAATGACAAACTGGACGAAATAATTGACTTGCTGAACGCTCACGCCCCCAACGAAAATAGCTTCGATTAAAGAAAAAAAGCAGACGAATGGCCACTCTTAAACTTAAAATGCCCGATTTATCTTCTATCAACGAGCCGCTAATGCCTGATACCGTCCTCAACATTTTTATCGGGAGGTGGAGGCAAGACCTCGATCAAGTCTGGTTTTACGCCCACAATCTTATTCGAATCGTGGACAAAGCTGTCTTTGAATACGAAGAGGCTCGATCTTCATATCTTCAGCAAGTAGCAACCCTGCGAGATGGTGCACTGTTGCCCCTATCTGCTCTTTTCCGGTCAGTCGCACATATGGAAACTTGCATCCATAGTGTCAGGCGTGCATTGCGCTTCATTGACAGGTTGAAAAGTCATAAAGGAAGCCCAGCAATCCCTCGAACAACCAGAAAGATTATCAACAGTTATACCAAAGCCTTCGTTGACATCCGAGACATAGTCGAGCATATGGATGAAATGATAGCGGACGGCAGGTTTGTCAGAGGTAGAATGCCCATGCTTATGCTGACTCAAAGCGGAGATGGAGTTTCCATCGCTGATAAATCCATACAATTTGACGCCTTAGCCAGTCTACTCAGAGAACTGAAAAAACTCGCAAAAGAGCTATCTGAGCCTCGGTCGGAGGGATCTCCCACTTGACAGTGTCTTCATAACTGCTCTAATACACTGAGAGCTAATATTTCAGCATCTCAATTTCATAACTTCGTTAATTAATACAATTCCGTCCAAAAGCCGTGAACCCCTGCCCCCTCCATTTCCACTTTATCCCAAATTTCTTCATATGAGGTAGAATCGGTCAGCAGGAGAGCGGGAAAGCCCTTCCTCACTTCTCTTCATCCCCTCCTTCGGTTACAATTATTCCTATGAGCCCAGTAAAGAAAAATATCTTCCTGATATGCTTTCTTCTTGACATCATGCTATTGAAAAAAGTCGAGCATTTGCCTAATATAGAACCGGAAACCTTTTAAGGATGCTATGAGACTCCATTACCCTGTTCACACATTGGATAACCAACTGTTGCTGCCGGCCGGCACTGTCCTTTCAACGGAGACGTTAGAGGATTTGATCTCTTCAAGCAAGACAACATCTTATCAAACCTATCCATTGCTCGAATATGGCATGGTAAAACATGACCTGCTCCGTCAAATAAGCAGACCTCCATACGATTTGATTTTCTCTGGTCAGGAGAAAATTGCAGAAGTCATGACCATGCTGGAGAAGGTTCACCTCGTCATTCCCGTTTTGCAGTCACTGGATTATTTCAAGAGAAACGACTACCATACATATTGCCACGTCCTTATGGTATTTGCTCTTTCTGCATTGATTGCCAGAGATCTGTTGCCTGATTATCCGGAGTGGATAAATGAAGTTTCGACTGGCCCTACTCATGATATTGGTAAAATCTGCATTCCTTTGCATATCTTAAAAAAAGTCACCCCGCTCACTAGGACTGAAAAGAGCATCATAGATCATCATACCACTGCAGGATATGTCCTTCTCAGCTATTTTCATAAGGATCCAAAAGAACATTGCCGCCATAGTGGCGAGGGATCATCACGAGAGGAAAGATGGTTCAGGCATGCCCCGCGGGATACAGCTCACAGACCGCATGGTGGAGATAATAGTTGTATGTGACGTATACGATGCTCTTATCTCCCCGAGGCCTTACCGAGCTGTCTCATACGACAACAGGACCGCGTTAGAGGAAATCACTAAAATGGCTGAAATGAATAAGATCGGATGGGAAGTGGTCAAATCTTTGGTGGCACACAACCGCAAGGCTGAAGCCTAGACCCAGCGAGGTAAAAGTCTCAAGCGAAAAAAGGGGCACTCCCCCTTCGCTCAATTTCCACGGAGTTGTTGAAGAAGCCGACAGTGACTCCTGACCCTGGAATGGATAAAATAAGCTCGATACTGATCGTTGAAGATGATCAAATCATGCTCAACGTGCTCACGGAAGGTTTGTCGATAAACGGTTATCACTGTGAGACTGCCCCGAATGCCGAAGAGGCTCTCAACCTTTTAGGCAAAACCTCTTTCGACATTGTCATAACAGACATTGCACTGTCCGGCATGACAGGTCTTGAACTTACCGCAGCAGTCAAGCAACTTAGCCCTGACATAATCGTTATTACCATGACCGGACATATCGATGATTTCAATTATGATAAAGCCATTGAAGCCGGAGCGTCCGACTTTATCAAGAAACCTTTTACGCTAAAAGAGCTCTTGGCAAGGATAAAGCATGCCGAAGGTCAAGAACAAACCCGTGGACTTCTGCTTACCGATGACCTCACAGGACTCTTGAACCGTCGGGGATTGTTTGCTTTGGCTGAACACCAGTTAAAGATAGCAAAAAGAAACAAGAAAGGGATATATATCCTTTATGCTGATCTAGATGACCTAAAGGAAATTAATGATGTGCATGGTCATATTGAGGGCGATCAGGCGTTAGTAGAGATCGCGAATATCCTCAGGAAAAATTATCGAGAGGCTGACATCAGTGCCCGCGTTGGCGGCGACGAATTCGTCGTACTCTCCGCACGGACATTTTCAGGATAACGCAGCGACGTCCTTACGTCGCGATTGCAGAATGACCTGGAAACTCTAAACTCAACAAGAAGCAGAGGATACGTGCTCTCCATTAGTATGGGTTCAGCACACTTTGATCCCCAGAGCCCATGTTCCCTTGAGGTACTTCTTCAAGAAGCAGACAAATCAATGTACGAGCATAAGCGGTCTAAACGTATCAATAAGATTACACAACCCTAAGTTCCCTTAAAGATTCCTGTCGCGATATGGCCCATATGACAAGCCCAGGGGAGGCATGCGCAGGGCACTGCTATTTCAATTATGACAACTTTCAGCACTTAAGCTTCAGTAATTGCATTATTAAAAGGATCCCATCAAGCGAAGTAGACCCTTGCCCTTTTCACTTTCACTCTATCTAAATTCTATAGTATGAGGTCGGCTCGATCAGCGGGAGAGCGGGAGGGTCTTTCCTCACTTCTCTTCATCCCCTCCTTCGGTTACAATTATTCCTATGAGCCCAGTAAAGAAAAATATCTTCCTGACGGGCGCGCCTTCGTCAGGGAAAACGACCGTCATCAAGAAAGTGATCCAGGATCTCGGTTTTCCCGCCAATGGATTTTACACAGAAGAGGAGAGAGTAGAAGGACGAAGGGTTGGCTTTCTGATGAGGACCCTTGACGGCGGAAAGGGGCACCTTGCCCATCAGGACATAAGGTCTCGATTCCATATAAGACGCTATGGAGTAAGCATTGAGAACATCGAGACCATTGCCGTCCCCTCCATCACTCCCGTCAGCAGGAATGTCATCATACTTGATGAGATCGGCAAGATGGAATGTTTTTCTGAAGTCTTCAGACAGGCCGCACTCCATGCCCTTGACTCTCCGAATATCGTTGTTGGCACCATCACCTTTGGCGGCGATGATTTTCTCCTGGGGATAAAAAAGAGGGAAGATATTGAAATCCATGAGGTAACCCTTGATAACAGGGATCTCCTGCCGGATTTGATCGCAAGGAAGATCGCGGAACTCCTGAAGCAGATGGCTCAGTCTCAATAGACAAGCGCGGGGGAAAATGTCCGGGGGGCAATCTAGCAGACTACTTCTTCATTGCGTGGAGCATTATGCCGATGTAACGGTTGATGGGATTTGATCTCTTCAAAAAAGGGACGACGGGCTTCTGCCTTATGCCGAGCTTTCTGATCTCCCACAGAATGTCCTTGTTCTGCGCGTCAATGGCAAGCCCCTTGTTAAACGCAGTCATGGCTTCCTTCCTTTTCCCTGACGCAAGATAGGCTCTTCCAAGGTTGAGATAAAAAACAGGGAACAAGGAATCCTCACCGAAGGGCACCTTCTTCTTCAAGACCTCTATGGCCAGAAGACATGCATCGATTCCCTCCCTGTAGTTTTTGTTGGCAATAGCATCAAGGCAACCGTGATAGGAGAGGATGAACGGATCGTCAGGGTAATGTTCCACTGCGTCGCTCAGCACCCTGAGGGCGCTTCTCTTGTTCTTGCCCTTCAGAAGTTCTTTCGCCTCTTCAATGTACTCCGCAGTGGTCTTTGCCCTCTTAAACTTACCCCCCCTGACAGAGTTTACAGTCTGACGGTGCTGTTTTTGCATAAGCTCCTGCACCTTCGCTTCCCTGTCAGAGGCATCGAGCATGTCGCTGTAGTCGGTCTTCCTCGTCAGCAAGATCTGCCCGCCAAAGTATATGCGGGTGATGATGAGAGGTCTCTTCTCCCCGCAGTCCTCTGTCTGCACAAGATATTTTTCTTTCCCTGCGATCACTTCTGAGTCGAACTCGGAACCGAGCTTCGATGTCATTCTTATGGTCTTCTTATCTGGCATACTCTTTAATTATACATCATGCAAAAGATTTTGCACTTCGCCATGGCATTGTTCAGCGGCAAAAAAAGCGGGCCTCTGCAAAGCTATCGTCGTAGGTCCTGCCACCGTTTCATGGCGGTCTTCCTTGCCTCCCGAAACCCCTGCCGGCGCAGGAGGGCCATCATCTCTTCTGACGCAAGTCCCTTCAGGAATCGCTCCCGCTCCCTCTTCTCGCTCATCTCTCTCAGCGCCCTTCTCCTTATTCCTTTCACGAACCTCAGATATCCTGAAAACTCAGCACCGTACATCCGCCCAAGTTCCCTTCTTATGGTGCGCGCCATTGCCGGGCTGACACCACCTGTTGAAATGGCTATGGTCAAAGGCCCTCTTGTCAGGACGGAAGGAGCTATGAAAGTGCACAGGGAGGGATTATCCGCAACGTTCACTAGGACGCCAGCCGCGGCAGCATCGGTCACCACCTGCCGGTTCGTCGCCTCCGAATCTGTAGCGACAATGACGGCGAAGGCGGCTCGCAGGTCCCCTTTCCGGTAGCGGCGCCTGACATGGTTCAGGAGTCCCTTTTCCCTGGACCGCTCAAGCGACCGGGTGATCCCGGGACTTATGACCGTCACCCGTGCGCCGGCTCTGAGAAGGCCCGAACACTTTCTTTCCGCCACCTTTCCCCCCCCGATGATCACGCACTGCCGGCCGGCGATGTTCAGAAAGGCAGGATAATATTCCCTATTTACTGTAGGAGGCGAACTCTTTCTTGGCTTCTTTAATGACGTTGTCATTGGGGTATTTTTCGATGAGGCGGGTATAGTATTCCAGGGCCTTATCCTTGTTGCCGAGCTTCTTATAACAGAAAGCGATACGGTAAAGGACCAGGGGCCCTTTCTTGTAATCGGGGAACTTGGTGAGAAGCTGCTGGAACCTCCCCGCTGCAGCAGTGTAGGAACTCTTCTTGAAGTAAAATTCGGCGACAAGGAACTCATAGTCTGCCATGGTGTTCCTGCATTTCTCGATCCTGAGCTCGATCATCTCCCTGTATGGATTCCGGGGGAACATCCGTTTCAGCTTCTCGAACTCATTCAAGGCCTTCGCTGCAGCGCCATAGCCCCTCTCGGGGCTTTCTATCTGGACGAAAGACGCCATGGCTATCTGATACTGGGCATAGGACGCATTCTTATGGTCAGGGTACATCTCGAGGAACTTCCGGTACTCTTCAATACCTGCATCGTACTCTTCTTCCCTCACGTACGAATCCGCGATCTTCAGTTGTGCAAGGGGAGCATGTTTCTTCGTGAGGTCCCTGTTCTTCACCTCGAGAAGCACCTTGCGCGCCTCTTCGTACTCCTTCTTTTCAATGAGTTCTGTTCCTCTGGCAAGAGATCTCTCAGGGTCAAAGGTCTCGTCAGTCTTCACCACTTTCTTTGAAGAACAGGACGCAACAAGGAGCACAAGGAGGAAGACGATGCATTGCACCCGAAGCAGGGTAAGCAGGGGTTTCCTGGCGCTGAGATCGGTCAAATCCACCTTTCTATTAAAACCTTCAGGGAAGATTCCTGTCAAGGGGCGCTCATGCCGGCTCCTGCATCAAAAAGAGTGCGGCTTTAAACCATCACCAGCGTGCTGAGCATCGCGATGGACCAGACAACATCAATGGGCAACTGGATCTCGCAGGAGGAATCGAACAGGAGATCGGCCCTGGCCTGGAATTCATCGTCCGCTGTCCAGAGGATCGCGACCACGGCAACACGCGGAAGCGGCAGGAGTTTTACCGAAGCGTCGCCGTACCCGAGCCTTTCCCCGCCCAGTTCGTTGCCTCTCTTCAGAAACGCCTCCCTGTCATTGCCGTACCTATCAGCCACCCTGTCAAGGGGAAGAACATGTGACCCCCTGAAAAAGAGCTGTCCGCTTTTCATGTTCACCGGGGTAACAATGCGTCCTGTGGGAGAAACGTCCCTGGCAATGGCAAGATACCCGACGACCGAGAGTCTGAAAAAATAGCCAAGTCTCTGCAAAAAGATCTCGCCGTCAGGTGAATGGCTGAATATCTTCTTCTCCCCGGGTAAAACGGAAAAATCTCTGCCGAAGGATTTCAGCATGTAGAGACCTGACGCCGCGTCAAAGGTCGAATCCGTCCTCCTGCACACTTCACCCGGGTCGAGGCTTGCGAGGGTTTCCCACACCTTTTCCTCTCCTGCGGACATGGACTATTATAATCGAAGGGGCAAGGAGAGACAAAGGGGGTGCGCATACGGACCTTGACAACCTGCTCCGTGTCAACTATGCTGAGAGAAAAGGAGGCAGCTATGTTATGCACGTTTGCGCAGCTTGACGGAGAGAAGCTCAAAGCGGTCCAGTCACTGGAGAAGAAGATGGGGAAAACCGTCGTCGCTTTTTCATGCAAGGATATTGGTATCACTCCCCTGAAAGACGATGAGATAGCCCAGTTAAGGGATCTGGAGAAAAAACTGGGACTTGCTCTGGTCGCGGTCAAATAAGGTTTTTGATACCAGCAGTGGATCACGGCCACTGAAGGGTTATTCAGCCATAATACTTCGCAGGAAAACTGTGTCCCTCTCCGGCGCAAGACAGAATCGGTTCCTTTGAGGGCATAAAGCGTAACAAAGACTGGGATACATGGTGGAGCTGAGTCGATGCGACCGACCTGTCGATACGACCGCTCTCCTTAGAGAATCCCCTTATTCTTTAGCTCCATCCTGCCGCTGACTGATTTGAAATGCCGTTCCCGATAAGACGCCCTCGATCGGGTCTCGAATTCCTCCCGATATACAAGCCGCCATGGTCCCTTCCCTTTTGTGGCTTTGCTCTTTCCGATATTGTGCTCGACAAGTCGCTTCGGGAGATCGGCAGTATGGCCGATATAAGATCTGCCGCTTTTCTCACTCCTGAGGACATAAACATAGAAAGGCATGGTCAATCGTCTGGTGGAGCCGAAGGGGATCGAACCCTCGACCTCTTGAATGCCATTCAAGCGCTCTCCCAACTGAGCTACGGCCCCAAACTGATGTTCTACACCGGAAGAGAACCGGCGACCTGTCGCATCGACCGCTCTCCTCGGCACGAGTCGTACCGACCAACTGAGCTACAGCCCCTCTCTGAACTACAATGCTATATAAAATAACATACTTTGAGGATTTGCAACAATAAGCCCAAATGTTTTAAATTGGGTAATTGTCTGGTTTTTGTCTGGTTGGTTCCTGTCAAGGCTGTGGTGTGTGTCTGCTCTAAGGTGATATTCTCAAAGGTGGAAATCTCTTCTTCTTTATTTGTCTTTAATTTTCTCATCATCCATCGATTTCTTCCGACAGTATTCAAAAAACTTTTCTGTGTATTCCCATTTTTGCTTAAATTTTTCTTCTATTGTAATATGCTTCAAATTTGTGTGTGTTCTATAAGCAAAACAATTTGCCCAACAAACACACAAGGATACTTGAGAATGAATATCACTCTTGCATTCCCTATCCACAATAGGTGTCGTTTTTATCGGTGCATCATATTCAACTAATAGATTCTGGACAATAAACTTTTTTGTCCTTATAAAGTCAACACAGGCAGGCGTTAATATAGCACCTATCCATTCCTGTTTCTTCTCCCAATGATAAGCATCGATGAATGCAGGTCCAAAAAATAGGGTTTCCGTCTCATCAATACAAAAGTCACCGTAAGATATTGCACCCCTAAATAACATGCGTGTGAATGGTGTGGCTATGTTTGTGGTACTTAACCCCATACCATCGCAAATAGTCTCTGCAACAACCCCTATCAATAGTTTGAAGCTCTCAAAGTCATCTTGCTCTGAATATAGCAGTAGGGTGTCTGACATAATTAATCCTTTTACCCCATGTCGTCCTTTATCTGTCATTATCCCGTAAAGTTTTTTCAACTGTTGCAGGTCGTAAAGTATGCGAGAAGCGTCACGGATTTTCTTAATGCGTTCCTCAAATCCCAAAATATCAAGCACAGCAACAAAACATTTCTTATACTCTTTTTCCATTTATGACTATAGTTTCTCTTGCCGTTTTATTTGCGATATTAAAGCCTGAATGTTCATTTTGAATAGTTCATTTGACACGATGCCTGTGGCAATATTCATTAATGCATGATTGGGGGGATAACCATACACATCAAATATATTCTTAATGACTTTTGAGAAGATGGAACTATTATCTGACAACCCCTGGGATGGCAACCATTCTGCACACATCAAATATTCTTGATTTGTTTTCTCAAAATGTTGGTCAAATTCATCTACCATTTTTGGCTTGTAGTCCGATGGCAAGTTATCCCATCTAAAGGTGTCAATTGCAGTTTCACTTATAACAGGCAGTACCAAAGTCTTGAGTCTCTCAAATTGATAAGAAGACAACTCTGCATTTGCAAATCTCATCACAATATGAGTAAAAAAATAGATGTACTCAAAGTAGCCATAAATTTCAGCAGAAGGGTTTTCCTTTTCGCTTGCAACACGCAACATTGGATTTAGAGTTTCGTAACAAGAATATGATGCACTTATAATTGCTTTTACAATGCTCGTTGCAGTTTCAGCCATTGGCGACAAGTGCGTTTCAGGTTTAGTCCTACTGAACAGTTTTTTAAAAAGACTCATGTTCATGTTTTCTAATTATGAATTTTATGTTGTCTGTTATGGTCATTTTCTCATACTTCAAAATGGTAATGCAAGGGAGTAACAAAATTCACAATAGATTAATGCTTCATCATGTTATTCAAAATCTCCCTGATAATAGGGACAACAATCAACAATAATCTTTTTCAATCCCTTGCAGGTGGGACAGACCAAACCACAGGGGTGTTGCAAGACATAGAAGTTCGGCGCGACGATGCCATTGATTGCTGAACGCATAGGGATACCACTCCCCATTAGATCGTGCATATTGTGACTGTCTTGTTCGTCGTAAAGAGTGCCCTTGCCTTTATAGCATCAGTGCTATATAATAAAACATGCACTGGGCCATCGAATACTATGTGACGGCTGACGGTAGATGCCCTGTCAGGGAATTTGTCGATGGTCTTTCGCCTGAAGGTCAGGCAAAGTATATCTTCATTACCAGACTGCTCACGGAATACGGGGTTCTGGTAAAGGAACCGTATGTGAAACAGCTTACCGGTCGCAAGAAGCTGTTTGAGATACGGATCAAGGACAAGACAGGAATCAGCAGGATACTCTACTTCACCCATACGGGAAAAAAGTTCATACTCCTGCACGGATTTACAAAGAAGACGGACAAGACCCCGCAACGGGAGATTGAAACAGCCGAAGAAAGGATGAAGGATTACCTTTCGAGGGAGGTGTAATATGAAAAAGAATACTTACGAGGAACACGTAAAAGAACTTCTGAAGAACAAAAACGTCAGGAAGGAGTATGAAAAGCTCCTCCCCGAATACGAGCTTGGCAAAGAGCATCATCGAACAGCGGCAGAGGAAAAAGATGACCCAGGAGCAGGTGGCGAAAAAGGCCGGCATGCCCCAGTCGACGATCTCCACGGATCGAGGGCCTCACCCACGGGCTGCCCAAACTTTCGACACTGAAGAAGATCGCGACGCGCTTGATGCACAGATAGTTATTAAGATCGAAACACGAAAGGCATAGAGAACAGGAATAGTGACTTTGTTTTCTCGTATTTTTAGCCGCTTCCCTCAGTATTCAGCTCGAGAACGGCATTAAAGAGGTCACGAGTTCGATCATTTTCAGCTCTCCTATTTATTTTCACCATAATTTAACAACGGCAAAAAATCCCCAGTTTCTACTAATAGAACAGTTCAAACCGCCTTGTCCGTATGCTGATGAGCATCCCCGCGGCAATGAAATTGGCAAGGAGCGAGGTGCCTCCGTAACTCATAAAAGGAAGGGGCACGCCGACAACGGGCATAATGCCGAGGGTCATGCCGATGTTGACGAAAAAATAAATGGCGAACATGAAGGAAATACCGATCGCAAGGAAACGCCCGAATTCATCCTTTGCCTTCCTGGCGGTGTCGAGCCCCCGGAGAATCAACGCAAGGTACAGGACCAGAAGCATGACGCTCCCCATAAAGCCCCATTCTTCGGCAAAGACCGCGAATATGAAATCGGTGTGCTTTTCCGGGAGGAACCGGAAAGGCCCCTGGGTCCCCTTCAAATACCCTTTGCCCACCAAATGGCCCGAGCCTATGGCGACCTTCGACTGATTTATGTGATACCCGATGCCGGCCGGGTCAACGTCCGGCTCCAGAAAGGCAACAAGCCTGTTCTTCTGATAGTCCTTAAGGCCCTCCCAGAGTATATTGCCGAGGAAGGGAACAGAGATGAGACCGATGAGAAGAATCAGTGCAACGACTTTCTTCTGTAACCCCCTTGTGGAAACGACCGAGAAAAAAACGAGCAGGAGAATCACCGCAGTGCCGAGATCCGGTTGCTTCATCACCATTACCACCGGAACAAATGAAAGCAGAAGAAAAGCTTTCAGCAAAAAGACAAGCCCGACCTTGCCCTGGATTTCACTGAGGTATCGGGCTATCGTCACCACATACAGCAGTCTGAATACCTCTGCAGGCTGAAAGGAAAATATCCCGAGGTTGAGCCAGCGCTGGGCGCCCATCCCTGTCCTTCCCATGAAGAGGACCAGCAGGAGAAGGACAATGCCGATACCGTAAAAGGCATAGGCAAACCGCTTCAGCCAGATATAATCGAAGCTCACCACCCCTATCAGGGCGATAATGCTCACCACAAGCCAGTAAAATTGCCTTATGTAATATGATGGCATCTCACCTCCCGGAAGGGGAGAACGCGTCGCACTGTAAATGGTCATTATCCCGGTAATGGAAAGCAGGATGACAAGGGAAAGGGTGACCCAATCAAAATTCTTAATCAGTCTTCTGTCTATCTTCACTGCTTCTGTCCTCAACAGGTCTTTTGTTCGGGGCCGCAGTATTTCGGGATTGATCCCCGGCCATAGAGTGTGGCGCGGCTGACTGCTTGCCGGATTTCAGATACGCCTCGATCGCCCTCTTTGCAATGGGTGCCGCTGCAGCACCGCCGTGCCCCCCGTGCTCCACCATTACCGACAGCGCGATCTCAGGCGTCTCAGAGGGGGCAAAGGCGACAAACCAGGCGTGGTCCCTGTGCATCTCGGAGAGGTATTTTGAGTCCTTTTTCAGACCCACCACCTGGGCCGTACCTGTCTTGCCGCAGATACTCACCATGGAGGATTTGGCAACATATCCGGTTCCTCCGTTTTCATTCACCACTCCGCAAAGGCCCTTCTTTACCATCTCAAGGGTCTCCTGTTTGATCTTCGCTTTTCCTGCCGGCTCCGGTTTGTCCGTCATCCTGAGCAGGGAAGGCCGGTAAATATACCCGCCATTGGCGACGGTGCTGGTGAGTTGAGCCATCTGAAACGGTGTCACCGCAACGTAGCCCTGACCGATGGATGCATTGAACGTTTCTCCGAGATACCAAGGCTGGTTCCTTTTCTCTTCCTTCCACCTGGTGTCGGGTATCAGCCCGTTGCGCTCCTTTACCAGCTCAAGTCCCGTTTCCTTGCCCAGTCCCAGTTCCCTTGCATATGCGGCAATTTTGTCAATTCCGAGTTTTTTCCCTGCATCGTAAAAATAGACGTCGCATGATTCAACCAATGCCCGGTGCAGTGAAACGGTTCCATGTCCTGTCTTTCGCCAGCAACCGAAGTGCCACCTGCCGTATGCTATTCCCCCGTTGCAGGTCACTTTTGTATGTTCATCGATCGCCCCTTCTTCAAGGGCAGCGATGGCAGTAACGATCTTGAAAGTGGAGCCCGGCGGATACTGGCTCTGTAATGCCCTGTTCAGCAGGGGAAGTCTCCTGTTCTGGTTCAATTCTTCCCACTGTTTATACTTTATTCCCCTGGCAAACAGGTTCGGGTCAAAGGACGGCTTACTGATTAAAGCGAGCAACTCTCCAGTGTCCGGCCTCATCGCCACCATAGCGCCTGTCTTATCGCCGAAGGCCTCTTCTGCCTCCTTCTGAACACGTATGTCCATTGCCAGCCATATATCATCCCCGCGCGTCGGAGATCTTCCTTTAAGGAGCCTCAGTTCTCTACCGAGGGCGTCCACTTCGATGATCTTTCCCCCGGGTATCCCGCGCAGCTGCCTGTCATAGAGCCGCTCGATTCCCCACTGTCCTATGAACGCATCTGAAGGGACATCCTTGAAATCGGGACTCCGGGCCTGAAACTCATTAGGCTTTCCGAGATATCCTATGAGGTGGGCCCCGACACTCCCGAAGAGATAGTCCCTTGTTACGTCCACATCGATGGCAAGCCCCGGAAAGTCAGAACGCCTCGCCTCTATCAGAGCGATCTCCTTGATCGAAAGCCCCTCCTTGACCCTGAGCGGCTCATACAGGCTCCGCTTCTGATGCTCCTTTATTCTTTCCTCCAGGGAATTCCTGTCTATCTTCAACAGCTCTGCGAGGCTCGAAACATCAATGCCCTCAAGCACATGCGGATTGAGAGAGACAGAATAGTATGGCGTATTTTTCACAAGAGGGATGCCGTTCCGGTCATACATGATCCCCCTGGGAGCTGCAATTTTTACGACACGGAGCCTGTTTTCCTCCGACAGTTTTCTGTACTCACTTCCCTGGAGTATCTGCAGCTGCCACAGGCGAATGGTCAAGATAAAGAGAAAACCGATGATGATATATCCTGCGATGAGAACCTTATCAGAGGAATTCCCGTTAATCGACATTTCGCGGCCTTAGAAAAATTCCGATGACTGCATTCAGAACTCCCTGCATGAGGACAGCGACAACCCCTCTCGGCAGGGAGGCGGGGGAAGTTTCGAACATGGTTCTCGATAAAAAAACGACCCCTCCGTCCATCAGGGTAAGGGCAAACAGGGAGAGCATTCCCAGCAACGGTGTCCACCGGAACAGGCTGCCGGAACTGAAGGACGCAAGAAATCCGGTAATACCCTTTCCGAGGAGATTGGGCCCGAGGATGCTCCCGCTGACGCTGTCCTCAAGTATCCCCACGGCCGACCCCAGCAGGATTCCCTTTGTTGGGCCGCTATACATCCCCACGGCGTATGCCACCACGAGCGTAAGGTTTGGTGCGACTCCCCAGAGGGATATCTGCGAATGAACAATGAGCGCAGCAATAATGCTGAGGGATAACCACACAAGCTTCATCGCCGGACGACCACCACTTCATCCAGTCGTCTCAGATCCTGAAACGGCGTTATTTCGATATCCTGAAAGATACTCTCACCTTTCTTCGAAACACTCGAGACATATCCTACGGGGAGCTCCTGCGGGAAAAGGTCATCAAAGCCTGATGTGACGACCACCTCTCCCTCCTTGATCTCGTCTTCCTGAGGGACATACTTGAGGACGCAACGTCTTGCCCCTGTCCCTGAGAGAATGGCCTCTTTTCTGGTTTCCTGTATCCTCACCGATGCAGAAAAATTAAGGTCCGTGATGAGAAGTACATAGGCATAATTGTCCGCCGCCGAGGACACCTTGCCAACAAGACCTGCAGGGGTGATGACCGCCATGTCCTTTGCAACACCGTCACGCCTGCCCTTTTCGATGACCACCGTGTTCGACCACCGGTCAAGCCCCCGTGAAATGACCCGCGCGGTGGCGACGTATCGCTTCTCCTTCTCCCGCAGGCCGAGCATCTCCCGCAGTCTCATGTTTTCGAAGAAGATATCCCTGTACCTCTGCTGCTCCAGGATGAGCCTGTCCATTTCTGTCCTGAGCCTTTTGTTCTCTTCATCCCTCAGCATGACTTTTCTGAAGGGTTCCCCCACAGTGGTCGAAAAGGAATGAACGATCCCGTTGAGATGATGAAGGAAATCTCCGACGAACCGAAAGGGTGCGATTACCCCTTTATTGCTTTGATAGGTCATGAGGGTCAAGGCGATAACCACAAGCAAAAGAAGAGGGAAAAGGCGGCGAATGGACATCAGGTTATGGAGATTTTCTTCAGAAGCTCCAGTTCGTCAAGCATCTTGCCGACCCCTCGTGCCACAGCGGTCAGCGGATCGTCAGGAACAATGACAGGAAGTCCGGTCTCCTCCCTGATGAGGATATCCAGGCCCCTCAGCAATGCTCCGCCCCCCGCGAGGACTATGCCTCTGTCCACGATGTCCGACGCCAGTTCAGGGGGGGTATTTTCCAGGGTGACCTTAATGGTGTCGAGGATAACGCTCACCGGCTCATGGAGGGATTCCCTGATCTCCGTCTCGGTGATGACAATGGTCTTGGGGATGCCTGAAATGAGGTCCCTTCCCTTTATCTCCATGGTCTTCGTCACGTCGGGGTCAACCACACACGCCGAACCTATTTCGATCTTTATCAGTTCGGATGTCCGGTCCCCGATGAGAAGATTGTACTTGCGCTTTATATAGGCAATGATCGATTCATCCATTTTATCGCCACCAACCCTCACCGCCTTGCTGTAAACAATGCCGTCCAGGGAAATGACCGCGATGTCCGTGGTCCCTCCTCCTATGTCAACGATCATGTTCCCCGAGGGTTCACCCACGGGCAGGTTCACTCCAAGGGCAGCCGCCATGGGCTCCTCAATGAGATATACCTCGCGGGCCCCTGATGCCTGCGCCGCGTCCTTCACCGCCCGCTGCTCCACCTGCGTGATACCGGACGGGACACCGATGATGACCCGCGGGGAGAGGAAGCTCTTTCTGTTATGGACCTTCTTGATAAAATACTTGAGCATCTCCCCTGTGGCATCAAAATCCGCGATGACGCCGTCCTTCATCGGCCGGATAGCGATTATGTTTGCAGGCGTTTTCCCCAGCATTCTCTTTGCGTCCGCGCCCACAGCGATCGTCTTCTTGTCTTCCTTCCTCACCACCACCACGGAAGGCTCATTACAGACGATTCCCTTCCCCTTGACAAAAACAAGGGTGTTTGCCGTGCCGAGGTCTATGGCAAGGTCATTGGAAAACATCCCGACGAGTTTATGGAAAAGCATTATCCCTCCTGCGCAGCTTTACGTCTGACTTTTTCAACGACTGTTGTCTTTGCAAGCTCGTCTCCCAGCCGCATTCCATTCTTGCTGCCGAGGAGTATCAGGAACTCCGCGAGACAGACGAGCAGGATAAAGATCCAGCCGATCCACGGCAGTCTATACAGCAAAAGCCCTGCTCCCAGCGGAGCGTTCCTTACTATGGACTCGCGCGCGGAACACGGCGCATCACCGGGGAGGGAAACAACCCTCAGACCGATGAGCAGTTTCCCGATACTCCTTCCGTCGAAGAGTCCGTCGCTGATGAGGAGATAGAGCAATCCGGCATAAAAACCGGCCTTGGGTACCACTTCTGCCGCAGCAGCAATAAGGATGAAGTCAAGGACCTTGGCAAATATCCTGAGCAACAGGCTGGCCCTCTTCACCTCATCAGACATTCTGGAATACTACCAGATACGACCGTAATTTTTCAATATTTTCCTGAGATTCCAGGCTGCAAAAAGAGGAGAACAGGTTACAGTTTATACCCTATGGTTCTCAAGAATTCTTTTCTCCTGGCCTTGTCTTCAGGACCTTCCACCCCTTTGGGAGGAAAACCGTCGATTACCCCTGTGATCCCGTTGCCCTGCTCAGTGGATGCCACCAGTACCTCCAGGGGATTTGCAGTGGCGCAATATATCCTGCAGACCTCCTGACAGTTCTTTATGGGATTAAGGACATTGACAGGATACGCATCTTTCAGAAGTATGCAAAAGATATGTCCGGCTCCGATGGCCTGCACGGCTCTCACACACTCGTTGATGAGTTCGCTGTCATTCCCTTCCGTCCTGATCAGGCAGGGTCCCGACGCCTCGGTAAAGGCGATGCCGAACCTGGCCTGAGGCACCGTGGACACAATGATCTCATAGAGGTCTTCGGCGGTCTTAATGAAATGGGTCTGGCCCAGTATGATGTTGCAGCCCTCCGGTATCCCGATCTTCACTGACTTTAATTCCATAAAGCCTCCTTCTGAAACCCGTGAAGGGTGAGGCGTAATCCGCCGGGGATCAAAAAAATGTTTGCCCATCATGCATTACGCATCCCGCGTCACGATTTTTCGTTATGGTATAATGAAAATACATTTCCCCGGAGATGTCAAGCATTATATGAGGAGAACCGTTCTTTCTTTGGCTCTTTTTTCCCTGTTACTGCGGCCCGCCGGGGTATCAGGGGCAGATATTATAGGCCCGGATGCACGGGTGGCGAACAGCGAAATCGTGGTAAGTACAGGGCTTTCACTTGACGACAAGAATCTCACCGACCTGAAGAACGGGATATCCAAGGAAATCACGTTCTTCATAGATCTCTTCAGGGTCTGGAAGACATGGCCCGATGAATTCGTCGCAGGGAAAAAAATTGTGAAGACCCTCAGGTCCGACCCCATCAAGAAGGAGCATGTCGCCACTTCGCTGGACGGCTCCACCCTCGTCGAAAAGAGGTTCAAGAGTTTTGACACCATGATCACCTGGGCCCTGAACATTACCGACCTTAAGCTTACGAATATCAGGGAGCTCCAGCAGTCCGACTATTTCGTGAGAGTTACCGTTGAATCACGCTTGCGAAAGCTCCCGCCGGTGATCGGCTATCTCCTCTTCTTTGTTCCGGAGAACGATTTCAAGGCACAGAAGGACTCTCCGGTGCTCCCTGCGGGAAGGGAAAAATGAAGAAATTCGGTCTGATCATTTCAGCCCTTCTCCTCTTCGTTGTGCTGGTTTTCACGGTAGAACTCCATTTTGTCAGGCTTGGAACCCTCTCCATAACCACAAAGGTCATCTTCCTGATACTCTTCAACATCAATATCATTGCCCTGCTGACCCTGATGTTCTTTGTAGCAAAAGCCCTCACCAGGCTCTACCTCGAAAGAAAGCAGAAGGTCCTGGGTTCACGATTCAAGACGAAGATCGTGGTGATATTCGTTATCCTCACTTCAATCCCGTCAGTGCTCTTGTTCCTCGGCTCCAGCGGTCTTGTGACGAATTACATCGACCGCTGGTTCACCCCGCAGTTCAGGAAACCCATTGACAGCACCCTGAATATCGCCCGGGCCATCTATGATATCGAACGCAAGAGAACCCTTGAGGCTGCTCACTCAATAATTGCAAAAGGGTCCCCCTCCATGGAATATTCCGTGACCCGATATCGTGAGATGCCGGAAAACCCCTCAGATGTGATAAAAGAGGCTTTTGACGGAGTAGAAGGAACTGAGGTGATATCGGGGGAGAATGGAGATGCGGTGCGCGCCGTGGTCCCGGATGTATCCTCAGGGGGGCAACGGGGAGTACTGATCGTGGAATCCCATATCCCCAGGGAAATTACCGGGAATGTGGAACAGATCAAGACTGCGTACGAGGATTATATCAAGCTTGAGGCATGGAAACAGCCGCTGAAGCTGAATTATCTCATTTTCCTCGGTTTCTTCACTCTCATCGTTATCTTCACCGCCCTGTGGGTGTCACTCAGGATCGCGCGGGGCATCTCCGAGCCGATCCAGAAGCTCGCAGAGGCGACCGGTCAGGTGGCATCCGGAGAACCTCGATGTGGCTATCGGCCTGAAACGGGATGACGAGATCGGGCTTCTCATCAACTCCTTCAATCATATGGTCAGGGAACTGAAGGAGAGCAAAGAGTCCATTCACACAGCCTATACCGAATCTGACCGAAGGCGACTCTACATGGAGAACATCCTTGAGAATATCCAGAGCGGGGTTATCTGCCTGGATGCTGACGGAAAAGTCATCACCATCAACAACGCCGCATGTGCGATCCTTGGTGTCGTCTCTGAGAATATCACGGGAGAAAACTATACGGAGATCCTCTCCGCGATACAGTCGGACTCCCTCCAGCAAATGATCCGGGGGATAAAGTTGAAGACCCTGCGGACAGTGGAAAAGGAGGTCTGGGCGACCATCAGGGGGAAACGCACCATGCTCCGGGTCTCCATCATGGGGCTGCGGGACAACGCCTCATACCTCGGACTTCTGGTGGTCTTTGACGACCTCACGAATGTGATAAAAGCCCAGAAAGCCCTTGCATGGCAGGAAGTGGCGAGAAGGATCGCCCATGAGGTGAAGAATCCTCTTACTCCCATTAAGCTCTCCACCGAAAGGATGCTGAAGAAGTGGGAACAGAAAGACGAGGATTTTCCCCAGATCTTTGAGGGCTCTATGAGGACGATCATCAGAGAGGTCGACAGTCTGAGGAAACTGGTGGACGAATTCTCCCGGTTCGAGAAGATGCCCGAAATAAATAAAGCACCCACTGCCCTGGCTGGTATAATAGACGGTGTGGTGAACCTCTACAGGGGCTATAGGGGTTTTTCCATAAAGGTCTCTCTGCCGGAGCACATGCCGCTCGTCGACATGGACGGGGAACAGTTCAAGAGGGTGCTGATAAATCTCTTTGAAAATGCGACCCAGGCTATGAGCAATGGCGGTAATATAGAGGTGTTGGTGGGTTTTGATGTCCCTGCAAACAGGGTATTCATCGACGTGGCTGATGACGGTCCGGGCATACGGGAAGAAGACAAGGACAAGCTTTTTCTCCCCTACTTCTCCACCAAGAAAGAAGGGACCGGGCTCGGCCTGGCCATTGCCAGCAGGATCATCAGGGAGCACATGGGTTATTTGCGCGTACGGGACAACATGCCAAGGGGAACAGTGTTTACCGTCGAAATGCCGATAAAGGAGGGATAGGGTGGAGCCTGTAGTTCTCATTGTTGACGACGAAGAGGGAATAAGGGAAAGCCTTTCCGGTATTCTGGAGGATGAAGGGTACCGTGTCGTCAGCTCCGGAACAGCGGAAGATGCCCTCAGGGTGATACAGGAGCAGACGCCTGACCTCGTGATCCTGGATGTCTGGCTGCCAAGAATGGACGGTATCCAGGCACTGCAGGAGATAAAATCGCTGAAGCGGGACATCCCGGTGATCATGATATCAGGACACGGCAATATCGAGGTTGCCGTAAAAGCCACCCGGATGGGGGCGTATGACTTCCTTGAGAAGCCGCTGTCCCTGGAAAGGGTTCTCCTCAGTTCACGGAGGGCGCTCGAAAGGAGCGCCCTGGAGAGAGAGAACAAGGAACTGAAGGAAAACCTCACGAGGAAATGGCAGTTTGTCGGAGAGTCGCCCTCCATGAAAGAGCTTCGAGGCCAGATAGAGATGGCGGCACAGAGTAACAGCAGGGTTCTCATAACCGGCGAGAGCGGTTCGGGAAAAGAGCTGGTGGCAAGGCTCCTGCACGGTATGGGCAGCCGCGCGGACAAGCCTTTTGTGGAGGTGAACTGTGCTGCTATGCCTCATGAACTGATCGAGAGTGAGCTTTTCGGCCACGAGAAAGGCTCTTTCACCGGCGCCTTCGAAAAGAAGAAGGGAAAGTTCGAACTGGCGGACAAGGGAACACTCTTCCTCGACGAAATCGGTGATATGTCTCTTCAGACACAGGCGAAGGTGCTGAGGGTTATCGAGACACAGGAATTTCAGCGGGTGGGCGGAAGCGCGAACATTAAAGTCGATGTGAGGATCATCTCTGCAACGAACAAAGACCTGCAGGAAGAAGTGAGGAAAGGCAATTTCCGGGAAGACCTGTTCTTCAGACTTAACGTGATCCCCATAGCCGTTCCGCCCCTGAGAGAACGCAGGGAGGATATCCCTCCTCTTGTGGAATATTTCATGCAGTCCCTCGCAGCGGAATACGGACGGCCGCCAAAAAAGATCGTGCCTGAAGCGATAAAACGTTTTCAACAACACACCTGGCCGGGTAACATCAGAGAACTCAAGAATCTGATCGAGAGGCTCGTGATCATGACCCCTTCTCCCGTCATAACCGCAAAGGATTTCATCCTCACGGAAGGACATGAAGGCTCCGATTATTTCACGTACAGCACGCTGAAGGAGGCGAGAGAATCCTTCGAAAAGGACTTTATCGCGAAGAAGCTCGAGGACAATAACTGGAATGTATCGAAAACGGCTGAGATACTGGACATCGAGCGAAGCAATCTTCACCGGAAGATCAAGGCATATAAGATCCAGACGGCACCTGACGTTCCCGATAAGAAAGTTTAACATCTGACCTGCCTGTCCGGCCGAAAAAAAGCGGAGGTTCTCCACAATGGGAGATCTCCACCGCTATTCCCTTCTACCCTGTTAAGAACCTCTCCCTGTTTCACCGCACTCTTGCCGGCCCGGTCTCCTGAGGCTGCTCTTTTTCCTTATCCTGTGTCTTCTGCTGTGAAGCACCCTGCCTTCCGGCTGTGCCTTTGTCAGCTGGTGGTGTGCCGCCTCGCTGCACCTCCGTACCTCTTGTGCCTTTGTCAGCTGGTGGTGTGCCGCCTCGCTGCACCTCCGTACCCCTTGTGCCTTTGTCAGCTGGTGGTGTGCCGCCTCGCTGCACCTCCGTACCCCTTGTGCCTTTGTCAGCTGGTGGTGTACCGCCTCGCTGCACCTCCGTACCCCTTGTGCCTTTGTCAGCTGGTGGTGTGCCGCCTCGCTGCACCTCCGTACCTCTTGTGCCCTTGTCAGCCGGTGGCGTGCCGCCTCGCTGAACCTCCGTACCTCTTGTGCCCTTGTCAGCCGGTGGTGTGCCGCCTCGCTGCACCTCCGTACCTCTTGTGCCCTTGTCAGCCGGTGGTGTGCCGCCTCGCTGCACCTCTCTTCCTGTTGTTCTCGGCTGTAATCCCTGAGGCTGAACCGCTGCCCCCGGCAGTCTCGGCCGGTTGACAGTGGTTACCGCCATCTGTCTCGCCGGTGCACCAGGCCTCAGAACAGACTCGTTTGGGTTTTTTACCACTGGACGGCTCTGCCTTAATTCATTCACCTCGATCTGTCTGATCGCCCGGGGCGGCTCTTTTGAAGCCGAAATGGATTTAACCACCGGCATGTAGCTCGCCCGTGTGGGGGCTATGTCTGGTCTTCCCACACTCACCCTCTGGCTAAGGAACGGATTCTCCCTGACGTTCACATCCACATGCCGCCCGCTCACAAATGTGTCACGATGCACAACGGTGACAGCATTGTTTACATGCGAGTTTCTGTATACATTCGTGACATGAATCGTATTGATGTTGATATTGGTTATATTCACACTGTGCGGGCCGTAGTAGCCGTGTCCGTAATAGATCTCCCCCGGTGCAAGGGGAACCCATGACACATACGTTGGCGTGTTCACCCAGGCGACATACCCCGGACCCCAGTAAGCAGCGCCCCGTGCAGGCGGCACCCAACACCATCCGGTGGATGCCCCAAAAGCCCATCTCCCGTAGTGATATGGTGCCCATCCCCATGGGTCATACGAGACCCATACGTAGTCTCCTCCTATCCAGGTCCATCTGCCGAACCTGTATGGCGACCATCCTGCAGAGACCGCCGTAGGTATCCAGACATACCCATAATCGGCAGAGTTTACCCATTTTCCGTATTCGTCGAAATCATAGCTGTAGGCGCTCAGTTCACTGGGAAGATAGCGCGTGCTATATCTTTGTTCAAGCTTTTTGTCCATGTCATCGTTCCACCGCTCCCAATCATCAGCCGGCCCAAGGGGAGCAAGTTCTGCATATGTGTCTCCTCCGATGGAAAGGATATTGCCTGCAGTCACCTTGGTTCTCCCGTTTCTTCCTTCCGTAAATACCACGCCGGTGAAGACCGACACGTCGGTAAAGCCGTTGTCGGAGACATCGATCCTGAACCTTGCCCTGTTATAGGCGCGGGAGGAAGACACAGGAGTATCCGTCTGGAAGAGGGCCCCCTTCTGTCCTCTGAAATTCACAAACGCATGCCCGACGGAAAGGTAAAACTGAAAAGAATCACCCCCAATGGCGAGTATCTCGAGGGAGGAACTTTCAGCAAGCCTCACAGAGGTGCCGTCCCTCAGCTGGATCCCCGCCCGCCCCCCTTCAGGGACCCATACTGCATCCCCGTCCATCAACGGCATATTTATGGAAGCGGGGACCCACTCTGACGTGTCCGCTGTCTTTACCTGGACATCTCCGTCAAGGTAATCTATCCGCATATCTCCCAGGGACGCCGCATAGGAATATGCAGGAATAAGGGAAAATATCAATGCACATAGAACCGCCCTTAGCCGTTTCATCTTCCTACCCTCCTTTTTGTTGAGTTATCATGAGGCGATTATGACATACGCTTATGAAGGAAGTATGAATTACCGGAGGATACCATTCAACCTGCAGGACACCACCGGTAATTGAAACGGAAGCAGATTTGCTCCGCCTTCCGTTCATTGCTTCAGCAGTTTTCCTTTTTCCGAAAGAACATGCCTGTTGCCGTCATCACCCCTGAGAGGGAAATCCGACCGGAAGTGCGCCCCGACGCTCCCCTTTCTTTCAAGTGCCGCGTCAGTGATCAGGCGGGAAACAGCGAGCATGTTTCTCAGTTCCTGTTCCTCTCTCGTGACCGAGACCTCATCCACTTCAGGTTCCCACTGTGAAAGGCTGTCCTTTGCTATGGACAGCGCCTCCGCACAACGTATGATCCCAACCTTTTCCCACATCAGCCTCCTCAGGGAAGTCCTCATACCGTTTAAATAGGAGGAGCTGAAGCGTGGGAGGGTCGAGCATGAAGGATGAGGTCCCCGGGTTTCCGGACTTCCGAGCATCCGCCCTCCCGAGCCGTGCTGCAAAGCGGCAATTCCCGCCCTTGCGCCAAACACAAGGCCTTCGAGAAGGCTGTTACTTGCCAGCCTGTTTGCCCCGTGTACGCCTGTGCAGGCAACTTCTCCGGCAGCGTAAAGACCCTTTATGCTGGTCGCACCGTTCAGATCCGTCCTGATCCCTCCCATGATATAGTGGGCCGCAGGAGAAACAGGGACAAGGTCTTCCGCAATGTCGATGCCGTATATCCTGCACGTGAGGTAAATGCGGGGGAATCTCTTCTTCACAAACTCTTTGTCGAGGTGGGTCAGATCGAGGTACACATGGGCACTCTCTGTACGGACCATCTCGGATATAATTGCGCGGGATACCACATCCCGGGGCGCAAGCTCCGCAGAGGGATGATAGTTCTTCATAAACGGTTCTCCATGGATATTCTTAAGGACAGCTCCTTCTCCACGCATCGCCTCGCTCAGGAGAAAATGGGGCGCTCCCGGCACGTAGAGGCTCGTGGGGTGGAACTGGACGAACTCCATATCCTCAAGAACAGCCCCGGCCCGAAAGGCGATAGCCATTCCATCCCCCGTAGCCACTGCAGGGTTCGTCGTTCTTTCATAGATCTGCCCGGCTCCACCGGTGGCGAGAATGGTCGCCTTTGCAAAGAGCTGGATGATCTCCCCGTCCTTCACCATATATGCGCCACCGCATTCAGCGCCGTTGACCATCAGGTCAACGGTAAACGCGAAGGGGTATTTCTTCACGGACTTGTACGTACGGACCTTGGTAATGAGCACCCTTTCCAGCTCCTTCCCTGTGGAATCGCCCTGTGCGTGAAGGACACGGTTCTTGGAATGCGCCGCTTCCCTTGTGAAAGCGAGCTTTGTTCCTTCGCGGTCAAACTCTGCTCCCCATGAGATGAGTTCGCTGATCCGCCAGGGCCCTTCTTCCACCAGGATCTTCACCGCACTTTCGTTGCAGAGACCGTCTCCGGCCTTGAGGGTATCTTCCAGATGGATCCCCACTTCGTCCTCGTCACTCATGGCAACGGCGATACCTCCTTGGGCATATTCCGTACTGCTCTCCGTGGGGACATCCTTTGTGGCGATGAGGACCGTTCCATGCGGCGCCAATTCTATGGCAGCTCTGAGGCCTGCAACACCACTGCCGATGACGAGAAAGTCCACGTACTCTTCTTTCATACATGAAGGATATAGGATAAAAGATGATAAATCAAGGGTTGTGAAAGGCCAACTTTTTGTTACCTTATGGCAGGCTGATTCCCCTCGCCCGAAAAGAGCCGAGGCCTTCCACAAACACACAAATTGCCGAACTTCCAAGCAAGCCGCGGCAATTTCATTCATTGATTACCGAGGATTTCGCAAGCAAAACATTGAGGCGATAGATGTTGCCGCCAAGGAGTGAGTATATGGTATCTTATTCCTGATGGCCCGTATCAAACACGCTTTAATGGAGACTAGTTCTCTGGGACCTGGATTCTTAAACAGAACTGTTGTTCACCTGGTTCTGATATGCGCGGCAGGTCTGATCATCTACTCCAACACATTCAATGTTCCGTTCCAATGTGACGAAGATAGTCTGATAAAAAATAACCCCATTGTTAAAGATCTCAGTTATTTCGTTGAACCATCCAGAGCAACAGGGCTTGAGCAATACAGTGCTCTTAAGACACGTTACATAGGTTTCTTAACGTTCGCGTTAAACTATGCCATACATGGTCTTGACGTCATGGGATACCATATAGTCAACCTGTCAATTCACGTCCTAAACGCTTTTCTCCTTTACTTTTTTGTAATCCTGACCTTCAATACGCCCTTCCTGGGTGAGTCTCATCTGAAGGCACATTCAAGAGTTATAGCTTTATTTTCGGCGCTGTTTTTTATCTCTCATCCTATTCAAACTGAAGCTGTAACGTATATCTTTCAGCGGCTTGCCTCACTCGTAACATTCTTTTATCTCTTCTCGCTCACAACATATGTGAAATCCAGACTCTCCGAGAGACGCACTGGACGGTATTCTTTCTATGCATTATCTATTATTTCTGCGGTCATGGCAATGAAAACAAAAGAGAATGCCTTCACTCTTCCTATCGTGATTGCCCTTTATGACTCCTTCTTTTTCAAGGATTCGCTGAAGAGGAGGATATTTCGCTTAGCGCCCTTGCTGCTTACGATGGGGATCATTCCTCTGGCACACATGGCTCATGATATACCTATGGATGGAATTGGCGCAGTGATCAGGCATGTAGATTCAGCGGCGTCAGGGCTCAGCAGAATCTCAAGATCGTCTTATCTCTTTACAGAATTCAGGGTTATAGTCACTTACTTAAGACTTTTACTATTTCCGGTCAACCAGAACTTTTATTATGAGTATCCCTGGTTCCATTCATTCTTTGACAAGCGGGTATTTCTTTCTTTTCTGTTGCTTTCAGCGATCATATGTTCAGGCATCTATCTCCTCTACCGTTCACGGATAAAGCCTGAATTGCGATTGATAAGTTTCGGGATATTCGGATTCTTTATTGCCCTGTCTGTTGAGTCAAGTGTAATCCCGCTGCCGCTGTTTATCAACGAGTACAGGGTCTATCTCCCGTCCACTGTTTTGTTTCCTGCCGCAGTCTGCGGAATGTACCTGCTCTCAGAGAAGGTTAAGAGCAAGAAGGCACATCTATTAGTGATTTCAGTTCTTATCATTATGTCTGTGTCCTTTTCTTTTGGTACATACGCGCGGAACGAGGTATGGCAAAGCGGTATAAGTCTATGGGAGGATACCGTGAGAAAATCTCCGGGTGATGTAAATGCTCATAACAATTTAGGGAGGTCGTACGATGAAAAAGGCATGTATGATAAAGCCATTCAACAATACCTTATCGCCGCAAAACTCGACCCAAGGGACGCTCATACCTTTTATGACCTCGGCATAGATTACATGGCCATCGGCATGATCGCTCAGGCGGTGGAACTCTATAAAGTTGCGGTGAGTCTGCAACCCCATTTCCCCGAGGCTCATAACAACCTAGGGAACGCGTTCGCAGCGAAGGGGATGCTCGATGCAGCGATGGAACAATATCATATCGCCCTGAGTCAAAGTCCGGCTTTTCCTGATGCCCACTATAATCTCGGACAGGTTTATATTATGAAAGGGGATATAAACGGTGCACGCCGGGAATTCGAAGCTGTTCTGAGAATAGAGCTTAACCATTATCGAGCCCGTCAATCTCTCAATTCTATTTCTAAATAAGAGGGTCCAATGACACAACCAGGGTTACGAGCATTTGACCATCGAGGAGGAAATCCTTTACAATCACTAAAAAGCCGGTGTGGTGGAACTGGCAGACGCGCCGGACTCAAAATCCGGTGAGGGCAACCTCGTGTGGGTTCGATTCCCACCACCGGCACCATGCAGGGGAAGTGTCCATCCGGATGAATGGGACGATGCGGGAGAGTGAAGACAGGAGGGTCGGGGAAAAGCTTTTCTGGCTGCTTGTTGTGTCCGCGGTACTGCACATGATCTATTACTACCCTCTCCTTCCGGAGCGGGTGGCCTCCCATTTCAACGGTTCAGGCAGGCCAAACGGCTGGTCCGGCAAAGCTGTCTTCTTCGCGATCTATGCCGGTATGGTGATCCTCATGGCGGTCATCCAGACAGCAACGAGGCTCTCCTCCACAAAGATACCGGTTTCCCTCATCAATCTTCCGAATAAGGACTACTGGCTCTCGCCGGAGCGGCGCGCCGAATCCGTAGCAACCCTCATGCAGTATATGACAGGCTTCTGGTCCGCAACGCTCTTTTTTTTGATGAGCACCATGCACCTCGCCATCAGGGTGAACCTCGGCTGGCGCAGGGGCTTGGGGGACTGGTTTTTCCTCCTTTTTGGCGGATATATCCTCTTCACCATGACGTGGACGATCAGCCTCGTAAAGAGATTCGCAAGAAAAGACCGTAAGACATAAAGAGTCCAGAGCTCTTCGCTCACATCCCGCATCTTCAGGGTGAGTATCTGCCCTTCGGCACACGATCCTTCAGCGCATCAGGAAGGACAAACTTCGCACGGTCTTCTATGCCGTCCTTTCTTACCGTTATTGTCAGTTCCCACCGCCCGTCTCTCTGAAGGTTGAGCCCGGAAACAATATAAAGACCGCTGCCCTTGTCCGCCACGGTCAGCGTACCGGGCGCTTTCTTGCCGCTGGAAAGGTTCTTATGGACAATGCTGAGCTCCGCCCCCTTCACATCCTCATCATGGGCATCGTGGACCACAATGCCGATCACATCCTTCCCTATCTTGTACTCTTTCTCATCAAGCAGGACCTCCACGCTGTATGAGGCACGCCCGGTAACATCGAAGAGTGTTTCCTGGAAATGTTTCGTAAACAGTTTCTTCCCCGCGGGTCCGTGGTCCTCCTGCGCGCCTGCCGGACCCGCGATGAACAGAAAAAAGACCAGTGCCGCACTTATCATTCCGCACGATACAAACGTTTTCATCCTTTCCTCCTTTCAACGTCTTTCTCCTCAAGTGTACCCCAAAACAGGGGGGGAAAACAGGCCGCTACTTCAGGAACGAGCAGCAGTAATCGGTGAGTGTTTTGACCTTCAGCCTGAATTTCGAGCTTGCAGGGACTTCGAAGACATCTCCGCCCTTTATCGTCTTCCCTGCCGCCTCTCCCGGAAGCAGCACGTCCAGTTCCCCTGACATGATCTCCATGAGCTCCTTGTTCTCCAGTGTTGAACTCATACTCGCCGGGGAGCATGATCCCCAGCGTCTTTTTGGAGCCGTCAGCGAAAAGGACGGTCCTGCTGGTGACCCTTCCGTCAAAATAGATATTCGCCTTCCTGACAACAGAAACGCCTTTGAATTCTTCCATAGTTCACCTCCTGCAGCGAAAAAATCGTAAAGGGTGAAACGTCAGGCGCAAAAAAACCCTGCGCTTCTGAAATTGAAATAGTTAATAGAACAGGGCAGAGTATTCCCTCAGGCTTCAGAAATAAATACATCCCCCTTCGCCCCGGGAAACGACCGCAGCGAAGGGACCACTGGATGAGATATGGACCTGTCCCCGCTACTTTTTCTTGTGGGTTGCGCAGAGTTTAGACTTCCCGCTTGCCGGGTTCTTGCACTTCTTTCCTTCTTTGGTTTTTGCCGAGCATTTTACTGCCTTTGCTGTTGCCATACGCCCTCCTTTGCCTTTTCTAACAATATACCACACCTCCGGACAGACCGCAAAGCGTCACGCGCTTTATGGCTCATCACTCCCCTGGTTCGAAGTTCAGAACTGACGGTTCATAGCCCTCATGCAGGTCAAGATTGGCAAAAAGCGACTAAATATCGGCTGGTTACAGCTTGCCTCATTAATTTCATGCTTTCTTCATAATATTTGGATATAATCTATCTTAGAAAGGTATGCATATCTTACAAGGGAAAACTTGGTGCTCTGCAGAGTGCATCAAGGGGAAGGATACAACGGTGAGAACATGAACAAGACCGAGCTCCTTGAAGAATTAATTGATGTGGGCAAAAAGCGCGGGACGCTGACCTATGACGAGATAAATGATGCCCTTCCCTCGGAGTTTTCCTCTCCCGACGAACTGGAAGAGGTGCTGGATCTTCTTGAGGATATGGGTATCGAAGTCGTATCCCATGAAGAGGCAGTCGCTCTTGAGGAAGAGGTTCCCGGAGAAGAAGAGAGCGAAGCGTACGAAAAGACTGAGGACCTTGTGCAGGCCTATTTCCACTCCATGGGCAATATCACCGTCCTTACCAGGGCTGAAGAGATAGAGCTCGCAAAAAGGCTTGAACAAGGAAAGAGCATCATACGGGATCTTGTCAGTACGCTCCCCTTTTACAAACAGGTTGAATCAGCCCTGGCTGCTGAACATGTCGGGGAAGAAGAAGCGGAGATCCTCGAATTAGAGGAAGAGGACAGGTCTGAAGAGGCCCTCAACAGGAGCCTGAGCATATTCGATGGCCTTATGGAGAGGATTGCTGCGGCAGACAGGGAGATCGCCCGATATGGCACACTGAAAGACCTTCAGAAACTGATACGGGGAAAAAAGAACAAGGGGATGAACCCTTTAAAGCTCTCCGCCCTTGCACAGAGGATCCGGGCCACCTACAAGAAGGTGGAATCTGAAGCCGGAACCGGGGTTGAGGAGTTGAGATCCCGCTGGGAAAAGATCTCCCGGGCCAGGGCCTTGGTTGATGGAGCAACAAATGAACTGATAACCAGGAATCTGAGACTGGTGGTGAATATAGCCAAGAACTATGTGAACAGGGGACTTTCCCTGCTCGACATGATCCAGGAAGGGAACATCGGCCTCATGAAGGCGGTGGACAAGTTCAAGTATGAGAAGGGCTTTAAGTTCAGTACGTATGCAACCTGGTGGATACGGCAGGCCATCACCCGGGCGCTTATCGACCAGACAAAGACCATAAGGGTTCCCGTACACATGATGGAGTTCTACAACAAGGTCACCAAGGCATCCAGGGAACTCTCTCAGCAGCTCGGCAAGGAGCCGAACAATGACGAACTCGCCAAGTACCTCGGCGTTACTCCCCAGAAGGTCGAAGAGGCCTTCAGGTCGGTGCAGGACCCCATTGCACTCCAGACCCCGGTGGGTGATGAGGACACTGAACTGGCAGACTTCATTGGCGACAAGAACGCCCTGTCGCCCTTCGACAATTCGGAGGCAGGTGAATTGACCGAGAACATGATCGGGCTCCTCAAAACCCTGAATCCTAAGGAGGAGCAGGTGATACGCCTGAGGTTCGGGATAGGCGTTGACAGGGACCACACGCTCGAAGAGGTGGGAAAGCATCTTTCCATCACCAGGGAACGGGTGCGGCAGATCGAGGCTAAGGCCCTGAGAAAACTAAAACATCCTTCACGACTCAAGGCACTGAAGGTGCTGACAGCAGCATAGCAAAGGGCTGAGAGCTTGTACCTGTCAGCTCTCAGCTTCCAGGTTTTTCTTTGCCTTTTGGTCTGTTCGTCTCGTTGCTACTGTGAAAGCTGCTTGAAGTTATCGCAGGCCAGTTTGTTCCCCTTTTCACACGCCCTCTGGAAATCAGATGATGCCTTTCTCACATAGGCAACACCCCGAGAGAAATAGGCTTCGATATAGTCCGGCCTGAGGCTGAGAGCTCTGTTATAGTCGGCAATGGCCTCGTCGTACTGCCCGTTCTTTGCATAGGCGATGCCGCGGTTATGGTAGGCGACAACGAAGCCTGCATTGAGGGAGATGGCCTTTGTCTCGTCATCGATAGCATCAAGGTACCTGCCCTTTTTGTAATAGGCAAGACTCCGAAGGTTATATATCTCCGCACTGCTCGGCATGAGGTCCACGACCTTGCTGAAATCACCGATCGCCTCGTCATAGAGTCCCTTGCGGTAGTATGCCTGGCCCCGGTTGTAGTATGCCTCGGCGAACTTGGGACTGAGGGAGATGGCCTGGGTGTAGTCTTTGATGGCATTGTCAATCTGTCCTTCGTTCAGGTAGTTCCCCCCTCTGTCGAAATAAAACTGGGCATCGGCGCTTTCTGCCGCGGGGGTGGCGATAAGAAAAAGATACATGATGAAAAGGATACAGCGTATTGTTTTCATGTTTGACTCCATGGATGTGATTTTTCTGCCTGCCCTAGATTATACATCATTCCCCCTGGTTCCCTGCCATTTTAAGGGCTGTTCATGTATAATTGAGCTATTGAGAGGGAAGTCCCAGCTCGTACAGGAGGCGATGCATGAGAAAGGCAAGGGTCGGGAGAAAGACGAAGGAGAACGGACATTTCCGTCAGCATGAACCTTGACGGAAAGGGGAAGAACACCATCAACACCTCCATCCCCTTCCTGGACCATATGCTCGTCCTTCTCTCCTTTCACAGTCAGATAGACCTGGACATCAGGGCATCAGGGGATATCGAGATAGACTATCATCATCTCATGGAGGACCTGGGCATTGTTTTCGGAGACGCCATCAAGAAGGCCCTGGGAGAAAAGGGGGGGATCAGGCGGTACGGCACTGCGACTGTCCCCATGGATGAAAGTCTCGCGCAGGTGGTGATCGACCTCAGCGGAAGACCATATCTTGTCTACAAGGTGAAGCAGCCCCGTGCCACAGCGAGGGGACTGGAGTTCTCGCTTTTTGAAGATTTCTTCCGGTCTGTGTCGAACCATGCCATGATGAACCTCCATGTCATCGTAAACTACGGCAGGGACCACCACCACATCTTCGAGGCGATCTTCAAGGCATTCGGCCGGGCCCTCAGAGAGGCTGTTTCGATAGACCCGGCGAGAAGAGGGCTGCCGAGCACGAAGGGAAGACTGTAACTGTGTAGCGTGCGGAGGACGGCGCACGTTCTCAGCTAATCTTTTTCTGCAACCCTGCCCATGCTCACGATCCGGTCACCCTCTTCCATATCCATGAGTTTCACCCCCTGGGTGTTCCTGCCGTGAATGGAGATATTGCCGGCGACGGTCCTGATGAGCTTTCCGGTATTGGCGATCATCACCACCTCATCCTCGTCCCTCACCTGCATGAGGCCGACTGCCTTTCCGCCCTTCTCGGTAAGTTTTATGGAGATGACACCCTTTCCGCCCCTCCCCTGCACAGGGTATTCCTCGAGCTTTGTCCTCTTGCCGATCCCCTTTTCAGTAACGGTGAGCAGCGCGGTGTTCGTCTCGACCACTTCCGCGGAAACCACCTCATCCCCTTTGAGGAGGCGTATACCGATGACACCCTTGGCGGTCCTTCCCATGGGCCTCACATCCTCCTCATTGAACCTGATGGAAAGGCCTTCCTTCGTGCCGATGATGAAGTCGCTCCTTCCGTCGGTCTTCCTCACCGTAATGAGTTCATCCCCTTCCTCCAGGGTCACGGCGATGATCCCTTTGCCCCTGGGGTTATTGTATTCCTCCAAAAGGGTCTTCTTCACCACGCCGTTCTTGGTGAAGACCACGAGATAGCCTTCGGTGAAGTCGCGCACGGGGAGTGCTGTGGTTATTCTCTCCCCCTCTGAGAGGGAAAGGAGATTGATGAGGGCCTTGCCCTTTGCCGCGCGCCCCGCTTCGGGGATCTGGTATATCTTGAGCCAGTAGAGCCGTCCAAGGTTGCTGAAGAAGAGCATATAGTCGTGGGTGGAGCCAATGAAAAGCTGCTCAACAAAATCCTCCTCTTTGGTCTCCATGCCCATGAGCCCCTTGCCTCCACGCCTCTGGCTTCTGTAGGCGCTCAGGGGGTTCCGTTTGATATACCCCTGATGGGAAAAGGTGATCACCATCTCCTCTTCAGTGATGAGGTCCTCAATGGTGATCTCTTTCGTCTCCTCGGAGATCTCCGTCCTTCTCTCATCCGCATACTTTGTCTTTATCTCCAGGAGTTCGTCCCTGATGATCTTCGAAACCAGGGCTTCGCTTCCCAGGATCGCCTTCAGTCTCTCTATCTCCTTCAGCGTCTTCCTTGTACTCGGCGATGATCTTTTCGCGCTCGAGACCGGTGAGCCTCTGGAGTTTCATATCCAGGATCGCCTGGGCCTGGATCTCGGTAAGAGGATAGTGGGACATCAATCCCTGTCTTGCCTCCTCAGGGCTCTTCGATGCCCTTATGAGGGCGATGATCTCGTCGAGATGGTCAAGGGCGATCTTTAGTCCTTCGAGAATATGGGCCCTTTCCTCCGCCTTTCTCAGTTCATACCGTGTCCTCCGGAGGACGACATCTTTCCTGTGACGCAGGAAGTGTTTCAGCACGGCCTGGAGATTCAGGACCTCTGGCTTTCCGCCGACGATGGCCAGCATGATGATGCCGAAGGTCGTCTCCATCTGGGTATGCTTGTAGAGGTTATTGAGGACCACCTCTGCCATCTCGCCGCGTTTCAGCTCAAGGACGACCCTGATGCCGTCCCTGTCGGACTCATCCCTTATGTCGGATATCCCCTCTATCTTCTTTTCCCTCACGAGTTCTGCCATCTTCTCTATGAGCCTTGCTTTGTTCACCTGATAGGGGAGCTCGGTGATGATAATGTTCTCTCCACCCCTATGCTCCCGCTCGATCCTCGCCCTTGCTCTGACCTTGATGATCCCCCGGCCCCTCTCATATGCGTCCCTTATCCCGGTGGTGCCATGGATTATTCCGCCCGTGGGGAAATCCGGTCCTTTCACTGCGGTCATGAGATCCTCCACAGAAACATTCGGGTCTTTCAGGAGCATCACCAGACCGTCAATGATCTCGCCGAGATTGTGGGGCGGGATATTCGTCGCCATGCCCACGGCAATCCCTGAGGAGCCGTTGATGATGAGATTGGGGATCCTGGAAGGAAGCACCACCGGCTCTTCGGTTGTTTCATCGAAATTTGGGGTGAAGTCTACGGTTCTCCTTCTCGATGTCCGCCAGGAGCTCTTCCGCGATCTTTGCAAGCCTTGCCTCGGTGTACCGGTATGCAGCAGCGGGATCCCCGTCAATAGAGCCGTAATTCCCCTGGCCGTCCACAAGCAGATACCGCAGGTTGAAGTCCTGTGCAAGTCTCACCATGGCGTCGTACACAGCAGAATCGCCATGGGGATGATATTTTTTCAGCACCTCTCCGACGACACCGGCGCTCTTGGAATACTTCTTCCCGGGGAGGAGTCCTTCCTTGAACATGGCATAGAGTATTCTCCTCTGGACGGGTTTCAGCCCATCCCTCACCTCGGGCAGCGCCCGTCCGATGATCACGCTCATGGCGTAATCGAGGTAGCTCACCTTCATCTGCTCTTCTATGTTTACCGGTACCTTTGCCATCGAAATGGATCCCCTTCCTCTCGTTCTTAAATCCAGTTATTTTAACACATCGGCAGAAATTTTAGAGCCAAAAATACGCTCTTTTTGAGAGGGAAAGTAAAGATACCCTGCAGGGTATCTCCTGCAATAAAAAAGTCGTTATTGTACTGACTCGTATCCCGTTTCATCGACCGTCTTCTGTATGCTATAGTATCACCAAGAAGGGCGAAAACAGGAGATTTGCGCACTTACTGTTGGGATTTTGATAGTGGTGAAAATTCACGGGCTGCAAACTCCGCACGGCAATCATGGTAAACTAAGAACATGAAAAGGGCCTCTATCGTACCGATACTCTTGCTCCTCGCCGGCGTGTCTCTTGCCGGCTGCGCCCCTGTCATCAGGAATGACCTCATGGACACGGGCATCAGGAACGTGCCGCTGTTAGAGGTGCGGGCGCACCCTGATCTTTATAAGGGGAAACTGATGATCCTCGGAGGGATCATTACGGGCACCACTGTGACACCGGAAGGGTCCCTTATAGAGGCCATTTACGTATCAGTCGATTCGCAGGGTTACCTCACAGGGAACGAGGGCGAGGGATATCTCGCCGCTTTTCCCAAGGGGAGTGGTGCCATCGATCCGCTGATCTACTATAAGGGGAGGAAGTTCACTCTTGCGGCCGAGTTTGTCCGGATGCACAAGGGCGCTGCGGATGAGGGGGGGTTCGCCTATCCCCTTTTCGAGATAAAGCAGATACCACCTATGGGAGGAAGAATCGTATCACTATCCCCCGTCACGCTACTGGATATACGGCCCCCACCCTCTCTGGTGGGATTGAGACTGAGCTTTCCCTGTACCCATCATAGCTATAGCTCTCGCTGCTAAATGTCTATATTCCTTGCCTCGAGGGCGTGTTTCACGATGAAGTCCTTGCGCGGTTCCACCTGATCGCCCATGAGGATCGTGAATATCTGGTCGGCCTGCACAGAATCCTCAACGCTTACCTGGAGCAGGGTACGCTTGTCAGGGTCCATGGTGGTCTCCCATAACTGCTGGGGGTTCATCTCGCCAAGGCCTTTGTACCGCTGAATGGAGAGCCCCTTTCGCGCTGTTTCAAAGACATATGCAAGGAGGTCGCTTGTTGTTGCCATCTCTTTCTGCCCGTCTTTGGTGATTGCCTTATAAGGCGGGGTTCCCAGGTCCTTGATAGCGCTGTACTTTGTTCTCCAGTTCCCTGAACTCAGGGGAAAGGAGGAGGTTCGTGTCGAGGATGAGCTTGCCGGTGTGACGGCGCATCTCAATCCCGAACCCTTCGTGTTCCTCGTCTTCATACATATCTCCGGCTTTCATGTCCGGAACCAGAACCTTGATCTTCTCGATGAGCCCGGCCATGCCCTTTCTGTCTTTCAGGACCACCTTGTTGATACCCTCGGCAAGAAGCGCCCTGAGAAGGCGTGAATCTTTTCTCCTTTTTTCGAACCACTCTATCAGATTTTCGAAATTCAGAAGGCGTTTCAGGAACGGAATGAGGGCCTTGCCTTTCACTTCCTGTCCCTTTATCAGAAGGGAACTATCATCTGCCGCCAGTTCAAAGAGCATGTTCTGGAGTTCTGTCTCGCTCTGGATATACCGCTCGGTCCTGCCCCTCTTCACCTTGAAAAGGGGGGGCTGGGCGATATAGAGGTAGCCGTTCTCGATAAGCTGCGGCATCTGCCGGTAAAAAAAGGTGAGCAGAAGGGTCCTGATGTGGGCGCCGTCAACATCCGCATCCGTCATAAGCACGACCTTGTGGTATCTGATCTTCCCTATGTCAAAATCATCACCGCCGATCCCCGTTCCCAGGGCGGTGATGAGGATCCGTATTTCCTCATGGCCGAGCATCTTGTCAAAGCGGGCCTTTTCGACGTTGAGGATCTTGCCCCTGAGGGGGAGGATCGCCTGCAGCCGGCGGTCCCTGCCCTGTTTTGCAGAGCCCCCTGCTGATTCGCCCTCTACAATGAAGAGCTCGCTCAGCGCAGGGTCTTTCTCGGAACAATCGGCCAGCTTGCCCGGGAGGCCGGTGTCTTCCAGTGCACCCTTTCTCCTCGTAAGTTCCCTTGCCTTCCTCGCCGCCTCGCGCGCACGGGCAGCCTGAACAGCCTTTTCGATGATCTTCCGCGCGATGGACGGATTCTCCTCAAAAAAGGTCGAGAGGGTGTCATTTACGATGGATTCCACAATCCCCTTCGCTTCGCTGTTGCCCAGCTTCATTTTTGTCTGGCCCTCGAACTGGGGATTGGTGAGCTTCACACTCACGACCGCGGTCAAGCCTTCCCTGATATCATCTCCGGAGAGACCTTCTTTCCCGTTCTTCGAAAGTCCCGAGGAAGTGGCATAATTATTGGCGGTCCTTGTGAGGGCGGACTTGAACCCTATCAGATGGGTTCCCCCTTCCCTGGTATTGATATTGTTGGCGAAGGTGTAGATCGCCTCCGCGTACCCGTCGTTGTACTGGAGGGCAACCTCGGCAAAGATGCCGTCCTTTTCCCCTGAGATGTAGACCGGTTTCGGATGGAGGGGCGTCTTGTTCTTATTGAGGTGTTCCACGAAAGAGACGATGCCCCCTTTATAAATGAACTCCTGCCTCTTATCCACCCGCTCGTCGAGGATCGTTATCTTCAGCCCCCGGTTGAGGAAGGCCAGCTCCCTCAACCGCTGGGACAGCACATCATAGCTGAAATCCGTCATTTCGAATATCTCGGGATCGGGCTTGAAAGTGACTTTTGTGCCCCTGCTCTTCGTCTTGCCCCCCACGGTGAGAGGGCCTGTGGGTTTCCCCCTCTCAAACCGCTGCTGGAAGACCTGCCCGTTCTGTTTTATCTCCACTTCGAGCCACTCGGAAAGGGCGTTCACCACAGAGATCCCCACTCCGTGCAGCCCGCCGGATATTTTGTATGCTTTCGATTCGAACTTTCCCCCCGCATGGAGCTCCGTGAGCGCCACTTCAGCGGCAGTACGCCCTTCAGTGTCCCCCGGGTGCGGCCCTGTGGGGATACCCCTGCCGTCATCAATGACCGTGCAGCTCTTGTCGTGCTGGAGGATGACATCGATGTTATTGCAGAACCCTGCCAGGGACTCATCCACACTGTTGTCCACTGCCTCGTAGACGAGATGGTGCAGTCCTTCAGGACCGGTGGACCCGATATACATTGCCGGCCTTTTCCGCACCGCGTCCAGCCCTTTGAGTATTTTTATATCCTCAGCTCCGTATGATTCTTTCTCTTCCTCGTTCGTAATTTTTTCTTCCATGGATCCTCTGTCAGTTTATTTTGTGCTTCAGAATAATCGAAGGGATTCGGGGGATCCGGGGTTCACGTCTCACTGTGACCACGTGCATCCCGGACCCCTTGACCCATTCTTTATTTCGCCAAGGCTAAATCCTCATCGGCATGACAACGCACTTATACTCCTCTTTCCCTTCCTCCGTCAGCAGGGTGGGGCTCAGCGGGTCCTGAAGGGCAAAGACCACCCTCTCAGCGGTCATGGCCCCCAGCGCATCCATGAGATACCGCGCGTTAAAGCCCGCGGATATATCTTCCCCTCCATATTCCACACTTATCTCATCCCTCGCCTCACCTATGTCGGGATTGGAAGAGGAGACCGCCAGGGCGCCACCCGCAATATCGACCCTCACGGCATTGCTCCTTTCCCTGGACATTATGGACACCCTCCTGAGTGTTCTGAGAAAGTCTTCCCTGCTCACCACGACCTTCTTTTCGTTGGAGGGGGGCACTACCTGCTCATAGTTGGGATACGAACCTTCAATCAGCCTCACCAGGAAATGGACATCCCCGATTTTAAAGAGAATATGGTTCTTTCCTATTATAGCAGAAACGCTCTCCGAACCGCCAAAGAACCTTCTCAGTTCGGCCGCCGCCTTCCTCGGCACGATCACCTTTTTTTCATCCGTGACCTTTGCCTCCAGTCCCTTCCGGAGAAGGGCGAGACGGTGTCCGTCCGTTCCGACGACCATGATATTCTCGTCCCCGGGCTTTATATGAAATAACAGGCCATTGAGCGTGTACCTGGTATCCGTTTCCCCTGCGGCATAAATGGTCTTTTCGATCATCTCCGAGAGAGCGTCTATGCTGAACCGGATCTCCGCGGCGCTCTCCACCCCCGGCCATGCAGGGAATTCCCCGGAGGGGAGACAGGCAAGTCGAAACCGGGATTTTCCAAAGGATACCTTTATCCACGTTTCGTCCTCGGACTCTATGGTGATATCTCCCTCCGCCTCCTTCACGATCTCGAAGAGTTTCCTGGCAGGGATGCAGAGTTTCCCTTCGCTCTGGACCGTTGCCGCAAGAGGCTCTTTTATCGCTATCTGGAGGTCCGTTGCCACGATATGCGTGCCCTTCTTCCCCGCTTCAAGGAGAAAATGACTGAGGATCGGCATGGTGTTTCTCTTCTCCACGATGTTCTGGATATTCGACAGCTTCTCCTGAATCTCGTCCTTCGAAATGCTCAGCTTCATACGACCTCCTTACTATCCTTTTATCCGTTTTAAGAGACTTTCGATCTTCTTATTGAAATCTTCATCCTTCGACCTTCTGTCTTCGATCTGCCTGCACGCGTAAATGACCGTGGCATGGTCTTTCCCTCCGAAGTTCTTTCCGATATCACTCAAGGACGACTCCGTGAGCTGTTTGCAGACATACATCGCGACCTGGCGGGGGATCGCGATCTCTTTTGTCCTCTTCTTCGACTTCATCTCCTGGTGCTTGATGCAAAAGAATTCCGCGATGGTCTTCTGTATCTGGTCAATGGTTACCGGCCGGTCTTCGTCCGAGATGATGTCCTTGAGCATGTGCTTTGCCATGGGGACATCAATGGCCTCGCCGGTGAGGGAAGCCTGGGCGCCGAGCCGTATGAGACTCCCCTCAAGTTCCCTGATATTGGACTTGATCTTCGAGGCAAGATAATAGATCACCTCGCTCGTGAGATGGATCCTTTCCGTCTCCGCTTTCTTCTGGATGATCGCCATCCTCAGTTCGACCTCGGGCGGTTGTATGTCCGCGATGAGACCCATACTGAATCTCGACCTGAGCCTGTCGGTGATATTCTTGATCTCCTTCGGGGGCCTGTCGCTGGAGAGCACAATCTGCTTCTGCCTCTCGTAAAGGGCGTTAATGGTGTGAAATAACTCCTCCTGGGTTCCGCTCTTGCCCTCGATGAACTGGATGTCATCAATGAGGAGGAGGTCGAGGTTCCTGTATCTCCCCTTGAGCTCTTCGGCTTTCCCATGTCTCATTGCAGCTACGAATTCGTTGGTGAACTGTTCCGAAGAAACGTAGAGAATATTGTAATCATGCCTTTTGTCCGCAACCTTATTGCCGATGGCGGTAATGAGGTGTGTCTTTCCGAGGCCGACCCCGCCGTAAACGAACAGGGGGTTGTATACCATCCCCAGGGATTCCGACACCGCTACTGCAGCAGCGTGGGCAAATTGATTGCTCTGTCCGGTAATAAAATTACTGAAGGTATACTTCGGATTCAGATAGATCCCTTTGCTGGCAAGTCGCTGCCGCCGCCCCTCAAGACGCGCATCGATCTTCTTGATCGCAGAATCTTCTTTCTCCGCTATCTTGAACTTCAGGGTTACCGGAGACCCGACGATCTCCTCCATGACCTCGCTGATAAGATTGGGGTAATAGTCTTCCACCCAGTCCCTGAAAAACCTGTTGGGAATTTCCAGTGTCGCGACCTGTTCTTTCATCTGGGTGAGCTTAATGGGTTTGAACCAGAGCTCAAATGCATTGGCGCCCACTTTTTTTTCGATGATAGAGAGACTCTTATTCCATATGTCTTCCAAAGGCATGGTTTCCCTGGCGCTGTTAAGATCAGTATTATTTAAAAGGGCCTTTTTTATTCACAACTTACTAACAACGTGTTAATAACTACCCCCCTGTGGGCAAAATATTATACCTTATCCCCACCCCCTTGGCAAGAAGATTGAAGGCTGCCTGTGAAGAACGTGTGTCGAACTGAAATTGGGAAAAACATTTAACAAAGACGCATGAAAAATACCCGAACTATCCACACCCGTTGCCTTTTCCCCCCGGCTTGTTTCCTCGCTCTTCCGGTTCTCCACACTTTTTAACCGCTCCTACTACTATTTCTATAATACTTATATAAAAAGTAGAAGAAGAGCACTACGCCACCTTGCTCATCTCCCTCAAGTACGCATCGATAAATCTATCAATATCCCCATCAAGAACCGCATCCACATTGCCGACCTCGATATCGGTTCTGTGATCTTTCACAAGCCGGTAAGGCTGAAGGATATAGGACCTGATCTGATTTCCCCACGATATGCCTTTCTTGTCCCCAACAATGCCTTCCATCCTTTTTTCCTGCTCCCTCAGCTGAAGATCGTATATCCTTGCCTTTAGAATCTTCATTGCCGTGGCTTTGTTCTTGTGCTGAGACCGTTCATTTTGGCAGGCCACAATAATGCCCGTGGGCAGATGGGTAATCCTGACGGCGGAAGATGTCTTGTTCACATGCTGCCCGCCCGCCCCCGACGCCCGGTAGGTATCGATCTTCAAATCATCTTCATTGATATTCACATCCATATCTTCCTCGATCTCGGGAAATATGAGGACCGCAGAAAAGGAGGTGTGTCGGCGCTTGTTCGCATCAAAGGGAGATATCCTCACGAGGCGGTGAACGCCGGCTTCCGCTTTCAGATATCCGTAGGCGTAAGGGCCTGAAACCGTTATGGTGACACTTTTTATTCCTGCTTCTTCACCGGGCAGAAGATCAATGATCTGGGTGGTGAACCCCTTTTTTTCGGCCCATCTCAGATACATCCTCATGAGGATCTGCGCCCAGTCCTGGCTTTCCGTTCCCCCTGCGCCTGGATGGATCGTCATGATGGCATTGTTGATGTCCATCTCGCCGGAAAGAAGGTGTCTCAGCTCTATGGTCTTAATGGACTCCCTGAGGTCTTCTATCTCCTCATGGATCTCTTTGAAAAAGGCATCTCCTCCTTCTTCTTCCAGGATATCCAGGGAATTTTCCAGGTAGGAGAGTTTTTCGTCAACGGCGTCAAAAGGGGAAAGGATGTTTTCGAGGACCGCCTTTTTCTTCTGCAGTTCGTGCAGCCGATGCGGTGACGTCCAGGAGGACTCCAGGGCAAGTTCGCTCTGGAGGTGTTCTATCTTTTCCCTAAGCCCCCGGACATCAAAGATAACCTCTCAGTGCCTCGGTCTTCAGCCTGAGATTGAGAAGTTCCTGCCTTATTTCGTCAATGCGCAGCATACCATACCTCCAATTTTTTAGAGTAATAAGAGGAGCAGGGCAACAATACAGAGATAGGAGAATATATCTCCGTACCGTGAATAGAAGCTCCTGCTCTTGTCCGTCCTGATATCAAGGGTTTCCACCCGTCTTTCAAAGAGTGGGGTCACGCGGGAAATTCGCCCGTTGCTGTCGATATAACCGGAAATGCCGGTGTTCGCGGCACGGAGCACCGGCTTTCTGTTCTCTATCGCCCTGAAAACAGCCATACTGAAGTGCTGATAAGGACCGGTGGTCCTCCCGAACCAGGCGTCATTGGTAATCGTCACGATAAAATCCCCATCCCTGGAATAAAATTTCCTCACAAGTCCCGGGAATATGATCTCGTAACAGACAAAGGTCGCGAAACTGCCGACAGCCGTGTTTGCCTTAATCACCTTGTCGCCCGATTCATAGTCGCCGATGCCGGCAACGAGCTTGTCGACAAAGAAAAGAAGACTCCTCAGGGGAACATACTCTCCAAAGGGGACAAGATGTATTTTATCATAAATATAGGAGACATTTCCTTCCCTGTCAAGGAGCACTGCGCTGTTGGTGAGGAGTGCGGGATTCTGCGCGGAAGGAGGGCTCTTCACCATGACGCTTCCGAAAAGGAGATAGGAATTCAACTGGCGCTGGAACGCCACAAGAGCATCCGAACGGGCAGCATCGTAGCCGAAATAAAACGGCACAGCGGTCTCCGGCCAGATGATCAAAGAAGGGGATGAGGCAGCAGCAGCGGCGGCCAATTCCCTGTATATGGCCGTGACTTCTTCCTGATAGGCCGGCGCCCATTTCCTGTCCTGTTCGATATTCCCCTGAACGATGCTTGCCCTGAGGGACGCTCCGGGGCGCTCCTGGTGAATTCTCCAATATCCGTAGCCGAAAATGAGAAGCAGGACCGTACCGAAGGCGACAAAGCCGGCGAGGGTGTGGGTCAAGGGGAAAAGAGGCATCTCAGCCCTTCGTCTTTTTGCTATGAACACATCAGCAACGGCGCCGTTCACCGCAAGCACGATAAAAGAGACGCCATAAATTCCTGTGATGTCAGCAAACTGGATGCCGTAGAGAAAACGGTATTGGGAATATCCTATGCTCGACCAGGGAAAGCCGGTGAGGGCGTAAGCACGGATAAACTCGAGTGTTACCCAGAAGACAGGGGCCAGCAGGAGTGCAGGGAGCCGTGACGTCTTGATCTTGAGGGAAAAGATCAGGGCGAACAGGCCGGGATAGAGCCCGAGATAGAGACTGAGCAGAACGACCAGGCCGACACTGAGCGGAAGAGGCAGCGACCCATAATGCGTGATGGAGTGGTATATCCAATAAAGGGTGCCGAAGAAATAGAAGACACCCGTGATCACGCCGCTGATGAAAGCCGCTGTTGGTTTCTTGTCCCAGAGGGAGAGCGAGAAGGGGCACAAGGGCGACCCATGCCAGGGGATAGAGATCAAAGGTGGGGAAGGCAAGAATGAGTAAAACGCCGGAGAGGGCTGCCGGTCCATATGCGCCTACATTCTTTTTCAGTTCCATTACGCCACCTTCACTCGTCGCAGGAATGACGACAGGCACGCGTATTCCTTCACCATCCTTGACAACAAAAAGCGCCAATGATTATAGTTGATAGCACGGGCAGTTAGCTCAGTCGGTAGAGCAGAGGCCTGAAAAGCCTCGTGTCCGCAGTTCGATTCTGCGACTGCCCACCATTTTCCCTCCTCATTCTTCATTTCAGGAGGAATTTCCTGACATCACCCACCCTGAGCGTTATGTTGTTGGAATCCAGATATTCCAGAAAGGGCAGGGCGTACTTCCTGGTCGTTCCGAGGATGTCCCTGAATTCCGCCACGGTCATCTCCGGCTTCTTCCCAAAGAAGGCCCTGAGCAAAGAGATGAGCTCCTTATATGCAGCTGCAGTAATATACATGGAATCATTGATCCTCACGAGCGTACCTTCCTTGCCCATGAGCTTGAGCATATCCGTTACCGTCTTTGGGGGAAGAGCGAGGCTTTCAGCAAGCTCTTCCTTTGCGGGAGGCTGAAATTTCGCTCTTTCAAGGGTTTCGCGGATCTTTGAAGCGGAGGGAGAAGACCCGGACGAGGCAGTCATGAAGCTCCTGAGCCTTACCACTTCCTTGTCCACTACCACGCTGTCCAGCGAACTGAGCCAATTTCCCCAGATATCCTGACGCATCCTCATCTGGGCCCGAAGCTCTTCTTTGGGCATGCCGGGGCTTAGGGGATTTTTTTTGTGGAAGCCGTCGAGCGCTTCCGCGATGCTCCTGGAAAACCCGCTATAAATGTCCTGCTGGAAAAGGGTGTCGCCCAGCTGTATGAGGAGGCCCTGGGACTTCAACCGGCCGAGGGATTGCTCGATGGCCGGAATTTCCGCCTTTATCCATCCGGTGATGGAGGATACGTTCATTCCCTTCAACCCTGCCTTCTTCACCTTCGCCGCTATTTTTTCAGGGAGGGAGCCAGTTTCAAGGATATCAAGGTCTGCTGTGGAATCCTTGCGCCTTCTTCTGTCAGGCGAGGGATCGAGAACTGTTCCGCCGCCGATGGTCAGAACAGGAGAAAATCTCCTCACGATGAAGCGGTCTCCCGGAAAGGGCCACCACCGGTTCGTCCAGGCGCAATTGACAGTAACAGGATTCCCCCGCGTTCAGTTCATCCCTGTTGTAGAGTATGACCCTGGCGATGGTTTCTGACGTGGCGATATGGAAATGTACAAGGCTCTTGGTCTTGAGCGGCGATACTTCAGCGAGAAGGTCTATGCGTGCATCAATGATGCGGGATGGTTGAATATTCTTCGGGGTCACTGCCACATCGCCGCGCCGCAGGTCCTCCTTGTTCACCCCCTGGAGGTTGATCGCCACCCGCTGTCCTGCACGGGCGGTCCGGATCGCCTTGCCGTGGCTGTGGAGCCCTCTCACCTTGGCGCTGATGCCGGAAGGCTGTACCTCTGCCGTCTCGTCCAGCGAAAGCGTTCCTGAGACTACGGTGCCGGTCACCACGGTGCCGAAGCCCTTCAGGGTGAATACCCTGTCTATGGGAAGCCTGAAGATCTCCTTCTCCGGTTTCGGCTCGACCCTGAGTGCAACCTCCCGTATCTTTTCTTTCAAGAGATCCAGATTCTCTCCGGTCTTGGAAGAGACGGGAGTGATCTCTGCGCCCTCGAGGAACGTTCCTTTCACGAAGCCGCGCACCTCGTCCATCACAAGGTGCAGCCAGTCTTTTTCAACAAGGTCCGCCTTGGTGACGGCGATGAGGCCTGATTTGATCTTGAGCAGATTGCAGATGGCGAGATGTTCACGGCTCTGGGGCATGATGCCCTCGTCTGCGGCAATGACAAGGAGCACCAGGTCAATACCCCCTGCCCCGGCAAGCATGTTCCGGACGAGGCGCTCGTGCCCGGGGACGTCCACGATCCCCACGGTGAGACCGTCGGGGTAGGTGAGATCGGCAAATCCGAGGTCGATGGTGATCCCCCGCTCCTTTTCTTCCTTCAGGCGGTCGGGATCGATGCCGGTGAGGGCCTTCACAAGGGAACTTTTGCCGTGGTCGATATGGCCTGCTGTGCCGAGGATCACGTAGCGCATGGGTTATTCTATGCAAAAGGGCACTGTTTATCAAGAGATGCGGCAAGTGGGGCGGCAAGAGGGAAAGAATGCAGTCTTTACAGTCTTTTGCCGTTATGCTATATAATAAGCATATTTTGAATAGAGAGGAAGCTGCTTTGTTTTGTCCTCATTCTTCGGACAGTGATCTTCGGGAGGAAACAGTGAGTATTACTGAAGACAGAGACGCTGAGTCATTGGAACAATCCCTGGAGGGATACAAGGGGAAGATCATGCCAGTGAACAAGGGCACGCTGACCTGGGACAAAGACCTGATATTCCTCGGCAGGACGCAGCGGGGATACGAAATCGACTTTGATGCGCAGGCCCAGTGGGGATGCATCCCCACGGAAAGTCTGCTGATGAGCGTCGCCGGCTGTCTCGCGATCGACGTTGTCTCTTTTCTTCAGAAGATGAAGGCGGTGATTTCGAAATGCAGGATCGATATCTCCGGGGAGAGGAACCCCACGCCTCCCCAATACTATAAGGCCATAGAGATGGTGATCCACATTGCCGGGAAACATATCACGCCCAGGAAAATGGATAGGGCCATCTCCCTTTCCCAGGACAAATATTGCTCGGTCTACCATTCCCTTCGCAAGGACCTGAAGGTGACGGTAACGTATGTCATCGACGAAGGACAAGAGTAAGGAGAGCGCTCTCCGGCCTATGGAAAGAAAACAGCACTTATTGTCGAGCCTTCCCTCAGTGGACGAAGTCCTCAAGAGCGGGGCTGGGATCGGGTGGCTGAGGACGCATCCAAGGAGATATGTCCTTGCCGCCATCAGAGAGGGCATAGACTTCAGGAGAAAGGAGATCCTGGAAGGGACGACCGCGGATGTTTCGGTTGAAAGCATGGTCCCTGACATCAACGTGCGGGTCGAGACATTGTCCTCCCTCAGTCTTAGACCGGTCATCAATGCAACGGGAATCGTCATCCATACGAACCTCGGCCGTTCCATCCTTTCACCGAGGGTGATGGAGAATGTGACAAGGGTCGCCACCCGGTATTCGAATCTCGAGTACGACCTCGGAGCGGGGAAACGGGGGAAGCGGTACACCCATCTCAAGAAGCTCCTGAGGGAGATTACCGGCGCAGAGGACGGCTTTGCCGTGAACAATAATGCAGCAGCGGTCTTCCTCTGTTTGAGCGCCCTGGCAAAAGAAAGAGAGGTCATTGTTTCCCGGGGAGAGCTGGTGGAGATCGGCGGTTCTTTCAGGGTCCCGGATGTGATGGCCCTGAGCGGCGCGGTGCTGAAGGAAGTGGGGACGACCAACAAGACCCATCTCCACGATTATGAGAATGCCCTGAATGAGCGCACCGCCCTTCTTCTCAAGGTCCATCAGTCCAATTACCGTATGAGCGGATTCACAGAGGATGTCCCCATCGAAAAGCTTGTGGCCTTCGGGCACGGCTGTAACATCCCGGTGATGTATGATCTGGGAAGCGGCTGTCTTGTCGACCTCAAGGAGTACAGGATCCATACAGAGCCTTCCGTGCGTGAAATAGTGAAGAGCGGCGTCGACCTTGTGACCTTCAGCGGGGACAAACTCCTTGGCGGACCCCAGGCGGGGGTGATCCTGGGGAGGAAAGAATGTATCGAAAAGATACAGAAGCACCCCCTCACCAGGGCGGTGCGCATAGACAAGCTCACCCTGGCAGCACTGGAGGCGACCCTTCTTGAGTATGCGGATGAGGAAGGTGCGAAGGAGAATATACCTACCTTGAAGATGCTCCTGGAAGGTCCGGAGAAGATCAGGGCAAGGGCAAAGAAGATGGCGGGCCTTCTCAAGAGAGACCTGAAGGACGGAGCAATAGAGATCGTCAAAGACTCCTCACAGGCAGGAGGAGGTTCTCTCCCGGAGGTTGACTTCCCCACTTTTACCGTTTCGATAAGACCGGGGAAGATCACGGTGAACGAACTGGAGGAAAGGCTCAGAAACGGCGATCCTTCCATCGTCGCCCGGATCAGAGGCGATTCTCTCATCCTTGATCCACGGACCATCTCCGCCGGCGAAGTGGAAGCAGCGGTGAAAGCCGTCAGAGCAGCACTAAGGTAACGTCAACCGATAAGCTGCTGGTTGACCTTTATCTTCATCTGTTTCTTGAGCCCTTCCAGGTAGGACTTGACGGCCTGTTCCCTCATCCGGGAAAGTACGGCCTGCCGGGCATTGGCCTGGGCAGGATCTTTCATGCCCTCATCGGTCAGGTCAATGGACTCTCCGATGAGGCGGTGCATTTTGGAGAGGGTCAGCTCTTTCCGTTTCATGGACTCAAAATATTCGGGCGTCATCCTGTTGAGCTGCAGGGTTCTGAGGTATATGTCCTTGTTGAATTTGCCGTCGCGGGTGAATGCGGGGTCATTGAGGATCGCTTCCTCCAGTTCCTCATCGCTCACCCGGATCCCTGTTTTTTTCGCCTCAGCCAGAAGGACCATTTCATCGATCAGAGAATCCAACACCCTCTTCTTGAGGTTCAGCTGTTTTTCCATCTCCTCAGTGAAAGCGCCTTTTGAGATATTCCGGTAGAATTCCCTCGCCCTGTCATAAGAAGCCCAGTATTCTTCGAGGGTTATCTTTTCCTTCCCCACCTCCGCAATGGGCACGGCGGTGGACTTGTCTACAGTTCCGACACCCCAGAAGATGAAGGAAAGGATGACAATGAAGAAAAGGACGTAGAAAAATTTTGCGTGCTTGCGCATTGCTTTGAGCATCTAATACCTCCTCATGAAATAATCATCCAATATTTGTTTATGGTCAAAGACGATGGGTTCCGGGAGAACGGTCATCGCAGAACAGCCGTGCCTCTGCAGCGTCATCGCCCCCAAGGGGCTTTCCCGATGCCCGTGCGATATATACGGTGGTGATGGTATGCTGCCGCGGGTCTCTTTCAGGAGCAGAATAGGTGTGGAACTGCCTGACGAGTTCCACCTCCAGGCCGGTCTCTTCCCTCGCCTCCCTGACAGCGGCAGACTCAAGGTCTTCTTCGTAGTCCACAAACCCGCCGGGAAGAGCCCAACCCACGGGAGGATTTTTCCTCTTTATCATAACGATCCCGCCTTCGCACTCTATGATGACGTCCACTGTCGGAACCGGGTTTCTATGATTCTTCAAACCGCAGGTCAACTTCCTTTTCAGGGACGATGGTCGAGACCGCATGTTTGTATATGAGCTGCTGTGTAGACTCTTTCAGGATGATCACAAAGCTGTCAAACCCCTTGATCATCCCTTTCAGCCTCACCCCATTGGCCAGATACACCACCACGGGAGTCTTGTCTTTCCTGAGTTGATTCAGGAAATTGTCTTGCAGGTTATTGGACATCGCACCCTCCTTACCGGTCCCCCCCTTATACACTCCCACTGCCGGAGTCCCTTTTTTTCTTCTTACGTTAAACGATTTTCGAGAAATATTTCAATAGCTTTGTAAATATCTCGGTGGGAAAAGAGGCCTGTTATGTCCAGCCACTGTGTGCCTTTTTCCTGCCTGAACCAGGTGAACTGACGCTTTGCATAATTCCGTGACCGTTTCTTGATGGTCTTTACCGCGTCATCAAGGGAGGTCTCACCTCTGAAAAAAAGCGCGATCTCTTTGTATCCGATGGCTTGCATGGCAGTTTTCCCCGGATTCATACGGAGGAGCTGTCGGACCTCGTCCACAAGGCCTTTTGCGAGCATTGCGTCAACCCTTTTTTCAATGAGTGCATACAATTCCTTTCTCTGCCTCGTGAGGCCGATAAGGATGAAGGTGTAGGGCAGAGGTCTGGTACGATTCTTCTGCAGTTCGGTGATCCCGGTCTCTGCCTTGAGGCAGACCTCCAGCGCCCTGACGATCCTCCTCGTGTCCGCAGGCATCACCTTTGCCGCCGCATCGGCGTCCAGATCCTGAAGGGAGCGGTACAGACAGCCCCTGTCTCTTTCTTCCGCGGAGAGAAGTTCTTCCCGCAGGACCCAGTCAGCGGAAGGACCGGAGAAGAGCCCCCGCGTCATCGCCTTGATGTAAAGGCCTGTTCCGCCCACGATAACGGGGATCTTCCCCTGCTTATGGAGACCTTCAATCAAGGGGATGAGGTGATCGATATATTCCCCGGCGCTGAAAGTTTCGGAAGGCGCTACGATATCGATCATATGGTGCGTCACGCCGGACATTTCTTCCTGCGACGGCTTTGCAGTTCCGATGTCCATATGCCGGTAGACCTGCATGGAATCGGCGCTGATGATTTCCGTATCCATCGCCTTTGCCAGGAGGATGGACGCCCCTGTCTTGCCGACGCCCGTAGGACCGAGGATGATGATGACCTTATTTGGTGAAGACATTTCTTATCCTATCATATTCCTTCCCGTCACATTCCAGTTGCCTTCCCTTCAGAAATAGATAGGGACACATCCCATTTTTAAATCACTGCCTCTCAGAAGCCTGTGGTAAATGAAGCCCAGCGCAACAGCACTCGCTGTTCTTTGACCACCAAAAGGCTACAATAGAAGATTCCTGCGCTAATAAAATGGGATGTGTCCCTATTTAAATACGAGCATTGTTACTTCCTCTTGAACAACTTTTTCATGTCATCAAGGGAAAGGAATATCCTTGTGGGCCGTCCGTGGGGGCACTGGTCAGGATTCTCGGCAGCATCGAGACGTTGAAGGAGTCTCTCAAACTCTTCCCGGTGGAGGATCTCTTTCCCGCGCACCGAGCTGTGACACGCGATCCGGGCGGCGAGGGCCTCTTTTATCGATTGAAATGGCCGTGTTCCCTCAAGAAGCGCCGCGGCAACGTCAGAGAGTATGCCCCTTATATCTGCTTCCTTTAAGGCATAGGGAAGGCTTCGGACGATGAGAGTATTATGGCCGAAATCATCGATCTCCATTCCCATTTCGGACAGCAAGGTCTTCTCCTCGAGTATCACCGAATATTCCCTGGGCGACAACTTCAGCTGCTTCGGGAAAAGCAGAGCATGGGAATCAAGGTTTATCCCCTTCAGAAAGCTTTCATAGAGAATTCTTTCGTGGGCTGCGTGATGGTCTATGAGGGTCAGTCCGCCCCTGCCCGCCATGGCGATGAAGGTATCGCCAAGATAGAGGAAGGGGAGGGACGGCTGAGAGGGAAACTCCATCGTTTCTGGAACGCCCTTGACGGAAAGGGGGTCCGCTCCGTGTCCTGAGGGAAGGGAAACGCGTTCTTCACGTGCGTCAAATGATACGGACATTTCCGATACCGCCCATCCCGACGTTTCTGCAAACGGCGCAGCGTAACGGGACCGTTCTTTCTTTATCGCATCCCGCAGATATGCTCTCACAAAATCGTGGATCCCCTGTTTGTTCTCGAACCTCACCTCACGCTTTGTGGGATGAACATTGAAATCGACCCTCTCCGGGTCTATCTCAAGAAAAAGGAAGAACACCGGGTGCTGGTCATGGGGGAGTATCCCTTTGTATGCGTCATACACTGCGTGGGAAACGGTCTGGTCCTTCACCGGGCGCCTGTTGACGAAGATGAACTGATGGGCCTTGTTGTTCCTGAAATGATCTCCTTTGGTGATAAGTGCGCTCATCCCAAGACCGTGCCCTTCTGCAACCACCTCCAGCAGTCCCTCGATGAACTCCAGCCCATAGATCTGGAGCACCCTCTCCCTCGGGCCTGATGCCCGGGGCAGGTTCATGGTCTCCTTCTCGTCGGTGAAGAGACGGAAACCGATATCCCAGTGGGAGAGGGCTTCCCTGGTGACCGCGTCGATAATGTGGAAAAGTTCAGTGCTGTCGGCCTTGAGGAACTTCTTCCTGGCGGGTGTATTGAAAAAGATGTCCCGTATCTCTATGGCGGTACCGATAGAGGGGAAGTCCCTTGTCCTCCCGATCTCCCCGCCGTGTATGTCAATGGATACGCCCGAAGGAGCATCTCTCAGCCCCGTCACAAGCTTCATCCTGGAAACTGAGGCAATAGAAGGCAGTGCCTCGCCCCTGAAGCCCAGGGTGGTGATATGGAAAAGATCTTTTCGTTCCTGAGTTTGCTTGTGGCATGACGCTGGAGACACAAAAGGGCATCCTCCCCGTCCATTCCTATACCGTTGTCAACCACTTTTATGAGGCCTTTGCCTCCCCTCAGGATCTCTATCCGTATTTCGGTGCTCTCCGCGTCAATGGAATTCTCGATGAGTTCCTTCACCACTGAGGCAGGCCTCTCTATTACCTCACCGGCGGCTATTTTGTTTCTGAGTTCTACAGGAAGGACCCTGATCTGTGGCATACGACATTGTAAGACGAGAGTGAGGGTAAGGTCAAGGAAGGGTCAGGCAAGGCGTACGCAAGGAGATATTGATTATTTCATGGTGTTCCGTTATTGTAATTTTATCGGCATTCACCGAGGGAGGCATCGAGGCATCAATGGATATGAAGAAATACATCATCGATCTGGCGCTGGAAGCAAAGGCCGGGGCGAGGTCCCTGGGGAAGGCTTCATCTGCGCAAAAGAACCTTGTCCTGGTGAAGATGGCGGAGGCGTTGAGAAAAAGGAAGAATGAGCTTGTCTCCGAGAACAGAAAGGATATAAAGTTCGCAGAAGAAAAAGGGCTCTCAAAAGCGCTGATCGACAGGCTTACGCTGAACGAAAAGAGGATCGGTGAGATGGCCCAGGGACTCGTGGAGGTCTCCCAGCTCCCTGACCCTGTGGGAGAGGTGATCAGGATGTGGAAAAGACCCAACGGCATGACCGTCGGGAAGATGCGTGTTCCCATAGGACTGATAGGGATCATCTATGAATCGCGGCCCAACGTCACCGCAGATGCCACCAGCCTCTGCCTTAAGGCCGGCAACGCGGTCATGCTGCGGGGGGGCTCAGAGGCGATCCACTCCAATAAGGCCATCGCGAGGACCCTGCGGGACGTGGCAAAGGCAGAAGGGATCCATGAAGGCGCCATAACCTTTATCGATATCCCGGACAGGGAAGCGATCATGGAGATGCTGAAGCTCGAGGGCATCATCGATCTCATCATACCCAGGGGAGGGGAAGGCCTTATCAGGGCGGTGACGGAGAATTCCCGCATTCCGGTGCTGAAGCACTATAAGGGGGTCTGTCATGTCTTTGTGGACAGGGATGCCGATCTGCTCATGGCGGAAGATATCTGTTTTAATGCAAAGGTCCAGAGGCCGGGGACATGCAATGCCATGGAGACGATGCTCGTTGACGGAGCTATCGCAGAGGGTTTTCTGCCGGCTATGCTGAAGCGGTTTGAAGAGGCGGGGGTATCGCTGCGGGGGTGCCCGAAGACCCGCTCCATCTATCCCGCCGTCGCCGGGGTGAAAGAAGAGGATTACTTTAGGGAATACCTGGACCTGATCCTGAACGTAAAGGTAGTGAAGGATATGGAAGAGGCTATGGAGCACATCGCCAACTATGGCTCTGCCCATTCCGATTCCATCATCACCATGAACTACGACAGGGCCATGAGGTTTCTGCGGGAGGTGGATTCCTCGGCAGTGTTCGTGAATGCCTCCACCAGGCTCAATGACGGGTATCAGTTCGGTCTTGGAGCTGAGATCGGCATATCTACAGACAAGATACATGCTCGCGGTCCCATGGGACTGGAAGAGCTCACCTGCACTAAGTTCATCGTCCTGGGAAGCGGACAGCTGAGAGAATAGAATAAGATTGAGACAACACGCTTTTGCTAAGGCATGGGATGGACACCCGCAGAATTTTTGTAATCGACAGATATTGAGATGACGAATGCTATTCTATCTCATATAACGGGCATCGCCAAATCTCCTCGGAGGTCTTCTTTATAAGGTGTCGTACAAAAATTCTTTGCCTGCCCATCCCATGTTAATCCTTCGTGGTTGGATAAACTTGTTACCCATAACGCATCACATTTTCCGAATATGATCGCACTCATGTCATCTGTCCCTGAAGAAGGGAAGCTGCTCATCAGACAATTGAAGAAGAAGTCTGTTGTGGCCGGGAAGCCTCTCTATGGAGGCCGGATACACGACAAAGACGTGGTCTACATGGTCTCCGGTATGGGTAAGACCAATGCAGCCCACGCAACAACCATCCTTATCGAGAAGTTCTCCCCTGCGGTCGTCATTCTGTTCGGCGCAGGCGGCGCTTATCCGTCCTCAGGACTCGAGGTCGGCGATATCGCTGTTGCGGAAAAAGAGGTATACGGCGATGAAGGGGTTATCACCAAAGACGGCTTCCACGGTGCCGAATTTATCGGTATCCCTCTGGCGCGAAGAGGCTCCAAAAAGTATTACAACGAATTTGATTTTGAGAAGAGATTGATCAGAAAGACCCTGGACATCCTTGCCCCCTGCCCTTTGCCCCGCGCGCAAATAAGGTCAGGCAGATTCGTTACCGTGTCTACATGCACGGGCACAAGAAAGAGGGCACGGGAATTGGAGAAGAGAGGCGGGGCAATCTGTGAGAACATGGAAGGCGCTGCCGCAGCCCATATCTGCGCTCTCTATAAAGCACCGCTGATCGAGATACGCGGGATAAGCAATATCGTCGGGGTCCGGGATAGAGCCAAATGGGATATCAGGCTGGCTGTGGATAACTGCCAGAGGGCACTGCTGGAGGTATTGAAGAACCTTTGACCTATAGAACAAGGAGTACTATCTTTCGCTCCCGAAGATATTTTCCGACAGTTCTAAGTTTATTCCGCTACAACCTTGAAAACTCACCCGCCTCAGGCGGGTTCAAACACTCAAGGCTGTGGCCGCTGCATTTCACCAAGAACTGTTACCGGCAAATCTCCATGCCGCTCAAACCAGTGCTCCTTGTTGTCAAGGCGAAGATGTACCCATGAAAACCATCCTTTTCATCGGTGATTCCCTGATAGAATTCTTTGACTGGAGCGCGAGATTCCCGGGATATGATATTGCCAACCTCGGAAGGGCAGGGGAGACGGTGGAGGGGCTGCTTTCGAGACTCGGAGGGATTATCAGACGATATCCTTCACCCGACCTCGTGTTCATCATGACAGGCATCAACAACGTTGCCATGGAAGATCTCGGCTTCCTGGATTCCTGCCGGAAGATCCTGGAAGAACTCTCTGCATCATACCCGCAGTCCGGGATCTTTATCCATAGTCTCCTGCCCACCTTGCTGCCATGGGTTGAGGATTCCTCTATCCTGGAGGTGAACCGTTCGCTGGCACGGATGGCTGAAGAGAAAGGCGCGGGCTATATTGACCTCTACCGCGAATTCATCGATGAAAAGGGAGCTCCCGTCACCGACTATCTCCTGTCGGACGGAGTGCACCTCAGCGGCAGGGGATACGTCGTATGGGCAGAGACGCTCGAGGGGATAATTGAACAGTAGCGCGCATGGATAAACAGTGATCTGCGATCACTGCCTCTTGTCCATATCCAGGAGAAGTCTTAATTCCCGCATATCTTCTTTTAGGAGCCTCTTATCCCTGTAGTAATACCCCTCAAACGCCCGCACAAAGCGGAAAGCCTTTTCCCTCATCCTCTCATCCTGAATGCGCGCAACAAACTCCTCCAGCCCTTCCGAGCGGTTTCTTCTGTAGCCGTATCTTCCCATTCTTTTCAGAAAATCCTTCAGTATCCTTTCATGCGGAACTTTTCTGCGGAGAGCCAGGCGGCGGATCGCCAGGATGACCAGGACAAGGCACGTCAGGGCAGCGGAATACCGGACAACCGCCCCGCTTTTCAGAGAGAGATGAAGCCGGGGGTTTCTTATCCCCGAGCGGATCGTGTGGAACAGGGATACCTGCTTCGAGAAGTCGTAGTTAATGACCAGGGCGTTCCAGTAATAATTCATTGAATCCATGAGGAGCTTCACTCTGAAGAAAAGGTCCCTTGAAGAGCCGGAGACGAAATGTTCGATCCCGGCGGGCGTAGGGTCCATACGCAGCCACCCCCTGTTCTCCATATACGCTTCAACCCAGACATGGGCATTCTTCTGCGGTACCAGGTAATATTCCCCGGCATCATTATAGTACCCCCCCTTATACCCTCCCACAACCCTTGAGGGGATCCCTGCGATCCTCAACATGACCGCCATTGCGGACGCGAAATATTCGCAGTTCCCGTATTTATGACGGAAGAGAAAGTCCTCAAGGGGATTGTCGGAAAGGGGCAGGCTCGTAAGGGAATACCGGTACTCGCCGTCCCGCAAAAAACGCAGGATGGCCTGAGCGGTCTCTTCCCCGGTCCTGCCGAAGGACAGGGTTTTCACCAGATCCCTTGTCTGTGTGAGACCCCGTCCCGGCATCTGCAAATAGGCGCTTCTGTCGATCGTCTGCTCAGGGAGAAGATCGGAAAGCGCGGAGGCCGATTCATATCGTATCCTTCTGAAGATGTTCTCTGAAAGGGCATAGGTCAATGCAGAGGTCTTTTTCGCCTGTCTCAGGGAAAGAGAGACGGGCTTATCCAGGGCAAAGAGATACCTGTTTCCATAGGGTTCAAGGTAAATGGTCTGTTTGACCTGCCTTCCGGCCGTCCTCAATGACCTGCTGTTGTCCGGCCCTTCGCTCTGGAGGCTCGTCCAGGAAGCGCCGTCGAAATAATCGAGGACGATCCCTCTCCAGTACAACAGATCCTCCTGCACCTTTTCCATGTGCGCCCGCAGGATCACCGTGGTGTCTTCCTGGATGTCGGAAACGTTCCCGAGGCGGACATGATCGGTGAACCCGGTGCTCGCATGTGCCCCCTTGTTCAGGAATTGGAATATGGGATAACTGGTACGGGGAAGAATGACGAACATCACTACCGTCACCGGGATAGCGATCAGGGATATCAGGGAAGCCTTTGATGCGATCCGTGCGACGGCGGATGCCGGCAGCGCCAGGGTATTGTCCTGGGAAAAATAGGTCAGGAGCACAACGGTCACGGTGACCAGGAAGATCATGCAGACGAAGTAGAGCAGGAATTCAATGTCCACCGAGAGCAATGCCGAGCCGATGAGGAGGAACAGGGCGATGAGATAGATTTGCATGTAATCCCTGAACCGCTTGGCTCCCAGGAGCTTTATGGCAAGGAGTATGAGAAGGGCCCCCACCACCAGAGAGATGAACTCATCGGTATTCATCCGCAGGATGGTGAGCAGTATCACCCCTATCGCCATGCAGGCAAGAAGCCAGCCGTGAAGAGGGAACGTCCGGCGGTACTCGAAAGAGACCGAGAGAAAAAAAAGGGAAGCGAAGGCCAACGAATACGACAGCTCCACATTCCGGACCACCGACAGAAAGCCGAGCATACTTATAGCAAAGGTGAGCACTTTTACGGCATCCTCGATCCTCACAAGCCGGGGAGTCATCATCAAACTACCCCTTTCGGATAGAGGGCAAGCTTTGTGAGCAGAGCGAACTTCAAGGCCTTTGTCCTTTCTCTGTGAGCCCCGGACAAGGGTTTGTAAAGTGTTCCGCCGATCTTAAGTCCGACGGGGACGTTCCGTTTGAGCAGTTTCAGAAGAACATAGGTGGCGCAGGAGATCTTCTCTTCCAGATCCTTCAGGGGAAGCGCATCGAAATCGATGACAACGGGCTGATGAGAGACGGAGGAGAGCTCCTTGGTCTTGAGCCGCCCTGTCTTTGCCGTCGCTTTCCAGTGGATATATTTGAGGGGGTCGCCCTCTATGTAATCCCTGAGGGAGATGATGTCCGCCTCGTATCCTGTCTTATCAGAGGCCTGCTCCCCCCTGCATGTCCTCTCTTTTTCGAAAGACCCCGGGAGATCGCACTTCTTTGCCCGTGGGAAGACAATGGCCTCAAAGACTCCCGGCATCGTCCGGTAGCGGATGAAGAAATTAAAGGGAAACACCGACGACACATACATGTTCCTGATCTCTGAACGTCCCCTCTCACGGAAGGGAAGGGAGAGATACCTGGCCACCTCGGTCCTCACTTCCACAAAAGGGAACAGTATGTCGCTGCCTGCAACATGCACCCGCATCAGGAACACGGGGAGGAACCTCCTGTTGTTCCTGATAATCACTCTGACCGGGGCGCTGGTGTCCGCATAGATCTCTTCGGGGAGTTCGATCCGCACATCGATCTTCGAGAGATTTCTTTTTCCGAAGATCCCTGATACGGCCATGAAGCTGAGAAAGGCGGCGACGATGAGGTAGATGAGATTGTTCCCGGTATTTATCCCGGACACACCAAGGAAGATGGTCAGGAGGATATAGAACCAGCCGGCCTTCGTGATCCTTATTACGCCGGGACCGGTATCTGATCGAGGATCGCCTGTATGATTCCCCATTTGTCGAGGCTTTCGAACTCTTCCCGGAAGATAACCCTGTGGGGGATGGTATGACGGGTGACTTCCCTGATGTCCTCAGGGATCACGAAATTGCGTCCGTTGAAATACGCGTTTGTCTTTGCCACATTGGTTATCGTCAGGACCCCCCGGGTAGAGATCCCGGCAAGGATATATTTGTTGCTCCTTGTTGCCTCCACGATGTCGAGAATATATTCGAGGATCTTTTCAGAGACGAACACTCTCTCCCTGATATCTTCCTGGATCGTGAGGACCTCTTCCCTGTTCATCATGGGCTCAATGGCATAGAGCTCCTCCCGTCTGCTTCCCACCCGGATGATCTCCCTTTCCGCCCCCCGCGTGGGGTACCCGATGCCGATCTTCATCATGAACCTGTCCATCTGGGATTCCGGCAGAGGGAAGGTCCCGAATTGCTCCACGGGGTTCTGGGTGGCGATCACGAAAAAGGGGTTCGGAAGTTTGTACGTCTTCCCTTCCATGGTGGTCTGCTTTTCCCCCATCGCCTCCAACAGGGCACTCTGGGTCTTGGGTGTCGCTCTGTTGATCTCATCCACCAGAACGATATTGTTGAATATGGGTCCGGGGTGGAATTCAAATTCCCCGGTATTTTTGTTGTAAATAGAAAGACCGGTGATATCGGTGGGCAACAGATCGCTCGTGCACTGGATCCTCCCGAAACTGAGCCCCAGGACCTTTGCGATAGCGATGGCGAGGGTCGTTTTCCCCAGGCCCGGGTAATCCTCTATGAGAAGATGTCCCCTGGAGAAGAAAGTGAGCAGGGAGAGCTTCAGCGCTTCATCCTTCCCCTGGAGAAACTGGGACGACAACCGGATGATCTGGGCGATCTTCCCGCTTGTCTCCGGTTCTCCGCCGGATGACGGCAGGGAGGGGTCTTTTCGTGCCATCCTCAGCGTCATATTCCTATTATACTATGATTATCCCTTTTGGAAATTTTTGCGGTATACTATAAAACAGTCTGCTGCCGGGAATCCCAGATTCTACAGGAGGATCCATGACGTTTCAGGCAATGGCCGGGACTCTCTCCCTTGGCTATTCCCCGTGCCCCAACGATACCTTCATCTTTTATGCCCTTGTGCACGGCCGGATCGACACCGCGGGACTGGGGTTCAGGGAGATGCTCCTGGACGTGGAGACCCTGAACCAGAAGGCATTGAATGCGGAGCTGGATATCACAAAGGTCTCTTTCCACGCATTCGCGTTCCTGAGGGAGAGCTACCAGCTGCTTCGTTCGGGGAGCGCCCTGGGCAGGGGGTGTGGTCCCCTTGTGGTTGCGAAGAGAGAAACCTCAATGAAAGACCTCAGGGGGAAGAAGATCGCCATACCGGGACGGCTTACCACAGCATACCTGCTGTTGCGGCTTTATGATCCTGCGCTGGGCACGGATGTGGTGGTGATGCCCTTTGACAGGATCATGGGCGCGGTGAAGAGTGGCGTCGTTGATGCAGGGCTGATCATCCATGAGTCGCGGTTCACCTATCCCGCTTACGGGCTTTTTGAGGTCTTGGACCTGGGGAGATGGTGGGAGGGAGACACAGGACTTCCCCTGCCGCTGGGATGTATCATCGCAAGGAAGGGTCTCGGCAGCGGGGTGATCCAAACCATCGATATGCTGATCAGGAAAAGTGTCGAATATGCCCTTGCCCACAGAGAGAGGACAAAGGAGTACATCAAGGCCCATGCCCGGGAGTTGGAGGATGCGGTGATCGAGCAGCATATAGGCCTCTATGTGAATGACTACTCCCTTGACCTGGGGACCGAGGGCATGGCGGCGGTCGAAGAGCTTCTCAGGAGGGCCGGGGCAAGTGGAATGATCCGGGGGGACGTGAATGCCGCTGTTCGGTGAATTATTTCTGAGTGAGATCCTCAGGGAGTCCATCCTCGATCCCAAAGGCGAGGAACTGGGACGGCTCAAAGACATGGTCGTGGTGAAGGCGGAACCCCTTCCCCGGGTAGATGCCCTCATTATCGAAAAGAAGGGGAATCTGTTCCGTGTCCCCTGGGCCGAGCTCAATATGTTCAACAAAAGGATCGTCGCGGCGAAGATCTACTCCTCGGACCTTGTTCCCTATGATATGACCTCCGATGACCTGCTTGCGGTGAGAGATGTCCTGGACAAGCAGATCGTGGATGTGAACGGGGTGAAGGTGGTGAGGGTGAACGATATCAAGCTTGAGGGGTACGCCTCTGAGGCGGTGCTCATCGCGGTGGACGTGGGCGTGCGCGGCATACTGAGGAGGCTCGGTGTGGAGCGGAAGGGTGAGGATTTTCTGAAGGTCTTCAAGACGACCCTCCCCTTCAATCTCATAAGCTGGAACTACATTCAGCCCCTGCAGCCGAAACTCACCGCCATCTCCCTTACGGTCCCGAGGCAGATGCTCTCGGAGCTTCACCCGGCCGACATTGCGGATATCATCAGCCAGGTCTCACACGATGAGGGGGCCGCATTTCTGAAGAACCTGGATGTGGACGTGGCGGCCGATACCCTCTCGGAACTGAGCACGGAGACCCAGGTGGAGCTGATACGGGGGATGGATACGGAGAAGGCATCCGATATTATCGAGATGATGCCTCCTGACGAGGCTGCCGACGTCCTGGGGGACCTGCCGGCAGAGAGGGCAAAGGAGATCCTGGAACATATCGAAAAAGAGGAGGCGGAGGATATCCAGGAGCTCCTCGGACACGAGGAGGATACAGCGGGCGGCCTCATGACCAATGTTTTCATTGCCTATCCCCTGGGGATGACGGTGAAGAATGCGATAGAGAAATTCAGGCAGGACGCCCGGGAGATAGATACGGTCTACTATATCTATCTGGTTGACGAAGCAGAACGGCTGGTGGGAGTTGTGTCCCTCAGGGAGCTGCTTCTGGCCGACCCGGATACGAATCTTTCAGAAATCATGGAGACCAAGATCAAGACGGTCACGCCGGAAGAGGATGAAAAAGTGGTAGCGAAGATCACTACCAAATACAGCCTTGTCGCCCTGCCCGTGGTGGACAGCGACGGTGTCCTGCTGGGGGTGGTGACGGTGGATGATATCCTGTCCAGGGTCCTGCCGCTGGGAACAAAGAGGAAGTAGGGGTATCCTCAGGTATGATGTGTATCATTGCACGGACCGGGATCATGTCATATGCTGAAAGAAACAGGTGAACTGAAGGAGGAGTCATGGACGTCATTGATCTGAAGAAGGCTATCAAGTTTTACCCTGACAGGATATCCCGGGATATGCTCTCCGACAAGCCCGAGATGAGGATCGCCCTCATGTGTCTGAACGAGGGCCAGAAACTGGACCCGCATAAGGCGCCCCTGCGTCTTCTTATGTATTGCGTTCAGGGCAAGGGGACATTTATAATAGGGGACGAACGGGTAGAGGCCGACGAAAAGACCTGCATCCTCTGCGAGCCCATGGTGCCTCACGGGTTTATGGCGGACAAGGGCGACAAACTGGTGGTAATGGCGGTGGTAACACCCGTAGAATAAAATATCCAAAGGAGGAGTACAATGGCTGTTCCGGTTGTTGACATGGACTTATGTATCGGTTGCGGCTCATGTTCCGAGATGTGTCCAGAGGTCTTCGAGCTCAGGGATGAAAAGGCATGGGTCATTGCGCCCGACAAGTGCGACTCATGCGATTGTCAGGCTGCCGCAGACACCTGTCCCACGGAAGCGATAAAGTTCGAGTAAGGGTGCACGAGCAGTACAGGAAAGGCACGGGGATCTCGGTCCCCGCGCCCTTCCTCTTTAATGAACAACCCCTCCCAAAGATGGCCTTCATTTAGGGATTCTGCTATACTCTTAACAGAATGCACCATGTCCTCAGATACGCAGTTTTGTCGGCAGCCATGCTCGCATCTTGCAGTCTGCAAACGTTGATAGGGCCGGAACAGGCTCCCTACAAGAACCCCCACACCGCCTGCGTGCAATGTCATGCGACGGAAAAGCCGCAACCCGGTTCCGCATCGTTTAAACCGGGGACGGACCCTTCATCTCTCTGTTTGACCTGTCATGACAACAGGGAAACCCATCACCCCGTCGATTTTACTCCCGCCGACCGGTCCACCTCCTCTTTTCCGCTCTTCAAGGGCGAGGTCAGGTGCCTGACCTGTCATGAGATACACGGCGGACCCGGGGGGAAGGAACTCCGAAACTCCTCAGAGGCGGACCGTACGGAGACCGGAGGACCATTTGTTTCAGCTGTCATTATCGGGAAGCATATTCCGATATTGATCCCCATATTATGCTCACTGGCGACGGCAAGATCAGAGAGGTGAACGGCAAACCGGTATGCCTCCTGTGTCATTCAAAAGAACCTGATCCGGCCGTGGACAAGACAGATGATGTGAGATTCAGGGCGGACGTAGGGTTCCTCTGCTGGCGCTGCCACCCTCCCATGGCGCTGCCGGGCAACTTTTTCAGCAAACACTTTCTTGTGAAACCTTCCCCGGAGACTCTGCGGAACATGCGGGAAAGCGAAGAAAGGCTCACCGTGATCTTCCCCCTCGTGCCGAGGGGCCGCATCACGTGTTCCACCTGTCACAACCCTCACCAAGAAGGGGTCATTCAGCGTGAAGCAGCAGCGAAGGGAGCTGATGCCGCCGGCAGACTTCGCCTTCCCTCGGTCTGCATCGGCTGCCACCGGAACATAGAGTAATCTATTTACTGCCGGGAAATTGACTGGCATAATACCAAAATCTTTACACCTTGAAGGATTGTTATGAACCTTTCTGAAATCCGCAAACGTCTCGCACAATTCGCAGAGGTCCGGAACTGGGACCAGTTCCACAGTCCAAAGAACCTTTCGATGGGGTTAGCTGCCGAGGCGGCGGAACTCCTCGAGATCTTCCAGTGGCTCACCGAGGAGCAGTCGAAGGAGATAGTCAGGGACGAGAAGGAGATGGCGCTTGTGCGGGAAGAGATCGCAGACGTCTTTATCTATCTTGTCCGTCTTGCTGAGAAGCTTGGTGTCGATATCGAAAAGGCGGTGGAGGAAAAGATGAAGCTGAACGAAAAGAAGTATCCTGTCGAGCTCTCTAAGGGCAACGCTACGAAATATAACAAGCGATAGATACCTGAGAAGATAAAGAAACCAGCGAATAACCGGGGACGCCTCCCCTTCCTTCTATGAGATCATGTCGTCTTCAACTGTCTCACGTCATGTGGGGCAGATCAGCCTGCCCAGCCTCTCAGAAAGGCGGACATTTTCGGAGTAGTCAACAGGACAGTCGATGATGGCAGGGACGTTCTGGATGAGGGCGTCCTTCAAAATGGGCGCCAGTTCATCCTCTGAGGAGACCCGGTATCCCTTTGCCCCGAAGGATTCCGCAAGCTTTACAAAATCAGGATTGTTGAATTTCACAAAGAAGTCCTTCTTGTATCTCAGCCGCTCCTTCCATTCGATCAGCCCGAGACCGCCGTCGTTGAAGATAATGCAGACAAAGGCTGTCCCCAGTCTCACCGCGGTCTCTATCTCTGCCACGGACATGAGAAACCCGCCGTCACCCGCTGCGGCAACCACCTTTTTCTCCGGGAACAGCAGCTTTGCGGATATTGCCGCGGGAACAGCGAAGCCCATGGATGCGAGGCCGTTGGAGATGATGACCGTGTTCTCGCTGTACGCAGGATAGAACCGTGCGATCCATATCTTGTGCGCTCCCACGTCGCTGATAAGGATGTCTTCCCTGCCGAGGGCGTTCCTCAGCTCTTTTATGATCCTCAGGGGCTTTAGGGGAAACCCCTTCTGCGGACATTCGATAATATGCTCGGCGTATCCCTTCAGTTTTATGAAGTAGGAGGGGTCTTTTTCACCGGAAAGGGATTGAGTGAGGATCGAAAGGCTGTCTCTGATATTCCCTGTAACCTCCAGCGCCCTGTAGTTCTTGTCCACGTCTGCCGCGGTGAAGTTGATATGAATGATCTCCTTTTTGCCGTCCCAGTATTCCGGATTGAATTCCACCGGGTCGTACCCCACGGTGATTATAAGGTCAGCCCTGTCAAACCCGCAGGATATGTAATCCCTGGACTGTAATCCCGTGGTCGAGACGAACAACTCATCGTCAGCCGGTATAGCGCCCATGCCCATGAACGTTGTGGTCACGGGGATCCTGAGCTTGTTCGCGAAATGGTAGAGTTGTTCCGTGGCGTTTCCCCGTATGACCCCGTTCCCTGCAAGGATGAGGGGCTGCCGCGCGTTCCTGATGGCCTGTACTGCCCCGGATATCGCCTGGGCGGATGGCGCCGGATAAACCGTCTGCGACGGTCCCATGGGGTCCTCATCGATCGTGAGGGAAGCGATATTTTCCGGTATTTCGATATGCACAGGTCCGGGCTTTTCCATGGAGGAGATCTTGAAAGCCTTGCGGATGATCTCAGGGATCCTGTCAGGCACTTCAATCCTCGTATTCCACTTCGTTATGGGCCTGAACATGGATACCGTATTTACGTACTGATGGGATTCTTTATGGAGGTCTTTTGTGGCCTTCTGCGCGGTGACAGCCACCATCGGCGCGAAATCGAGATACGCGTCAGCGACCCCGGTGGTGAGGTTCGTGGCGCCGGGGCCAAGGGTGGAAATGCATATCCCCGGGTTTCCCGAAAGCCTTCCCCATACGTTGGCCATGAAGGATGCGCCCCGTTCATCACGGGTGAGGACGAAGCGTATCTTCGATGAGGTGACCGCCTCGAGAAGGTCGATATTCTCTTCCCCGGGGAGGCCGAAGAGATACCGGACCCCCTCTCCTTCGAGGCACCGCGTGATGAGTTCAGATGCCTTCATCGCAGAGCTCGTTAAAATCGGTTATGGTAAGGAAATCCTTTGACGGTTTCGGCGTTTTCTTTGAGGTGGCCCTCGCCTTGAAGACGACGTATCGTATTCCGAAACGATGAGCCGTCTTCAGTATCTCTTCCGTGTCATCGATGAAGAGCGTTTCTTCCTTCCGGAACCCCAGTCGCTCCTGGGCCTTCTGCCAGAACCGGAGGTCCTCCTTTGGATACCCCATCTCGAAGGAGGTGATGCAGGTATCGAAGTACCTCCCGATGTTCGTTTTCTTCATCTTCAGGTCCAGGACCTTGATATGGGCATTGGTCACGATGAAGACCTTTTTTTTGTGTCTCTTCAGGAGCCTGAGGAAGTCCTCCACATGGGGGTGGACCTCGATGAGGTGGCGGATCTGCTCTTTCAGGGCAGGGATATCCAGGTCCAGTTCCCGGGACCAGAAATCGATGTCTGTCCAGTTCAGGGTCCCCTCATGGTGTTTGTATTTCTTCATCAGTTCTTCCTTTGCCCTTCCAAAGGTGATGCCGTGCTTTTCCGCGTAGGTCTCGGGACGAGGTGTTCCCAGAAGTAGTCGTCAAAATACTTGTCCAGCAGGGTCCCGTCCATGTCCAGGAGGACATACTTTATTCCGGGTCCCCAGAGGGGTACGATCTGCGCGGCTGACGCCTTCGCCCCGCGCCCCATGCCTTCCGCTCCGTTTCTCTTTCTATTTCGTGACATCCCTTACGATACCGTCCCTCGCCTTGATCCCCTCCTCCACCCTCTTCCAGTCCACGTCACTGAGCGCATTTATATCCCTGAGCAGCCGTTTTACCTCTTCAGGGTACTTAATACCCATTCTATAGAAATCCTTATAAACCTCAAGGTACACTTTTCCGCCCTGTGTCTTTACCACCTTCACCGGCCTGTAAATGATCCTGCCCGGCGTGCCCACAGGCACCTCCCTGAAGAGGAGTTCCGCAACTTCAGGCATGAGCCGCATGCAGCCGTGACTCCTGAACTTATAGATGCTCTGGGGCGCATTGGTACCGTGGAGGCCGACTCCCTTTATCGAGAGCTGGAGCCAGTATTTCCCAAGGGGGTTTTCCGCTCCGGGCGGCACTTCCACAAGGACGTCCTTGCCTCCCTCCTCCATCTCCTTCTGGATCGAAGAGGGGACATACCATGTGGGGTCTTTTGCCTTGGCTTTAATGACAAAGTCGCCCAACGGAGTCTGCCATGTCGGTTTTCCGGCTGCGATGAAGTAGTAATCCTTGAGGCGTCCCCCCTCAAAGCGATAGAGCGTCCGGTCCGGAATATTGATGATGATGCCATTGTCCATTTCTTCAGGGACGATCCTCGTGAATTTCACTTTCAGCACATGCCCCGCCGGCAGGGGGGCATCCGGACCAAATCCATTTTCCTTTGCGATGAGCGACCAGTCCATGCCCAGTTTGCCTGATATGAGCACCCCGTAGTCACCCAGGACCATCCTGTACTCGACGGTCTTCTGGATGAGCTCTGCGGCGAACGCATCCGGATTCGAAAGAGCGAACAAGAGGACAAAGGTCCAGGGGAAAATTCTCACCCCCGGGCGCGAGACAGGATTACCCCTCTGCGATCCGGGATCTCTGATCATCCGTTCAGGACCTGCAGCGCCCTGTCATGGAGCGACCGGTTCGCGGCCGCAAGGAGAGGCGCGCTTTTCTTAAGGCCCAGCTCAACGGCATTAAGAGCTCTGCCGTCCATATCGGTGCATACCGCCCCTGCCTCTTGTGCAAGGAGCCATCCTGCGCCGAAATCGAAGCTCCGGGAAGGGGAAGGGCTTACGAATACGCTGACAGCGCCGCAGGCCAGATATGCGAGGTCAAGGGCTGTTGCGCCGAGACACCGTGTCTTGTGTGAAAGCGCAAGGAGAGGGAGGATGCGCTGGATGTCCTTGCCGGGCGTCTGGGCCTCGTACGCGACGAGAAAGAACTCATCTTCCTTCTGCGGAGCGATCCTTTCATTGTTCAGGAAAGCACCTTTTCCCTTTTCCGCCCGGAATTCATCGCCGTTGATGAGGTTCACCACATAGGCAACCGCGATGCTGCCGATGGTATCTCCCTCGGCGACAGCGATGGAAGTGCAATAGAACGGGATACCCGAGACCGCGTTCTTGCTTCCATCGATCGGATCGATCAGAACGGTGCGGCCCCCCCCGTTTATTTCCTTCCGGCCGTACTCCTCGGAAATGATGGACAAAGGAAGACCGGAGGACTCAAGCTCGGAGATGATGAGGTCTTCCGCCATTCTGTCAACGGGGAAGGTCCTGTCCCCTCCTGCGCCGATACCCAGCGCCTTCCGCGTCATCGGTCCGGAGCGCGTCTCCGATACCCTCGCGAGAAGTCTCTCCCTGATCCTCTGAAAAACAGAAAGGTACATGGCATTCCCAGAGTTATTGTACCGCAAGCACCCCTTTCCCGCAACGTGCACACTGAGGGCTTCCCTTTCGCACTTCTCCGGTGACCGCTTCTGTGATAAGATTGGTCTTGAGGTGCGTGGCATGAATAAAAAAAGGATAATCTCGCTGTTTTCACTCCTGGTCATGATCATCGCCGCCTATCTGCTCTGGCCTTCCGATGAAAGCAGGATCAGGAAGCTTTTCAAAGAGGGAGCGGCGGCCGTGGAATCCGGAGACCTCGACGGGGTCATGGCAAAGGTGTCATTCAACTACCGGGATGATCACGGCATGACATACCTTTCTCTTAAGGAAACACTGAAGCGGGAGTTCCAGCAGCTTTCGGACATAGGCGTTGAATACGGGGACCTGAAGATCCGGGTCTCGGACAATACGGCCGTGGCTGAACTGGATGTACGTGTTGTCGCAACCTCCGGGAATGAGACAGGATACATCATTGGGGATATCAAGACGCCCTTCCCCCTGAGATTCACCCTTGACAAAGAACGCACGAAATGGCTCATTGTCCGGGCGGAGGGGTCCTGGGATCAACGGATGAGTAAACCCGCCAGATGAATGGTGAGGGGCAAGGTGACAAAAGATATGACCGTGGTTACCACGATGACGAAGGCCGCCAGGGATTCATCGAGTTTGAAGCGTGACGCCATGACGAGTGTGAGCACCATGGCGGGCATGGCCCCTTCGATAAGGCACGAGGCGAGGGCCGTGCCTTTTATGCCGAGGAGGAACGCTGTGGCGCCGGAGATGAGAGGGACAACAAGGAGCTTGATGAGCACCGCAGGGACGATCGCATAGGCATGCTTTACCCCGGGGAGGGTCAGGGCAAGTCCGATGGTGAAGATCATGAGAGGCACCACAAGGTCGCCGAACATTCCGAGGGCCTTCAGGACAAAGGCAGGGAGCGGAACATGGGCGAACTTCAGGAGCATCCCTCCAACGATGCCCCACACCGGCGGCAACGATGCCAGGGTCTTCAGCGATTCCCCTATCCGGAATTCCTTTCCCTCCCCGTACCTTGATGCCAGGGAAGCTCCTGCAAGCCAGACCAGCGGGGTTGTGGCGAGAAGGTCGTAAAAGAGCGCGTATTTTGCCGCCTCATATCCGTACAATCCCGTGAGGACCGGCAGTCCGAGGTACATCACATTGCCGAAGGCCGCGGCAAGGACCAGCACTCCCTTCTCCGCCGGCGTGATGCGGAGCATCCTCTGAGTCAGGCTATAGACAGCAACGGAGATCAACAGGCCTGAAATGGTCGTGATCCATGCGGTGGCAGGGACAAGGAGGGTCTCGCTGTCAAGAGCAGCGTTATAGACGATCTTGATGCATAAGGCCGGGAGGAAGATGTTGAACACAGAAGCATTGATCGCCTGTCGCAGGGTACCGGCGTCCAGGCCCAGGGACAGCCGTCTTACCCCGACGCCCGCAAGTATGATGCAGCCAAAGGAAAGGAGGAGGTCAGGCATTTGTCAGTTTACCATTTTTGGTAAGATAAACCATGAAAGACAGGATACTTGATACAGTGAGGAAAATTGAGGGCCTGCGGGACGGCCATAATCAATACGACGAACTCGTAAAAAGGGCGGAATACATCGAAAAGGAGTTTGCCTCATACGGCTTTACCGTTGAGAGGGATGAATTCCGGCTCGACGGAAGGCTCCACTGGAATATCGTGGCAACACCCTCGGGAGTACAAGACCGCAGTGAGTGGATACTAGTCGGCGCCCATTATGATGCCGTCACGGAGAGTCCCGGGGCCGATGACAATGCATCGGGAGTCGCGGTCATGCTCGAGGCCGCAAGGGTTCTCGGTCCGCGGGAAGGACTGAAACATGTTGCCTTTACCCTGGAAGAGCCCCAGGTTGGCACCTTTTCATTCCTCATCGGGTCAAGGCATTTTGTAAAGAAAATGAAGAGCCTGGGGCATCGGTATGGGGCGGTGTTTATCCTGGAGTCTGTGGGATACGTCAGCAATAAGCCGGAAAGCCAGGTGTTGCCGCCCTTTGTGAAAGCTCCGAGGGTGGGAGATTTTATAGGGGTGGTGGGCAACAGGAAGGCGGAAGGCATAATGGCGGCGTTCACGGAAGAAGCCGCAAGCCTGGCGACCGGGCTCAACGTGGTGACCTACACGTTTCCCCTGAGGGGGTTTCTGCTTCCCGAAACGAGGTCCAGCGACCACGCCCCGTTCTGGGATGCGGGGTATCCCGCGGTCATGATAACCGATACCGCCATGTTCCGTAACCCCAACTATCATACTCCCCATGACATGTCGGAGAGCCTGTCCCCTGAGTTCATGGCGCGGGTGGCCGAGGCATTAATCCGGACATTGAACAGGCTCCTGTGAACCGTCCGTAGAGACGGTGCGGTTCATCCCTTTCCCTCTGAAGGAGTTCTGGTATAATGAAAGGAGTTTCCAATCCTTTCATATCGGTTGAGCGCTAAGGAAGAAATGGCTACACTTGACTACATCCTGCACCGGATCGAGAACAAGAAGGCCGATTATACCGGGTATGACTTCACGCAGGCGGAGAATGACGCCTTCAAGACCTTTTTCGACCTTGCCCAGGAATTCGACAGCACCGGTGATTTTTACCTGATGTGCGTCGCGATCCCAAAGGGATTCTTCAACCTCGAGGCGCGGCTCTATCTCATTGACCCGAAACACGGTGACCTTTCCCTCGTGGCAAAGACGGAAGACCCTGAAAAGGGGCTGCACACTTCCCCGCCCGAAGACGTGAGGCCCGCCGAACATCCCTTTTACACATGGTATGACAGCCTGGTGCTCACGCTCCGGGGAAAGAAACTCCTCATCGACCAGCTCCCCTTCAAGACCCAGGATGATGTCCTCGGACTCCTGGAGGTCTATCCGGTGAGGGACAAGAGTCCCCACACCGAGCTCTTCTTTGAGAAGTACGCCAACCGCATCGGATTCAATATCCACAACCGCTTTCTCTTTGAGAAGAACATTGAGCACCTGAGGTTCATCAGGACGCTTGTGGCGGACATCGAACACAACATCATCGCTCCCAACATGGTGTATAAGCTCTACCTGAAACATCTGAGGAAGAAGGTCGTCAAGAACCGCGAATTGGAAAAGCTCCTGACCAGGTGCGCCGCCGGGGAACCCGGGGAGGGCCTCTCGCTGGAGCATATCCTGGCTGAACTGACCGAGGTGAATCAGGGGCTCCTGGAAGAGATGGAGAACATCGAAAAGCATTACCAGAACATGAGTCTCTTCCTCGAGACCCTCTTCCGCAGGAGCCATTTTGACAAGGGACGCCTCACCCTTCGGAAGAAACCGTGCAATATGAAAAAAGATGTGGTGGAGCCGCAGCTGGAGCGCTTTTCCGGACAGTTCAGGGACATGGGGATCGCAGTGGATGACCGTTTGAGCGGAATACCCGATGAAGAGGTGATCAGCGTTGTGGACGTAGGCCTCATGGCCCAGGTGTACGCCAATCTCTTTTCCAACTCCCTGAAGTATGCCCAGGAGGTCGTCACGGAATCCGGTGAGCGGAAGAAGTATATCTCCTATGGCCGTGAGGTCATCAGGGATTGCTTCGGGCCCGGACAGGACGGGATCAAATACAATGTGTTCAGCACCGGGCAGCATATCCCCGCTGAGGAACGGGAGCGGGTATTTGAAGACGAATACCGGGGGAGCAACGTCGCGAACAGACCCGGCACCGGACACGGGCTCGCTTTCATAAGGAACGCGGTGGAGATCCACGGCGGCATTGTGGGATACGAAGCCACCCAGTACGGGAATAATTTCTATTTCATCCTGCCGAAATAGAGGGAGGGAAGACATGTTCGAACATCATGGGAAACCGCTGCTCAGCCGCAGGGAATTCATTGCGCGTCAGGCGCGGTATGTCAGCTTCTCCCTGCTGATCTTGGCCTTTTCTGTCGGTGCCGGCACAGCAGGGTACCACTACTGGGGGAACCTTTCATGGATCGATGCTTTCCTGAACGCGTGCATGATCCTCACCGGCATGGGGCCTGTCGATCACCTTGAAACGAACAAGGCCAAGATCTTTTCGGCCTTGTATGCCCTGTTCAGCGGCATCTCCTTTCTCACCTTCGTTGCGGTCCTCTTTGCGCCCTTCTACCATCGCTTCCTTCATAAATTCCATCTCAGCATCGAAGAGGGCGACGGAGAGGAAGGAGAAAAGGGATCAATTCCTGACCGTCCCGAGTGAGCATCCTCCCTCACCCTTCCCTGCCGATAAGAACCGTCACCGCAGATGTACCAAGGAGCATGCTGCTTTTCCTAAGCCCTGTTTTTTGCACAATTGCAGAAAGAGGAGGTACGTTTTCTCAGTACTGCAAGAACAACATGCAGGAGTATCTTTTAAAACCGGGGCATTACAAATGGCATGGAACTTGTTAATCATATTCATGAAGACAAAGAAAGGAGGATAGGAAGATGAAAACAAGAGAGACAGCAAAAAAGATGGCTTACATAGGGGTAGGCGCGGGTCTGGTCCTTTTTGCGGTGGCGGGTCTGCTGCCGGGCTCATTGCTCGGTGGGGTGATAGGCCTTAATATGGCGGGCAGCCTGTTCGGTCATCCGGTCAGCTCGGCGCTCATGCCGAGACTGCTCGTGGGCATGTCAATGCTCGTGGGAGTCCTTGTATCGGCTGTTATCTTCATCGCAGGCTCCGCATCGGCGGGCTGGCTTGCAGGATATACGTTCGGTTCCTTGAAGGCCAGACATGCCGTGGAGGCAGGGGCGAACAGCAAATACTGATACCGTGGTGAGAAACCTGAAGGAGGGCAATACAATGAAAGCGAAAACAGAGATGCTGAGAATGGGGACAAAGGTAGGGGCGGTTCTTGGGGGATCGTGTTTCTGGCATTCGGCATAATCCCGGGGTTCTACTTCGGCAGTTATGGCACGCTGGTTCTCCTGAATCATCTCTTTGGAGGGCCTCTTCAGGCAACGGCGCTGGTGAGGATTGTAACGGCCTTTGGAATTGTGGTCGGCATCACGTGTGTGGGATCGGTCACCATCATTGTCGGTGCGATCTTCGGGACCATGATCGGCTATGCGCTGGAGGCGCTCGCACGTGCAGCAAAGAAGGAGGTGCCTTCCGAGGACGCGTCACCACCAACCAGGACTCAATAGAGTTTCGCTCGGAGAACAAGAAAATCTGAAAACAGGAGGATAATCATGGGTATTACGGAAAGAGGTGGTCATGAGTAAGAAAATCATTCTGCTTGCGTTGGTCTTTGCAGTGATAATGGGAGGAATATATATTTATGCTTTGACCGTTGTTTTCCCTTCTCCAAAGAATTGTAAGGTGTGCCATTTCATCACTCCGTACTATAAACAATGGGAGACCTCCACTCACAACAAGGTCCCTTGCCTGAAATGCCATGATTATTCACCGACCAGGGCGCTTGTCGGGCAATTTATGTTCCTGGCCGGAGCATACAATCCTCGTCCTCTCACCAATGTCCCTGACAAGAATTGCCTGCAGTCCGGATGTCATGACAAAAGGCTTGTGGAGTCAAAAGTCACCTTTACAAAACGGGGCATAACCTTTGACCATAAGACTCATTTTGCAGACATGAAGCGGGGGATAAAACTTCACTGCAGAAGCTGTCATTCGGACATAGTTCAAGGATCGCATGTGAAGGTCTCTATGAATGTCTGTTTCCTCTGTCATTTCAAGGGGGCCTCTCATGCCCAGGCATTTTCGGGTTGTCCTTCGTGTCATTCTTCGCCAAAACAGCCGATCATGGTTATGGGCAGAACGTTTTCTCACGACGACGCCCTCAAGGCAGGTTACACATGCGCTCAGTGCCACACGGAAGTGACGAAAGGTGACGGCGTTACTCCCAAAGACAAATGCTATTTCTGCCATGTGGAAAGGGCGGAAGTGTACAGTGATGTGAAATTCGTGCATGAGAAGCATGTGGCGCAGAAGCAGATAGACTGCCTGTGGTGCCACACAAGGATAGAGCATGGAAAGATAGGTATGGCAGAAAAGATCCCGATGCTCAAGTAATATCGCAGGTGAAGTGCCGGAACCCGAAAAAGTTCATACTGAAACGTATGCGATACCCAAACGACGTTATGAGCAGGGGAAACCGGGGTATGAAGGCGCAGCCCGCCGTGAATTCGAGAAAACGCAGACGGCGGGCCTGACGCTCCAGGGGGACATATAAGAGGACCATACCCTTTGCTTCCGCTTTGTCAAGTTCACACAGCACCGTACCCGCGCCTTCGCGCCTTGAAAGTTCGTCTTACGGTGTTTCCCCATCCCAAGTACTACAAGTTTCCCACGAAAATAGGAACTTCTTCCAATTATATTCCCCCTTGCTTTGTGATTAAATAGGATCAGGAAGACAGAAAAAGAGAAAAGGGGGTGAAGGAAATGACAGCAGAGGCAAGACATAAGGTAAGCGAGAACGTGTACTGGAACCTGGTCGTGGCACCTTTTGCGGGACTGCTGTATGTCATCGCGCTGCCGTTCATAGCGATCGGAACAGTGGTCGCAATGATAGGAAAGAAGGCTCTGGAAGGGATGGCCGGCCTGGCAGGCGATCTGGTCTCTTTCGGATGGAGGCCTTTGGAGGCCCATTTGGCAGGAAAGAAGAAGGAGCGGAAGAGAAAGGATGACAACCCATAAAAGCGGGTTGAATTTACAAAAGAAATGACCAAAAGAAAGGAGAGCGAAAATGTATACACTGTATGATTACATAACGCACATAAAAGGAGTCGAGTACATCATCTCCGTAATGTTCATTGCAGGGTACATTCTGTTTGCCGAAGTTCTGAAACCCAGACCCTTTGCGGCAGTGATCAATGAGGGAAAAGACGATATTGAGTTCATGAGAAGGACCGGCTCCCGGAATGTATTGAAGACAGTGGGCAGGATAGCGGCTGCTCCCTTCATCGGCATCGCCTATGTGGTGGCCCTTCCTTTCGCGTTCTTCGCGGCCATCGCTTCCGCAGCCGGCGGAGCGGCGCTGAACGCATTTGGCAAGACGGCTGTTTTCGGATGGAGGCCTACAGAGGCCTATCTCACCGGCAAGAAGAAGAAAGAAGAGAAGAAAAAGGAAGAGAAATAAGTTCCTTCACCCCGGGCAGTTCCCGGACATCGTACCGGGGACTGCCGCCTGTCCCTGTCAGAAGTATCCCTTCAGCAGTCCGGCCAGCTCTTCAGGAGGCGTTATAATAAGTTCTGCCTGGAGAAGTTTCTGCAGGAAATAGTCGTCATTCCGGTAGTTGTGATAAAGGTTCTGTCTGCATATGATCTTGATAAGGCAGCGGAAGCCTCCCGAAGAGCGATCTCCCCTGACAGAATAGACCGCATAGTTGAAACTCAGGTGGCCAAGGGTCTCATAAAAGGCGAGCACCCTTGATATGCCATAGGACAGGTCTTTCAGATCAGACAATGTAAGGTCACCGAAATCAGCCTCGGTCTCGTGGATCGCGAGGAACTCATTATTGCCCATAGGAGAAAAGGGGGCAAGCCAGTGCCACCGTCCTTTTCGGGCGACATATCTCGAGCCGGCCCTCTCCTTTTGGACAAGGTCGGTGAAATAGGGCGAGCCGTTTTCACGGTAATAGGCATCCCCGGCGTCAAGGAGTCTCGCATGATATGAATAGGGGACGGGCGTTATGACCATCTGGAGGTGGGGGTGAACAAGGCTCGCGCCTGCCGGAAAGAGATAATTCGCTGTTACGGCGGTATAGGCGGCGGACCTGTCTTTCTCATAGACGATCTTCAGGAACTTCTGTGCCGCCGTGAGTCCGTCCGCCATCAGATTCTGATCAAACTCGGAGAGCCTGAGAAAATGGGCCTTGCACAGACAGACGACGGGGTGATGCGTACCGAGCGAAAAAAGATTCGGGAAAAGCACCGCCTCTCCGACCCTCAGTCGACCTTCAGCGAGAAAATCCGAGGTGAAGCGCGGGGTGACCTTTTCAAGCTTTTCTCCGCACAAGAAACAGGTCTTTGCGCTCTCTTCAACGAGCTGCCTTATCAGGTCGGGGTCACAGTCGCCGAAGAATGCCTTTGCCTTGTCCTTGAGATAGGGGTTATACACGCTCACATCGCCCAGAAGGGGGTCTTTGCGGATTTCAAGCCTGTGGAGGTCTTCTGCAAAATCCCTGAGGGGGTTATGGAATCTCACCTCTGATTCAATGCTCTCAAATGTGATTTTACTCATGGTGACCTCTCTTTTTTATGTTGATAGCGTGAAGACTATTCAGGGATATTATCTCACATTCGATCGCTTCGGGAAAGAAGAATCATGTCCTGGGGGCGTGCGTGCCTTTCTCGCTCTATCAATAGCTGACGTACAGGCAGGTGATCTCCTCTATATTCCCTCAAACGTGGAGTACGCTATCGAAGATGTAGGACCGGAGAAGCTCATTTACGTCTCAGTTACGGTGCCCGCCTTCGACATTGAAGCTCTGTATGACACTGGAAGACACGGCGCGTAGGGTGAAATCGTCGCCTGACCAATGACACGGGTTAAACAGAGTTCTCTTTTGGCATCGGTTGTCCTTTGCGCGGTCAGCCTTTCTTTATTCGCTGTATTCCTTGATAATCCGTGAGCCGTAAATCAGAAAGAGAACCGAGTAGGCGACGAGCACGAGGAAGGAGATGAGGGCTTCCCCGTCGAACGCGGGCTTCCGTATCAGGACGTTCGTATGCGTGAGAGGCAAGAGATAGATGATCGATTTCAGCAGCAGCGGCGCCTTATCCAGAGGGAAAAAGGTTCCGCCGAAAAAGGCCATCGGCAGGATGAAGAAATTTGAATAGGTGCCTATATCCTCGTGGGACTTGGAGAGCATTCCCGTGATTACCCCCATGTTGGCAAAAAGGAAACAGTTCAGGACCAGAGCGAGGATAAAAAGGGGAGTAATCGAGAAGCCCCGGGATGTGAGAAGGCCTGTGACAATGATTACTACGGTCGTGAGGAGACCCTTGACGACACTTGCGAGCACTTCCCCGACCATTATTGATGCAGGTTTGATCGGTGACTGGATGAAGACCTGAAAGGTCTTGAAATAGAGCCTGTCCAGGTTCAGGGAATTCGCCACCCACGTGTATGAATTGAGCATGGAGCTCATCGAAACCAGACCGGGGATGAGGAAATCGAGGTAACTCGTCCCGTGCAGCTGGACGCTCTTGCCGAGGCCAAACCCGAAGGCGACGAGGTAGACGATCGGGACAAACATGGTCGAGATGAGGTACCCCAGCCGCAAAAGCCGTCTCTTGTATAACAGCATCTCCCGTAAAAAGATCGGATACCATTCAAGGGCGCTTTTCATTCTATGCGCTCTCCGGTAAGCTTGATGAAAACGTCTTCGAGGTTTGACCGCCGGATCGTTACGGCCGTCTCAATCCCTCTTGCGATTTCACCGGCCTCGTCGCGGTTTCTGCAGATATGCCGGATGAGCTTCCCGGTCCCGTCCACAAACTCAACCACATACTCACCGATACATGCCTTCAGATTGTGGGGGGTATCAAGGGCGATCATCCTCCCTTTGGAAAGGATACCGACCCTGTCGGAGAGCGCTTCCGCTTCTTCAATGTAATGTGTGGTTATGATGACCGTACGTCCTTCCTTTTTTGTCTTCCTGATGATGTCCCACAGCTGATGCCTGATCTGAGGGTCGAGACCTGTGGAAGGTTCATCGAGAAAAAGCACGGACGGTTCGGAGAGGAGGGCCCTTGCCAGGAGCAGTCTTCTCTGCATGCCACCGGAAAAATGGGAGACGACCGAGTCTTTCCTTTCAGAAAGGCCGACTGTTTCAAGGGCAGCACTGATCTTTACATCTCTCTCGGTTACCCCGTGGAGCATCCCGTAGATGAGCAAGTTTTCCCTCGCCGTGAGCTCCCTGTCAAGATTGTTCTCCTGCGGCACCACCCCGACACGTCTCTTAATTTCGAGGGGACGCTCTATAACGTCGAACCTGTCAATGACAGCCTTGCCGGAATCGGGCCTGCTCAGCGTCGTGAGTATCTTGATCAGGGTCGTCTTCCCTGCGCCGTTCGGCCCAAGGAGGCCGAAGACTTCTCCGCGGTCGATCTTGAAAGAAAGGGCGTTCAGCGCCCGTATCTTACCGTAGTCTTTTGTCACGTCCGTGACTTCTATCATGCTCCATTCTAAAACAAATAGAGCCGAATACGGAGCATAAATATTCGTGTGTCCGAACTGGTCTTGCCTGTCGGCCTTTATTGATTTACCCCTATCGCTTAGACAAGACACGAACCATCTCTGAGGTTCGTATAGTCAAACGGTTTCTGCTTGTGTTCTTTGCTGCGGCTTAGCAGGTGCAGCCTGCACTTTGAGGAATGTGTCTTTCATTCGGAAATCGTGCATCATTCGCGCACCGGGGGAAACCGCTTTGTGGCTGAAAGTGACAAGAAAATTGGTGGCGGTGCAGGGAATCGAACCCCGGACACTGCGGATATGAGCCGCATGCTCTAACCATCTGAGCTACACCGCCTATCAGGTAGACTTGAAACGTAGAGCGGAGCGAATGTGATAAAAACAATTCCTTGCGTTAAGGACCCTGCGGCATTGCCGTAAGGTCCTTCATTATATCAAAGTATTCTTTTCCTTAGCAACATGAGTCGATGCGCGGTCACATTTTTTTCGCACGGCGTCATCGGAAAGTTCAGAGCTCTCGCGTGAGAGCGGGGAAAGATTTTTCTTGACAAACATTATCCTTTTGCTGTAAATTCTTACACCGAAAGGGGAGTGTTTCGCTCCCAAGGTTTCATTGAAGGAGGGTAGGGAATTGTATGCTTTAGGCACCCATCTTTTAGTGGAATTGAGGGATTGTAACCCTACAATCCTGAAGAGTCTCGAAGAAGTCAGAGATGCTTTAGTTTCAGCAGCCAAGGAAGCAAAGGCCACAATCGTAGATATCTCCTTCCACGAATTTAATCCCTTTGGTATCAGCGGCATGGTAGTGATAGCAGAGTCACATCTGTCCATACACACCTGGCCGGAGCACGGGTACGCTGCCGTTGATATCTTCACCTGTGGTGATATCATTAAGCCGGAGGTGGCAGCCGGGTTCCTCATAGAACGGTTCGAGAGCAAGAACCCTTCTGTGGTGGAGATAAAAAGAGGGATCCTCTCACACGAGAACATAAAATTCCCGCACAAGGTCGATCAGCCGGAATTCCAGACAGCGTAGGAGGCTTACTCTTTCCTGTCTGTCAGCGCTGAGATGCCGGGAAGCTCTTTTCCCTCCAGCAGTTGAAGAGATGCGCCGCCTCCCGTGGAGATAAAGGATATCGAGTCAGAGACGCCGGCCTTGTGCACTGCAAGGTCGGTGTCTCCGCCTCCCACGATCGTAAGGGCGTACGCATCCGCCACAGAGTGGGCGATGGCATAGCTCCCGCGCGAGAACGCATCCAGCTCGAACACTCCCATGGGGCCGTTCCAGATCACGGTCTTTGCGTCCTGGATCGCCTCTGAAAAGAGCCGCACCGACGCAGGCCCGATGTCCAGCGCAAGCCACCCTCTTGGTATCTCCTGGGTGGTGACGATTTTCGTTTCGACCCCCGGCTCCATGCTCTGGGCAATGACACAATCCACCGGCAGATAGAACTTCACATTATTCCTTATCAGTTTTTCCCGGATGGCGTTCGCAGAGTCCAGCATATCAGCCTCTACGAGCGAATTGCCGATCTCAAACCCCATGGCCTTTATGAAGGTGAACGCCATGCCGCCCCCCACAATGACCTTGTCCACCTTATCAACGAAGTGTTCAAGTACCCCGATCTTCCCCGAGACTTTTGCGCCGCCGAGGATCGCGACAAAGGGTCTCACAGGGTTCAGCACCACTCCCTTCAGGTATTCTATCTCCCGCTTCAGCAGGAAGCCCGCCGCAGCAGGGATAAATTTGGTGATGCCCACAATGGACGCATGGGCCCGGTGGGCCGCTCCAAAGGCATCATTTATGTATACGTCTGCGAGCCTTGCCAGGGCCTTTGAGAATTCTTCGTCGTTCTTTTCCTCTTCCTGGTGGAACCTCAGGTTCTCGAGCAGGAGCACATCGCCGCTCTTCATTTTTGACACGAAGTTCTCGACCTGCGGCCCGACGCAGTCATCGGCGAAGATCACGTCCTTGTCCAGGAGCCGCTGGAGCCTCTTGGCGACAGGGGCGAGGCTGGCCCTGGGGCTCACCTTGCCCTTGGGCCTGCCGAGATGGGAGGCGAGGATCACCTTCGCCCCTTCATCAATGGCGTAGTTGATCGTCGGCAGAGCGGAACGGATCCGGCGGTCATCAGTCACCTTGAGGTTCTCGTCGAGGGGCACGTTGAAGTCCACACGGATGAACACCCTCTTGCCCCTGATGTCCATGTCTTCGATGGTCAGTTTGTTCAGGATATCGGTTGTGGCTGGTGGATTCCCGTTCTTTTTGATCATGGCTCTGTAGTCCTCACTTTATGAGATAGAGTATAAGGTCACGGATACGGCAGCTGTACCCCCATTCATTATCATACCAGGCGATCACCTTGACCATGCGTTTCTCCATCACCTTTGTGAGCGTGGCATCGAAGATAGAGGAATGGCTGTTCCCGTTGAAATCCACCGAGACGAGGGGCACGTCGACGTACTGGAGTATCCCCTTCATCGGTCCGTCAGCCCACTTTCTCATGGCGGCGTTGATGTCCTCGGCGGTCACGTCCTTCTGGAGGTCGGCCGTAAGGTCCACGACCGAAACATTCGGCGTCGTCACCCGCATCGAAAAACCGTCGAGCTTGCCCTTGAGCTCAGGCAGCACGAGGCCGATCGCCTTTGCCGCGCCCGTCGTCGAGGGGATCATCGAGATAGCGGCAGCCCGCGCCCTCCGGAGGTCCTTGTGGGGAAGGTCGAGGATCCGCTGGTCGTTCGTGTAGGAGTGGATCGTGGTCATGAGGCCACGAACGATGCCGAACTCCTTGTGGAGGACCTTGGCCACAGGCGCGAGGCAGTTCGTGGTGCACGAGGCATTGGAGATGATCTTATGTTTGGAGGGATCGAGCATCTCCTCGTTCACACCGAGGCAGACGGTGATATCCGGCTCCTTTGCCGGCGCCGAGATGATGACGCGCTGAGCCCCGGCGTCGAGGTGCTTCGCAGCCTTTTCCCGGTCGGTGAAGAGCCCGGTCGATTCGATCACGACATCTACGCCAAGGGATTTCCAGGGAAGGTTTTCGGGAGACCGCTCAGCAGTGACCCTGATCTCCCTGCCGTCAACGACAAGGGTGTTCTCTTTCGCAGAGACCGTGGCGTCAAAGGTGCCGTGCACTGAATCGTACTTGAGCAGGTGCGCAAGCGTCGGCGCATCGGTGAGGTCGTTGATCGCGACGATCTCGAAGCCCTTGACCCCTTTACTTGCCCTGAAGAAGTTCCTTCCGATCCTCCCAAAACCATTGATCCCGACTCTCACCGACATACCGTCCTCCTTATTATGAATTATTACTCAGACTGTTTATTACGAAGCCCGTCATCACCTTGGGATAAAAATAGGTGGACTTCGGCGGCATCCTCATGGACGACAGGGCGACACGCTCCACATCCTCGACCCTCGTGGGGTTCAGGAAAAAGACCGCATCGTACCCTCCCTCTCTCACCATGCCCCTGGCGACGGACGGCTCCATCTCATACCGGATCTCAGCGGCCCCCAGCAGTTCCTTCAATATCAGCTCGTGGAGGATGGTCACATCAAGGCCCTGTAACGCAGGATGCACTCCCTTCAACCCCTGGCCCCTGTACTGCAGGAGATACTGTTTTTTTTCCCCCCGCAGACAGAGCCCAAAGGTCTGCGACAACCCCTTCATGGACTCCATTATATCATCATCCGGGGACGTTGTCCTTATCCCGAAGTGTGGCGACAACCGCTGCAGGACATCCTCCCGCGGGCACTTTATGACGCGGTGGGCGGGGAGTATTGTAATATTGCCGTCGGCAATGTTTGCAAGGAACATCAGGACATAGTTATACGGCTCGCTGCCTGTCGCCGCTCCGGACCGCTCCTGCATGATCCTCTGGTACTCCAGAGCCGTTTCGTACCGGTGATGCCCGTCCGCGATGTAAATGGCCCTGTCCGACAGGTCAGCACTGATGGCGGCAGCGGCCTCCGCTCCTTCTATCACCCAGAGCCGGTGAAAGGCTCCATCAGGGTCCTCGGCCTCCATGTACGGCCCTGCCGCAACGACCTTTTCGACGACCTTTGATGCCCCTTTCGCAGGGCTATGGTAAAGCGCGAAGATGGGGCTGGTGTTCGCCTCGCAGGCGGTCATAAGCCTCAGCCGGTCGACCTTGGGCTTTGAATGGGTTTCCTCGTGGGGATATACCCCCTTCCCCAGTTCGCTGAGTTTCACAAGACCGAAGAAACCACGGAGCCTTTTCCTCTCTCCGCCCGAGCGGTAGTCCATCTCGTAGGCATAAAAACAGGGCTTGGGGGACCTCAGAAGGATGCCTTCCTCAACCCAGGATCTCAGGTGCCGGGCCGCTCTCAGGTACTTGTTCTCTTCTTCGGTATCTCCGGGCTGTTCCAGGCCCGAGTCTATCCTGATGATGTTGCAGGCGCTTTTATTATAGAGGATATCCCGCAGCTCCGGAGTAACGATGTCATAGGGAGGGGCGACCACCTCTCCTCCCTTCACCTTTGCGGTATTGTAAAGGATTCCCCTGAAAGGGACGACTTCAGTCATTTGTTTCCTTTCGTGCATCCGCCTGAGGCGGAGGGACTTCGTCTCACCTTCGAAATTCCCCTTAAAAGAGATTTGGGAGAAGCCCCGTGTTCGCTGAGAAAAAAAGCAGGACTATTTTAGCACGCCAATCACCGTAATTTCAAACGGCTGAGCCATCCCGTTCATCCCCCGGAATCCTGCCATCCCTGGCAGTGTGGTATCATGATATCCATGCCGACGTTTGAAGTCCTGAGGGCAGACAGTGGCTGGCGCAGGGGCGTGCTCCGCCTGGTGCGGGGCGATATCCAGACCCCTGCCTTCATGCCTGTGGGCACCAATGCAACAGTGAAGGCCATGTCTTCAGATGAACTGAAGGAGATAGGGGCGGAGATCATCCTCGGCAACACGTACCATCTCTATCTGCGACCCGGACATGAGATCATCCGTTCCGTTGGAGGACTCCACCGTTTCATGCACTGGGACAGGCCTCTTCTCACCGACAGCGGGGGATTCCAGGTCTACAGCCTTTCCGCCCTCCGGGAAATAGAGGAAAACGGGGTCCATTTCAGGTCCCATGTCGACGGGTCCGCGCATTTCATCGGTCCTGCTGAGGCCATGGAGATCCAGCGCGCCCTCGATTCCGATATCGCCATGGTCTTTGATGACTGCACTCCCTATCCCGCTGACCACCAGTATGCGCTGGACTCGCTGAAGCGCACCCTCAGGTGGGCGCGGCGATGCAAGGAATTGAAGAGTGAAGGCCAGGCGCTCTTCGGCATTGTTCAGGGTTCGACCTACAAGGACCTTCGGGCCATGAGCATAGAGGGACTCCTTGAGACAGGATTTGACGGATATGCGGTGGGCGGGCTGAGCGTGGGAGAACCAAAGCAGATCATGCATGAAATGATACGCTTCATCGGTCCCCTTTTGCCGGATGAGAGACCGAGATACCTGATGGGGATCGGTGACCTCGTAGATGTCCTTGTTGCTGTGGAGGCAGGGTTCGATATGTTCGACTGTGTGATGCCCACGCGGAACGCCAGGAACGGCACCCTGTTCACAAGTGCAGGAAGGATAAGTATAAAAAGAACCGAGTTCAAGGCGGATGAAGGGCCGCTGGACCCCTCCTGCCGGTGCTCCACCTGTAGGAACTACTCCCGGGCGTATCTCAGACATCTCTTCCTCACACGGGAGATACTCTCCATGCGGCTGAACACTATGCATAACCTCTATTTCTATATGGAGTTCTTCAGGAAGATGAGGGATGCCATAACCGCCGGGAAGTTCAATGAATTCAGGAGGGAATGGGAAGCGGTGCTAGCCAGCAGGCCGGAAACTGAAGAAGAAATCTCCTGACTGTCCTGCTTATGGGTGGGGGAAGTGTCCGTCTCCCGGCAAGACAATAGAATAAAATAGGGACACATCCCATTTTCAGGAGTTAAACAACTGAGGTGCGAAGGCTTGCGCTTGCCCTGTTTTGGGTTAAGCCGAAAAAAGAAGTTAACTTTGAAGCACATTCCTTAATAAGACTATAGAACCCCCCTGAGGCCAGGTGGCTGAAGATAGATACGGCGAAGGAGATAAAGGAAAATGGGATGTGTCCCCATTTTATTCAAAAGGGCAAGACGTCGGGTTGTGTGCCGGTCCGCAAGAGCGGACAACAGCGATCATTGGGACAGAGTCTTTTAGGTGTATGGACGACGGCACAGCAGAGAAGGGGTACGTATCATGACTCGGACGGGTGAGACTCCAATGACCTTGCTCTTCCTGAATAATCAGGCTAGAGGATGAGGGAGCAGTCCATCTCCGACATATCCTTCAGCACCAGGTCCGCCCCCGACGCGACAAGGGAATCATAGCGGTAGGGCCCCGTGGCGACAGCAACGGCGTATGCTCCATAGATCTTCGCGCACTCCACATCCCTTGGGGTGTCCCCGATAACGATGCAGTCCCTGTATTCCACATGTTGCCTATGGAGCTCCCGGAACCTCGCTGCAGCGACAGGAAGGAGCTTGTTCCTGTCCTCATCGTCATTGCCGAACGCGCCAAAGGGGAAATAGCTGTTGAGGCCGAATGCGCCGAGCTTTATCCGTGCCCCCGCCTCTATGTTTCCGGTGAGGAGACCGAGAAAGATATCGTCCATGCTGCTCAGGAGCTCCAGGGACTCCCTGATCCGGGGCTTCAGATGTTTCCCCGGGGTCTCGATCTCTCTCCTGAGGTGGCTGATGTACCGGTCAGAGAAGAGACCGACATTCCCGTTCTCTCCATTCAAGCCGTATTTTCTGAGGCCCTCTTTCATGATCTGGGTGTCGGTCTTCCCCGCCATGTTAATGCCTTTGAACCCGTCCCGGACAGAGAAGAGTTCCTCGAAGGCGAGGTTCATGGACTTCGTTCCCGCCCCTCCCGAATCCATCAATGTCCCGTCGATGTCAAAAAGTATGAGTTTCATGCAAGCCTCGTGGTGCACAGATGTACTCAATTATACAATCCGGCCACGCATTTAAACAATGAGCCACGATCCGGTGTCGTTTTGCCATTCCCCGGGATTTTTTGCTATAGTTGAGATGATGGATCACAGAAAACAGCTCATTGATTACATAAAGGCGCACTCTTTCCAGAGAAGCGATACGCCCACATTTAAGCTCTCGTCCGGCAACCTGAGCACCTTTTATTTCAACATGAAAAAGACGACCTATTCACCCATCGGGCAGTATCTCATCGGCAACCTCGTCTTTGACAAGGTCAGGGAAATGGGATTGAGACCAAAAGCCATCGGCGGGCTCACCATGGGAGCAGACCCCATCGCCACGGCAACCGCGTATACCTCGCATACCAGGAACGAGCCTATCGAGGCCATGGTGATCCGAAAAGAGCCGAAGGGCCACGGCACCATGAGCCAGATCGAGGGAAACGTGCAGCCCGGTGATGAGGTGATCATCATTGACGATGTGGTCACTACGGGAGGCTCGACCATAAAGGCGATGGAAGCGGCGCGAAAGGCGGGTCTGAAGATCATCGCGGTGATCATCCTCCTGGACAGGGGCGAATTCGACGGCAGACAGAATATCGAGCGGCTCGGCTGCCCCGTCTATTCCCTCCTCACCATACAAGACTTCACGTAGAGGAGAACGCTATTTCCTCCCTCATCATCGACGGATACAACCTCATCGGCATCTGTCACAAAGACCTCGAGGCGCAGAGGGAGAAGCTCATTGAGCTCCTGATCGAATACAGGAAGCGGAAGGGCCACGAGATCGTGGTGGTCTTTGACGGGTGGAAGGGGGGAAGGGGCGCCGAACATTCTTCGGTCAGAGGCCGGGTCAAGGTCGTCTATTCGGGGCTTGGAGAGAAGGCCGATGCGGTGATAAAACGTATCCTTTCTTCAGAGAAGCGGGAATGGATCGTGGTGAGCTCCGACAGGGAGATCGCCGGCCATGCATGGGCAACAGGGTCCGTCCCCATAGGATCGGGAAGATTCCTCCCTTTCCTCGAAGCGGCAGGGGCGGGGGCGCAACGGGGTCCTGAGGTCTTTCTTTCAGAAGAGGAGGATGAAGAGGCAATGGACGTCTCCGGAAGGGGCAGGGCCCGGCAGTTGTCAAAAAAAGAAAAGACCATGCAAAGGGCGCTGGGAAAACTCTGATGAGCATATTGTTGAGATTGCGGCCGGCAGAATCCCTGACCATCATTTTCCTTTCCTTCCTTGCGACGGTGTCCCTTGGCTTTCATGATAAGATCCCCCGCGTGAAGGCCCTCATTCTCATCTATTCTATCCTGTTCTTCGTGCAGCTTTTCCTTATCAGACACCATGAAACAGCTGCAAGGAACAGGGTTCTGGATATGGTCCGCAGTGTGGTTTTCCCGGTGGTGTGCGTGCTTGTAATATTTGACAGTCTCCAGTGGCTGGTCCACGGTATCAATCCGGTGGATATCGATCCCGTGCTGATCCGCCTTGACTACCTGATCTTCAGGGGCTATCCTACCGTTATGCTTGAGTCTTTCCAGAACCCTCTGGCCACCGATATGCTCCAGATCGCGTATACCAGCTATTACTTCCTGCCCATCTCCCTTGGCGTTCTATTGAAGGTACAGAAAAGGAATGAGGCATTCGAGCGGACGGTCTTCATGATCCTTCTCTGTTTTTATCTGTCCTATATCGGTTATATGCTCTTCCCCGCCCTGGGTCCCCGCTATACCATGAGCCATCTCCAGTCGACCGACCTCCAGGGGCTGTTCCTCGCAGGACCGATTCAGGAGCTCCTGAACAGGATCGAGGGTATTAAGAGGGACGCCTTTCCCAGCGGGCATACCGGGGTGGCGCTGGTGGTCTTGGGTCTTGCATACAGGTTCCACAGGACATTCTTCTCTGTGGCCCTTCCGCTTGTGGCGATGCTGATCTTTTCTACGGTATACTGCAGATACCATTACGTGGTCGATGTCATCGGGGGAGTGATCCTCGCAGCCATTACATTTTTCATTGGGGAGAAATACTATGGATACTGGGAAGTCAGGAACGATATTAATCATTGAGGACGAAAGGAAGATCTCCGACATCGTAGAGCTGTACCTGAGAAGGGAAGGCTTTGTGACAAAACTTGCAGGCACGGGGGAAGAGGCGATGAAGCACCTCAACGAGCCTTTTGACCTGATCATCCTTGACCTGATGCTCCCTGATATTTCGGGTGAAGAGCTCTGCAGCACCATCAGGGGAGACATCGGACGCCCCTGTCATCATGCTCACCGCAAAGAGCGGTGAGGAAGACAGGATACGGGGACTCGGGTTAGGGGCTGATGACTATGTGGTCAAGCCTTTCAGCCCGAGGGAACTTGTGGCAAGGGTGAAGGCGCAGTTGAGGAGGACAAAGAAAGGAATCCGGAGAGTGGTGAGCTTCAATGAGGGCCTTCTCACCATGGACACAGAAAACCATGAAGTGACAAAGAAAGGCGCTCCTGCGGTCCTCACCCCCACCGAGTTCAGGATCCTGATGATCCTCGCTGACAAGCCGGGAAGGGTATTCAGCAGGCTCCAGCTTATCAACATGGTCCAGGGGTACGATTTCGAAGGCTACGACAGGACCGTCGACGCCCACATCAAGAACCTGAGACAGAAGATAGAGGACGATCAGCGGAACCCTCTCTTCATAAAGACCGTGTACGGCGTGGGCTACAAATTCACCGGCATCTCCGATGAGGACTAAGCTCTTTTTCGCATTCGTTCTCGTGATCGGTATCGCCCTGATCTCAAACCTTATCTTTGAGCGGCTCATCATGAGCGATTTTGATGAATATACAAGAGGTACCAGGGAAGACCATCTCTACTGGGTCATTGCATCGACGGAAGGCAGTTATCAGGACGGCAGATGGGATATGAGCCTGCTGTCCGAGGCGGTCCACTGGGGCATGATGCTGGGGTTCGATATCAGGGTGGAGGACAGAGAGGGCCGGGAGATAACAAGCTCCCACGCGGTAATGCACTCCCTCCCTGCCATGATGAAGCGCAGGATGGAATCCGTTGTCCACAGCCATTCCGCAGAAGGGCAATACGAGCGATACCCTCTGTATGCGGAGGGCAGTGAGCTTGGGACGCTCCTTGTCAGATCGCTTAAGACGGAGGGACTCCTGAAGGTAAAAGGCGCAATTTTTAAGGAAAAGGGACGGAACTTCCTGATCATGTCTTTCTTTATTGCGGGGATAAGCGCGGTGGCCATGGCAATTTTTTTGAGTCTCACCCTTTCACGGCCGGTGAGGAGGCTGAAGATCGCAGCGGAAAGGGTTGCCAGGGGTGATTTCAGTACCAGGGTGGCATCGGTTTCAACGGATGAGATCGGGAGACTCTCTGAGAGTTTTAACTATATGGCTGAGGCCCTCCAGAAGGAGGAACTGCTCAGAAAACGCCTTACCTCCAATGTCGCCCATGAACTGAGGACGCCCCTTGCGGTGATGAAGGCCCAGGCAGAGGCGATGATCGACGGAGTTGTCGAAAATAAGGAAGAGGGGCTCGAAAATATCAGGAACGAGATAGAAAAGCTGACGCACCTCGTGGAAGGGATCGAAGACCTGACAAAGGCAGAGGCCAGTTTCTTTTCCCCGGGTGAGTACCGGCGGATCAACCTGAAGGAGTTTCTCAGGGGAACGGCAAGCTCCATGGAGCCAATATTCAATGAGAAGGGACTTCAGTTCTCTGTGGCTGAGAGGGCCGACATGGAAGTCATGGCTGATCTGGATAAACTGGAAAGGATACTGAAGAATATCATCGCGAACTCCCTTAAGTATACCGGCAAAGGTGGGGTATGGATCGATTATGGCAGAGAGGGCAAGGAGTTTTTTGTCGATGTGAAGGACACAGGAATGGGTATCCCTGAAGACGAGGTGTCTAAGATATTCATGAGATTCTACCGGGGCAGGGGCGCGGCGGACAGAGGAGCGGGCATAGGCCTTGCGCTCGTAAAGGAGCTTGTCGATATAATGGGCGGGAGGATCGAGGTAAAGAGCAAAGTGGCGGAAGGGACCGCGATAAGGGTATGGCTGCCGATAAGACAGTTTGCAGCCAAAGACAAGGACTGACGGATGAAGACCGTGCTCAACATGAGGATCCCTTTCAAGAGGACAAAGGACGGCATCTCCATACAGGTGAAGGTCCAGCCCCGTTCTTCGAGAAAAGGGATCGAGGGTGTTGACGGCGATATCGTCAGAGTGTATCTCACCTCTCCCCCTGCGGAGGGCGCTGCCAATGAACAGCTCATCGAGGTTCTCTCCGAGAGGCTGGGAGTGAAGAAGAGCGCCATTCATATCATTCGGGGACTGTCCTCCAGGCATAAGCTTGTCGGGATCAAAGGGGTGGAGAAGATATGATCCTTCACATTTCCTTCACGGTTTTCTTCTAAAATGGTAGTTATACTATGAGGAGAACAATGCGTTATGTGCTGCCGCTCATGGTGTTGCTGATGGCCGTGGCCGGGTACGGGGAAGAACGCGTCATGCCCTATGGCGATTATCCCAAGGGGAACACGTACGGCATATGCACGCAGGACATGGGCCCGAAAGAAGCTGAGGTCGCCATCGAGAAATACTTTAGGGGCAAAGGATTAAGGGTGGCGAATATGCGTCACAAGGACCGGTTTATCGAGGCAGACATATACAGGGGCGAACGGCTGTATGACAAGATTCTCTTCGACAGGAGAACAGGAAGGATCCGCTCGATCAATTAGCTCCGTTGCCTTGACAAAGAATTGGCGAACCCCTATACTCTGACGATATGAACCAGGACGTCTATGACCTCCACCAGATGGGCAGCGACCTCTTCGATGCGGGCAGGTATAACGAGGCAGAAGCTGTTCTCCGTGATGTTATCAGGCTTAATCCGAACTACGCTGATGTGCTCAATAAACTCGGCATCATCGCGCACCTCAACAGCAGGTTCAAAGAGGCATCCGAGTATTTCGAGCGCGCCCTTCAGTTAAACCCGCTGTATACCGAGGCGTCCCTTAACCTTGCCATCACCTACAATGAGATGGGCGAGTTCAAGCAGGCCCAGGAGGTATTTTCCCTGGCGGCGCAGATAGCCCATCCCACTCCCACATCCCTGGACCCCTTTGTTGCAAGGAAGCTGGCGAACGAGCATTACAAGATCGGCAACATCTATCTTGAATTCGGCATGTGGGATGATGCCATTGAGGAATACCAGAAGGCGGTCAAGCTCCATCCCAGGGCTGCAGATTTCTATACGAAGCTGGGCATCGCCATCAGGAGCAAAGGGAACTATGAGGATGCGGTCATCTATTTTGTCAAGGCCAAGGAGATCAATCCCGATTACGGCCAGGGATGGGTGCAGCTCGGTCTTACCTACTATATGAAAGGCATGGTAGGGCTTGCCCTTGAGGAATGGGAGAGCGCATTGCGGTACAACCCGAAACTCGAAGAGGCAAAGACCTATCTCAAGCTTCTGCGGAAAGAGGACAAGTAGGAGAGTGTCCCTCCTTGAGGTAAGGGATCTCAGCATTTCCTTCAGCACATCATCGGGCCCCGTTAACGTCGTCAACAAACTGAACTTCTCGATCAATGAAGCGGAGGTCTTCGGTCTTGTGGGCGAAAGCGGCTGCGGAAAGAGTCTCACCGCCCTTGCGATTATGGGGCTTCTGCCGGAGAATTCCTTTGCGGAAGGCGATCTTCGCTTCAAAGGCAGGGATCTTCTCACCACAGATAAAGAATCCATGCGAAGGCTGCGGGGCAAGGAGATATCCATGATCTTCCAGGAGCCCATGACCTCCCTTAACCCCGTGCTCACCGTAGGGTATCAGATCGGAGAGGTTCTCACCACGCACATGGGACTTTCACGGAAAAGCGCGACGGAAAAGGTCGTGGAGCTTTTGAAGGCGGTGAGTATCCCTTCTCCCGAGATACGGCTGAAGGAGTATCCTCATCAGATGTCAGGGGGGATGAGGCAGCGGATCATGATCGCCATGGCGGTCGCGTGCAATCCCTCCCTTCTCATCGCGGATGAACCAACTACGGCCCTTGACGTGACCATAGAGGCGCAGATACTTGAACTCATGAGGAACCTGAGAGAGGAAAGGAATATGGCGGTTCTGCTCATCACACACGACATCGGGGTGATCGCTGAAAATGCGGAGAGAGCCGCAGTCATGTATGCGGGAAGGATCATGGAGACCTCCCGGGTCTCACAGGTGCTTGAATCACCGAAGCATCCCTACACCATAGGACTTCTGGAGTCCCTGCCGAAGCAAAAAGGGATCCCGCTCAAACCGATTCCCGGTTCCGTTCCGAGACCGGAAGAACTTCCTCCAGGCTGCAAGTTCTCGGACCGGTGCAGATACATGATTCCCGACTGCCGGAAAGAGGAGCCCGCCCTCAGAGAGATCGCCCGGGGTCACTTCGCGCGGTGCATAAGGGCTGAGGAGATGCAGTGGACATTATCGATGTAGTCGAACTCAGGAAATATTTCCCGGTGAAAGCCGGAGCGTTCATGAAGCGGGGGTCTCTCAAGGCAGTGGACGGGGTGACTTTTTCGGTAAAGCAGGGCAATGTGTTTTCCCTGGTGGGGGAGAGCGGATGCGGAAAATCCACCGTGGCCCGGATGGTCCTGAAGCTTATAAAACCCACTGGCGGAGACGTGCTGTTTAAAGGAAGCAAGGTCTCCGAACTCGAGGGAGAATCCTTACGGGCCTTCAGGAAATCGGTGCAGATAATCTTTCAGGACCCTTTTGCATCCCTGAACCCCAGGATGACTGTCTCTGATGCCCTCTCCGAGCCTCTCAAAATCCACAAGATTGTTCCGAGAGGAGAGATTAAGGAAAAAGTGGTGAGCCTTCTCAACAGTGTCGGGCTCCAGCCCGATGCGCTGGACCGCTACCCCCATGAATTCAGCGGGGGTCAGAGACAGAGGATATGTATTGCGCGGGCACTTGCGGTATCCCCGGAGGTCATCATAGCCGATGAACCCCTCTCCGCACTGGACGTATCAATTCAGGCCCAGGTACTGAACATCCTCCAGGACCTGAAAAAGGAATCGAATATCTCATTCCTCTTTATCAGCCACGACCTCCGGGTGGTGCGGTATTTCAGTGACGAGGTTGGGGTGATGTACCTTGGAAAGATCGTGGAAGAGGCGAAGGCGGAAGACCTCTTTGCTCATCCCCTCCACCCCTACACGGTCGTGCTGCTCTCATCTGCGCCGAAGATAAGACCGGACGGTCAGAAACGGACGATCCTGAAAGGGGATGTGCCGAGCCCTGTGGATATCCCTCACGGATGTCCCTTTCATCCGAGGTGCCCGAAGAGATTTGAGCCCTGTGACAGAGTTGTGCCTGAATTGAAAGTGCCGGCAGGGGATGGGTTCAGCGGGAGGCTTGTGTCCTGTCATCTCTGGAATCCCTACTAAGAACGAAATCCTCGTTTCGCAATCCTGAATCCCCAGTAAATGCACATCAGCCGGATGCAAGACAAAAGGGGAGAGTTATTGAATCCGTAACACCGCATCGATCTTATCCCGGATCTTTGCGGAATCCCACTCCTCTTCGCCGAGATACTTTTCAACAATAGCTCCGTTCCTGTCCAGGAGAAACGTAGTGGGAAGGGAAAACACCTTGAACTGTCTTGTGACCCTGTTGCCGGAATCCATAAGAACAGGGAAGTCCACAGGGGTCTTCCTTAAAAAATCCTTGACCGGCGATACCCCCCTGTCCGTTGAAATCGCCACTACGACAAGGCCCTTGTCCCGTTTGTCACGATAAAGCCTGTTGAGGGAGGGCATCTCATCCCGGCAGGGAGGGCACCATGTTGCCCAGAAGCTTATCAGCACAGCGTTTCCCTTAAGAGAAGACAGAGAGACCGGCTTGTCGTTCAAGTTCTTCAGGGTAAAATCAGGAGCTTTCTTCCCGACCAGTTCATCGATGCCCCATGGTGAGGGAGCCTCAGCGGTGAGGAAGAGAAACGAAAGAGCGATCAGAAGATACCTCATGTCACCTCGGGAAACGAGAGATTTCACGCTCTATCTTACCGCCACAATCGACTATTTCGCAAGGTCTAATTAGTGAATCCCGCTTTAAAAAGGGGACATGGTCCCTACTTTTTCCTCAATTACATTGACAAGACAAGCGTCATTTTCATATATTCATATTTACGGGAAGCAAGCACCTGTCAAGAAACAGATATGCGTAACCAAACAACTGCGGAGGTGGGTAGTGATTAACAGAGTTCTGCTGATGCTCATTTGTCTCGCGTTTCTCGGTGTGTCGCAGGCGCATGCGGAACAGTATCCTTCAAAAGTGATCACGATGATCGTGCCGTTCTCTGCGGGTGGCCCCACAGACACCATAGCCCGCCTGCTTGCCCAGGCAATGGGCACGTCCCTCAAAACTCAGATCATTGTGGAAAATGTGGCCGGCGCAGGAGGCACCATTGCGTCCACACGTGTGGCTCAATCACCGCCGGACGGGTATACGATCTTTTTGCACCATATCGGCTTTTCCACCGCTCCGTCCCTCTATCGCAAGCTGCCGTACGATACGATCCGTGACTTCGAGCCCATCGGGCTGGTCGGCGATGTGCCGATGACCCTGGTCGCAAGAAAGGATTTTCCTCCCAAGGATCTGAAGGAAATGATAGCGTACGTAAAAGCCAACAGGGAGAAAATAAATTTAGCCAACGCCGGACTGGGCGCTGCCTCACACTTGTGCGGCATGCTCTTCATGTCCGCGATCCAGACGGACCTCACCACCATCCCCTATAAAGGCACGGGCCCGGCCATGAACGACCTTCTCGGCGGCCAGGTGGACTTCATGTGCGATCAGATCACCAACACCATAAGCCAGATCAAAGCCGGCAAAATTAAGGTCTACGGTGTGACGACAAAGACACGTGTGCCTTCGCTGTCGAATGTGCCGACAGTGCAAGAAGCCGGATTGCCGAACTTTGAGATAACGGTGTGGCAAGGTCTGTACGCGCCAAAGGGCACGCCGAAAGCGGTAATTGACAAGCTCGTGAAAGCCCTGCAGGATGCGCTGGCGGATGCAACGCTGAACCAGCGTTTTACGGAACTGGGCACCAAGGCGGAAACCAAGAATCACGCTACTCCCGAGGCATTGCGTGCGCATCTCAAGGCCGAAATTGACAAATGGGCGCCGATCATCAAAAAAGCCGGCGTCTACGCCGACTGACCAGGGTTGTTCTTGAGCTGCCGAAACTCAGACCGGGACGATGCCTGGCGTCGCTCCTCTACGTAAGGAGACAGTCTTGAGCTCATTGATGCGCAACGTCAAAGATTTCTGGACCGGCATCATCTATATTGCCTTCGGAACGGCTGCTCTCATTATCGCCCGCGACTACGGTATGGGCACCGCCGTCAAGATGGGCCCGGCTTATTTCCCTGCGATTCTTAGTGTCCTGCTGATAATAATCGGGATCATTTCCCTGGTCCGCTCATTCATTAGGCCGGGCAGTCCATTCGGCAGCTTCACGTTTAAGGGACTCCTGATGGTCATCGGTGCGACGCTCGTATTCGGCCTCACCGTCCGGGGCGCCGGCCTGATCATCGCGCTGCCCCTGTTGGTGATCATCAGCGCCTATGCCAGCGGTCGGTTCAGCTGGCGGTATTCACTGGCCCTGGCAGCAGGACTCACCGCGTTTTGCATTTTGATATTCCTGAAGGGTTTGGGAATACCGCTTCCGATACTGGGTTCGTGGTTCGGCGGATAACTCTTGAGAATATCGAAGGAGACGCTATGGAACTTATTGCCAACCTCGGATTAGGTCTGACGACGTCGTGCACTCTGGCAAATTTGTTTTACTGCCTTGCGGGTGTTTTTCTCGGCACCCTCATCGGGGTATTGCCCGGGCTTGGACCGACGGCCACTATTGCGATGCTCCTGCCCATCACGTTCACCCTGCCACCGGTCTCCGCCCTGATCATGCTGGCGGGCATCTACTACGGTTCCCAGTACGGCGGTTCCACTACATCCATTCTGGTCAATGTGCCGGGTGAAGCTGCATCAGTAGTCACCACGCTGGACGGTTATCAGATGGCACGACAGGGGCGTGCCGGCGTGGCCCTCACAGCGTCCGCCATCGGTTCCTTTTTTGCCGGCACGGTCGCCACCCTCATTATCGCTCTGTTCGCGCCCCCGCTTGCCGAAGTCGCGCTCAAGTTCGGCCCGGCCGATTATTTCTCTCTCATGGTGCTTGGCCTGCTCGCTTCCGTGGTATTGGCCCAAGGGTCGTTGTTGCACGCCATCGGCATGGTCGTGCTCGGCCTGCTCCTGGGACTGGTCGGCACGGACGTTAATTCCGGCACGCAGCGGTTTGCCTTTGGTATTCCCGAACTGGCCGACGGCATCGGATTTGTGGTGGTAGCCATGGGTATGTTCGGCCTTGGCGAGATCATTCGCAACCTGGAGCAGGAGGAACACCGCACAGCTATGGTAACAAAGATCACCAGCCTGATGCCGACCAGGGAGGATTGGAAGCGCATGGTGGCACCGATCCTGCGGGGGACCGCCATAGGCTCGGCCCTCGGTATATTGCCTGGCAGCGGCTCAATCCTGGGATCGTTCGCGGCCTACTCCATCGACAAGAAAGTCTCGAAGCACAGGGCCGAATTCGGCAAGGGCGCGATCGAAGGTGTCGCAGCCCCTGAATCGGCCAATAACGCCGGCGCCCAGACCTCGTTCATCCCGATGCTGACCCTTGGTATCCCCTCAAATCCGGTGATGGCGCTCATGGTGGGCGCCATGATCATCCATGGTATCCAGCCAGGGCCCTCGGTGATAACCGAGCAGCCGGCGCTGTTCTGGGGGGTCATCGTTTCGATGTGGATCGGCAACCTTTTCCTGGTCATCCTCAACCTGCCAATGATCGGGATGTGGGTGCGTATTGTCACGGTGCCTTACCATTTCCTGTTCCCGGCGATCCTGGTGTTTTGTGGAATTGGTGTGTTCAGCCTGAAAAACACCGTGTTCGATATCTATCTCATGGCGTTGTTCGGGTTTCTGGGCTACCTCTTCACTAAACTTGACTGTGAGCCGGCCCCGATGCTGCTCGCCTTCATTCTTGGCCCTTTGATGGAGGAGTATCTGCGGCGAGCAATGCTGCTCTCGCGCGGCGACCCGACGGTCTTCTTGCGGCGTCCGATCAGTGCCACCTTGCTTGCTATAGGCGTGCTGGCGATCATAGCCACATGCATCCCTGCACTTTACAAGAAACGCGAGGAGGCCTTTCGCGAGGATTGAAATAAATAGGGACACATCCCATTTTTCTTGACGCCGGTAGTTTTCTCATGTAGACTTTCCATATGCCGAGAATAGCGAGGGCTGTTGCAGCGGGATTCCCACATCACATTGTTCAGAGAGGCAACAATCGAGGGGATGTATTTTTTACTTCGGAAGACAGGGCTGTGTACCTTTACCTGGTGAAGAGATATGCAGAAAAATGGGATACTTCTATCATCTGCTATTGCCTCATGACCAATCATGTACATCTCCTTGCAAAACCCTCTTCGGAGGTGTCCCTTCAGAAAATGATGCAGGGGTTAACCCTCTGCTATGCCCAGCATATAAACAGGAAGTATCGGCGTACGGGGCGGCTCTGGGAAAGCAGATATCACTCATGTGTTGTAGATCAGGAAGCTTATCTCTGGGCTGTTGCCCGCTATATAGAACAAAATCCAGTCCGTGCAACGGTCGTTGATAACTCCGAGGATTATCCATATTCCAGCGCCCGTGCACATTTTGGCCTTGTTCAGGATCCTCTCTTGGGAGAAGAGCTGTTTCCTGAAATTCAACGGAGCGATTATATTGAATTCATAAAAACAAGCATTCCTGTAGAGGAGATGAAAGACATCCGGCAGAGCGCAAGAACAGGCCGACCGTTAGGAACAGACAACTTTGTAAAGGAAATCGAGCGCAATCTCGGGAAAAGGCTTGCTGCCTTGCCTATTGGACGGCCGAGAAAGAAACAGCGATGACAAATAAGCATAATAAAATGGGATGTGTCCCCGGTTTTTAACGGGTTATTAATTCCCAAAGATCCCTTTGAATAGCCGCTTTTCCATCTCCTTCGTTACCCCTTTTTCGATTTGCTTGCCCACCGCTGCCTGGTTAAGACCGACGGAGGGCTTGTCCGTCGTTCCGGTTATCCTGAGGGGAATGACAGTCCATCCTTTCTCGTCCTTTATGTAACGTGTGAACTGGGCGGAAACGATCCTGCCACCGAGACCTGGCGCAACCTTGAGGTCTGCGATGACGTCGATCTTCTTATCGAACCAGACTGTCCCGGAAGGATTGAGATTTATCAGGCTTGAGGTCATGGTGCCGTCCAGGGCTATCTTCTCGTTACCGATGGCAAGGAGAAAGTGTACTGCGTCGAACTTCGGGCTTGCGAGCTCCTTTATTCCGGTGAAGAGCGCAATGGCACTGCTGATCTTTGTCTCGATCATCTCGCACTTGTTCAAGTCTGCGGTGAGCTTTCCCGCGAGGGTCTTCTTGACCGAATCGGCAGCGCTCTCCCCGGCCACGGAAAGCCTGAGTTCCCCTTTTGCCGTCCCCTGCACCACCGCCTCCTTGCCGCCTGAGAGACCGGTGCTTATTGGGCTTATGGTGACATTGCCGTCCGAGTAACTGTAGCGGGCTGCGAAATCCTTCAGGACATATCCCTTGTATTTCGCGGCAGCAACCTTTGCTTCACCCGAAGCGGTCAGCCCGGCAGTTTTTTCTTCTTTCCCCGTCCCTTTCTCCTTCTGAGGAGGGGGCTCACGTTTCACGGCCTGGGGCTTTGCTGTTCTTTTCGTCCCTTCCGAAATGGCAATAAGTCTTTCCAGGTCAAGTTCGGCAGCGGTAATATCCATGCGGACAACGGGCTTCTTCATGTAATCCGTTACTTCTCCGGAGAATCTTATTGTCTCTTTCGCCATAGCGGCCGTAAGGGTGAAGTCCACTGCATTCTCTTTTATGGTGACGGTCCCGGTGCTTTTTATCTCACTGCCGTCATTCTTCATCGTCAGCTCTTTCACCACGACTTTGCCCGATACCTCGGGGCTGGCCAGACCTCTCTCTGCAGTCAGCCTCAGATCGATGTCGGAGACGAAGGTTATCGCAGGCAAGGCGCCCTCTGCATCGATGAAGGTCACCCTCGCATCCCGAACCGATATTTTGTCCGTTCTCCACAGACAGAGGAAGTCCTTTTTCTTCGGCAGCTCCGGGCGTGGGCTGCTTCTGTGCTTCCTTGCTCCTTTCCGTGATGTCGGCAAAATTAAAACGGCCGTTCTTTTCCCTTACCAGTCGGACAGAGGGCGAGACAAGGTCGATCCTCTTTATCACGAGCCTTTTTTTCAGAAGGGGGAAAAGGCGATATTCCAGGACGAACTCCCCTACGTTCACAAATTCCTGCTTTCCGTCCTGCTCCATGAGACGTATCCCCTTGACCGCTATGCCCCTGAAGAGCGATACGTCTATCCGGTCTACGCCTGCCTTCCTTCCGGTGAATTCCTCCACCTTTGGAATGATCAGGGCCTTCAGCGTATCGCTCTTGAGATAATTCTTTACAGCGATGCTCAGTCCGATGAAAACGACAAGGAGCACGGCAACAAGTATGCCGCCCGTCCATAGAATCTTTTTCTTCATTTCTCCATACCTCCTCCTGTCATGCGCTTCAGTTTGCTACGGCTTTCCTTCTTCATTTTACCAGCTTTTCCAAAGGACCGTAAGGCGAAAAGTGTATGGCGTGAGGAGCTGGGATAGAAAGCTCATCGTTCGCATATGATAGTTTGCGGAAAAACGCAAGGGTCACGGCAGGGAGCGAAGGGGGCGGAAAGACTCTCTGGTATCAGCTCAAGCACACACTTTTAACAGGCGGATGCATAAATGATGAAATCGCGGTATAATAGTGTCATGAAATGGATTTTGATGTTTGTTCTATTCCCGGCACTGGCGTTTGCAAGCGAAGACTGTGCTACCCAGCTCGGAGGAGAATGCAAGAGCGTCTGTGCGCCCAATCAGGTTGCGGAGCAAGGTGCGTTTATTGATTGCACCGAGCAGCAGAAGTGTTGTGTCCCGAAGGAAACTACAAAAGCTTCAGCCCCGGCTTTCGTTAAGGTCGTGCTCGACCAAATGGCCTTTTCCCCTGATGTTATAAAGATCAAGGCCGGCACTGAGGTCAGGTGGAGAAACAATGAGTCCTCTGTCCATACGGTGACGGCTGACGATGGCAGCTTTGCTTCCGGCCCCCTGGAACAGGGCGGAGAATTCAAAAGGCAGTTCACCAAACCCGGGACATATTCCTATTCCTGCGAGATGCACCCCTTCATGACGGGCAAGGTAGTGGTTGAGTAGCGCACAACAGTGCTGTAGTGCGAAAGGGAAAAGGCTTATGGATGAGGAGCGGTCCTCGCGCCTCATGTTTTTCCTGTAGCTATGGCCCGAAGTAACTACGATCAACTGTAATAAAGCTATCGCCAGAACTGTTATCGTCCATCAGAAGCGGGACACGAAGAATAGGGAAAGGGAGGATGACATGAGAAGATCTCTTTTATGGGCGCTTGTCATCAGTGTGACGCTCATCGCCTGTGTCAAGAATATCCGTGGGGAACTTGAAGCGAGCGTCGATCAATACGGGGAGCTGGTGCGCAAGAACAAAATGGACCTTGCCAGCAGTTTCACCACCGAGGCCCTTGTGGAGGAGTTCAGTGCCAGAGCGCGGGCGGCAAAGAACGTCAGAATTGTGGACTATCGCCTCGCACGGTTAAAGTTCGACGAACAAAAGGGCGAAGCTGAAGTGAAGGTAGAAATCGACTACTATACTTTTTCCGCTTACCGGCTGAAGACCCTCGTGGACACCCAGAAATGGGCTTATGTGGATGAAGGAGGCAAGAAACAGTGGAGACTGGTGAGCCTGCTTCCGGAATTCCGGTAATAGCCAAAGCTCGCCGCTCATTGCCCGTGGCTTTCGGCCCGGTGCAAAGTCATTTGACAGTCAAGTATTCAAATGCTATATTCAATGATAGAAATCGAATGAGAACGTAAAAAAAGGAGGGACAGCGTATGGCATGCAAAGCCGGTAAAGGTTCGACCTGCGGTTCAAAGAAGACCGCCGCAAAAAAGACAAAGAAATAACGAAAAGCCGACGACTTTCAGTGCGGAAGAACGGAAGCCTGAAACACGTCCCGCTTTTCTCGACGTTCGGAGTTGCCCTCTCCTTATACGGCCACGCGCATAATTGTGTCCGACCAGGCGAAAAGGCGGATATCCTTACTTTACCGCCTGTCTCAGGACCTTCAAAAAGGCGGTATTCTCTTCCGGCGTCCCCACCGTTACCCTGAGGCAACCCCTGATCCCGTCATTCATATTCCTCACGAGTATCCCTTTTTTCAGGAGCCCGCGATACAGACGGTCAGGGTCCTTCACCCTGAAGAGTATGAAATTTGCCTCGGAGGGATAGGGAGCAACACCCTCTATCCGTTCCATCTCCGTCAGGAGCCTTTCCCTTTCTGAAACGATGGTCTTTATGGCTGCATCTAATCCCCTTGCATCCTTCAAGGCAGCCACTGCCAGCTCCTGTGAAAGGGAATTAACGTTGAAGGGGAGTCTCACCTTGTTCACTTCGCCGATAATTTCAGCGTCTGCTACGAGGAAACCGAGGCGGAGGGCTGCCAGGCCCACCTTGCTCAGCGTCCGCATGATCACGAGGTTCCGGTAATCCTTCAGCAGGGGCAGAAAACCTTTTTTGCTTGCGAAGGGCTGGTACGCCTCGTCAACCACCACGATGCCCTTTGATGCTTCGATGAGCTTCAGGATCTTCTCCGCCGAAAAACAGTTCCCGGTTGGATTGTTGGGAGAGCTCAGAAAGATGAGCTTCGGTCTTTCTTCCTTGACGACCCTCATCATTTTTTCGAGATCAAGATCGAACCCCCTGTTCAGGAGGACAGGGGTACCTTTTTCTCCCAGGGCCTGGCAGATGATCCCGTACATCGAGAATGTGGGGACCGGATAGAGCACCGGTCCGCCAAAGGTTGTGATGAGGTAATAGATGAGCTCATCGGAACCGTTGCCTTGAAGGACATTTTGGGGTTTGACGCCGAATCTTCCGGCCGCCCATTTCCTGAGCTCCTTTGCTTCGGGGTCCGGATAACGATTGGCCTTTACCGTGCCTAAGATCCCCGCGAGCCTTCGGCGGTCCCCAGTGCTCATGGGAAAGGGGCTTTCATTGGCATCCAGCTTGATCCTGCACGGTATCTCCTTTGCGATATAGGCCCGGAGGGTGCGGATGTTCGGTCTTACCAGCGTTCTTATATCAATCTTTCTTTTCATATCTCACCCGTATGGTATTTCCGTGCGCATTCAGTCCCTCGATCTCCGATAATGCGATCACCGTCGCCGCCAGCTTCCTGAAGCCGTCTCTTGAGAAGCTGAGAAGACTGGAACGCTTCATGAAATCGTATACGCCCAGGGGAGAGAAGAACCGCGCGGTTCCCCCCGTAGGCAGCGTGTGGTTCGGTCCGGCAGCGTAATCCCCCAGGGGTTCGGGGGTCCAGGGCCCGAGGAAGATCGCACCGGCGTTCCGGATCAGAGGAAGGAGCTCAAAGGGGTTTGAGGTCATCACCTCAAGGTGTTCCGGGGCGATTGCGTTGGCAAGCCTCACCGCCTCCTTCATGTTCTCTGTGAGGAGTATGGCCCCGTAGGCACTGATGGATTTCTTTGCAATGGCGATGCGAGGCAACTTCGAGACCTGAAGATTCAGCTCTTCCTGTACCCTTTTCGCCAGTCCGGCGGAATCAGTGACAAGGACAGAGGAGGCCAGTTCATCATGCTCTGCCTGACTCAAGAGGTCTGCCGCGATGAACTCAGGCTCGCCTGTTTTATCGGCAATGATGAGTACTTCGCTTGGCCCTGCGATCATGTCGATGTCCACTTCCCCGAATACAAGCTTCTTGGCAATGGCAACGTAGATGTTACCGGGGCCGACGATCTTATCGACCCGCTTTATCGTCTTCGTTCCATACGCCATGGCTCCGACGGCCTGGGCGCCCCCTGTCCTGTAGACCTCCCTTACCCCCAGCATCTCTATGGCTGCCATGACATAGGGGTTGACCTCATTTCCCGGCGTGGGCACACAGAGGGCGATCTCATCCACTTCCGCCACCTGGGCAGGGATAACATTCATCAGCACGGTGGACGGATATGACGCCTTTCCGCCCGGGACATAAACACCGACCCGCTCCAGAGGCCGCACTATCTGGCCCAAGATCGCATCACCCTCAGAGAAAGACCAGGACTCTTCCTTCTGCATCTCATGGAAGGAGCGGATCCTGTTTGCAGATACCTCGAGGCATTTGACGATCTTCCTGTCTGCTTTATTGGCATGGCGTGCGATCTCTGCCGGCCGTACCCGAAGGTTCGCCGTCTTCAGGGAATCGAATTTCCGTGTGTATCTGATGACCGCTTCATCGCCGTTCTTTCTGACATCGTCCAGGATCTTTCTTACGGTCACTTCCACCCTGCCTGTGCCCCCGGACGCCCTTTTCCTGAGCAGCAGGAGGAATGCCCGTACCTCCCCGGATGTCTTCAGTATCTTCATAGTCGTATGATTCTAATATTTACCCCGGTAATATGCAAGAGCGGAGGGACGACCGCGTCTTTTCATTTTCGGGCTGTTTATCCTAAGATATCTTTATGGACATAGAGAATCTCAAAGAGCAGGTGAAATTGAACTGCACCATCTCCGACGCCAGGTTTTGGGGATATTATTCCCTCTGCGGTCTGCTCATGAGATTGAGAGAACTATACAAAAACGAACACAACCTCATGCCGTGGGACCAAACACCCAGGGAAGGGACGTCGGAATGGATCGCCGCTACAGAAGCGCTATGGAAAAGCCTTGAGCATGAAGAATTCCGGCCCCTCCAGATAGAGGGTGCTCTCTATGATCCCTTTGACGTCGACGGACTGAACACGCTCCTTAATCGGGAGGGTTTTGTCTACGGAGGGGGCTACGGAAGGTTCAACAAACCGACCTTTTACCTTGCGACCCTTGAGAGGAAAAGGGAGTACTATGATTACCTCGTCCATTACTCGGGGAAGGAACTCTGCAGGGACCTCACCACATCTGCGGCTATGGTCCAGGGCAGGTGCGTATTCATGAGGCTCGAGGCGCTGAAGGCTTTGCTCTGGGACAAGTTCCAGGAATTGCAAGGCAGGAGATTCGGGGGTCTGCTGAAAGAGGCCTTCTCTGCTTTCGGGATAGAAGGCAAGGAATCTCCGGAGGAACTTATTCACAAGATTGAAGCCCTTTCTTCAGAGGTGTCAGAGCTTTTCGTTCTGCACGAAACGGGTGAGGCATTCGAAGATGAGCATGCCGATGAGTGGCTTGAGATCCTTAGTGGAAATACGGACAGGGCCGCCGAATTCTATGTAAGGGGAGTGAAGGACCTCCTGGCGGATACCTCGGAAAAGGGACCTCTTCAGCATATCATCAAAGGGAGGAAGACCGCTCTCCTTCATTTCCATATGGCGTTCCTGGACGGGATCAGAAGAGAAATCTCCCCGAGATGATGAACGCATTTCAGAATTTTTCGGACAGCAGAGACTGGTCGTTGCTGGAGGACGCCAGGAGGATCGGCTACAGGAGGGCAGCGGAGCTCAGGGCGCACATTCTTGTATTGTGGAAGAGGGGAGAGACGGGGACGATGGTATCTGTGATAAAACAGTCGGTCGCAGGTTCACCCTCCGCACTTTAGCTGGAGTGCCACACCCGCCCGGGGCGGAGCGGATATGCTGCATCCCGGCAAACAGGAATGGTAACGCACGACATAGCGTATAGTGAGATCCTTCGTTGATTCCTTGACAACGGGGCGATACATCCATAGGATAAGAACATGAGCGGAACAAAGAAATGCGACTACTGCGGCAGGGATATCAATGTGAACTACGCCACCTGTCCCCTCTGCGGCGGACATCTCCGTGATAAATGTGAGCAGCTCCCCCCGGTGTGTCCGCGGTGCAGAACGCCCCTTGAAGTCCACATGGCCGCGAAAGAAGAGTATGACCTCTGCCCGTCATGCAGCGGCATGTGGCTTGACAGAGGTGAGTTCAAAGTCGTCACGAGCGAATATGATGTATACAGGAAAGAAGAGGTGAACGGCGAGTATCTTAAAGCCCCTGCAAAGGACCCCGTGGAGTACATCCCCTGTGTCCGGTGCGGCAAGATGATGAACCGCAAGAATTTCGGAAAGATCTCAGGGGTGATCATCGACGAATGCGGGAAACACGGTGTCTGGCTCGATCCGGGAGAACTTGAAAAGATTCGCCATTTCATTGCTGACGGCGGACTTGAACAGGCCCAGGACAGAGAGATAGAAAAGACGCGAATGGAGCTAAAGGATCTGGCAACCACGGTTGACCAGGTCGCCTTTACACAAAAGATCATCCATTTCTGGAATCTGAAGCGCTGGCTCTTCGGGGGCTAAGGTGCGCCACTGCAATTCTCACCTCAACTGAATGTTCCCGATGGTCGTCAACAAGGGGGATTACCGCGTCGGGTTGTTCAACGCCATCGACAATCACACTCGCCACACTGGCGTCGCTCGGTTGGAGCACGGTGATGTGGTAGACTGTTTCCCTGTACCGGTAATGCACCTTGAACGCCTTCCAATCCCCGGGGAGACACGGCTCGAAGCGCAGCGTGTTTGTTTCACACCTCAACCCAAGGAGTGATTCAAGGATAAGCCTGTACATCCAGCCGGCCGATCCCGTGTACCATGTCCATCCACCGCGGCCAATGTGCGGAGAGAGCGCATATACGTCGGCCGCGACAACATACGGTTCTACTTTGTAGATTGCGATCTTCTCCGGAGATCCCGCATGGTTTACCGGGTTGATCATTGCCAGCAGTTCCCACGCGCGACTGCTGTCGCCCAACGAAGCGAAGGCCATCGCCGCCCAGATTGCCGCATGACTGTATTGCCCTCCATTCTCCCTTACCCCCGGTACGTATCCCTTTATATAGCCGGGGTTCATATCCGATTTGTCGAATGGCGGGTCTAGGAGCTGGATCAGGCCATGGTCCCGTCGAACGAGAAGCTTATCCATCGCTTCCATTGCCATGGCTGAGCGATCGGCATCTCCGGCTCCCGAGAGGACAGACCAGCTTTGCGCAATCGAATCAATCCGGCATTCGGGATTACCCGCCGAACCCAATGGTGAACCGTCGTCAAAGTAAGCACGCAGATACCACTCGCCATCCCAGCCATTCTCCTCGATATTTCTGCGCAGTTGAGCAGCTTCCTCCCGACAGCGTTCGACGAAGGACAGATCACCGCGCAGACGCGCAATCTCACAGAACTCCACGAGCACTTTATAGAGGAAGAATCCCAGCCAAACGCTTTCACCCTTGCCGTATTCGCCCACCATGTTCATTCCGTCGTTCCAATCACCCGAGCCGATGAGCGGCAAACCGTGTTCGCCCCGGCTGAGGCCCCTTAGAATGGCCCGCACACAGTGATCGTACAAACTCGCCGTTTCTTCGGACGCCTGGGGAAGATCGTAATACGAGTCCTCGTCTTTGTTTACCGGGCGGCCCTCGATGAAGCGGACAGTTTCATCCAACACCCCCGTGTCTCCGGTCATCAGAACGTAGCGGCACGCAGCCAGGGGCAACCAGAGAAAGTCGTCCGAACAGTGTGTGCGCACGCCCCGGCCAGAGGGGGGATGCCACCAATGCTGGACATCTCCCTCCCTGAACTGATGGGCCGCGCAAAGGAGGAGGTGCTCGCGCATAAGCCGGGGCTCACAGTGGATAAGCGCCATCACGTCCTGCAACTGGTCGCGGAAGCCGAAGGCGCCCCCGGGCTGGTAGTATCCGGACCGTGCCCAAAGACGACATGCCAGAGTTTGGTACAAAAGCCAGCCGTTGGCCAGCACATTGACGGACTGGTCCGGTGTTTCCACCTGCACTGCACCGAGGGTGTGGTTCCAGTACTGCCAGACCTTTTCGAGCGCGTCGCGCGCGGCGGCAGATCCCCGGAAGCGCCGCACCAGCTGGCCGGCATCATATGGGTCGCGTCCTACGCCAAGCCTGAAGATAATCTCACGCTCTTGTCCCTCTGCAAGTTCGAAGGGGACCTGGATAGCGCCGCAGGGGTCCAGGGCTGGCTCCTACCCTGCCTGAAAGCCGGGCGCGTGTCATCGCGTCCGGGCGTCCGAAGCGTGCCGTTACGGCCAACGAACTCAGTACGGTCGCCGCTTACGTTCCGCGTCGCCTCATCCACGTCGAAGAACGCGGTCCGGTCGGCGAACTCCGTGTTGTATGGGTTCCGCCCGAAGAGCGCGCCGGTTTTTGGGTCTATTTCGGTGCTCACATGCATTGCTGTTTTTTGGCGAAGATCTCCCAGCACCCACTCCACGTATCCGGTGGCTGAGAGCCGGCGAGACCGGTCCGATTCGTTTCTCACCTTTAACACCGTCAACTTGACCGATGCATCCGTTGCTACGTAAACCCACATCTCTGAGCTGATGCCGTCTTCCGTGTGTTCAAAAACACTGTAACCGAATCCGTGGCGACTGACGTAATGCCTTGCCCCCCGAACAGGCAACGGCGAAGGGGACCAGAAAAGGCCGCTCTCTTCATCGCGGAGGTAAAAAGCCTCTCCGCCGGAATCGCTCACCGGGTCGTTGTACCAGGGAGTGAGGCGGAACTCGTGGGCATTCTCGCTCCAGGTGTAAGAACCGCCGCTTTCCGAAATGACTGTCCCGAAGTGAGGGTTGGCAATCACATTCACCCATGGCGCCGGAGTCACCTGTCCGTGCAGGGTCGTAATGATATACTCGCGGCCGTCGGGGGTGAATCCTCCGAGTCCGTTAAAAAACAGCAGATCGCTGCGAGTAATTGCCACGGCAGTCGAGGATTCGGCGCGAAGGCTCCGGGCCGGCGCAAGGCGCGGTACTATGAGTGGCACGCTACTGCGGCGGCTGATCTGGTCCTCGATCGGGCCGAGGCTGTCGGTGATGACGGCACGGGCGACCGTTTGGAGCAGGATGCGGTCCTCGCCTGATATCTGGTCCACAGGTCTTACGAAGATGCCACCCGGTCGTTCTGTCACGTTCGCTTCGACGCCTGCGGCGATGAGTCCCATGATCTGCTCTTGCAGAAGCTGCCGGTAACCCGCATGATCTTCGTTCCAGATCACAAGGTCCACCGCCAGTCCTTTGAGACGCCAGTACGCGTGTGCTTGTACGAGCTGGCGCACCAGGTCGATGTTTGCCGGATCTCCGATCTGCAACAGCACGATAGGGAGATCGCCGGATATGGAGTAGCCCCACAGACCGGATTGCCCGCGGCGATTCGTGATGACGACGCCCGGGTCGGCGCGCAACGAAGAATTGGCGTAGATCACAGAGCCGGCAAGGCGCCCATAGAGTTGCGCATCGGCTTCCGTGGCGTTGATCTGCCTCAGGAGCACCTGGCTGTGCGTCCATGCGAGATCGAAGACACGATCTGCAAGATACCGGTCCTGGTATTTCTCTACGAGGCCCATACAGATGTCCCGGGTTTCACCGATGCCGGTGACAATATTTATTGTTGCCGATCTTTCCGGGTCAAGAATTATACGATACCGTATCGCGACGATCGGATCGAGCACTGAGCTTTCACTGTCCGAGAGCGCAGCAGACCCGCTCAGGGCCTGCGGGTTGGTAACCGTGTTTCCACGACCGATGAACCGCATACGGTCGGTCTCATAGGACACTTCGTCGGTTTCTACCCCATGGACAGCCATCAGATGAAACATCCATGGCGCATGCTCCTCGAGGGAGCGGGGGCGACGGGTGCAGAGGATCGCCCGCTTGTGATCGATGATCTCTGTCTGAACGAAAAGATTGCTGAACGCAGGATGCAGCGTGTCTGCATCAGGTGGCGCAAGGACGACTTCCGCGTAACTTGTGATGTCGATCTCTCTGCGTGTCCGGCCGCGGTTGGTGATCGTGATCCTGCGCAGCTCAATATCATCCTCCGGAGAAACGGCGATCTCGGTGTGTGTGTCAAAGTCGTGGTCCCTGCAACGAAACTCGGCGCGTCCTTCCGAGAAAATCGCTTCATAATTCTTCGAGCGTTTGAGCGCCGGCTGATATGTTGTTGACCAGAACTCCCCGCTCGCCACCTCACGGATATAACAAAACGTGCCCCAGTCGTCGCGGGTACTGTCTTCACGCCAGCGTGTGATTGCGATGTCCTTCCATCGGCTGTACCCGCCGCCGGCGTTCGTGATCATCACGTGGTACCTGCCGTTCGACAACAGCTGCACCTGGGGAAACGGTGTGTCCGGGCTGCTGAAAGAGCGCACGGAGGTCTCCGCTCCGGTGGAAGACGTAGGTGATTCGGAGAGGTCGGCGGTCTGCGAATAGAATCCCGTGGCCCTTGGCACACGCTCCTGAAGAAGAAGCGTGGTTGCCTGGAACAAAGGGTCCGACTCGAACCGTTTCTGCATCGGACGGTCCAAAAGCAGATGGGCCAGGGAGAGAAAGCTCATGCCCACATGGTGAGCCATAAATGACCGGACCACGGCACTCGATTGTCGGCGTTGCAAACGCGAAGGAGTGTAATCGATCGCTTCATAGAAGCCGAATTTCCCCTCGCATCCTTCCGCCGCGAGCCGCTGCAAATTCAGGCACGCCTCCTCGGGCGCCACCATGAGCGCAAGCGCCGAAGCATAGGGCGCAATTACCAGATCGTCGGCGAGCCCGCGTTTGAGGCCCAGGCCGGGGACGCCGAAGGCGCGGTATTGGTAGTTGAGATGGGCGTCGATCGTGTTGTAGCCCGATTCCGAAATGCCCCAGGGTACCCCGCGTTTCCTCCCATACTCGATCTGCCTGGCCACTGCCGCCTTGCAGGTCGCATCGAGCAGCGTGCGTTCATACGTCGGCATTACCAGGAGCGGCATGAGGTATTCGAACATCGAACCGCTCCAGGAAACGAGGATCGGCTCTCCCCCGACGTTCGTGAGCAGGCGCCCGAGGGCAAACCAGCTCTCCTGTGGCAATTGTCCCTGGGCGATCGCTACGAAACTGCAGAGTCTGGCCTCCGAAGCCAGCAGGTCGTAGTAACTCATGTCCCGCCTGCGGCCGTCGACGTTGTACCCGATGGCCAGCAAATGACTCGCCCTGTCGAACAGGAAGTCATACTCCATGCGGCTGAGTTCGCCGGACTGCAACACAAGCTTTTCGATAGCCGTAATCCTCTCAGTAGCGAGCTCGTTTCCCATGCCTGCCAGTTCGCGCAGCGTCGGTATCTCATCAATGCCGTTCACTGACGACGGGGTGAGAAGCGTCAGCTCATTGAGCGCGGCCCGGCATTGCCCGGCAAAAGCGTGTGCCCACGAGCCGGCCTGATTTCCCGAACCGACATCCAGAGGATCGATCTTGGAAAGCAGCTCCTCTGCGTACTTTGCGAGGTTATCAAGGCAGAGCTGCGCAGTCGCCAGAACAGGTGGTTTGAAATTATAGGTAGATTCCAGCTCTTTCTGTAGTTGAGCGAGCAAGACAGGGACGTCCCCTTCAAAATGTGTTTCGGCCACTGCGTCCAGGAGAATCCCTAATGTGTCGCGGAGCCCATCAAAGACCCGCGGGCCTAGGATTGTCTGATCGGGAAGCGTCATCAGACCCTGCCGCAACGTAAGCAGATGGGCTGCAAGGTTCCCGCTGTCCACGGTGGAGACGTATTTGGGCCGCAGCGGCTTGAGAGTCTGTGTGTCGTACCAGTTATAGAAGTGGCCCCGGTAGCGTTCCAGCGTTTCCATTGTAGAGAATGCATTCGTGGTGCGTTCGATGAGTTGCTGCGTAGAAAGGTAGCCAAAGTCGTGGGCGGACAAATTCGCCAGCAGCGCAAGTCCCATGTTAGTAGGTGAAGTGCGATGAGCAACGGCAGGGGCGGGGTGCTCCTGATAGTTATCAGGCGGCAGCCAATGGTCTTCGGGGCCGACGAATGTCTCGAAGAAGGCCCAGGTCTTTCGGGCAAGCTGTTGGAGAAAAACGGTCTGGTCGGGCCTCAGCCTTGCTTCGTTGCGGGCAAGCGGCAGACTGATCCGCCACGCGATAACGGGAGAGGAAAACCAGAGAAGCAGTATTGGCGCAGCCGCTCCCAGGACAGCGGGATTAAAAAGCGCCAGATGGATTATCGCTGCGACGGCAAGAAAGGGTGCGAACCACATGGTCCGGCAGACACCGGCGAAACCACCCATACGGGAGCTAAGGGCATTTTTGTCCGGGTCACCTGACGGATTCCATTCAAGGAGTCGCTTGTGTGTGACCAGAATTCTCCAGGTTGTACGCAGAATCGCATCCAGACTGAAAAGACGCTTCATACGGGAGACAGGCGATCGTAAACACAAGCTGGACAAAGCGCCTGCCGAAGGAGCGCCCCACAGCAGTGAGATGCTGACTGAAAAGCAGATCGCCCGGCTTCTTAAGCAGGTCGAGAATAAAGGATATCACAGAGGGGATAAGAAAGATGCCGATTACGGACAAGGTCCAGAACCACGGTGATGACAGGACCGTCCAGCCCAGCAGCAGGAGAAGCGTCAATGCCGAAGGCGCGAGACTGCGCCGAAGGTTGTCGAAGAGCTTCCATCGGGACAACAGCGAGAGAGGGTTCTTTTGGCGCTGTCCATTGGGGCCTGGAACCCCCGGTAGCAGCCAGCGCACAAGCTGCCAATCACCGCGAATCCAACGGTGCCGGCGGCTCACATCAGCGCTGTAGCGGTAGGGGTACTCCTCGTACAACATTACATCACTCAGAAGCCCCGCGCGCGCGTAACACCCTTCGATGAGATCGTGGCTGAGTATCCGGTTCTCGGGAAAACGTCCGCCCAGCGCCCGGTCGAATGTGTCGACCTCATAGATCCCCTTGCCGATAAAAGAACCTTCAAGGAAGATGTCCTGGTAGACATCCGAGACCGCACGTGTGTATGGGTCGATGCCAGGATCACTCCCGTACATGCGGGCATACCGCGAGCGGTTTGTGCCCGGCAGACTCACTCCGACCCGGGGCTGAAGGATGCCGTACCCGGCAACAACGCGCTGTTTGCCTTCGTCGTATTGCGCACGGTTCAGCGGGTGCGCCATGGCTCCCACAAACTGCCGCGCCGAATCGCGCGGCAGCTGAGTATCAGTGTCAAGGGTGATCACGTACTTTACGTTTGACAGGATTTCTGTATTACCGACGATGAGCGAGAAGGAGTTTCCGGAGAGATCATCTGTCCCGCCATCTTTTCCGCCGCGCAATAAGGAATTCAATTCCGCCAGCTTCCCCCGCTTGCGCTCGTAACCCATCCAAACCTGCTCCCGGGCGTTCCATCGCCGCGGGCGGTGAAAAAGGAAGAACGTATCGCCTTTTGCATTCCTGTACTTCTCATTCAGTTCTTCGATTCTCTGCCGGGCCAGCAGTAACAGCGGTTCGTCCTCCGGCAGCGTTTCCTCTGCCGCATCCTGAAAATCAGTCAGCAGGCCGAAGTGCAGGTTTTCGTCACGATTTGCCAGGAACCTGACTTCCAGAGCCTCGATCAGGTCCTCGATTCCTTGGGCGCTTGTGAGCATGGTCGGGACAACGGTGAGAGTCCGCGATTCAGGCGGAATACCTTTGGAAAAGTCCATTCGCGGCAGCTGCTGCGGAATTACCAGCAATGTCGCAAGCCAGTTCACCACTGCAACCGCCAGCTGACTTGCACACAGCAATGAGAGGATACCGGTCATCACGAGCAGCCAATTGTGTAAACCATCACTATGCGCCTTCGTCAGTAACCCCCCGGTGAAAATCGCTGTCATGAGCGTGATCGTGCCCAGATAGAGGAGCAAAGGAACCCGGGAACTCACTTTCCGAAGAGCCCTGGAGACAGACAATCGGCACATGTGCCAGCTCTTCAAGCTGCGGCAATCCCTTGTCGATCAGGTAATAGCCCACATGAGCCTCGCGATCATCTCCGCAGCGAGTACCGTCTTTATTGATTGTGCCCCTGTGCGCGAGCCGGATTGCTTCGGCTGCCACTTCGCCTTCCGATAGTCTGCCGCTCTTCGCCATTTTCTCCACCACGTGACGGTAACGGTCACGAGTGGAGAAGTCCATTTTGACGTACGTACCGCCGGGGTCCTCACGCAGGGTCTGTTCGACAACGCTCATCGTCTCGACGAACTCGCGCCAGTCCATTGTGCCAAGAAAACGGAGGCTGCCGATGCTGTTGCTCATCGAAACCTGATCAGCCGCTTGTTGCTGGTTCTCCGACTGGACCAAATGGTCGATCGTCAGACTGCACTCGGAGAGTCGCTGTTCAATCCAGGTGAGCGGCATTGCCAGGGCCGGGCCCTGACCCTGAAGCCGGCGGGCAAATTCCGCAACGAAAGCGCCCTTCAGCGGCGGGTTCGACCGCGCCATATCCGCGATCACCAATATGAGACTTTTCGGGTCCTTTCCGGCGATCTCGGTAATCCGGTCCGCCCAATAATCAGCCTGGTTTCGGTCGAGTCTGTCGGCAGCGATCCGTGCCCCAATGCGTCGGAGATTCTCGATCAACGCGAGCCGTAGCATAATAGGGATGGCCCACAATTCTCCCAACTTCAGGACGGTGACTGTCTGGTAGGCTGCAACGAACCTGCTGAGACTTTGCGGATCTATCCGCCCATCGCTGTGTGAGATCGTCTCCAAAGCGATGTCATACACGCGCGGAAGCCCTGCCGAAAGACCGTCCCGCAGGCGGGGAAGTTCCCGGCTGTACCCCTTTGGTAGATGTCTCCTGGCCGTGCGGATCTGTTCTTCGATCAGGTAGAAATTATCGAGCAGCCATTCGCCTGCCGGCGTGATCCGGCGATCAGTTGTGACCGCCTCCATAAGCAGGCGACGGGTTCCGGTCAGGATGCCTTCATTCTCAGCCAGTCGCCCCAGGAGTTGATCAGGAGGATATCCCGGGCTCAATTTGTGCAAGCCCGCCAGGGTCATGCCATGCTGCTCCATCTGGTCGATGCTGAACAACTCCGATCGCAGCGGAGGTTCGGAGACAGCGCACTTTTGCGCCAGGTCTGTTCCGCGGAAGCTCGCACGCAGATGCGGCAGGCTTCCGAGTATGGTCTTGTTGATCACCTTCACCTTTGAGGTCTCCTTCTTCTGTAAAGACAAAGAGAATATCAGTGCTTATTTACTGAAAGCCCGCAAGAAAGAAATGAGAGAACAGACTTTCTCCCGACAAGGCCAAGCCCTCTGCAAGGAGGGGGGAGAAGCGGCAGGGCTTTTGAGAAGGTAGTTTAGCTACCGAAAGATGAGCTGTATGACCTTGTTAAGAAACGTTTCAAAGAACTCTTCTCATTTTTGTTCACGTAACGACGGATGACCCGTAATCCTGCCGTAGCATGATACTTCGAGAGTTTTCTTAATTTTCATTGTATTGTATGGTAACCGTATAGTCAATGTTCACATGACCGGAGGTGAGACCGTTTCCCTTACAGTCCAACTCCCCCTCTCTCGAGAATGCATGACTTCTGACCATCGCAGTAACGACGTGCTCCAAATCAAACCCCTCGGTACAATCCTTGCAATCTCTGTTCAGGCATTCAACATGAAAATACGCATGACTGTCGGACGAAAAATTGAGCGTTCTCAATACGAGAATCGCTGCTATTCCTTCCCTGTGGTGTTTCATGTCAACGACTATGCTTGAAACTTCAGGGAAGCGCCTGGAAATAAGGCCGGCGTCAAGCCTCTGCTGCGTCCTCTCCATTCTCGCATCACACTTTTCACGGTAGGTCATTTTCACCTTTCAAACGAAGTCCCCCCTGCACAGCAGAGGGGCTTCTCCGGTGGTTTAGAGTTTGACGACGTTGATTGCCTTGGGACCCTTCGGGCCCTTTTCGACATCAAAGCCTACCATATCGCCCTCGGCAAGGGTATTGAACCCGTTGCTCTGAATGGAAGCATGGTGAACAAAGACGTCGGAACCGTCATCTCTCGTAATAAAACCAAAGCCTTTGGAATCGTTGAACCATTTTACTTTTCCTTTGGTCATTGCAGTAGCTCCTTTCGTGACAAGTGAAATCGTAAGTAAAAAAGGCCCCCTCCAAGAGAAGGGAGCCTTTTCCGGTTAATTACAGTTTGACGACATTGATCGCCTTGGGGCCTTTCGGACCCTTTTCAGTATCAAAACTGACCTTGTCACCCTCGGCAAGACTCTTAAAGCCATTACCCTGGATGGACGTATGGTGAACAAACGCTTCACTTCCGTCTTCATTCGTAATGAATCCAAAACCTTTGCTGTCGTTAAACCATTTCACAGTTCCCTGTTCCATTTCTTCTCCCTCCTTTTTCTTTAGACTCAAATCTCAGAAGGCCTCAACAAAAAAAGGCCACAAAGTCAAAAGTCTTTGTGGCCTCATAAACGGCAAAAACTTCTAAAATTCTATCCATAGAATACCATCTCTGGAACATTTCGTCAAGGAAATTCAGTAATTGCTAAAATCATGAGGCGCTGCGGGAATCGTTGGAATGCGACAACATGCATTGTTTCCACGGATCCGATCTCGCATCTGTTAGCGAGCTTTTGACAGGTGTCACTACTGCTGATTAGCGATCATAATGAGCACTATTTTTTGCCAGGCTTCAAAGGTGCGGTTTACAGAAAGCCGGCAATTCATCTCGGCTTCACTTCACTATCCTTCTCCTCATGAGCCGGAAGGGGTACGGCGCCAGGAACGCCGCGACGACGATCAGCCAGATAATGTCCCAGACACTTTCGATCCTTCCCGCTGCCAGTGACCTGCAGATATTTACCAGATGATAGAGGGGCGTAAAGAACGCGATCTTTGTGACGAGGGGAGGCAGACCCGTGAGAGGGAAGAAGATTCCGGAAAAGAGGAACATGGGGGTCATAAGGAGGGTGTAGAAATAATTGAAGGTATCTATCCCCGGCACCGTGGCCACCGCGATCAGGGAAACCTCCGCGAAGATCAGCCCGCTGAGGAAAAGGACGGGGATGGCGAGAATGATCATGGGAGAATCCACCAGCCCGAAGAGGGCTATCACGATCAAGATGATCGTGCCGTAAAGCATGCTTTTTGTAGCGCCCCACATGAGCTCTCCTGCCACAAGGTCGTCGATGTTCACCGGGGTCGCGAGGATCGCGTCGAAGGTCTTCTGAAAGGTCATCCTCACATAGGTCCCGTAGGTGCATTCATAGGTCGCGGCGAACATGGAAGAGGAGGCGATGATCCCGGGAGCGATAAAATTTACGTATGGCACGCCGTTAATCTCCTTGACGAAGGCACCGAGCCCCAGGCCCAGGGCGGCAAGGTAGAGGGCCGGCTCCACAAAATTCAGGGCTATGCTCGATTTGTAGAGCTTGGTATAGACGGTAAAATTCCGCTGCCAGACCCTGAACGCCCTCTTAAGATTCACGTTGCCCCCTCCAGGAGTCGCAGACCCGTCAGCTTGAGATAGACATCCTCAAGATTTCCGCCGTGCGTCCGCATCAGGTGGCCGGGTGAATCGACGGTCACGATCTTGCCTCTGTCCATTATGGCCACTGTGTCGCAGAGTTTTTCGGCCTCTTCCATGTAGTGTGTGGTGAGGATGAGGGTCGTCTCCTTTGCCTTGAGCAGGTTCAGCTTGTCCCAGACAGCGTGCCTGCTATGCGGATCAAGTCCGGTGGTGGGCTCGTCAAGGAGCAGCAGTTCAGGGCTGTTTATCAGGGACCTGGCGAGGATGAGCCGCCGCTTCATGCCGCCGGAGAGATCCCCGATCTTCACCCGGACCTTTCCCTGGAGTTCCACGAATTCCAGGAGTTCCGATGCAAGCCTCGCAGAGACCTTTTTCGGGATGTCAAAATACCTGGCATAGACGATCAGATTTTCAAAGACGGTGAGGTCAGGGTCGAGGTTGTCCTCCTGGGGCATTACCCCTATTCTTGCCTTTATCCCGCTGGGATTTTTCGTAACGTCCAGGTCGAACACCTTTACCTCTCCCGACGTCGGTGGCATAAAACAGTAGATGATGCGCATTACCGTTGTCTTTCCTGCGCCGTTCGGCCCGAGAAAGCCGAAACATTCTCCCCTGGCAATTGCGAAATCTATGGCATCCACTGCCCTCAGGGAGCCGTAATCCTTTGTGAGGGCTTTTGCGGTCACGCTATTCATAGCACACATTATACCATTCGAACCAAGCGTAGAAGCGCGGTGCGTACTTGAGAAGGCACGGGAAGGATGGGTCGGAGCCCTTTTACCCGTGCAGGTCCCGTTATGGTAAAAAAAGCAGATTTGATTCTTGCCGTATTATAGTATTATATAAGGGTCAGGTACTTGAGAGAGCCTGACCCGGGCGTTATGGAAGAGAAGACCAGAGAAAAACTTCCCATTGATGCAAAGCTCCTTTCCGATGCGGTCATCGAACTGAACATTTCGCGGAGGAGCGTCGGCCTCTATCCCCGGGAGCATCCTATTGCAAGGGAATCCATAGAAAAGGCCTTTGGGTTTCTTAAGAAGCTCTTTGACCTCAGGAGCAGCATTACCATCGGCGTTGCAAAGGATACCCTTGTGGTCGATGAATACACCCTGGAAAGGAGAAACCCTGTCTTCAGGGAATTTGCGGTGAGCATCCACGGCAAGGGAACTGCCGCCATAACCTTTTACTCCGGGCTCGAGATGGAGGAGCTTTTCGGCTTCAATGAGCTGATCACGGCGAAGCATACCCCCACCGGCCAGGCCCTCGCGGAGCTGGCGCAGAAAAATGGCCTCAAACACATTGTGCTGACCCCCCTTGACATATCGAAGTTCGGGTTTGTGGAGGGGGAGCTTCGACAGGATGGCGACGAGACAAAGCTCTGGGAAGAATATATATACGGTCTTCTTGAGGGAAGACTTGCAGATTCAGATGCGGAAGGAGTTCTCCTCAATGTGGCTCCGGAGGACATTGCCGATCTCATCAACAATCAGATAGCGGACGACACTCCTGAGGTGACGTACGACAGGGTGATCACGTCCTACCTGAGGAAGAAAGAAGACTCAGGTATCAACAGTGAACTCTTCACCCGCTTCATCTCCATGGTCCAGAATCTGAGCCCGGAGATCAAACGACAGTTCCTTAAGAGGGCGTTCAGCGGGCCCTCCATGGATGCCGGTGAGGCTGGACGACTGTTCGGAGAGCTCGGGCAGGATGACATCGAGAAGGTGATGGCCATGTTCAGCGAGCATTCTTCCCTCATCCCCAACAGTCTGAGGAATCTCATCGACAAGCTCAGCACGGCCAAAAAAGGGGTGGGCTTCTTCGACCTGATCGTAAACAAAAAAGGACTTGTGGATGATGTGGAGATCGACGAACGCATTACGGGGCTTTTCAGTTCGGATCACTTCAAGACCTTTGTTACTGACGAATACCAGGCGGAACTGGAAAGAATGCTCAGCGGCTTCGAGGGGAGAAAGTCCCCTATCCTTGAACAGGTGAGAGATGAGTTCAGGGACGAAATCGTTGACAGGGCTGCTTCTGAGGTGATGCTTGAATTGCTTGAGGTGGACACCACGGGCAGGGATGAGTATCTTGCGCTTCTGACGAGACTTTCGGAAATGTCGGGTGACTTCCTTGAGACAGGGAGGTTCCTTGAGGTATCCGATATCTACAACACCCTTTACGCCCATGCCCTTGCCGGAAAATACCGGGCAGAAGCAGCTGGGATGCTCGAGTTCTCCTTTCATTCCAAAGATGCCATAGCAAGAATGATTGACGCCTTCAAGCTCTGGGGAAGGTTTGGACGGGAGGGAGTTGCAAGACTTGCGGGCGCACTGAAACTGCATCTCGCTGATCCGCTGCTTGATGCCCTGGCGGAAGAGAAGGACCCGTCCATAAGAAAATTTTATCTTTCCGTGCTGACCGGGTTCAGGAGCGAGACCCTCCCGGAGGCGGTGAGAAAGCTGAATGACGGGCGGTGGTATGTGGTGAGAAACATGATATACCTCATCAGGGAGTGCGGTGGGGTGAAATATGCCAACGAGATCCGACCCTTTGCGAAACATGCGGATAAAAGGATCAGCATTGAGGCGGTGAAGACCCTTCTGCATTTCAACGTCCCGGGTGCTTTTGCCTATGTCAGGGTCTATTTATACTCCAAGGACCTTGAACTGCGTGATCAGGTGGTGAAGCTCGCGGGCATGTACAAGGTCAAGGCGGCGGTGCCCTATCTCCTGGAGATCCTTGAGAAGAAAGATCTCTTCCGTACGGAGTGGTTTCATAAGACCTCTGTGGTAAAGGCACTGGGGGATATCGGTGACCCCAGGGCCGTGGATACCCTCATAAGGCTCTATCAGTCCTGGACCATGCTGTATAGGTCCTCCATGGAAGAACTCAAGGTTGAGATCTTCAGAAGCCTCTCCAATTACCCTCAGGCCCTTGTCAGGCCGCTCCTCGATCAGGGTCTCGCATCAAAGAACAAGGAGATCAGGGCGATAAGTGAAAGATTGCTTAAACACAAAGGAAACGACAATGTCCCAGGAAAAGATAACTGAACTTATCTCGCATATGGTGACCGCGCTTTCGAACTGCTCACTGTACTCTGAGCGGCACCCTCTCGTGCGTGAGTTTTCCGAAAAGGCCCTTACGGTGATGGAAGGGCTTTATTCTGAAGACACCTTGACCCTTACCGTCCTTGGGGACAGCCTTGTTTTTAACAACAGCCCCATCACCGACAAGGGTGCCCACATAAGCAGTTTTAAAAGAAGGCTTAAGAGAAAAGGGATAGAAAAGATCATCATAAGGAAGGGGCTCACTCCCGAGGAGTTCATACAATTCACCGCCGGTGTTGCCTCCTCAGAAAAGGTGGTCTCGAGCCCTCACCTTGCCGTAGGAATGGTGGAGGTGAAGTTCAGTCACGAAGGGACCGATGTGAACACCTTGATGAACGAGAATATCACAAAGGTCAAGGGTATCTATCAGGGGATTGCCAAATTCAAAAGGCTGGACATGGTAAGCCTGGAAGATGCGGTTGCAGGTTTCATCACGACCTTAAAGAGGGAAACGAATGTGCTTCGTATCGTCAGCCCGGTGAAATCTTACAGTGAATACACCTATGTCCATGCCACGAACGTGTCGGTGCTTACCGTATTTCAGGCAGAGTCCCTGGGCATGAAGGGTCAGGACCTTCATGACGCCGGCATGGCAGGGCTTCTCCATGACGTGGGAAAGATGTTCGTCTCAAAGCAAATCCTGGAGAAGGAGGCGAAGCTGGACGTAGATGAATGGAACGCCATCAAAAACCATCCGGTTTTCGGCGCGAGGTACCTTGCCGCCCTTCCGGATGTCCCGAAGCTCGCCCTCGTGACGGCCTTCGAGCACCATATGAAATTTGACGGGAGCGGATACCCTGACACAAAACGACGGGGAAGACGGCAGCACATTATGAGCCAGATGGCGGCCGTTGCTGACTTCTTTGATGCGCTGAGAGCCAAGAGACCTTACCGGGCGGCGCTGGAAAGTCCTACCGTAGTGCAGTTCATGAAAGAGGCATCGGGAAAGGACTTCAACCCTGTCCTCGTGGAGAATTTTCTCAGTTCATTAAAGACGATCCGGGCGATTTAGGCCCAGCACGGCCTTCACCCGGGCATCGGCGCGGTTCTCCCCGGGGGCGTGACACTTGTTCTGACCGAAGGTGTAATGGAAGAGGCCTCTCCCCTTGAGCTCCTTATTGCACGCGTCAATGCACGCGCCGCAGTTTACACAGGAAATATCCCTCTTATTCTTCCTTGGCAGTACGTTCATGAAGCACGCCCTCTCGCATCCTCCGCAGTCGGTGCATTCCCCCGGCCTTTCAGTGTCCATCTTCAGCCGCATGGAGAACCGGGCTGACCCAGCCGAAGAGCGTCTGCATCAGCCCTGCCGCGCAGACGTATTTGCAGAACGTATGCCTCACAAAGATCGAGCCGGTGAGCATATAGGCCGAAACCCCGATGATGCCGGCCTTCACCCCGAAGGTGAAGTTCCCGCTCATGACCTGATTCCAGACCGTCTTCGGTGCGATCACAAAGCCGGTGAGTGCGATGCCACCGCAGACGGGGATTATGACCGCGCTCAGAAGGGCAATGAGGCCATAGAGCGCCCGGTTGCCCTTCCGGTGATCAGGGTCATTCCCCCTCCTGTCATAGATGCTTCTTCTTCCGAGAAGCTTGAGGGTGAGAAAATCAGCCCATTCAAAGAGCGCTCCTTCAGGGCAGAGCCACCCGCAGAAGAACCTCCCGGTGAAATAACCGAGGAGGGGGAATACGGAAAGGACCAAAACCCAGGGTAGTACCGCCTTAAGAAAAAAATGCAGTGCGACGTGTCCTGCCCCTGATATGCTCTGATCGGCATAAAAGCCCTGCTTGAGACCGAGACCCCAGACCTGTCCGAAGACGATTAGTTCCCCTGCGGCCGAGTCAAAGCGGAAGATATCCAACACGGGGATGAGGAGTATGAAAAGCATGAATGCCAGCTGTGTTATCCGCCGGTAACGGTTCAGATGAGCGGTGCCCGAAGGCTGAGGATGGAGCACTGCCCCCTCCCCTTGAGAACGTCCGTTCATGGCATACCCCTTTTCGTCCGACATGAGCTCTCCCCTAATTTATAACAGGAGAAGGGGGATGAGCGATATGAGATAAATCATAAGGGGGGATGCTGCCTGTCTTATAGGAGGGGGAGACAGGCAGCATGGGAGAAACTATCTATTTCAAACATACCCCAAAGAGGAATGCCGCGTATATGATTTAGATCATACGGAAGTGTCCTGAGCTGAGGAGCTGGAAGAGAAGGGAAATTTCTGCTATAAGTGGTAAGAGAGGATCAGTTAAAAAAATCGGCTAAAGGAGGGAATCCATGGGGTACTCGAATGTTGCGCTCAAGGACAAGATCACGGAGATGTATCCGGAGATCGGGAAACATGCCATCTCAGTGAGCCTCGATTTTGATACTCAGAAAAGTGCCTATATCGTCAGGTTCAAAAAGGACGCTCACGAACTCACGACGCATCTTGAGAAAAAGGACGCTGATGAATGCATGAACGGAATCAAGTGCGTCTATCTTGGTGTGCAGGTGGGACAGTTCGTAAAGAATTTTGAGATCATCGAAAAGGGATGATGAGTTCTCCGGGAATGATACAGGACACTACCACCACCGCCAGAGGGCGATGACCAGGGTGATGAGGAAAACGAAGCCCAGGTTAAGGTAGGCGAAGACATAGAAAACCCGCTCGGGCAGGGGTTTCGGTATTTTCTGGCCTGCTTCGATCAATTTCCCCACCTCGGGCATGGAGAGTATCTTTTCTTCAGCGTGGGGAGCGGTCTTAAGGGCATCGGTAAGGTCAATGCCCGCATGATGTTTTCTCGCATGGGAGCCTTCTGTCCAGAGCTTGCTCTTCGTGACATTGTATATCTTCCCCTTGTATGCAACGAAGGCGGGCCGTCCCTCCTTGCCGTCGAAACTGCGCAGCTCTTCAGCGGTCAAGTCCTGCTTCCCTTTACTGATATCACCCTCCCACCGCGCCTTAAGTTTTCTCTTCAGTTTAGGTCCAATGACAAAAGTTACGATGACCGCTGTTGAGACCATGATCAGAAAGAGGAATATCTTGATGCTCAGGAGGATCCCGAACCGTGTGGTGAAAAGCATTTTCCACGTCGGAATCCGCGCAATCGTGAGGAGGATACCGGTAACGGCAAGAATTGCGATCGAGATCCAGCCAAGAAAGAGTTCGCCCTTGGGGAGCCCCCGTGCGGCATATGCAGGCTTCAAAAGAATATGGACATAGAAGATCGTACCGAACCAGACGATGGCCGTGAGGAGATGGACATATCCGATGAAGAACCTCACGACTCTTTGCGCATTTGACAGGGGCCTGTAGAGGCCCTTGAGCTTCATGTCGGCAAGGAACCTCTCCCCCTCCTTTGTGAGGGCCCCGCCCCCTATGGCGGCCACATGGCATTCCCTGCATTCCATCCCTGTCTGGCGCGCATAGTCAGTGGTGGCATGGGACAGGGACGGAAAAAGAAAAGACAGTACCACAAGAAAAGAAACATTCAATAGCCATTTCATCACGGCAACATTATATACTATTCACGAGTCTCTTTTTCCCGGGAGAGGTATCCGTCTCTCGGCAAGACAATAGCCCTTCTCGACTATGCCAAGGTCTGTGCACCTAAGAGCAGTCTGTTCCCATGTATTGTCACGGTCCGCTCTTGCGGACCGGCACATAACCCGAAGTCTTGCCCTTCAAGCCGGACACCTCTCCCCGAATTTATGAATTGTCCAAGTTACGCTTTTTCGGGCGCTACGCTCGCCACAGGCATCGGCTCTTTGCCCAGCTTGAAGAAATCCACGACAAAGATCCCGACACCGATGAGGAAGCCCACGCCGAAGATCGCCCTCAATATCCAGAACCAGAGGTTGTAGGTCGTCTTCACCGCTACGTAGTCAAGCCCCATGAGCCTTTCCATATAGACCTGGACCATGCCTGCGCCGGTGATGGTCAGGACGATGAAGACCATGGAGATGGTCATCCACCAGAACGACAGATACGCCCTTGACGGGATTGTACTCCTTCACGCCTCGGATCGCCGGCAGTGTCACGTAGATCATGGAGATCACAAGCAGGACATAGGCGCCGTAGAATGCGAGATGGCCGTGGGCCGTGGTGATCTGCGTGCCGTGGGTCCATTGATTCACCTGGGGCAGGGTATGGATGATGCCCCAGAACCCCGCGCCGACAAAGTTGAAGATCGCATGGGCCACGGTGTAGAAAAGTCCCGGCTTGTTCGTCACGTTCCTTGCCTCCCGTGTGGTCCTGAAGGCGTCCCAGACCATGAGGAGCAGCGGGACGGGTTCAAGTGAACTGAAGAATGCCGCCGACCCAGAGCCAGTACTTGGGTGTCCCGATCCAGTAGTAGTGATGGCCTGTGCCGAGGATGCCGGTGAAGAGGACGAGGCCGACCTCGATGTACATCCACTTCTCAAGCACTTCCCGCTTTGCGCCGATGGTCTTCATCAGCATGAAGGCAAGGAGCGCGCCGGCGATGATCTCCCAGGAGCCTTCGACCCAGAGATGGACCACCCACCACCACCAGAACTGGTCCTTTACCATGCTCTTTGTGTAGAACATGCCCGGCAGATACATGAGCGCCAGGAACACGAGACCGCCGAGGAGCACGCCCTGGATGCCGGTCCACTTCTTTGTCTTCATCATGGTCATGAACATGTTGAAGAGGAACAGGAGCACCGAGACCACGATGAGGATATCTGCCCAGCGCGGGGCCTCGATATATTCCCGGCCTTCATTCAGGGGGTTAATGCCCAGCACACGGTCTGTTCGCCTGCGGGATTGATGCCCATCCAGATGTAACCGAGGACGACGAGCGTGATGGTAACGACCGTTGCCCAGAACTGGAACTTTGCAAGGGGAAGGCTCCACAACTCGGTCTCCGATTCCTCAGGGACCACATAGTAGGTCGCGCCCATGAGCCCGACGAGCAGCCAGACCACGAGGGCGTTGATGTGGAGCGTCCTGATGATGTTGAAGTTCAGGATGAAGAAATCGGGCCTGATGAACTGGATGGCCGCGATGATGCCGACCAGCACCTGGACCAGGAAGAGGAGCACAGCAAAGGTGTAAAAATACTGCGCTATCTTTTGGCTTTCATATTGTATACTCATTTCTCCAACCTCCTATTGAAGATTTCCTGCAGCAAGCTACAGGAATCTTAATGCAAGGAATTGTTTCCACATACGCTCGCTTGCCCAGCAGTAAGCTGCGGGGCAATACGCTCGCCATTCATTTAAGGGTAAGCATGTATTCGGTCAAGTGTCCAATGCCTGATCGCCCAGATGTTTATACCCCGGCATAGCGGAGTTGGTCACCACTTTTTTGGGGTCCTTAAAATGTTCACGGAGCCACTTCCTGTCATGTCTGCTCCCGACTCCGGCGAGGTCAGGGCCGGTGGTACCGCCGATGCCGTTGATCATGTGGCAGCCTGAGCACCCCTGTGACTGATATATCTTTTGTCCCGCGGAAAGTTCCTTCCCGCCCACACCTGCTGCGGTGGCGAGGATCGGCTTTGGCGGCCAGCCGTTCGTGTCCACCTTTGAGGTCCAGTCAAGAAAAGCGATCAGGTTGATCGGCTTCCTCTGACGTGATCCCGAATTTCGGCATCGCCGCCTTCGGGTTGACGGCCTTTGGATCCATCAGGAACTGCTTCAGGTATCCCTTTGGTTTCTTCTCGACGGTCTTTGTCAGGTCGGGCGCGAAATATGAACCATTCCCGAAAATGGTATGGCAACCGATGCAGTCATACTTGTGCCAGACCATCTTGCCGGCATTCACTTCTTCAGTGATCTCCGGGGCCCTCTTGTCCAGTTTCCCCATGGTGTCAAACGTGAGGGCAAGAAAGATCACGAAGAAGAAGAGACTGCCGATGATAAAGAGATTTCTTGCGGCTTTGTTACTCATACACACCTCCCTCGATTTTCCAGTCATACTGGTCTGTTACCATTATTGAAAAAACAGAGGAAGTTCTCTATGATTTAGGTCATAGGGCCTGTTATTCAAGGAAGCGCTTTATAAATGCAAGGAATAGTTACGACACTGAAGATCAGCTCCGTGACGTATACAGTGATATGTTTCCTAATGGTGCGGGCGGTTAAGCGGGGTTGTGAAACAGAGGAGATATGGAGAAGATGAAAGAATATGAGGTCGTGAGCAAAGAGATCCTCTGGGAAGGCAAGTTCCTCCGCTGCCTTAGACTCACCTACAGGGATCCCGGAGGTGTTCTGAGGCAGTGGGAGGCGGTGGAGCGGGTGAACTGTGAGGGCATCGTTGCCATTGTTCCGGTTACCCGCGAAGGAGAGATGATCCTGATAAGACAGTACAGGCCGCCGCTGGATAACTACGTGGTCGAATTTCCCGCGGGGCTGAATGACAGGGGTGAAAGCAGTGAAAAGGCTGCATCAAGAGAACTCCTTGAAGAGACAGGATATGAAGCGAAGGAGATGATCTTTCTGGCCAGGGGCCCCCTTTCCAGCGGGTCGTCACGGGAGATCATGACGGTCTATCTCGCCACGGGACTCGAATTCAAAGGTGTTGGACAGAGGGATGAGACTGAAGACATCGAGGTCATGAAGGTGTCTGTTGATGCCGTTCACGGGACGCTTTCCCGTCTTTCAGAAGAGGGAAACCTTATTGACCTTAAGATACTCGGGTTCATCGAGATGGCAAAGAAATATCTCGTTGCGCCTGAGGTGCCATAACCCTTTTCGAAACTGTACAATAGTCCACTTCGGCAAAACCATCGGTGGGTCAAGACCAGTTCGGTTTCACTGCACCCTATGTGGTGAGCCATCGACCCCGGGTACAGTTTCTCAAAGGGCCATGGCACCTCCCCTTTTTGTGATATTATAGAGCAGTCTCTCTCCTTCTGGATTAAGTATGGGGACCTCTGAGGAAAACAGTCATCTTGAAGAACTAGACAAGAGATACGTCTGGCATCCCTTCACACAGATGAAGGACTGGCTGGACGAAAAGCCGCTCATTATCGCAGAAGGGCGCGACTGTTTCCTCAGGGATATTTATGGGAACTGGTATCTGGACGGCGTCCTCCTCCCTGTGGGTGAACATCCACGGACACAGGAAAAGGGAGATCGACGATGCCATCCGGGAGCAGCTGGATCACATCGCTCACAGCACCATGCTCGGCTTGAGCAATGTCCCAGCCATACAACTGGCGGAGAGGCTTGCTAAGATCATGCCCGGAGGGGACAGTCCCGATTCTACGACTTCGCTGAACTCCGTCCGTAAACCTGCCCGTCCGGCAGGCGGGCCTGCCTGTCCGGTAGGCAGGTCTGGGACAGTCCCCAGCTCGTTATCAGCAGGCAGTAGGCGGCAGTCACCCCTTGCCCCTTACCCCTTGCCCCCGAGCAAGGTCTTTTATTCCGACAATGGCTCTACCGCTGTCGAGGTTGCGCTCAAGATGGCATTTCAATACTGGACCCACAGGGGCGAAGAGGGAAAGGTCTCTTTTCTCTCTCTGAAAAACGGCTACCACGGCGATACCCTCGGCGCGGTAAGTGTCGGGGGGATTGATATCTACCATAAGGTCTTCGGACCTCTCCTTTTCAAGACGCATAAAGCCCCGTCACCCTACTGCTACCGCTGTGAACTGGAGGCAGCCTATCCTGACTGCAAACTCAAATGCCTCGGGACGATGGATGAGATGCTCAGGGAGAAGTCAGGGGAAATTGCGGCAGTGATCATCGAGCCTCTTGTCCAGGCTGCGGGCGGCATGATCGTCTCTCCCCCGGGATATCTCAAGGGAGTGAGGGAATTATGTACGAAATACGATGTGCTGATGATCGCCGATGAGGTGGCAACAGGTTTCGGGAGGACCGGCACCATGTTCGCATGCGAACAAGAAGGAGTCATGCCGGATATAATCTGTCTGTCAAAGGGACTTACCGGCGGGTATCTTCCCCTTGCGGCGACCGTGGCGACGGAAGAGATCTATCATTCTTTTCTCGGTGATTTCAAAGATCTCAAGACCTTCTTCCACGGCCATTCATACACCGGCAATCCTCTTGGCTGCGCCGCAGCCCTGGCGTGCCTGGATATCTTCGAGAAGGAGAATACCCTGGAGGGACTCGGGCCGAAGATCGGGATGCTCGAATCCTTCCTGAGAGATGTGGCGAAACTCGGGCATGTGGGAGATGTCCGAAACAAGGGGATGATGGCGGGTATCGAGCTCGTTAAGAGTAAATCCACAAAGGAGCCTTATCCATGGGAAGAAAAGATGGGGTGGCGTGTTGCGTACTATGCGAGGGACCACGGAGTTTTCATCAGACCCCTCGGAAATGTCGTCGTGATCATGCCGCCGCTTTCGATCAGCCTTGAGAATCTCGAGCAACTGCTGAAGGTGATAAAGGAAGGGATAAGGAGTATCACAGGGTGAAAAAGGGAAACGAATGCCGACACCGATAAAGATAGTCATAGGTGATCGTGCGCTGGATGGAGAGCTCTTCAATACGCCCTGTGCAAGGGCGGTCGCCGCCGCCCTCCCCATCGAGACAATACCGAACGAATGGGGCGACGAATTCTACTTTGAGATCCCCGTAAAGATGCCCCTTGACGGAAGTGCAACGACAAAGGTTGCCGTGGGCGACATTGGATACTGGCCGCCGGGAAATGCCCTTGCCGTTTTCTTCGGCCCGACCCCGATGAGCAGAGGGCCTGAGCCGGTCCCCGCAAGCGAGGTGAACCTTGTGGGGAGGATAACGGGCGATCCGACGCTCCTGAGAAAGGCGAAGGGTGCGACAAGGATCAGGATCGAAAGATCATGACGGATCGGTAAGCATTCCTTGACAAAAAAGAGACAGATTTGACAAAGTTAAGAGTATTGCGGAAGCACGGTCACACCTGAACTATATGAATGACCGCCAGTCGACGCCACCACTATCTGATTTGCCACACGAGCAGAGAGCGAGCCTTGTAAAGGACGTTTTCTCGATTGTGGCTCCTTATATCGATCCCCTGGACACCGCATTCAGCTTCGGACTGTGTCATCTCTGGCGGAGGAAAGTGAGGGACCGGATCAGGAGAGGAGAAAACGTTCTTGATGTTTGCACCGGCACAGGGGAACTGGCGAAGTTGCTTCTGAAGAAGGTCGGTCCCGAAGGCTCACTCACCGGAGCCGACTTCTGTGAGGATATGCTCGAGATCGCGAGGAAGAAGCTGAGCCCGATGCCCAAAAACCTCTCCTTTGTCCTTGCCGATGCGAGGGAGCTTGGTTTTCCCGATAACACCTTCGATGCGGTCACGGTCTCCTTCGGCTTGCGGAATGTCCCCGACACCGCGGCTGCCCTCAGAGAGGTAAGGCGGGTTCTAAAACCCGGGGGAAGATTCTACTGCCTTGAGCTTACAAGACCAAAGAATCCCGTGGTCGTGCCTCTCTACAAATTGTATACCTTCAAGATCATGCCGTTCATCGCAAAGATCGTTACAAAGAATTCCCTTCCCTACACCTATCTGCCGAAGTCGATTGAGGCGTTTTACCCGCCTGAGGAATTTCAGGGGATGATGCGGGGATGCGGTTTTACGGAACTGACGGCCCTCTCCCTGTCTATGGGCATCGCGACGATCTACAGCGGGGTCAAGACCCGGTAAGCGGGGAAGACCTTTCACCCGGTGAGCATCCTTTCCCGTGGCAAATCCCTCCAGGATTACTTCGTGCGATACGTATCTGAAGCCGGCAGTGAGATCTTGCACGGTATGGATCCGGCTTCTTCTTGACAAACGGCAGAATCTGTTCTACTCTGTTCTTACAAGGGATGCAGGATAGCCGCTGGTGAAAGGAGGAAACATTTCTCGAATGGAAATCACCCGTCGGCAGTTCTTAAAAGTTTCTTCCGGCGGATCGCCGAACTGGTACAGCAGACCCGTGACGCCACCTTCAACCAGTATCAGGACATGCCGGACGGCAAGGGCAAACATTCTCTTCCCCGAACAATTCATGCAAACCAAGGAGGTATATATATAAATGAAGGTGACACGGAGACAGTTTTTCAAGGTTTGTGCCGGTGGAATGGCGACATCCAGTGTTGCGGCCCTTGGCTTTTCGCCCGGCGATGCGTTGGCGGAGGTGCGCGAGTTCAAGCTGGCCCGCAGTACCGAGACCCGCAACACCTGCCCTTACTGCTCGGTGAGCTGTGGTGTGATCATGCACAGCCTGGGGGACAAGGCGAAAAACGCCGAATCGTCCATCTTCCACATCGAGGGCGACCCGGACCATCCGGTGAACCGCGGCACACTCTGCCCCAAAGGCGCCTCCCTGGTGGACTTCATTCACAGCCCGAACCGGCTCAAGTATCCGGAGTACCGCGCCCCCGGAACGAATGAATGGAAGCGCATTTCCTGGGACGAGGTCTTCAGCAAGATTGCCCGCCTGATGAAGGACGACCGGGACAAGAACTTCATCGAAAAGAACGCGGAGGGCGCCTCGGTCAACCGCTGGCTGACCACTGGATTCCTTGCGGCCTCGGCTTCCAGCAACGAAACCGGCTACATCACCCACAAGGCGGTACGCAGCACCGGCATCCTCGCATTCGACAATCAGGCGCGGGTCTGACACGGACCCACGGTGGCCAGTCTGGCCCCCACGTTCGGCCGCGGCGCGATGACCAACCACTGGGTTGACATCAAGAACGCGAACGTCATTCTCGTCATGGGCGGAAACGCCGCCGAGGCCCACCCCTGCGGATTTAAATGGGTGACCGAGGCCAAGGCCCACAATAAGGCCACGTTCATTGTGGTGGACCCACGCTTCACCCGTTCGGCAGCGGTGGCGGACCTCTATGCCCCGCTCCGAGCAGGCACGGACATCGCTTTTCTGGGCGGGTTGGTCAACTACCTTCTCACGCACGACAAGATCCAGCACGAATACGTCAAGGCTTACACAGACGCAAGCTTCATCGTGCGCGAGGATTTCAATTTCGATGACGGACTGTTCTCCGGATACCTCCCTGACAAGCGTTCATACGACAAGGCAAGTTGGATGTACGAGATGGGGCAGGACGGCTTTGCCAAGGTGGATCCCACACTGAAACATCACCGATGCGTGTTCCAGTTGCTCATGAAACACTATGCCCGGTACACGCCGGAGGCGGTGAGCAATATCTGCGGCACGCCCAAGGATACCTTCATCAAGGTGTGCGAGAATATCGCCACCACGTCCGTGCCGGACAGGACGCTTACCATCATGTACGCCCTGGGCTGGACCCAGCACTCGGTGGGATCGCAGATGATCCGCACTGCGGCCATGATGCAGCTTCTGCTCGGCAATATCGGCATGTCAGGCGGCGGCATGAATGCCCTGCGTGGCCACTCCAATATCCAGGGCCTTACCGACCTGGGCCTCCTGTCGAACCTCCTGCCCGGGTATATGACTCTGCCCGGTGAAAAGGAAACGGACTACCAGGCCTACATCAGCAAGCGGGCCTTGAAGCCCCTGCGGCCGGGCCAGATGTCCTATTGGCAGAACTACGGCAAGTTCCACGTCAGCCTGATGAAGGCCTGGTTCGGCGATGCCGCAACGAAGAAGAATGACTGGTGCTTCGACTGGCTGCCCAAGCTGGACAAGGTATACGACGTGCTCCAGACATTCGAGCTGATGCATCAGGGCAAGCTGAACGGCTACTTCTGCCAGGGCTTCAACCCGCTCGCCGCCTTCCCCAACAAGGCCAAGATCGGCGGTGCCCTGGCCAAGCTCAAATATATGGTCGTGATCGACCCGCTGGCCACGGAAACCTCGTGCTTCTGGGAGAACCACGGAGACCTCAACGACGTGGACCCCGCAAAGATCCAGACCGAAGTCTTCCGTCTTCCTTCCACCTGTTTCGCCGAGGAGAATGGGTCGCTCACCAACAGCGGCCGATGGCTGCAATGGCATTACAAGGGCGCCAATCCGCCTGGTGAAGCCAAGCCCGATGCGGATATCATTGCCGGCATCTTCCTTAAGCTGCGCGAGCTCTACAAAAAAGAGGGGGGCGTGTTCCCTGATCCGATCCTGAACATTACCTGGAACCATAAGATCCCGCTTTCGCCGACTCCTGAGGAATTGGCAATGGAGTTTAGCGGCAAAGCCCTGGCCGACCTCGTCGATCCCAAAGACAAGACAAAGGTTATGCCGAAAAAAGGCCAGCAGCTGGATGGCTTTGCCCAGCTCCAGGACGACGGCTCCACCAGCTGCGGCTGTTGGATCTATTCCGGTTCATGGACGGAGAAGGGCAACCTGATGGCGCGACGGGACAATTCCGATCCATCCGGCCTCGGCAACACGCTTAACTGGGCGTTCGCCTGGCCCGCCAACCGGCGCGTTCTGTACAACCGCGCTTCTAATGACCCGTCCGGAAAACCGTGGGACCCGAAGCGCAAGCTCATCGGCTGGGACGGCAGCAAATGGGCCGGGGTGGACATTCCCGACTTCAAGCCCGACGTGCCACCCGGCGATCCCATGAACCCGTTCATCATGAATCCCGAAGGCGTGGCGCGGCTGTTCGCCGTGGACAAGATGGCGGAAGGGCCGTTCCCCGAGCACTACGAGCCGTTCGAGACGCCGATCGACACCAATCCGCTCCATCCCAAAGTGGTCAGCAATCCGGCTGCGCGGGTGTTCAAGGGGAACATGGAGGCCTTCGGCAAGAGCAAGGATTTCCCCTATGCGGCTACCACGTACCGCCTGACCGAGCACTTCCACTTCTGGACCAAGCACACAAACCTGTCGTCCATCATGCAGCCCGAGCAGTTCGTGGAGATCGGCGAGGAGCTGGCCAAAGAAAAGGGCATCAAGGCCGGCGATTGGGTCAAGGTGTGGTCCAAACGTGGCTTCATCAAGGCGAAGGCGTTGGTGACCAAGCGCATCATACCGCTTCAGGTGAACGGCAAGACCGTGCATCACGTGGGCATCCCGATCCACTGGGGCTTTAAAGGCATCGCCAAGAACGGCTACATCGCCAACACCCTGACCCCGTACGTGGGCGATGCCAACGTGCAGACACCGGAGTTCAAGTCCTTCCTCGTCAACATCGAGAAGGCATAGGAGGTGGATCATGGCACTTCAATCGCTTGACATCATCCGTCGTTCGGCCACCACCACCCCTTCGCCGAGCCAGCGTCAAACTCCGGAGGTGGTGAAGCTGATCGACATCTCGAAATGCATCGGGTGCAAGGCCTGCCAGGTCGCGTGCATGGAGTGGAACGACACGCGCGACGCCATCGGTACGAACCACGGCGTTTACGACAATCCGGCGGACCTCACGGAGAATTCCTGGACCGTGATGCGTTATGCGGAAGTGAAAACCGAGCGGGGCCTGGAGTGGCTGATCCGCAAGGACGGCTGCATGCACTGCGCCGATCCGGGATGCCTCAAGGCTTGCCCCGCGCCGGGAGCCATCGTTCAGTACAGCAACGGCATCGTGGATTTCCACGAGGAATACTGCATCGGCTGCGGCTACTGCATCACAGGCTGCCCGTTCAACATCCCGCGCCTGTCTAAGAAGGACAGCAAGGTCTACAAGTGCACCCTTTGCTCCGACCGGGTGGCGGTGGGCCTTGAACCGGCCTGCGTCAAGACCTGTCCCACCGGAGCGATCGTGTTCGGCACAAAGGATGACATGCTCCACCACGCGGAGGAACGGGTCGTCGAACTGAAAAGCCGGGGGTTTGACAAGGCAGGGATCTATAATCCTCAAGGGGTCGGAGGCACGCATGTGATGTATGTGCTCCAGCACGCCGATAAACCTGATGTTTATTGCGGTCTCCCCAAGGACCCTTCCATCGGGGCGATGGTCGGCCTTTGGAAGGGTGCCGCAAAGCCGGTGGCCTCTTTTGCCCTTGCCACGGTTGTCCTCGGGGCCTTTTTCCACTATGTAACCAAGGGTCCCAACGAGGTCTCAAGAGAGATCGAGAAGGAGTTTGAAGATGAAAAATGACCCGAAAAGTCTACTCCGGTATTCGCCATTCGATCGTGCCAACCACTGGCTGTCAGCAATCACCTTCATCCTGCTGGCACTCTCCGGGCTCGCTTTCTTTCATCCCGCCTTCTACCCGCTCAGTCAATTGTTCGGCGGTGGCGTCTGGACACGCATCCTTCATCCCTTCATCGGAGTGGTGATGGTCCTATCGTTTGGAGTCATGTTTTTTAATTTCAGGAAGCTGGATATCATAACGCCGACCGACTGGGAATGGTTGAGCCATGTCCGTGAAATGGTGAAGAGCGATGACCAGAACATGCCGGAATCGGGCAAGTTCAACGGTGGTCAGAAGCTTTTGTTCTGGCTGCTGGTGGCCTGCATGGCGCTGCTCATCCTGTCCGGCATCGTTATCTGGCGTGCCTATTTTTCGTTTCTGTTCCCGATTGCGGTGATCCGCTTCTCTTCTGTCGTTCATGCTGTAGCGGCAACAATCATGATTGCCCTGATCATCTTTCACATCTATGCCGCCATCTGGACCAAGGAGAGCATCGACGCCATGCTGTACGGCCGGGTCAGGCGTGCCTGGGCGAAACAGCATCATCCGACATGGTTCCGGGAGATGACCGGAGGAGGCAAATGAACACAGAGGCCCGCATCCTTGAGCCTGGTCAGATGGAAACCCCACCCAGAGAGATCCGTTTTCTCTTCCTTCCCGGCCGGGATCTGTTTACACGTCGCGCCGAACGTTTCCGGCTTCTTGCCCATGGTCATCCCCTGAGAGATTACCTGACCTTTCTCGCTTTGCTGGCAGATGCGCAGCAGGAGGCCTTGAGTCAATTTCCCACGTTGCCTCAGCCTAATCCGGACAAACAGGCACAATGTCGCGAGCATGGCATGCCGTTGCTGGGCTTCCAGTCCTGGCCCCGAAACTTGGCATGGCGGTGGGGGCTGAAAATGATTCTGCAGCAGATGAGAGAGGCCGCTCTTCCACCAGCTGCATGTGAGACCGTAGCCAGCTTGATGCAGGCGGGTGCAACCGGGTTGGAGGAGATGGCAGACAGGATTTTGGCGGGGGATCTGACCGATATTTCTCCTCAGGAGTTGCCGTTTGTCGCCGCCGCGCTGCAGGTCTATTGGGTACGCATGGCTTCAGCCTTGGAAGAAGATTCGTTTGGCAGGCAGGGTCAGGGTGGGAAATGTCCGGTGTGCGGGTCATTCCCGAGTACCGGTATAATACGCACCGGTGGGGCAGAGCAGGGATTGCGTTACCTCTGCTGCTCCCTCTGCGCCTCTCAATGGCACATGGTGCGGATCAAGTGCAGCAGTTGCGAATCTATCCATGGGATCAATCACTACACTCTGCAAGGTGCGAACGGCGCAGTCAAGGCGGAGAGTTGCGACGACTGCAACTCCTACCTGAAACTGTTGTACTTGGAAAAGGACCGTCAGATGGAAGCGATGGCCGATGACCTTGCTACCCTTGCACTGGATATGCTGATGGACAAAGAGGGCAAGGCTCGCGGAGGTCCAAACCTGTTTTTTCACCCTGGGATGCCGCGCTGACAGTGGCGTCACACGAACCCCTAAATAGTGTCAGTCGATGGAACTCTGTAATCTATACATCTCTCAACCTGTGTGGAAGATTTATCAGATCACAGTGGACGAAAACGATATGCGGAATACATTTTACCCCTTTTCAATCCTAACGGCGCATGCCCACAAAAGGGAAGCGGCCAAGTAACCAGCTGATCTTATCTCTCGCAGCAGTTCTTCTATTTGGCATCCTTCCCCATCTTCTCGGAAGTGCCTCTGGGGCTAGTATGGAGATGGCTCTACCGTCACCACAGTCGGTCTAACCCCTTGTTTAACCCGGAGGCAGCCGCATGGCGCCGTCAATTGACACCTCTGGCAGGAGGGGAAGTGCGCCGGCCCGATTAGCTAATACCCAGTTCTTTCAGCCTTTTCCACAAAGTCACCCTGCTGATCCCAAGATGCTTTGCAGCGAGGGTCCTGTTACCCTTATACGTTGAAAGCGCCGAGCGTATCTTTTCACGATCAATGTGATGTTCGTTTCCCTCCGTTCTTTTCGTGTGAAGAATATACTCCGGGAGGTCCGAGACTTCGATCGTATCACCCTTACAGGTTATTGCACTGTGCTCAAGGGCGTTAATGAGCTGTCTCACATTGCCAGGCCAGTTATAATGTTCCAAAAGTTCAAGTGCATGGGGGCTGATTCTTCGAATATCTTTGTTATTCACCACGGCGATCTTCTTCAGGTAATGAAACGCGAGCATCGGGATGTCTTCCGATCGTTCGTGAAGCGGGGGTATGGTGATAAAGATGGAATTTACCCGGTAGAGGAGATCCTCCCGGAACGTATGCTGGGAGACGAGCGTGGGTAAGTCCTTATTTGTAGCTGAAATGAGTCTTACATTCACGGGAATCGGCCTGTGTTCTCCCACCCGTTCAACTACCTTATCCTCAAGGACCCTGAGAAGTTTTGCCTGCATGCTTTGCGGCATATCACCTATTTCGTCCAGAAAGATAGCCCCATTATGTGCCGCTTCGAATCGACCCGTCCTGTCACTTATCGCACCGGTAAAGGATCCCTTTTTGTGGCCGAAGAGCTCACTTTCGAGGAGGTGCTCATTGAGCGAAGCACAGTTCAGGCCAATAAAGGGACCGTCCTTGCGCCTGCTGAGCGCGTGGATCGCTTTGGCGACGAGGTTTTTCCCCGTGCCGCTTTCTCCCTGGATCAGAACCGGGGCCTCGCTCCCTGCGGCATTCCGGATCTGTTCGTACAGATTACTCATGGAATCGCTCTTCCCCAGGAGGCCCATGAACCAATATTCTTTTCTCAATTCCTGCTTGAGTTCTTCGAGCTCCAGTTCTTTCATATAGAGGGAGGTGATGTCGGTCATTGTCTCCACGGCCCCGATCGTCTCATCACTGCTGTTTTTCAGGACAACAGCATTCTTCAATAGATAGACTCCCCTTCCATCCCGTGACCGTATCCTGCAACGCTTATTACACATGGTTCCCATGGTGAAAAGGTCACAACTCTTTTGTTCTCCCCGATTCGGTGAGTACGACACACGTATCGGAATCGAGCAAGGTGCAGGGTTTTCCTATGATCTCATCTCTGGAGTAGCCGGTAATCTCTTCCGCTGCCTTATTGAAAAACAATATTCTTCCTTGAGAGTCTACCACCATGAGGCCGTCCCTCATCGTCTCAACGACATCCATCAAGAATCTCGGGTCTTTTAGCAGAGTTTCTAACATATTGCAGAAGTCAACAGTGTTAATTAACAAACGTTAAGACGTTCATTAATCTCGCTAACATTAATTACCATAATTAACAGGTGGCTGTCAATCCAATACGTATTCTAGACAATAACATCTTGAAATATCATAAGTTTATAGAATATCAAGATTTGGCATCAGACTTGCTTTGAAGATGTGGCAACTGGAACAGTTAACATGCAGGAGGAAGATATGCGAAAGGTGTTAATAGCAGTAGACGATACCAAGGCTTCAAAGGCGGTACTCACGACCTTTCATAATTCTGTGCAGCATTCAGAAGTGGTTATCCTTATGCACGTGGAGAGGCTTCAGGGAAGGTCATTAATGATCGATATGCTTGGTGAAGCGGAAATCGCAACGTTGAGAGATTCATTGAACGGAACTGAGCACAAAGAATTACTGGATAAAAAAGCAGAAGCGATCCTGGACTATTACGCAAAAGAATTGAAAAGCAACGGTTCGTTCCATGTAAAGACCGTGATAAGGGATGGGATCCCGGCCGAGGAGATACTTAAGGTAGCGAACGAGGAAAGAGTCGAACTCATTATTCTCGGCTACAGCGGAAGGAAGGGCCTCAGCAGGCTTATTGCGGGAAGCGTTGCCAAGGATGTGGCGAAAAATGCAACAATGCCGGTGCTGGTAGCAAAAAGGGCGAATCTGTGCGAGGAACCTTACACCTGGAGAGATGCGTTTGCTGCAATTTCAGTCACTACGGCGGTTATTTCGGGACTATTCCTCTTAGGAATCATTCTCCAGTCAGGAAAGTTTCTGCATTGACAGGGGCTTGTTGTCGTTAACGCAAGAGGGAGGATAATGGAAAAGATACTGGTTGCAATAGACGACACGAAGGGCTCGAAATACGCGTTATCAGTCTTCGACAACTTAGTCAGACCACCTGAAGAGGTAATCCTTCTTCACGTGGAGAGGCTTGAGGGCAGGTCTTTAATGATTGACATGCTTGGTGAAGCTGAGCTGTCAACACTAAGAGAGGATCTGAAGGACACGGAGCATAAGAAGGAACTGGGCAGAAAAGCTGAGAAGAGCCTCGACTACTGCAGGAGGAAGTTGGAAGAAGGAGGGATGACCAGTGTTAAGACCATCATAAGAGATGGGATTCCTGCGGAGGAAATCCTTACCATTGCCAAAAAGGAGAATGTCGAACTCATTATTCTCGGTTACAGTGAAAGCAGAGGGCTGAACAGGTTCATCTCCGGCAGTGTTGCGAGAGACGTGGAAAAAAAGGCGAAGGTGCCGGTGCTCTTGGCAAAAAAGCCTGCTCTATGGGAAGAAACTTCTCCCTGGAAACATGCGTATTATGCAGTATCGCTCGCTACAGCAGTAGTCTTATTTATGTTTGTCTTAGGGATCATTTTGGAGAAGGCGTTTCTGCCTTACAAATAAAGAACAAAGGAGAAAAAAAGATGAAAAAGGTATTGGTTGCCGTGGACGAGACGAAGGCTTCAAAATCGGTATTATCGGTGTTCAACAATCTGGTCAGGCCACCTGAAGAGGTGATCCTTCTCCATGTAGAGAGACTCGAGGGAAGGACCTTGATGATCGACATGCTCGGAGAAGCCGAACTGTCCGAACTCAGGGAAGCGCTCAAGGGGACTGAATACAAGGAGGAGCTGGACCGGAAGGCCGAAAAGATCCTCAATTACTACAGGAAGGAAATAGAGAGTGCCGGGTTGTTCCGCGTAAGGACCATGGTGAGGGAAGGGATTCCTTCTGAGGAAATTCTTAAGGTTGCCGAAGAAGAGAACGCCGAACTCATCATTATGGGCTGTAACGGAACGAAAGGCCTCCAGAGGCTCGTTGCCGGATCCATGAGCAAGGATGTGGAAAGAAGCTCAAAGGTACCCGTGCTTGTGGCGAAGGGCACGACAGAAGAAGAGGCCTGCGGTCTGACGGAAGCCACGATCACGGCCTAATGCAAGGGGAATGAATGTACCACAGTATGTGGACAATTTTAGTCATACGAGAAAAACATAAGGAGGAGAAAAAGTGAAAACAGTACTGATAGCCGTTGACGGTACAAAGGGTTCGAAAGGGATATTGTCCCTATTCCGCGAGTTAGTGTCATCACCCGAGAAGATAGTCCTGCTTCATGTTCAGCAACTGGAGGGCAATTCTCTGATGACCGCCATGCTCGGGGACGCCGAAATGTCCACCCTTAAGGAATCGCTGAAGGGGACCGAGCACAAGGAGGCGCTTGACCAGAAGACAGAGACGATACTGGGTCATTACAGGACCGAACTCGGGAAGAGTGGGTTTACGAACGTGAAGACCATGGTAAGGGAAGGCCATCCCTCAGATGAGATCCTCAAGGTTGCAGAGGAAGAAGGGGTTGATCTCATCATGGTCGGCTGCAGCGGGAAGTCCCGCATCCAAAGGTTCGTCACGGGATGCGCTTCCCGACATGTTGAGAAAAACGCAAAGGTGCCGGTGCTGATCGCCAAGGGGAATGGGTGCGGCGAGCATGGCACTGTCTGGAATGGGAGGGAAGAATATGTTGTCGGGTAATGTTTTTTCGGTTCTTTCTGCGATTACGCTTGGTCTGATGCTCGGATTCGTGCTCCAGAGGGGGCGCTTCTGTCTTAACTCTGCGTTCAGGGATATTATATTTGTCAAGGACCTCACATTTTTCAGGGCCTATCTGCTCTGCGTGGTCGTAGCGGTCCTGGGGACCAACCTCCTTGAGGACCTGGGGCTCTTTATGGCCCTGGATGCGGAGACAGGAAAGTATGTCCAGGTTGAACTCATGCGCCAGAGTTTTGTTCCTGCCGCCAACATCCTCGGAGGCTTCCTGTTCGGGCTGGGGATTGTGCTTGCGGGCGGATGCGCAAGTGGTATTGTTTACAGGATCGGGGAGGGCCAGGTCTCCACGTTGACGGCGATCATAGGCTTCTTCTTCGGAGTCGTGATGACCACGGAGGGGCTGCTGAGCCCGATCTACACCTACCTCAAGAGCCTGAAGGTTGAGATCGCGGGAAAGACAAACCCTGCGCTGTGGGACATCTTCGGGAGCGGACCGGTAGCGAAGTGGGCGACGATCGGCATATTCTCCGTTGGGGTATTGGCCTTTGTTCTGAAAGGCAAGCCCTCGTTCGGAAAGAACTCGAAGGCCTTTTCGTGGGGATTAACCGGGCTCTTAATCGGACTGTTGACCGTGGCTGCATGGTGGGTGTCCTCCTATTTCGGAGGAGTGCCGAGGGGCCTTGCGATCACCACACCTCTCAGGGAGTTCTTCAACGCGGTTCTTTACAAGAGTTCCCACTCCCCATTCCCCGAATTCAGTTTCCTCGGAATATTTACCGGCACGTGGGGCGTATTCTTCATCTTTGCGGTCCCTATCGGCGCTTTGATGAGCGCGATAGCCCTCAAAGAATTCAAATGGAAGATACCTCAGGCAAAGGAGTTCCTCACCGTCTTTTTTGGGAGTGTTCTGATGGGCATAGGTGCGGTCATTGCCGGAGGATGCAATCTCGGCCATGGGGTCACCGGCTTCTCCACCATGGCGGTCTCGAGCATCGTGGCGATCACGTCCATAATGCTCGGCAACTGGGTAATGGTCTATTTCAAGTTCATAAGGCCGATGAATATCGATTAGTTGATGGAAGGATGAAATAACAAGGAAGTGAGGGAGGGGGCTGATCCCTGGAAGCGGGATCAGCCCCTCTGTTTGTAAGCAGGGAGGGGTTTTATCGTGAACCCCGCCCTGCTTTATGCACTACAAGCTGGGAAACACAAATCAGGGAATATGAGACGAGTATCCGGTTTCTTCAGGTGACCATTCATACCCTGGCAATGTTCTATAATAATGCACAAGAGAGAAATTATGTCTGGCAGGTAACAATGCAGATCAACAAACATGTGCACGCACTCAGGATTCCTTTCAGCATAACGACCCCCCTCGGGACCAGTATCGATCGGTTTGTGTATGTCTCTATTATCTCCGGCATGGAGGTTTGCCTGATCGATACCGGTGTCGCATCTGCAGAAGAGGTAATCTTCGATTATCTGAGAACAATCGACCGAAAGGTAAGTGACATCTCCCGGATCATCCTGACGCATTCCCACCCGGACCATATCGGGGCAACAAGGGCCATAAAGATGGAAACGGGATGTTCTGTCGCGGTGCATTCAGCTGAAAAGGCATGGATCGAGAATGTAGAATTCCAGGCCGGGGAACGGCCTGTGCCGGGGTTCCATTCCCTTGTGTCCGGGTCGGCCGCCGTAGACAGGGCCCTTGAGGACGGCGATATTATTGATCTGGCCTGTGGTCTGAAATTGCAGGTGCTTCATACCCCCGGCCATTCCAAAGGCTCTGTCTCTCTCTTCCTGCCCGGCTACAATATACTCTTTTCCGGGGACGCGGTACCGGTACCCGGAGACGTGCCGATCTATGAAGATGTGCTTGCATCGGTGAATTCCATAGAGAGACTGAAGGGCATCCAGGGCATTCGTCATCTTCTTGCCTCCTGGGACGAACCACAAAAAGGGGATCGAGCCTATGAGCGGATGGATGAGGGATTGCGCTATATCCAGCGTATCCACAACGCCGTCCTTGATGCATCCAGCAATGATCCTTCGCCCGAACCGATGCAATTGTGCGGGCGCGTTCTTGAGCAGTTGGGTATTCCCGCCGTCGCAGCAACTCCTCTTGTCGCGCGGTCTCTTGAGGCACACTTGTTACTGCGCGAACGCAGGGATATCATTTAGAAAGAGGAAAGGTCAGAAAGCTTCTTGCTATTGGCCTGTGCCTTTACCTGTGAGATAATAGAAATGAGGTTTCACCATGAATAAAAATAAAGCTGTATTGAACAGCGCCATAGTTCTCTATTTCGTCATCTGTCTTGAAATCCTCATAATGATCAGCCCCTTTGCCGGTTTTTTTTACTCTGTGTTCAATCCTTTCCTTCTTGAGATAGCAAAGTATCCTGCAACGAGATGGCTCAGTTGTTTTTTCCTTCCCCATATGGTCATCCCTCCTGATGATTTCCTGAAATTCATACGGATAATGGGTTCGGTTCTCTTTGTTGGAGGAATCGTGGTTTTTCTCGCCTGTGCTCTTCAGGTATATACTAATAAATTCTTCAGAAAAGGTGCCGTTTCAAAAGGACTGTACTCATTTATAAGGCATCCTCAATACCTGGGTCTTGGTATCACCGGTATGGGTTTAGCCATCCTCTGGCCCAGATTCCTGGTTGCTGTCCTCTGGCTTGTGATGATCCTCATCTACTATTTTCTCTCAAAGGATGAGGAAAGGAGGATGTTAAAGGAGCATCCCGCTGCCTACAAAGAATACATGGACAGAACCGGAATGTTCTTGCCAAAGACAATTGAGCATCGTGTCTCTCCGTCGTCAATTCCGGGCAAGATAACACTTTTTGTTCTTATCGCTGCGATTACCATTGGGGGTGCTTTCTCCCTGAGGGACTATACCATAAGGCATCTCCCGGTGTGGACCGATGCCAATGTGGTAGCTCTTGCGATCCTTCCTGAAGATTTGGGAAAGATGGAACACAGGATGAGAGATATTTTGAAGATGGAGGAAGTGAAAACTAGACTGAAAAATAGTGAACAGTATCTTGTTTATTTCCTGCCTCCGCACTACATCATGCAGGGGCTCATAGCGGATACCGGGGGTGAGTGGAAACTCTATAAGCACGAACATACCATCAGGATGTTTGCCGACTGGATACTTCACCCCTTTAGTCACCTGAAGGAGGGACATCATGCAATGCATGGGGCGGGAGGTCATTCCGAGCATACTATGACCATGGGGGTTGAAAGAAGGCTGATTTTTTTAAAGATCAATAATGTGACGGTCAGCAGACCTTACGATGTATTTTTCATCAGCGCGGTGAGAACGCCGGAGTTCATGGTCGATATGGATATCCATACGATGAGTATTCACGGCCTCAAGGACCTCTCAAAAGACACAGGCTGGGGGAAAGTGCCCACCCCGATCTTTTGATACGTTCAGGGCTTAGCGGGCTTCCCTGAGTCTGTCGGCCAAAGCGGGAGGCAATCCACTGGCAAGGATGGCGGAAGCCACTTTCTCGATATCGTACGGCGCCCTCAGAAACTCATGGTTCACTCCCTCATCTGAGATCTCCACCAGCGCTACACACGTCCGCGCGTCCCCGTCCTTTGGTTTCCCTACGCTCCCGGCGTTTATGAAGACCCTTCCCTGTATATCCTGTCTGTACGGTTTATGAGTGTGCCCGTATATCATAACGTCGGCGTCCACCTTCCCGGCCATCTCCCGGAAGAACTTCTCGGGCCTGTCCTCGTACCAATAGAGATTGTTTTTCCCCGGTGTCGCGTGGAAAAGCAGCACCTTTTTCCCCTCAGCCTGAAACGAAATACTAAAAGGAAGTTTTTTCAGATACTCTTTGGTCTTCTGAGACGCATGCCTCTTCGTCCATTCGAAGGACCGGTTCGCCATTTCCTCCTGAACCGGGTCTTCGGCCCTGCACCCGCAGTGCTCACGGTCATTGGCGACCGTTTCATCGTAGTTCCCCTGCACACCTTCAATGCCATGCTCGACGAGGAAATCGACCACCTCGTTCACAAACGGGGCATAGCCGCCAAGATCCCCAAGATGATATATTGTATTGACGTTTAAAGAGAGAGCTGCATTGTAAGCCACGTTCAACGCTTCAATATTTCCATGTATGTCTCCGAGGACCGCTATTCTCATGCCTTCAATGTCTCCCTTCGCTGCTTCATAGAGGCGACTTAACGCCAACGACCCTGCAATACCGGCTCGGAAAATATTTCCGCTGGAAAAAGAGGGCTACATTCACTAAAGCTATGAGGGCCGGAACTTCAACAAGGGGACCGATGACCGCAGCAAAGGCCTGTCCCGAGTTGATCCCGAACACAGAGATCGCCACCGCTATCGCAAGCTCAAAATTGTTACTTGCAGCAGTGAAGGAAAGGGTGGTTGTCTTCTCATATCCCGCACCGAATCTCCTGCCAAGATAGAATGAGACCAGGAACATCAGGACAAAATAAACAAGAAGGGGGATCGCCACCCTGACGACATCAAGAGGGAGCTGGACAATATAGTTCCCCTTGAGCGTGAACATCACAACAATAGTGAACAAGAGGGCTATAAGCGTTATGGGACTTATCTTCGGAACAAAGGTTCTTTCATACCATTCCCTGCCCTTCATTTTCAACAGGCTAAACCGTGTAAGCATCCCTGCAATAAAGGGGACTCCAAGATAGATAAAGACGCTCTTTGCGATCTGAACCATGGTCACATTGACCACTTGCCCTTTAAGGCCGAGCAAGGGAGGCAGGACAGTAATAAACGTGTACGCATAAACAGAAAAAAAGAGCACCTGGAAGATGGAGTTGAAGGCGACCAGAGCAGCGGCATACTCCCGATCTCCACAGGCAAGGTCATTCCAGACAATGACCATAGCGATACAACGTGCAAGACCGATGAGGATCAGCCCTGCCATATACTCCGGATAGCCCTTCAGGAAGACAATGGCGAGCAGGAACATCAGGACAGGACCGATGACCCAGTTCTGTACCAGAGACAGAACAAGCACCCTCCTGTCTCCGAAAATCTGCCCCAGTTCCTCATATTTGACCTTCGCAAGAGGAGGATACATCATGAGGATCAGCCCTATGGCGATCGGTATATTCGTTGTGCCAACTTGGAACCCGTTGATGAAGGCCTCAAGTCCCGGAACAAAATACCCCAAAGACACTCCCAGCCCCATCGCGAGAAATATCCAAAGGGTGAGGAATCTATCCAAGAATGAAAGTCGTTGTGTAATTTTGGGGTTCATTGTTCATACCTCATCTTCATCTCGTTCATACATTCTGAGAGAGCCACTGCTCTATCTGACCCTTTATCCTGTCTCTGATTATCCTTATCCCCTGAAGTTTTTCCTCATGGCTTCCCTGAAGCTTGGATGGGTCATCAAATTCCCAATGCAGTCTCTTTGCGAATCCTGGAAATACAGGACACCTTTCAGCGTTTGTTTCATCGCACACTGTTATGACGTAATGGTAAAGTCGCCCCGCCTTAAAACAATCAAATGCACTCTGTGTTTTGTTCCCTGATATATCGAGCCCTATTTCCTTCATCGCCTCAATGACGAGAGGGTTCAACTGGCCTGGTTCCAATCCAGCACTTTCAGCTTCAAATCTGTCGCCTCCCAAGGAGTTCAAGAATGCCTCCGCCATCTGGCTTCTGGCACTGTTATGAACACAGACAAACAATACTTTTTTCTTCGTCATATCTCCTCCGCTTGATGCACCTCATATGCATCGGTCTTATGATTTGCTATTTGCAGGTCATCTTCTTTTTTGTATTGAGGCATTTCTTGTCTTTGGTGATTGTGTCGTCTTCATTAAGATGAAGGGCAACGAACTTCAAGAAATCCTTATTATGATTACGTGATTTGTCGGAAAGTCGGTAGTATGACCAGGTGCCACCCTTTCGGGATTCCACAAGACCCGCCCTTTTCAGTATATTCAGATGCTTTGAAGCAGTGGACTGTCCGAGGTCCAGGACCTCCATGATCTCGCATACACACAGTTCGCCGCGCTCAAGGAGCTTCAGCATCCGAAGCCTCGTTGGATCTGAGATCGCTTTCGCCTGAAGTGTGAAGAATTCCATACTATATTACCATACTGCGATATAGTAATATGCTCGCTCTCATTATGTCAACGGTCCTACCATCATCCCTATCGAATTCCTCAAACCATAAACCGGACGACAATAATAGCAGGCTTTCGGTGGCGACGGATTCTGTACTTGACAAACTAAGTAACATCTGTTACATTACAAACAAGAGTAACATGCTTAAGACAGCGGCCCTAAAAAGGAGGATGCCATGACAAACTTAACATGGGAACTGGAAGAGCTGTTCATCAATATAACCTTTGCAGAAGAGCGGGAGTTCTGCGCTGCACGAGAGGCATTCAAGAAGGTTGGACAGAAGATAGAGGATACCTTTACCGCTATTGCCTTTGCAGAGGCAGGAGAGTTCGAAACCGCGGCGAATTACATGAAGAAGGATGCGGGGGCACCCAAGCATCGTAAGTCCGGATATCGTCCGAAAGGATCAACCAAGCTTTGCACCAGCAGAGCTTGAATATTGCGAATGAAGGAGGCACAGAGGAAGAGCTATGAAACCCGCTTCGCTCAAAGACAACCGTAAAGGACAGGGCTGGGTACTTTTCTTCTATAGTGTCCCTTCAAAGCCGGTGAGCAACAGGATGAAGGTCTGGCGGAAGCTCACAAAGGCAGGGGCGATGCAACTGAAAGGATCAGTGTACATTCTGCCTTTTAATGATGAGCACTATGAATTCCTGCAGTGGCTCGTATCTGAAATAGCGGAGATGAAGGGTGAGGCCGGCTTTGTAAAGACGGAGAAGATCGACACGATGAAGGACTCAGAGATAATCACCCTGTTTGATCAACAGAGGGCTGATGACTACAAGATCATAGGTAAAGCTCTGGATGATCTTGAAAGACGGTTGAGCAGCATACAGAAAGGTGGAAAGGCTCAGAATGTTGAGGGCATAGCAGAGCAGTTCGCCAAGATCCTCAAGAACCTTGAAGAAGTGCAAAGAGTGGATTTTTTTTCATCAAGAGAAGGACGGGCATTAAACGAAAGAATAAAGCATACAAAGACGAATCTCAGAGCCCTTTCAGGGGCTGAACCAGGCAAGGAAAAGCCTGTTGCTATCACACCTCGGAAACTTGAGGACTATCATAACAAGACATGGATAACAAGGAAAAAACCTTTTATAGACAGAATGGCATCGGCCTGGCTCATCAGACAGTTCATAGACAGGAATGCTTCTTTCGAGTTCATAGATGAGAAGGACGTGGATTCAATAGGCAGGGGGTCCATTGTCTTCGACATGAGAGGCGGGGAATTCACCCATGCCGGTGATTTATGCACATTTGAGGTACTTGTCAAATCCTTCGGGTTTAAGGATAAGACCGTGAGGAAGATGGCTGAGATTATTCATGATCTTGATATGAAGGACGAAAAATACAGGTCTGCCGAAGCAAAAGGGCTGGAAGATATTCTCATCGGGATACGAAAGGCAGCAAAAGATGATACGGATGCCCTCGAAAGAGGGATGGCTCTGTTTGAGATGCTTTATGTTTCAAAAAGTTGATTGAAAAAGGGAGAACTCATCTTGAGAACCAAGCCGTCATTCAGGGAAGCATTTCAATACTGGTTCAAGCTTGGCTTCATCAGTTTTGGGGGGCCGACAGGCCAGATTGCGATGATGCATAAAGACCTGGTTGAAAAAAAGAAATGGATCGATGAGGACCATTTTCTCCAGTCTCTTAATTTCTGCATGCTTTTGCCGGGGCCTGAAGCCCAGCAGCTGGCAATCTACATCGGCTGGCTGCTCCATCGAACGTGGGGGGGCATTGTCGCAGGAGTTTTCTTCGTGCTTCCATCAGTATTCATACTCTGGGGACTTGCATGGCTGTATACCTCATTTGGTAATGTCCCTTCTGTTGGGGCCTTCTTTTACGGGCTAAAGCCCGCAGTGGCTGCCATAGTGGCCGAGGCCGTCATAAGGATCGGCAAAAAGTCGCTCAGGAACTGGGTTTTGATAATGCTTGCCGCATTTTCATTCATAGGCATCTATTTCTTGAACATACCGTTCCCGGCTATCGTTCTTTCGGCGGGTGCCATCGGTTTCCTTGGTAGTTTTATCGCCCCGTCCTTTTTCTTTAAGGGAAAGTCAAAAGAAGCCCATCATGCCGATGTCGTGCTGAATGACGAAACGCTGGCTCAGGACCGCGTCAACCCTACCTGGTTGCGCTCTCTAAAGGTGATGGCTGTCTGCCTGACGTTGTGGTTTTCTCCCTCACATGGGTCACCTTCGCTCCCTGCTTCCTGTGGATATTCCTTGGCGCACCTTATATTGAGAAGCTCCGCAATAACATCAAGCTGGGGTCGGCACTTTCGACAATCACCGCGGCAATTGTCGGTGTTGTCCTGAACCTGTCCGTCATATTCACCTATCATGTGCTACTGCCTGAGGGTAAAGGATTTGACTGGTATGCACTGGTTGCCTCAGTGGGTGCCTTTGTTGGAATGACCCGCTTTAAATGGGGGATGATCCCGGTGATAATTGGCTCTGCCTTGGCAGGGTATGTATGGAAGGTGCTTATTTAATGAAGGGCAAATAGGTGCCCTTACTTGAGTCGTATTGCAAAGGAGGTTCACGATGAAAGAAGTTACAGAGATGGCGGCAAAGTTAATGGCAGCGTCTGCGAGGACCGCTCCCAAGGCTGGTGGGAAGGACTTTCTCGAAATAGTCGTCATCACAAAGGACGAAGACCTTAAGAGAATAGCTGATGCGATGAAGGAATATGCCCCGAAAAGCACAAACGAAGCCTATTGGCTGAGGGATGCCTCCAACATAGAGAATTCCCAGGCTCTTCTTCTCGTAGGGTTAAGCAAGCCTGTAACCGCAGGATATGACTGCGGAGGATGCGGTTATCCCACCTGCAAGGAATTTGAAAAGGCCAAACAGATGAAGGACAAGGAAATGGGATACACGGGGCCACATTGCGTGATGAGAATGATTGATATCGGCGTTGCGCTGTCATCGGCGGCAAAGACGGCGAGCCTTCTGAATGTCGACAACAGGGTCCAGCAGCGTGTTGGCGCTGCTGCAAGGGCAATGGGCCTGATCAAGGGCGAAGTGGTAATGGGCATCCCTGTAAGCATAACGGGAAAGAGCATCTATTATGACCGGCAGACACCAATAAAGCACTAACGGGCAAGAGATGACCAATATACTTTCTCCCTTTACTGCACTTTGCTCTGTGGGCTTCTTTGCGCGGCTGTCTTACGCCCTTGCAAGAAGCCCGGTACTCCCCCTCTTTGCCCTCTATCTCGGAGCAGGTCCCGAGGCCATAGGGTTTGCTGTGGGGATATCGACCGTAACAGGGATATTCTTCAAGCTTCCCGCAGGTGCGTTGTCAGATGTCATAGGCAGGAAGAGGACAATGATGGTCGGTCTTCTCTTTTTCGCCTTCATGCCTTTTGCCTATCTTCAGGTAAAGGACTACACCTTGCTCATTATCATCAGGTTCCTGCACGGTCTTGCCACTGCTGTCTACGGCCCGGTCTCCATGGCGGTAGTTGCTGACATCGCCGGCGCGAAGAAAGGGGAGATGCTTTCATGGTTTTCTTCAGTGACAATCATCGGGAACCTTCTGGGTGCGCCGCTGGGCGGCTTCATACTCCACAGAAGCCCCGGAGCTGCAAGCCCCTGCATAATTGATTTTCAATACGCGTATCTTGCAAGCGGCATCGCGGGTCTCCTGGCGCTTATTTTAGCGATTGGAGTACTGCGAGGAGACAAATCTGCATCTGATGGGAGAGGACTCAAGGAAGCATCCCTGAAGTTCATCTCAGGAATAAAAGAGGTCATAAGCGACAAACGGGTTGCAATTACCTCCGCAGTAGAAGGTCTTCAGAACATGACCATGGGCGCCCTGGAGGCCTTTCTGCCAATCTACGCAGTAAAGGTTGTCGGTCTCAATGAATTTCAGGCGGGTATCCTGTGGGGAGTGCAGGTGGTAACAACAGTACTTTCAAAGCCGATTATGGGAAGGACGTCAGACAAATACGGGAGAAAAGCATTGATAAGCGTAGGAATCCTCATCTGCGCGGTCTCCTTCGGCCTGATACCGGTATTCAAAAATTTTTATCTGCTTATGCTTACCGCTGCTTTCTTCGGCCTGGGAGAAGCGCTCGTTACCTCTTCGGGCGCAGCCTTTGTGGCTGATCTCTGCAAACAGAAACACTTCGGGACCGCCATGGGGACCTTTGGCACGATTTTCGATATAGGGCACGCATCAGGCCCTATACTCGCCGGGGTTCTCCTGGCACACCACGGTTATCTTTTCTCGTTCTGGGTGATGTCCGCAGCCCTTGCGATAGCCGTGCCGATATTTGTCATGACCGTGCATGTTGAAAGAAACGCATAGAAGGCCGCTTAAGACTTTGCCATACGTTATAGCTCTGGAGATGGTACATGGAGGCGCTCTGAGAATCCGGAACGACTATTCAAACCCCTTAACTGCCCTCTTCACGGATCGAAATCCATTCCAGCGACCTCGTTGCCTGATCTGAGCATTTTCTCAAAAAAATACAATTTGACAGCAGGACATTTTGTGCGATACTTTTCTTATAGGGAAGGTCATAAAGGGCGAAACAAATAGCCTGGTCTTGAAAGGACTGTTGAGGAGTTTTCGATGGCGGGAAAAGCGATCTGGAAAGGAAATATCCATTTCGGGGATGTCAATGTGCCCGTGAAGCTGCATACCGCAATCAAGGAAGAGCGGATCCAGTTTCACCTCCTTCACAAGCGTGATCATGTGAAATTGCGCCAGCAGATGATCTGTGCGTATGAAAAGAAACCGGTGCCGACGGAAGCACAGGCCAAAGGGTTTGAAGTGGAGGAGGGGAAATATATCATCGTCGATCCTGAGGAACTCGAACAGACCGCTCCCGAAAGCAGCCGGATGATCGAAGTCCACGAATTCGTCAAGACCGAACAGATCGATCCCCTCTTTCTTGAGCGCGTCTACTACCTGGAGCCGGATATTCATTTAAAAGGATATAACGCGCTTGTCGGGGCTTTGGAGGAAATGGAGGTGGCAGGTATCTGCACCTGGGCCATGAGAAAGAGGTACTATCTCGGGGCCTTGCAGGCAAGCGGGAAGGATCCTTCGCCTGAATACCCTGCGGTATGCCGACGAAGTGATTTCGGTAAAATCTCTTGAACTGCAGAATATCCCTTTGTCTGAAAAAGAACTGAAGATCGGGAGTGATCTGATCAATCAGCTGACCGGGCCTTTTCAGCCGCAGAAATTCGAAAACGAACATCAGAAAAAGCTCCAAGATCTGATCGAGAAGAAAGCCCGCGGAGAAAAGATTGCGGTCCTGCGCCCCAGGCGCCTGAAACCCACAGCATCGGATAAGCTGCTTCAGGCCCTTGAAGCGAGCCTGAAGAAGGTGGCCTGAATTGAAAACTCGCGATCCGGTCCAGATCCCGCCGAAGTCGTCTTCAAGGAGGGGGAATGAAGCGGCCTGCCAGGGAATATGGAGCGGGACGATCAGTTTCAGCCTGGTGGCGATCCCGGTACAGTTGGTGAAGGCCGTCGAGCCCGGCCGTGTCTCTTTTCGCATGCTCCACAGCAAGGATTACTCTCCCCTCCAGAGAAGAATGTTCTGTCCGGAAGAAGAAAAGATGGTCCCTCCGGATGAGATTGTCAGGGGATACGAAATCGGACCGGACAAATACATACTGATAACGGACGAGGAATTGGAGTCCGTGTCGCCCGAACGGAGCCGTACGATCGAGATCATCGAGTTCATCGATATGAAGGAAGTGGATCCGATCTATTACGATCACCCGTATTATCTCGTTCCTTCGAAAGGGGGCGAAAAAGCTTATCGGCTGCTGGTCGAGGTGATGCGCCGGACAAACAAGGCCGGGCTCGCGAAATTCGTGCTCGGTGAGCGCGAGTATCTTGTGGCGGTCAAAAGCACGGAGGGAGCGCTGGCCCTGATCACCCTTCATTACCGCGAAGAGATACTTCCCGATGAAGACATCGCACCGAAGGAAGGAAAGATCGAAGCCGAAGAGAAAAGCCGTATAAAACAAGAGCATCAGGAAAATGATGGCGGACTTTAACCCGGAAAAATATGCGGACAGGCGCCGGAAAAAGATCATGGATCTCCTGAAGAAGAAGGCGAAGGAAAAAGCCCTGGTGGAGGCTCCTGAAGTGGAGGAAGAAGAGGGAGAAGGCCCGCCCGATCTGGTCGCCGCGCTCGAGGAGAGCATGCGCAAAGTGAAAAAGAACCGGTGAGCCGAAAAGTCGTCGAGATTAGCCGGGAGAAGACTCTCTTTATCGAACCTTGAAAAGGACCTCTATCCCTCCTATGGTTTTACGAAGGCCCACATCCTGGAATACTACCGCAGGATTGCGAAGTTCATCCTGCCCCATTTGAAAGACCGGGCATTGACCTTAAAGCGCTATCCCGAAGGAGTGGATAAGGATTTCTTTTTCGAGAAGCGCTGTCCCTCTCACCGTCCGGAATGGGTGAAAACAGCGGAGGTCCGCCGGGATGATGGAGAGAGGATGACAGTCTGCCTGGTCAACGATCTGGAAACGCTGATATGGGTGGAGAACCTTGCGTCTCTTGAGCTCCATGTGCCTCTGGCCAGGGCCGGTTCCCCTGAAACGCCCGATTCCATGGTCTTCGATCTGGATCCCGGCGATCGGGCGAACATTCTGGATTGTGCCACGGGTGGCGCTGATACTTCGGGACCTGCTCCCTGAGGTGCGGCTTGCAAGCTATGTAAAAACCTCGGGCAAAAAAGGACTCCATGTATATGTCCCCCTGAACCGCAAAGAGACGACCTTTGAGGATACCAAGAAATTTTCAAAGGCCGTGGCAGTAATCATGCAGAAGAATTATCCGGACCTGGTGACCGCGAAAATGGCGAAGGAATACCGGAAAGCAAAGGTCTTTATCAACTGGTCTCAAAACGACTCTTCAAAGACGATGATCTGCGTGTATTCCCTGCGGGCCCGGGAAAAACCGGTCGTTTCGTTTCCCCTTGCATGGAAGGAACTGGAGAATTTGGCCGGGCTTGGTGACCCGGAAAAGCTGCAGGTGATGCATTCGGAAGCAGTGAGCAGGGCCGAAAAAAAGGGTGACCTCTTTCGAGAGGTGCTCGTGAAAAAACAGAAGCTTCCTCATCTATGAGGCAAACGCAGGTGGGAACAGGACCCTTCGCTCGAAAGGCCCTATTTCTACGGCTCTATGCTTATTGCGCTGCACCCGTGAAACTCGCCCTTCGGGCTCAGACAGTCACGGCTGCGGACGCTCCATTTCGCGAAGACCCGGAACGAAATACGTGCCAGGTCGCTCAGGTACCTGTTCCCACCTGCCGGATTTAGGTCTATAAGGAATGGAATTTCCAACATGGGATTAAAGGAATACGAATCCAAACGGAAATTCGGGAAAACACCGAGCCGAAACCAAATAAGGGGACTGTCCCGGACCTGCCTACCGGACAGGCAGGCCCGCCTGCCGTCTGCCTGTCCGGTAGGCAGGTCCGGGCAGGTTTACGGACGAAGCGAAGCGAAGTCGTAGAATCGGGACTGTCCCCGCCTGCATACGGGGAACCATCTCATTTTTGTTATTCATAAGCACGCGGCCCGGGCCCTCCATTATGATCTCAGGCTCGAGCTGGAAGGGGTGCTTAAGAGCTGGGCCGTGCCGAAGGGGCCATCGCTGGATCCTTCCTTGAAAAGGCTGGCCATGATGGTTGAAGACCACCCGCTTGATTACAAGGATTTTGAGGGCGTTATCCCTGAGGGCAATTACGGCGCAGGAAGCGTCATCATCTGGGACAGGGGCTTTTATCATCACCCTTCCGCAAAAGAGAGAAAAGAAAGTGAGAAACTTCTTCTGGACGGATTAAGAAAAGGGAATATGAAGTTTGTCCTCGAGGGAGAAAAGCTTCAGGGTGAATTCGCGCTGGTAAAGACGGGAAGGGACGAGAAGTCGTGGCTGCTTCTGAAGAAGAAAGACCGATATGCGATCAAAGGGGACATTCTCAGGGAGAACCGTTCCGTAGTGTCCAATAAGACCCTGGAGGAGGTTTCCGAAGCCGAACCGGAGAAATCTTCCAGTCAAAAAAATAAACCAAATCCGTCTTCGCGAAGCGATGGAAATGGGAGGACCTGAAGGATGCGCCGGTTAAACCGATGCCGCACGGCATAAAACCGATGCTCGCGACCCTGGTCAAAGAACCGTTTGATCATCCGGACTGGATCTTTGAGGTGAAATGGGACGGGTACCGGGCCATTGCCGAAATCCGGGACGGAGACGTTTCGCTTTATTCCCGAAACCTGATCTCGTTAAACAAAAAGTTTTTTCCTATTGTGGAGTCGCTGCAGAAATTCAGATTTGAGGCTGTTCTGGACGGCGAAATTGTTGTGGTGGATGATCAGGGACATCCTGATTTCCAGATGCTCCAGAATTACCAAAAATCCGGAAGCGGTCATCTGCTCTACTACGTCTTTGATCTCCTGTACTTCCAGGGACATGATCTGACGAACCTGCCCCTGCTCAGGAGAAAAGAACTCCTGAAAAAAATTCTCCCGTCTTCCCCGAAAATAAAATTCAGCGATCACGTATCGAAAGAGGGCGTCCTGTTTTTCAATGTCGTCAAAGAAAAGGGACTCGAGGGGATCATCGCCAAACATTCTCAAAGCGCCTACCGGATGGGCAGAAGGAGCCGGCAGTGGCTGAAGGTAAAGACGCAGCTTACGCAGGAGGGCGTGATCGCAGGATTCACGGAACCGAGAGGGGGCAGAAAATATTTCGGCTCCCTTGTCCTGGGCGTATTCGAGGGGGACGAGTTGATTTACATCGGTCATTCGGGAGGCGGATTCGCGGCGAAGGATCTGAAGGAAATCCGCGAAAAATTGGAGCCCCTGATCCAAAAAAAATGCCCCTTTAAAGTGGAACCGGAGACCAATGCGCCGGTCACCTGGGTAAAGCCGAAGCTGGTCTGCGAGGTTGCTTTCCACGGCTGGACCGACGAGGGCATCATGAGACAGCCCGTTTTCTTGCGACTGCGCGAGGATAAAGACCGCCCGCGAAGTGGTGCGCGAAAAGCCGAGGGAAAGCAAAAGGTGAGCGAGGTTCTCAGCGGACCGGCTTATATCCTCCGGGTACGCCCTTCTTGGAAAGAACTATCTGCCAGACCTGAAGATACCTTGACCTGAATGAGCCGGCGCTGCACAGAAGATAGTATTTCCACATACGGTAAAACCTGTCGTCATAGCATGTCTTCAATGTGTCCCAGTTTCCCTCGAAATTCCCGAACCATGACATAAGGGTCTGGTCGTAATAAGGGCCGAAATTATGCAGGTCTTCCAACACAAACAGGTCATCTATGGAACCGCTTATCTGTTTCATTGACGGGATGACCGAATTCGGGAAGATATATTTGTCGAACCAGCGATCAACAGTCACATCAGAAAAATTCTTGCCTATCGTATGTAATAGAAACAGTCCATCATCGCTCAGGCACCTGTGAACGACCTCCATATAAGTCCTGTAATTCTTGAACCCGACATGTTCAAACATCCCAACAGAAACGATATGGTCAAACGTTCCATCAACGTCCCTGTAATCCTGCAATCTGATCTCAACAGGCAGCCCTGCACACAATTCCCTGCCGAGCGTCATCTGTTCTTTGGATACAGTGATACCTACTGCTCTTACCCCATATTCCTCTGCCGCATATTTTATAAAGCTGCCCCATCCGCATCCAATATCGAGCACCCTGTCGCCGCGCTGCAGGTTTAACTTCCTGCAGATAAGGTCAAGTTTCGCTTCCTGGGCCTCATCAAGTGTTTCAGCGTTCTTCCAGTAAGCGCAGCTGTAGACCATCCTTTTATCAAGCATATTCCTGTACAGTTCGTTTCCGATGTCATAATGTTCTTTACCGACCTGAAAGGCCTTCGATTTGCTGCCGAGATTGATGACAGCAGCCCTGATTACGGGGAGGAGCATCTTCCAGTTCTTTTTAATCATGTCTTCCGCGCGGTACAGCATGATCCTATGAAAGAAAGCATCAAGACGCTCACATTCCCACCATCCGTCCATGAAAGACTCCCCGAGCCCCACACTTCCCTCTTTAATGATACGCTGATAAAACCCTTCGTTATGTATGGTGATGTCCCAAGGATGGCTTCCATTGATAACGATGCCCGAACTGGACAGGATGTCCCGAATTGCGTTCTTGAACCTGTTTGCTTCCATTGCCGCCCCGTTGAGAGATGCGCAATATACTTTATGATATCACGTTGACGACGATTTTCAAGGCCCTGCGCCGGGGTACGCGCTGAAAATCAGAGAATCTTCGGGCTCGCCTTGACGATTCGTTTTCTAAAATATTATTATATATGGTTGTGTTGTGAAGCAGCTTTTTTGGCTGGTAACTCGCTGTGAAGGAGTCAGGCAGTATGAAGAAGATTCGTTGCTGGGAGTTCAAGAATTGCGGAAGAGAACCGGGGGGGAGAAACGCCGAGGACCTGGGTGTGTGTCCCGTTACCGTTAATGCGGACCTTGAGGGGTGTTCTGACACGGAGAACATCTGCAGCCGCTGCTGGGCGGAAGTGGGAACGCTCTGCGGTGGAGAGGTCCAGGGGATATATGCAAAGAAGGCGGGCAGTTGCCTGAAGTGCGATTACTTCGATAAGACTAACTTTGCACTGTTTATGACGTAAGGCTTTTTGCAGCCGAAGCGCCTGGTCGCTTCGGCTGCAAAAAGATCTGTTCCTGGCTCCTCCCTCACCCTTGGGGTCAGCCCTTGTTCCCCCCTCTTTTTTATCCTCCAATGTTTTAGACTATGAAAGGACTATTCGACAAATAAGGGGAGAGGAGAAGTTCATGTCTCATTCAGGCGGCTCTGTAAAGGCAATAGTGTATGCTCTGGGCGCGAACCTCGGGATCGCCATTGCAAAAGGCTTTGCTGCATGGTTCACACGGTCGGGGGCGATGCTTGCTGAGGCAATACATTCTTTTGCAGACAGCGCAAACCAGATTCTTCTGCTCGTGGGTCTGAGGAGGGCAAAGGCCCCGGCATCTGAAGATCATCCCCTCGGCTACGGAAAGGCAATATATTTTTGGTCATTCATCGTGGCCTTGATGCTTTTCAGCATGGGTGGCATTTTTTCTGTCTATGAGGGAGTACACAAGCTGATGCACCCTGAGATGCCGAGATCGCCATGGGTCGCTGTAGCTGTTCTCGCGGTCTCGATACTGCTTGAGATTGTTTCTTTGAGGGGTGCGCTTGCTGAGGTGAAAAAGATACAGGGCGGAACCCCTTTCTTAAGATGGTTCAAGAAAAGCAGGCAGAGCGAGCTCATCGTCGTCGTAGGTGAGGATATCGCTGCCCTTCTCGGCCTTTTTCTTGCCCTTGTCGCTGTGCTCGCCACGAGTGTCACGGCAAATCCGGTATTCGATGCCATGGGCACAATTGCGATAGGCGTGGTTTTGATTCTTGTGGCCATAGTTGTCGGTGTTGAAGTTAAGAGCCTGCTCATTGGGGAAAGCGCGGACCCTGAAACAGTGACTGCACTCCGCTCGTTTCTCTCAGGGCAGCCAGAGGTCTTGAAGGTGTACAACCTTATTACCCTTCAGCTCGGCCCTGAGCTGATGGTAGCTGCAAAAGTAGGAATGCAGGAAACGGTCTCTCCCGCAGGTTTGATAGAAGATATCAACCGTGTTGAAGCTGAGTTGAAGAAGGCTTTCCCACAGGTGCGCTTTTGCTTTTTCGAGCCGGACATAAAGGATTAAAGACTGTTGTGCACGCAAAGAACCTTTCATACTTACCGGCGTGCTGTTGCTTCCTTCACTTCATTTCTTCGGTCTTCTGCAGTCGATCAGCAGTTCAGGCTGCATACGTTGTAGCAAAAGAAAGATTGGCTGAAAATTGAGGTTTCGGTGATATGATAGTGCTGTGATCGATATCGACGGCAGTTACGGAGAGGGAGGAGGACAGATAGTCAGGACGGCTCTCGGTCTCTCATGCCTCTTCGGAAAACCCTTCAGGATTCAACATATCAGGAAAGGTCGCAAGAAACCCGGCCTTATGCCGCAGCACCTGACCTGCGTCAGCGCGGCCCGGCTCATTTCAGGGGCCGCAGTGGAAGGAGACAGCCCCGGGTCCACGGAGCTCTTCTTCAGCCCGGGAGAGCCGCAGGGAGGGACATATTCATTCGACATAGGCACGGCGGGCTCGACGTCACTCGTTCTGCAGACCGTTCTTCCCGCTCTGCTGTTCACAGGCAGGATGTCTTCCGTGGCCTTCACGGGCGGGACCCACGTGCCCTTCAGTCCGCCGTTCCATTTCCTTTCAGGCGTCTTTGTCCCGTTCCTTGAGCGCCTTGGTGTCAGAGTGCAGGTCTCGATAGAAACATACGGGTTTTATCCGAAAGGGGGAGGCAGGATAAGGGCGGATATCTTTCCGGCGGACAGGATCAGCTCCCTCGACCTGACCGAAAGAGGAGAGGTTAGCAGCGTGACCGGGAGTTCAGGAGTCGGAGGTCTTCCGCCCTCCATTGCCGAAAGGCAGCAAGGAGCCGCTCTCTCAAGGATATCTGCATCAGCCGGTGAACTTGCGGACAAAACAGTCATTGATACGATCAACGTTCCGACCTATGGCCAGGGCACGTTTGTCTATCTCGAATGCAGGTCAGGGAGCTCTCTTGCCGGCTTTTCCGCGCTCGGCGCACGGGGCAAAAGGGCGGAAGAGGTGGGAGACGAAGCTGCAGGCGAACTCATCAGTTACTACAGGTCCGGCGCAGCCCTCGACAGGCATCTCGCAGACCAGATAGTGCTGTACCTGGCGCTGTCGCGTCACGAATCCGCCCTTACAGCAGAAACGGTGACAAACCACCTCTTGACGAATCTCTGGGCCATCGGGCTTTTTCGCGGTTACCGGTATTCCGTCGAGGGCCGGGTTGGGGAAAAGGGAACAGTAAGGATTTCGCCCCCGAAGGAGGGCCCATGAGCCGGCACCGGAGGAACTTTGATGAGACCAGTGAAGAGCTGCGAAAAGTCTGGGGGAAATTGGTCATTCATGGTATACTATGAAGACATTGAAGCGAAGCGATTGCAGCGTACATCTGTTTCACCCCACCATGCCATCCAATCGTCGTGTTCATTTTATTAACCGTTTTGTCCGCGCATAAGGAGTTTGTTTATGAATATCCTGCTGGTTTATCCTGAATATCCCGATACGTTCTGGAGTTTTTCCTACGCCCTGAAGTTCACTTCGAAAAAGGCGGCCTATCCGCCCCTCGGCCTGCTGACCGTGGCAGCCATGCTCCCGCCTGAATGGGACAAAAGACTTGTGGACATGAATGTCCGGAAGCTTAAGGACAAGGACCTCCTGTGGGCCGACTATGTCTTTCTCAGCGCCATGTCCATCCAGAAGGAATCCGTTAAAGCCGTGCTCGCCAGATGCCAGGAACTGGGGGTCAAGGTTGTGGCCGGCGGGCCCCTTTTCAGCAATGACCACGAAGAGTTCGGAGACGTGGACCACCTGGTGCTCAATGAGGCGGAAATAACGCTGCAGTCCTTTTCTCAACGATTTAAAGGAGGGAAGGCCGAAACGTCTCTATGCATCCGTCGAAAAGGCGGACATGACGAAAACGCCCATTCCCCTATGGGAACTGATAGACATGCGGCACTATTCCTCCATGAACATCCAGTATTCCAGGGGATGCCCCTTTGACTGTGAATTCTGCAACATTACGTCGCTCTACGGCCGGGTCCCCAGGACAAAGTCCAGCCGGGCAGGTGATCGCGGAACTGGAGAAGATATACTCCCTCGGCTGGAGGGAGGGGGTCTTTTTTGTGGACGACAACTTCATCGGCAATAAGAAGAAGCTTAAGGATAATATACTCCCGTCGCTTATCCAATGGATGGACGGAGCGAAAGCGGCCTTTCTACTTCTCGACCGAGGCCTCCATCAATCTGGCTGACGACGAGGAACTCATGAGGATGATGGCGCAGGCCGAGTTCATCACGGTCTTTGTCGGCATAGAGACGCCGCACGAGGAAAGCCTGATCGAATGCGCCAAGGCACAGAACAGGAACCGTGACCTTATAGCCAGTGTTAAAAAGATACAGGACTTCGGGCTGGAGGTCCAGGCCGGTTTTATTGTGGGGTTCGACCAGGACCCTGCTTCGATCTTCGAGAAGATGATAACGTTCATACAGGAGAGCGGGATCGTGACGGCCATGGTGGGGCTCCTGAACGCGCCGCGGGGCACAAAACTCTACGAGCGGCTGGTCACCGAGAACAGGCTGTTAAAGACGGCTACCGGAGACAACACGGACCTTTCCATGAACTTCATCCCCAAGATGAGTTATGAAAAGCTTATCAACGGGTACAGGCAGATCATAGAGACCATCTATTCCCCAAAGCATTATTACACGAGGGTCAAACGCTTTATGAAGGATTACCGGCCCATGCAGAAAAAGGTGGTGCAGATGCGGTACAGCTATTGGAAGGCCGGATTAAAGTCCGTGTTCATATTGGGGATGTTCGGAAAGGAGCGTTTCTACTACTGGAGGCTCGTCTTCTGGTCCCTCTTCAGGAGACCCAAACTCCTGCCGATGGCCGTGACCTTTTCCATCTACGGTTTCCATTTCAGGAAGATATTCGAGAGACACTTCAGGAGGATGGAGAGGGAAAATTGGGTTCAGACGTGACCCCCGGTCCAAAGCCCCTCTTTCCCGGATAGAGAGGGCAGCACCGATCACTTCAGGTGGTATTCGACGATATCCCTGTCGTGAAGGACGTAGTCCTTCTGCACCCGTTGGCCCCCGAACTTCGCCGATCCCCAGATGCAGGCGTATTTGAGGTTGCTCAGAAAATCCCTGTGGATCGTCTCGGCGAGAGTCCGAGAACGGTCGAGCCCAGGGGAAGCACAAAGGGTGTGGCCCTGTCAGGCTCCTTGCCCGGCTCTTTCGAATAGACCCTGATGATGCGGGAATTTCGAAAAGGGTCCTTCTCAACTCCTCAAGACCCTCCTTCGTCGCCGAAGATACCGGAACCACGGGATAAAGGGTCTCATACGTTGACCTCAGTTTCCTCAGCCCCTCCTGGGCGGCGCTGTGGTCCGACCTGGTGGCGGCAATGACGGCGGGCTTGCAGCCGGAACACTCCCCGGACGGCTCCGACCTCTTCAGGAGCCCGATCCTCCATTTCGCCAACTGTTCGATCAGAAGCTCTGCCTGGATGTCCGGGTCCTCCGAGAGGTCGACAACCAGCAAGAGTGCATCGGCGACCCTGAGGATGCCCGAGACCCATCCGTCGGTCGATTCGTTCCCGATGGGCGGAAGATCGACAAGCTGAAACTGGATGTCCTCAAAAGGCATCATGCCGGAAAGGGGCGTGACGGTAGATACGGGATAATCGGCGACAACGGGATTCGCGTTCGTCAGGGATTTGAGGATCGACGATTTCCCCGAGTTGGCGAAGCCTGCAAGGGCGACCTGCGAGGCGCCCTGTTTTTCGATGGTGTAGAGATCACCCTTCCCGGATCTCTTCCTCTTGGCGGCCTCTTCGCGGAGCTGTGCAAGCCTTTTTCTCAGATCGGCCCTGAGCTTGTCGGTGCCCTTGTGCTTCGGCACCGTCGATATCAGCTCCTCCAGGGCGACAGCCTTCTCCTGCGGGGTCGCAGCCTCCTTGAACCGCTTTTCGGCTTCGAAGTATTCGGGCGGAAGATTGGCCGGCATAATTAGAATATAACATAAGTGGTTCCTGGGGATGCCGATACCCAGGAAAGCCGCTCTCTTGTCTTCAGTCAGGATAACGTATTATCATTAATCACCTTATGAGTAACTCTCCAGGTGCATAGCCTGAAGGTGGAAGGCTTTTAGGTGATCACACAACACTTCAGGTGCCGGGAGCCATTCCCGATGGGAGGTGAAAGATAATGGATCTGCTTGAAGGAATCTATACCCGGCGGAGCATCAGGAAATATACCGCCCGGCCGGTCGAGCGAGAGCAGCTGATAGAGATCATCAAGGCCGGGACATGGGCGCCTTCCGGCATGAATAACCAGCCGTGGCGTTTTGTTATCGTACGGGAGAGGGCGGCCCGTCTAAAACTGGCAGAGTTCACAAAATACCGGACGATCATTGAGTCCGCCCCTGCGTGTATTGCCGTATTCGTTGACAGAGGGGCGATGTACAACGACATCAAAGATCATCAGGCAATGGGAGCATGCATTCAGAACATGCTGCTTGCGGCGCACGCCCTCGGGCTTGGGGCCGTCTGGCTGGGAGAGATACTGAAGAACGCAGAGAACGTTCGGGTGTTTCTCGAATTGCCTCTGGAAATGGAACTCATGGCTGTTCTCGCTATCGGCCACCCGAGTACGGGAAGCGGAACTTCGCACCGCAAGGAGATCGCCGACGTTTTGATCAAGGAGTTATAGGAAAGCATATACATAGGTTGGGAGGTGTATTAAAGGAGATGCCGTTGCGACTGCTGCAAAACCGCCTTCCTTCCTATCCAATCAAGAACGGGCGCGCACCTGAAATTACTCCTTGTACGCGGCACTCAAGAAAATAGCCTGTCCCCTTTTTCAAATTCCGGTGAAGAAATATATCATGCGAGTGGTAAGATTAAGAGGACGTACAGCGTCAGAAAAAATGAACGGAGGTCTGATATGGAAAGAAAGATAGTCTATTTTGAAAGACCGGGTAAGGAGAACACCGGCGCATGCATCGAGGTAGTAAAAGCCGGGCTGAACGAAGGCAAATACAGACATGTTGTCGTGGCGTCAACCACCGGCTCCAATGGGCTCCTTTTTTCAGAGACCTTCAGGAACAGCGGCGTGAATATGGTCGTAGTCACCCACTCGGCGGGCTTCAAGGGGCCCAACACATCTGAAATGTCCGGAGAGACCGCCGACAAGATCAGGGCAAACGGGGCGAAGATCTATGTAGGCACGATCCTCACCCACTCCATAGAAACGTCATTGAACGCCAAGTTCAGCGGCGTTTATCCGGCCATGATAATCGCGCAGGCCTTAAGAAGGTTCGGAGAAGGGGCGAAGGTCTGCTGTGAGATAGTGATGATGGCTGTGGACTCCGGTCTTGTCCCTGAGGACGAAGAGGTGATCGCGGTCGCCGGGACAGGGTACGGCGCGGATACGGTCGTGGTGATAAAATCAGCTGCTTCAAAGAGGTTCCTTGAGCTGAAGGTGCTGGAGATACTCGCGAAACCGAGAAGGTGGTGAACAGAGGGCCGGAAGTCAGGAGATGAGGATAAGGCCGCGCGACTCCGCCCTAAAGCTTATTTTGTGAGAGCTATGCGGCCGAGTGCTGAAGTTCACGTACTGTGTGAATGGATTCAATATCCTTCTTATACCGCTTCCGTGCCTCTTCAATGTCATAAAGCGTCTGGAGGTTCATCCAGAATTCCGCGGGGACACTGAAAAACTTGCCCAGCTTCACTGCGGTTTCTGCTGTAATGCTCCTTTCGGCCTTTATGACCTGTCCTATTCTTGTCTGCGAAAGGCCTGTCTCTTTAGCCAGACGATAGACAGATATCCCCATGGGCACCAGAAACTCCTCTTTCAGCACTTCGCCAGGATGTATATTCTTTAATGTTCTCATGGTATCGCTCCTTTTCAATGATAATCTGTTATTTCAACATCGTCAAGGGGAAACCCGGGAATTGGGGACCTAAATGCCTTCAGCCTTCAGGCTATCTGGCTGATAGCTGACTGCTGAGCGCTGATAGCTGAGCGATCGTGGGAAAGGCTGTCGAGAAAATGGGATATGTCCCTATTTATTCCTCTCTACTATAAAGATCCCAGCCATGATCTGAGCTTCATTAAAGCTCACAAGAATACCGCGCGCTCTGACTGGGAAAAACATCTGATAGCAACCAGTCCAATGTATTTTAAGAGAGTTATATCATTGACAGACAGACAACGTAAAAAAATGGAAATGAAAGAAAATCAGACGATTTGGGATAAGATTATGAGACACCCAGTGTATATAATCATAGCCCTCCTGGGATCCATAGCATCTTTAATAGGACTCTGGTACGTATTTTCACCAAGCAATGCAATTGATCAGGATGCCAAAATTAAGTCTTCTCCTGGTTCTACCATATATCAGTCAGGCCGTGATATTGTAATTCAGCAATCAACCCCGCCGACTAAGGACAGCATTGAAGAGAAAGACAATAAACTGGCAAGAGTCCCATCTAAAGTAATGCCCGACAATGAAACAGCTAGGCAAACTGTTAGCCCAGAGAGAAAACAGCAGAGGGTAAAACCGCTTTTTGACATAACAGGCGCTACAGCCGAGGAAAGAAGTACAATTGAAAGCCGATTAGTTGATTTAAAGATCAAAGCTGCCACAATTAATATTTCTAAGTCGGAAAGAGATAATAGTCGCAACATATATATACAAGTTACTTATCAAGACAATACAAGGTTTACCGATGCTTTCAACACGCCTTTAGATAACGCAGCGAGTCTTATAATCTCTGAAATTGATGACAAAAGGAGGCACCGGTGAAAGAATTAATGGTCATTGCTGTGGTCGCAGTTTTTTTGTTTGCTTGTGCTACAACTAGTGGGCCTGGCAGTTGGCAGACTATAAAAGAAAATGCCCAAATGCTGCAGATTAAGAATATTGATGGCTATGGTATGGATTACGACTATACAGGGGAAAATATAGGGCTTGCCGATTCCATCGTTGCTTCTTTTAGCAGTATCGGCCCCACTCAGCGTAAAACTGTGCCAACAACAATGCAGGGACCGCTTATACGTCTTCGTGGAGCATCGCTCTCCCCATTAGATACCGTGACAAATGAATTGATCGCAAAAGCAATAAAAATTAATGCTGAGCCTTCGATGATAGATTCGCGTTTATGGCAAAGGATCAAAGAAAAATATCCCTCAATGACGCATGTCATAACGACTATCTTTCAAGTTGCGGAAGAATGGAGAATTTCAGGAGATAGCACAAGGATTCCTTATCTGTGGAGTTCCTACGTAATTGCAAGAACAGTTGTAATTGATATTAATACCCGTCAAATTGTTTCTGAATGGAGACAAGAGGTACAGGATAGATCAACATGGACAAGGGCTCCTGAAGCTCCTGAAAGATTAGTTTATTACTTCAAACCTGTAGAGACAACACAAAACGAGGCAGAGGCAAAAAGCAAATATGGAAAATATTAGTGGAAAATATTAGGGACACATCCCGTTTCTTCCCCCTCTATCCTCAACAACCCGTGAAAAGTTGCAGCCAATAATGTTGCACCCAGGGCTTTGGCTAAAGGCTGAGGTTCTCCCATTTTCCATTCCCCTCCCGCAACAACTTTCCTAATAATATTACGTTATACCTGTTAAAGCAAGGACTCTTTCAGTCAGCTGTTCAGGCTAAAGACCGAAAGCTGTGCAGCATGTCATCCAAACTGGTTGATGACTTCGAGCCCCGGATAAGCAAAATCCCCTGAATTCCGCGTCACCAGCCTCAACTCATAATGCAGCGCTGTTGCAGCGAGAAGACTGTCAATAGTGGGTAGCGGCCGGCGCATATCTGCAAGCAACCGCCCCCAGCGGTCTGCCACCGCAAGGTCAACCGGAAGCACCCGTCCCTCGAACCACGCCGGAAGATCGTGCTCCAGCCAGATGCGGAGCTTCTCGCGCCTCTTCCTGTCGGTAAGCGCCTCGACGCCCTTGCGAATTTCACCAAGCGACAGGACGCTTACAAAAAGCGCTTCACCGGGAATCTTGTCAAGCCAGGAGATGAGTGCCTTATTTGGATTACTGCGGATAGTCTCGGATATGATATTGGTATCGAGCAGATAACTCATGCCACTTCTGTCGCGCGCGTGAGTGTTTGCTCGCGCCTGAGGTCAAGCTCCAACCCGTAAAGCGGGGAGTGCCGCATGAATTCAACAAAACTGCCCTTGGGGTGCTTGAGCCGCTCGTACTCCTTACTGGAAATCACTACCGCAGTCGGTTCCCCATGAACAGTGATCTGCTGCGGGCCTTCTTTCGCTGCCTTTTTAATGACCTCGCTCAGGCGAGCCTTTGCCTCCTGCAACTGCCACATACCCATAACGACCTCCTCGACTGGTCTGTCTAGTCAGATTATCTTAGCATTTTTGGGCCGGGGTTGGCAACCTCGTATCCATTCTTTGTGAACTGAGGCGGGACTTGATAGAATAGAGGCAGGTGAGAAAGGAGGTATGAAATATATGACTGATCAGACCGGAAAAGAGATCGCGCAGGGAATACGCGCAAAGGCGGCTGAATTCAGGAAGTCTTGTGAGGGGCTCGATGAGGTGAGCTCGTCCCGGGCGCCGGAGGGCCGTTGGTCGCCCAAGCAGATCATATCACATCTCTGCGGTCCGGAGGGAAGAGACCACCTCGCCGCTCTGAAACCCTTCATCGAACTGGATACGCCCAAGATCGATATAAAGCCCGAAGACCCCTATTGGGAAGGGAAGCGGAGCAGGATGACCCTTGCGGAACTTCTGGCCGAATATGACCGGAAATATGCAAGTATCGCGGCGTTCGTCGAAGGTCTTTCGCAGGAACAGCTTGCCAGGAAGGCCCATATTCCCATGCTCAAGGAGTCGCCGCTCGGGGAGTATCCGACCCTGGCCCAGTGGGCATTCGGCCTCGGCAATTTTCACATCGGCTTTCATATCGACCACATGCGCGAGATAGTGCAGGCGCTCGGTCTTCAGGGGAAAAAGACCGGCTAGCCGGACTGCCGGGAACTTTGGAGAAGGTGGTAAACAACAAGAACATATGAAAGACAGAGGATGCTGTTTGCATGGCGAAAACAGGAAAACTTAAAAGGGTGAGGGTCATAAAGAAAAGTGATGATAAGAGCAACCACGTCGTTGCTGCGCCGAAATTGGACAAGCTTCCTGATAAGGGACAGGTCGAGTTTCAAGAGGGCCAAAGCGTAGAATTGTTGATTTGCGACCGGACCGACATCGGTTACAAGGCGATTATCAACAACTCCCGCGAGGGCTTGCTTTATAGAAACGAGGTGTTTCAGCCCTTAAGGAAAGGACAGCATATCGCAGGATTTATCAAAAAGGTGCGGGACGACGGCAAAGTTGATCTCTGTCTTCAAAAACCCGGCGCTGAAAAGGTTGATGATGTGTCGGGAAAAATTATCGACACACTGAAGGCGCAGGGCGGATTTATTGCCTTGGACGATAAAAGCCCACCTGAGGATATCTACCGCCTGTTCGGTACAAGCAAGAAGACGTATAAAAAGGCGATAGGCGCTCTTTACAAGAAACGGCTTATTCTTATAGAGAGTGCCGGTATAAGGCTCGCCAAGAAGGATGGCATGTAATTACGGATGAAAGCGCAAGCTGAGACATGACTGGGCGACAATCCAACGACCCTCTTCACGGCATCACTCTGGAAATGATCCTGACCCGGCTGGTAGAGCTTCATGGCTGGGAGAAAATGGGAAGGACCATCCGCATCAGGTGTTTTAATCATGACCCGAGCATCAAATCCAGCCTGCAATTTCTCAGAAGGACCCCCTGGGCCAGAAAAAAAGTTGAGGCCTTGTATCTGAGGCACAAATGGGAGAACAGGGAGTAAACCACCGCAGCGGGCCCTGGGCTGAAATGGACTATGCCTGAAGAAAAAACGAAATTAGTCTACTCCACCGGCAAGTTTATTGCCCGGAAGGAAAGACCGGTGGAAGATGGCGTCAAGCCTGCGCTGAATCCTTCTCATCAGAAAGTGATTGTCCGGCTCGACCGGAAGCGGCGCGGCGGGAAGTCCGTCACAGTAATCGAAGGTCTCCTGATTCCAATGAAAGACAGGGAAGCGCTCCTCAAGAGATTGAAAGCCGGGCTGGGTGCCGGCGGCACAGTCAAAGGCTTGTCTATTGAAATCCAGGGCGATCACTGCGATGCGCTCATTACAGTATTGGCAAATATGGGCTATAGGCCGAAACGCTCAGGCAGTTGAAGACGCCCTTTGGGGTGAGGCTTGACCATGGCATTTGAAAACGCGAAACTGCCTACCCTGCCTGCGGAGCAATGTTTTGCCTTGACTTGTTTGAATTTTGTGATAAGTAGTAATTAAGAAGTATGTAGTGGAAAAAGATGGTGCTTTTCTTATGAAAGGAGAATGGACATGAAGCTGGAACTGACAGACAAGGAAAAGGATATGCTTGTAGGAGTACTTAAGGACTATATACCGGAACTCAGAGGTGAGATTGCTTCGGGCGCCAAACACGATTTTAAAATGGAACTGAAGGAGGAAGAGGACGTATTAAAAGGAATACTGGAGAAATTGCAGGCCCTGAAATAAGTATATCTTCCTCCGAAGTTTGGGGGGAACCGGCCAGGCGATATCTTCCGGTCCGGCGACCCTGCCTGTGGAGCAATGTGCATTGCTGAACTTGTCTGAATTTTGTGATAAGGAGTAATGAAGAAACGTGTAGTGGAAAGAGATTGTTGCTTTCTTAAGAAAGGAGGACATCATGGTTAAGACAGCGCTGTTTGTTCGACTGGAGGCAAAACCCGGAAAGGAGGCTGAAGTGGAGGACTTTCTTCGCGGGGGTCTTGCGGTAGTCATGGAGGAGCCGGCCACGATCGCCTGGTTTGCGATCCGTCTTGGGCCGTCGACCTTCGGTATCTTCGATGCCTTTCCCGACGAGGCAGGTCGTCAGGCCCACCTCTCCGGCCGTGTGGCTGCTGCGCTGATGGCAAAGGCCTCTGAACTGCTGGCGCAACCGCCTGTCATCGAGAAGGTCGAAGTCCTCGCAGCCAAGCTGCCGGGATAAGGCCGCATCATCGAGACGGCTCCGCTCATCATCCTGGGGAACCCTATTTCGGAGCGAACTCGATCGAGATTTCCGGATCCGTCGTGATCTTGAGGCCCTTGATTCCCTTCAGGGCCTCCATCGTCTTTCGGTCGTCTCCCATGGCCGTCTCCATCTTCGCGCTCAAGGCCTTGAAGCCCTTCTCGTCGGACAGAAGCGGATCGAAGTCGATGTCCATCAGCGTGACCTTCGATCCTTCGACATACGGGCTGTTCGTCTTAACGACCTTGCCCTCCACATCGACGGCCATGCCCATATGGAGACCTTTGAACATCTGCTTCATCATGGACATCTGCTGGGCCGATTCCTCCGGAGAAGCCGGAGGCGGCGGTGTGGCGGTTTGTTCCTTCGGTGCCTCCGGCTTGGGCGTGGGCGAAGACGACCGTGAGAACTGCGTTGCCGTTCGGCATGCGGTTGAACCGAAACTTCAGGGCGTCCTGCGAAGAAGCTCCGGCGCCGGCCGTCCCCATCGCCGCCGCGGGCTTTGGATTGACGGCCAGCTGATTGATGTCCTTGAAGGCGTAGGTCACGCGGACACCGGCGGCTGTCTTCGTGTCGATCTTTTCCGCGGACACGAACGTCACGCCCGGGCCCAGGTCTGCGGCCTTGCCCTTGAGATCGCCCTCCTTGAACGGGCCCTCCTCCGGATGCCTTCGAGGAGTCCTTTTTCGTATCCTCTTTCGACTCGGTCGTTGTCGCGCCCATCTGCTTCGCGATGCCTTCCATCGATTCCTTCATCTGCTCCGGGTTCATGGTCATCGTCTGCACCATCGTCCCGCTGCCGTCACCCCTGACCTTGATCTCGGTCAGAAAGGTGATGCAGCCGGTGAGCGATGCCGCCGCAACCACGATCAGGAAAAAGCGCGCGATCCTTTTCATGAAATGCACTGATAACTGAGAGAAGTCTGCTTTTTCAGCATAAGCGAAGAATAGCATGTGAAGAGGGGATTATCAAGAAGACAAATGCTCAAGTTTCAGCTATTTGCCGACCCTGGCGCCTTTGAAACCTGATATAATGGTGCGTAGTACAGCGGGAAAGTAATGCCATGCTGGCTGAAGGAGGTTTTCTGTCAGGGGCATTAACGGGAGGATAATGGAAAACCTGAATGCCCACGATTTGCTGAGAATAATCGGGGCCGGAAACAGTTTAATTTATGTGGTTACCGATAACGAGCGGCGCACGGAGGGGATTGTAGCGCGTGTCCGCCGCGGCGCGTGAAAGGGGCAGGGAGTCCCTATGTATGGACCTGCACCGAAGGTCTCATCCGGGAGGGAGCGTCGTTCAAAGAAACGATAGAGCCTCTGCCGGCGCTCGATTTCGCCATCGCGCAACCGGGACCCGCCATTTTTCTTTTCAAGGACATTTCCAGCTTTTGGGGAAATAACCCGTTTATTATCAGAAAGCTGAAAGAATTTGCGGTGCGGGCCCGATCAAAGATCCTGATTGTCATTGGTGAAGAGGAGGCTGTGCCGGAACGGTTGAGAGAAGACCTCGTTATTCTCTACCAGGGACTTCCTGCCATAGCAGAGATCAAGGCGCACCTGGAGTTCCTGAAAGAACGTGTTCCGCTACTGGCGCAGGCCTGTGCCGCTGATCCGGAGCTGGTGGGGAGGTTGGTGGTGGCGGCCCAGGGGCTTGATCTTACGGACATCGAGCGTAGCATCCGCGCTTTCAATCAGTCTCAGGTCGGCAGCGGCAGCGAAATCGTTCAGGCGCTCTTTGAGACCAAACAGCAGATCATCAGAAAAAGCGGCATCATGGAGTTTGTCGTCAATGATGCCGATCCGGACCATCTGGGCGGGATGGAAAACCTCAAACACTGGCTGGATCGTCGTGAAAAGGCATTCGGCCTGGATAACATTTCTACCGGTGCAAAGATGCCGAAAGGGGTGTTGATCATGGGGATATCCGGCTGCGGCAAATCGCTGTTCGTCAAGGTGATCGCAGCTCAATGGCGCCTCCCCCTTATCCGTCTGGATATGGCGGTTGTGTATGGGGGGGCGTTCGGCTCCCCGGAGTCCAGCCTGCGCAAGGCGTTCAGTACTGCAGAGGCGATTGCGCCCTGTGTCCTCTGGATAGACGAGATCGAGGCCGGCATTTCATCGCAGGGGTTCAAGGCTGAAGGGGGCGCCGCTTCCCGGGTCCTCGGGTCTTTCCTGACGTGGATGCAGGAAAAAAAGGCGCCTGTTTTTGTCGCTGCTACCGCCAATGCCATCGAGATGCTTCCCGCGGAAGTGCTGCGCAAGGGACGCTTCGATGAGATATTTTATGTCGGGCTTCCCGATGAAAAGGCGCGGGAAGAAATATTCCGCATTCATATGAAGAAGCAGAATATCGATCCTTCCGGGTTTGATATCCCGCTACTGGCGTCATCGCCCAAACGTCTTTCCGGGGCTGAAATCGAGCAGGTGGTCCAATCAGCGGTTTTCGAGGCCCTTGCCGAGAAGCGTCCCGTAGTCGAACAGGATTTCCTGGTAGCTCTGAGCAGGACCGTCCCTCTTTCGGTGACCATGGCTGAACAGATAAAGACAATCGAGGCCTGGGCCTTTAAGCGCGCAGTGCCGGCCTCGGGTAAATACAATCCTTAGCGGAAATCACAGGCCGGATCTTTAAACGGTCAGGACAACCGATACTTCTCTTATCGGCAAGGCCTTACCTGCTCACGGTGCAGAAAATATGAAGATCTATGTCGGTACAAGCGGGTATGCGTACAAGGAATGGAAGGGAGCATTCTATCCTGAAAAGATCTCGCCCAAAGAGATGCTTCGCTTCTATTCAGCACGCCTCGGCGCGGTGGAGATCAATAACACCTTTTATCACATGCCCACAAAGGGCGTCCTTGCATCCTGGGCGGAACAGGTCCCCGACGATTTTGTCTTCGCGCTCAAAGCACCCCAGGTCATTACGCATATCAAGCGGTTGAGAAATGTGGGCGAGGAGACCGAGTACCTCTTCGGGACGCTGTCGTTTCTGGAGAGGAAACTGGGTCCGGTCCTTTTTCAGTTCCCCAAGAGCTTTCGTGGGGACCGCCCGGCGCTGGCAGATCTTCTCGCTCTGATCCCCGTCACTATGTCCTGCGCGTTCGAGTTCCGGAGCCCATCCTGGCTCGATGTCGAAATCCTGGACCTCCTTCGTAAAAGGGGATGCAGCCTGTGCGTCGCGGACGCTGAAGAGAATCCGGCAAATGAGATCATCACTACGGCGACGTGGGGGTACCTGCGCCTCCGCCGCTCCGATTATACGGATGCCGATCTGTCACAATGGATCGAAAGGATCCTTTCGCAAGGATGGGAGAAGGCCTTCGTTTTCTTTAAGCACGAGGAAGAGGCAAGAGGGGCCGAGTTAGCGATGCGTTTTCGTGAGCTTGCCGTTTCAAGGGTGAAGACAGGAACGATAAAGAAAATAGGATGAAGCGAAGAACGCGATGAGGACGCCTCCATCTCCTGGAAATCCTATCACCGTAAGCGTGGGAGAAATTCACCTTACGAGTTTATCGAGCTCCTCAAGGCTGAACGAGCTCTCATACGTCCGCTTCATCCACCTGGCACAGAGGTTGGCGCTCAGCGGTATCCCGATGGGGGAGATCCCAAGTTTAATACAAAGCCTCATAGCCTGAGCCAGCTCCGGGATGCAAGCAATCCCGAGTGCTCCGATGTCCGGATGCTCTGCCTTTAGCCTCCTGAAGAGCCTCTCCTGGTCTATGGTTATTGATATATAAGGCTGGATCCCGTACTTCGTAAGCAGCTCACTGCCGAGACGGATAAAACAGTCCTCGGTGCATCCCATACAGACATGCTCGATATCTCCGGGGACTGAACTGCACTGTGGCCTGAAATCTCTCAGGCAATGGGGAAGGAGCGCAAACTTGTAGCTGCTTTTCTTGAAAGCATCCCTGTATATCCGGTTGACGAGTTCGATCTCAAGCATGTAAAGATGATATCCTTCCTCTCGTGTTCTGATGGTCTTGTCGAACCTCTGAGAGAAGGGGATGCTCTTTAAATGTTCTTTAACCCCCGGCGTATAGGTGTGAAGCGCTTCTTGGAGGTTCTTTCGTATGTGAGCAATGAGAACATCGTCACATCCATAAGCCAGCCCCTTTTTGAACCTCATGCCGCCCGCTTTCTGGACATGGGAGAGAAGGACCCGTTCATCACGACAGAGGATTAAGAGGCCTTCCGCAATGGCGTGGATGGTGCTGAAGTACTGATCGGTTGACACATCGACACCGAAGAGGGAGTACGTCTTGCCTGAAACTGCCTTGTATGGTCTCTTCACTTTTCTATTATAGTATAGCCGGCAAAGAGAACCCCGCGGAAGGAGCGAAGCACCGGTTTCGATCGGAAACGGATATCTTTGGCGAACAGGCGGAGGTGTGTTTTATCTGTTATTCGTTCTTTCGTCCCTAACTCATAAACAGCTTATATCTCTCGAATATCAGGCCCTGCGTCTTTGATATAAGATGAAATGCCTCACTGGCTGTCTTTCTTTCAAAGGTGCTCAATGTATCCGGATTAATAAAATTGTCCGCTTTCCGGCCTTCCTTGATCTGCTCAAATTGATGGCGTATCCTGATGTGCATCATGAATTCAAGGGCGTGCTCAAGCTCATCCGAACATTCTTTCACAATGGTGTGTTTGTCTTTCAACGCATGGATCCTTTCCATGGTAGAGGTCTCCTTTATCGCTCTTTCCAGGGCAAACAGTCTCACCGCATCCACCAACGGGGCAATACCCTTGACCTTCAGATTAAATGTATCCTTGTGCTCTCCGGTCTTTTCCACCACAAATGACTTGAGAAAGCCGATGGGAGGGGTGTTTTTGACAATCATGTTTGCCATGTGACCGAGGAAGATACTCCGACCCCCTAATGTGGAGTGAACGGAATCTCTCAACTCTTCAAAAATACCGGGTTTGCCGTAGATAGGTCTGGAATCGAAGAAGGTGTGAGTCCTCAACACCGCGTCAGCTGTCGGTCTGTTTATCCAGTCGGAGCAGTACCTCTTCCACGCCTTCAGGGGCTGGCACCAATAGGGGTTGCTCGCCATGCAGTCAGAGGGACAGAGAGGGAAGCCCACCTTGATGAGGCTGTCCCTCACGAAAGACGTGAAGATCGAAAAATATCTCCTTATCTCCTCTTCCTCCGTTGTCTCCGGGTCGGCGTATATGATCGCATTATCCTGGTCTGTTTTAAAGACCTGTTCCTTTCTCCCCTCGCTGCCGGAGGCGATCCAGCAATAGGGAACGGGAGGTTGCCCGTGTGTCTTCTCAGCGATCTCGAGAACCTTCTTTACGAGCCTGTCATTGATTTCGGTGATAATCTTTGTAATGCAGCTTGCCTTGGTTCCCTCTTCGAGAAGCATCCCGACTATGGTGTCCATCTTCACTGATGCCGGGATAAGCCCGTCAATGGTCTGCTGGTTCTCCACATCGCTTGCAGAGGACAGGGGAGATGCCGCCTGGGGGAGCGTAAGATCATGATCGGTCATAATACCTTTCAGGGCCCCCTCCTTAATGACGAGCATATGATGAATGTTGTACTTGATCATCTTTAGGACAGCCTCGAAACAGGGATCGCTCGCATCGACCCGTATGAGCGAGATGGTCATAATATTTTTCACGGGTTCAGATACGCTTCTTGCCTTTGCCACCACTTTTTCACTGAGGTCCTTCTCGGTCACGATGCCGACGGGGAGATTCCTCTTATCAAGGATTATGAGAGAGCCTATTTTCTTTTTTGCCATGAGCTGCGCTGCTTCCTGTATGGATGTCTCTTCCCCTACGGAGAACAACCTCTTTTGCGATATCCTCCACAGGGGTGGTAAATAAAACGCGGCCACTGCTGCCGTAGAACATGCTCTTGCCCTGCATCTCCTTATGAGTCCTGTCGAGATATTTTGAGAGATAGGACATAAAGTACTCAGAGAACGCAGGGCTTGACTCCAGCAGTTTTAAGACCCTTTCCTTACGGAGCAAATAGCAGATGGTATCATCAACGGCGACGACCGTTGTCCTCTGAATGTCCTGACCGATCATGGATGAGAAGCCGAAGTTATCCCCTTCCCCCTTGTAATCCACCGGGACCTCGTCTCCCACTTTCCGATTTCATGAAGACCTTTACAGCCCCCTTCTTGATGACCCTGAGGGAAGACACTGGGAGGACCGTCCTGTTTCAGGATGACGGTATCTTTGGGATAGAATTCAATTGATAAACTGTCGGCAACGGACCTCAGGGCAGCGTCATCGAGAAACTGAAAAGGGGGCTCCTTTTTCAGAAAATTTACTACCTCTTCGAGGATCATGGGTTCACTCTCTTCTTTCAGTTACCCCAGTCATTACAGTGGTCTCTTATCAAGCCATCGTCTCACAAAGTAAAAAGCCGAACAAACCAAAGGTTCCTTCCTTCGGCAGCTCGGCCATCTTCTCTTAAGACCCGCCGCTTTCCGTCGCCTCCTCACAGAGGGTTAGGCCTTGTCGGGACTAATTATCTTTTATCATGAAAACATGCCGTTGTCAACTTGTAATTTTAGGTTTGGTAACTCAGTTCACATGGCGGCGGGGATGAGATGCGAACCTCTCCAACTCATTCCAGAAGTCCTTAAAAAATAAAAGTTATTTCTTGAGATAATCAATTTTGCTGACGCTCCGATGACGCTTTTTTCAGGGACAGCAATATAAAATCCCCGTCCGAATAGATGACCGTGCCGAACTGCCCTAAGGAATTATAGAGCGAGGGGCTTGTTCTTGAAAAAGCCCTCTTGTAGAGCAGAAAAGCCGGCTGGTATTTCCTGATGATCTCCACCCTCTCCTGATTCGTGGTCGCCTGATCAAAAAAATGCACGAGGTCCCTCCTCCTCTCCGCATGATCCGCGACAAAGTAGACGGGATAGGGATGCGCTATGACCTTGCCCCCAAAGACGGGTATATACAAGCTCGTCTGCAGGTCTGACAAGACAAGGTCGTACTGCTTCGTGTACCGGGAGAGGATTGAATATTTCTGGTAATCCTCTCCTTTGTAGGTTGCCATCTTAAAAACATATATGGCGGACAGCAAAAGCATGGCCGCACAGCTCACTTTCACGACAGCCTTATCAGCCTGCCATCGCGACTCGACGCGGGCTGTGAGCCAAGCGAGCGAGATCTGAAGAACCATTACCATATGGGAAATAACCCTGCCGTATCCCCATAGATCCGAAATATAGCCGTAGAAGTAAACCGCGGTTAATCCCAGGAAGGTCAGGGCCAGGGGATCAAGGATATTCTTTCTGAGCCTGATGACGAGCAGGGGGATGCCGATCAGTGCAGGAAAGGTTCTGCTGAGGACGTGCTGATACAGCAGCCTGCTGTGCCCGTGAAAATCGGGAGACTGCACGGTGATGAGCGAGATGAAGCTATAATACGGCCAGGCAGCGGCTATGGTGAAGGAGATCATAAAGGCAGCGAAGAGGGTCATGACGTTCCGGAACAAAACCCTCTCCGGGAAGCCCAGGGAAAAGGATGTCAGGGCGATGCACATTACAACCGCGGTCGTGGGGTGAGTGAGGAAAACCACGCTTATGACCGGGATAAGCAACAGGACATAGATGATCTTCCCGGTCTTCAGGTGCGTCAGGTAAAGCCCGAACGAAATGAATACGCACGCAGAAGCAAAAGTGGACGGATAGGGCAGGACAAAGCCCAGGACGGAGATATGAAAAAAGGCACTCCAGAACCACGGGTCTCTTCCCCAGAGCATGAGGATGAATACGAGGGCATAGAAAGGTATCGCATCCCCATGGTCATCAAAGAAGAGGACGATGAACCACCGGAAAGCGATGAGGAATAAGACAAGATTCCCCAGCCCTGCGAGGGCGAGGGAAGAGATTGGGTTGAGGTCCATAATCCTTGCAAGCAGGGCGACACCGAGGCTGTAAGGGGAAAAATAGGCGTGCTGAGCTTCCACGAGCAGTTGGGGGTGTCCGGGCGAGAGGGGGTTTGTTGCAAGCTCCCGGACAACCGCCGCATGTTCCCAAAAATCACCAAGCCAGAAACCGGTCCAGGTGCGGGCAACCATCAGCATGAAAAGGACGGAGGAAAAGATCCAGTACCTCTTTTTTCTCAGAAAGACGTAGGGTTCAAAGGTCTTCATGGCATCCCCGCTGTCGGTAAAGTGGAAAGAAGCTGCTCCTTGATTGTTAAGGAATAAGTGGCGGAGGGGGTGAGATTCGAACTCACGGTAGAGTTACCCCTACAACGATTTTCAAGACCGTCGCCTTCAACCGCTCGGCCACCCCTCCAGATATGCGCAATATTATACCAAAGGGCGGGAGAATTAAAAAGAAACACGCGTATCCGGCGATCCCCCTCGTCATCAGGGGATCGGTTCCAAATAATAGAAGTTAGAAACAAATTAGGTTATAATCTAAGCGCTGATGCACCACGCAACGCCGTGCTCCGCGTGGTTGCGGCAAATTCAAAGATGAATGACAAAGAGAAAACCAGAGACCAGCTCATTGAGGAACTGAAGAACGCGCGGGGCGAATGCGTGCGTCTCAGGGAATCAGAAGAGAAGTTCCGCAGCCTTGTCGAGCAGTCTCTTGTCGGCATATACATCCTCCAGGACGGCAAGGTGCGCTATGCAAATCCGAAGTGCGAGGATATCTTCGGTTATCCACAGCAGGAACTCCTCTCCCTGGGGTCTGTATTGGAGCTCATTCACGAGAGCGACCGCCCCCTGGTGGAGGAGAACATCCGAAGACGCATCCAGGGCGAGACCGACAGCGTACACTATACAGTACGGGGAAAACGAAAGGATGGTCTCCCCGTCGATTTCGAAGTGCACGGGACCCTTACCCACATTGACGGCAGGCCCGCCATCATCGGAACACTCCTGGACATCACTGAACGAAAGCAGATGGAAGAACGCCTGAGGTTCGCCTTCAGGAAGGCAGCGGACGAGAAGGCCAGGTCCGAGGCTATCATCGCGGCTATGGGAGATGGGATAAGCATTCAGGACAGGAACTTCCGGGTCTTGTACCAGAACCGGATCCACAGGGAGCTGGTGGGAGATCATATTGGGGAGTATTGTTACCAGGGGTATCAGAAAAAGGATCATGTCTGCGATGGATGTCACGTCGCCATGTCCTTTGACGACGGGAAGATCCACAAGAAGGAACAGTCCCGAAAGACGGAGAAAGGGACGTTCTACTACGAGATCATTTCGTCCCCGCTGAGGGATGCGAAGGGGGAGATCATAGCCGGGATCGAGGCCGTGAGAGACATCACCGGGCGCAAGCAGATGGAGACGGCTTTGAAGGAGTCCGAGGAACAATTCAGGACCCTGGCGGAAGAACGGGAGAAGATGGTTGCCGAGCTTCATGAAGCCCTCGCCAATATCAGGTCATTAAGTGGCCTGCTGCCCATCTGCGCTTCGTGCAAAAAGATCCGTGATGACAAAGGGCACTGGCAGCAGATAGAAGCATACGTGCGTGAGCGAACCGACGCTGACTTCAGCCACAGCATCTGTCCCGAATGCAAGGCAAGGCTATATCCGGGTTTTTGAAATAAGCGGATATTCCGAGGACCGTTTTCCCCTCGTCCGGGACACGCGTGTTGAAATCAACGGTTTTTTTATAGTATCATCCAGTATGCCGAAGTGGTGGAACCTGGTAGACACGCACGTTTGAGGGGCGTGTGGGGTAACCCGTGCGGGTTCAAATCCCGCCTTCGGCACCATTTCTTTCTTTTTACGTTAATATGTTATCCCCCTGAAATCTTCAAAAATACCGTGAACAAACCGTGAACAGTCCACTTTCGGATTCCCCCCCAGATTGTCCCTGAATCAGTCCCCAACGAAAGAACCGCAAAATACTGATTTGAGCTTCCCCGATTCAAATCCATTCTAAGCCTTCTAGCCTCCCCACCCATATCCGAGCTTCGCCATTCGCCTGTCCCCCTCTTAAACTCGATTTGGACCCATTCTGCAGGGCAATTCTAGCTACCTCCTAATTAAATGTTACATGTGCATATCGCACCGAGCCACAAGGTCAATGCTGAGTTTTCGGCAAAATTTTCTTAGTCAATGCCATGAGTCCTTGACCTTTCCATTATCGAGAAGTATTTTATATCCATACGGGATACAAAACTTGATGAATGGACGATTAAAATATGTTTAGCAAGCTTTTTGATTATTTTTTAGCCGACCCCTTACGAATTCTTTATCTGATTGGTGGGTCTGGCGGAATTTTGTTTGTTTGGGACCGCTGGAAAAATCGCATACGCTTGAGGATTGAATTATTGAAAGAACATTTTAGCGACAACAAATATAGCGTAAGTTTCGAAGTTGAAAATCTAGGTTCTCAAGTAACCTCTTTAGACAAAGAAATAGTTTTGACTGGCTTAAATCCAAAGATGAAAGCTAAGAGAATTAAGTTCGAAATCACATCTAAAGAGAGAACGCTAAACGCTCATGTGCCAACAGTCATCGAGGCAGTAGCAAAAGAGGACAGCATTCTCAGTGACCCTGATTACGGTGAAGATATAGTTTTTTATTTCTTTCGGCAGTATAAGTTTAAATCTACCAAGGGGAGAACAGAAAGAATCAGATTTCGTATATATAAGCATAAGCTCGGTTTTATCACTTATCGTATCGAAAAAATATTTTTTAGACTGACGGGGAAATATCGTGAAACCAAATATAGCTAATTTCCCCGCTTTCAGGATATAGGACAGACAAAACAAATGGTAAAGAAACTCGATAAGCCACTGACCAAGGATGCCAATATTGAAAGTAAAAAAACAGACAAAATATGGTGCCCAGCAGGAGGACATTATCAGTACATTGAAGGCTGTGAGGCATCTTGCAAGAAGAAAAGCAGGTGCGAAGCCTATTCCGATTACCGTGAGCCGAAGTTTTTATGACCAGTTGCCTCATAGGAAAATGTTACCGAAGGATGGTTGACTCAGTGCATTCATTATGAGAGATACCCTATGAAGCTCACAGAACTCCCGCCATCAATAATTCTAAGAGGTGTTGTTTCAGCGATGCTGTTATTAGCTCTTACACCGCTCCCCTATGGATACTACTTTTTCCTACGGGTGATAACCTTTGGAGTTGGAGCTTATACTGTATCCCTTGCCTCTAATCAGTCTAAGAAAGGGGTGCAAATTGTATTCGGAGTAGTTGCTCTTATCTTTAATCCCATAATACCTTTTCGTTTTGATAGAGAGACATGGGCTGTTATAGATATTGTTGCAAGTGTCTTATTTATGGTTTCAATATTTTATGTTCGTGAAACACGCCACTCTGAACCTAAAATTGAATTAAGCAGAGAGAAAACGGAAGAACAGAGCGAGAATGTACATAAGCAGGGAATTCCAGATAAAGATGTTGAAGATGATGGGTCTGACGTATTTATCTGGTGTCCAAAATGCAAAGCGATGCTCCTATCGCACAAGATTGTATGCACTTATTGCGGCTTTAAGATAAGAGATGACTTATGTCCGACATGTGGGAAAATCATTGGTAAGGGAGCAGTATTTTGCAGCCAATGCGGGAACAAAATAATACCATCCCTCTGTGAAAAGTGCGGAACTCAAAATGACGAAGACGCATATTATTGCTCCAAATGTGGAAATATTTTGCGTGAATAGCCTTGAAAATGACACTCCTCCACTGCACCCAAAAGCTCCTCAAGGAACTCGGAAACCCTCCCCTTCAGACTCCTGCCTATGAACCCGACACACAATGTCTCGGTAACTGGTACGCCAACCTCCTACGGATTGACCGCAGGAAGTGCATCCTGTTTACGAATGAGAAAACCCTTTACAGTTTTCTTATCCCCAAGGTGAAGAAGGAGAACCTTACAAACATCATAGATGAGTTCCTGTTTCACCTGAACATGAATTTACAGGCAGAGGGATTTCCCCTTGAGGTCATAAACAGGGTTATGACTGAGTACACGGAGATGGGGTTTGCGAAGACTGCAAGCAAGACGGTTTTGGGAGCTATGACCCAGCTTGCCTTTGAAGCTGAGTACCTTATTATCCAGCGGTACGAGGGTATCGAAAAAACACGGATTCTTGCGGTCAACAAGGACATAAACAGAAGCCTCATGAGGGGGAGCAGACATCTTTACCCGATAGAGATGCTACAGGAGCTTCTCACAGGTGAACAAGTACCCAGACCCAGAATACAAATATAGCCCTACCGATACCTGTTGCTTGCTCTTCTCCCTGCCATTGCAATCTCTTTTTTGTCTGATACAATGAGGGTAAAAGGTCATTTTTTTCCTAAGGAGGGGATAACAATGGCGAAGTGGATTATCGATCCGGACCACTCCGTGGCGGCATTTACCGTGCGGCACATGATGGTTTCGAACGTGCGTGGGCAGTTCAATAAACTTTCGGGCGCGATCCAGTTTGATCCTGCCGATATTGCACATTCATCGGTGGAAGTGGAAATAGAGACCGAAGGCATTTGGACCGGGATCCAAAAACGTGACGAGCATCTCCGCAGCCCTGATTTTTTCGATGTCGCACAATATCCGAAGATCTTCTTCAGGAGTGCCAAAGTCAATGCCGTCGGCGGCAAACGGTTCAGCCTCACCGGCAATCTGACCCTTCATGGGGTAACCCGCTCCGTGAGCTTCGATGCAGAGTATGTGGGTCCGGTAAAGGGCACTGAGGAGGGCGAGACGTGCCTCGGCTTTACGGCTGTTGCCGAAATCAACCGTGAAGATTACGGGATACTGTGGAATGTGGCTAGCCTTGAAAAAGGAGGCGTTGTGGTCGGCAGAGAAGTCCGGATCACCCTGGATGTGGAGGCTGATCCCGCATAACTTCGGTTCTAGCCCGGCGGCCAGTGCATTCCCCGTCCGCCCAGCACATGAAGGTGGACATGATAGACCGTCTGGCCGCTTTCCGGGTTGCAGTTCGTTACCAGCCTGAACCCCCTGTCGGCGATACCCTTATCTTGCGCAATCTTATTTGCGATCTTAAAGAGATGGCCGATAAGATGATCGTCGTCCCCCTCCTTCAGGTCAAGGACCGTAGGGATATGCTTTTTGGGTATCACGAGGGTGTGGACCGGGGCCTGGGGGTTGATGTCTTCAAAGGCAATGGCGAGGTCGTCTTCGTAAACGAGCTTCGAAGGTATCTTCTTCTCGATGATCTTACAGAAAATACAATCAGTCACTAAATCCTCCGTATGTTTCTTTTCGATCCAGGCCTCACCCGGTCTGAGGCAATATACAATAGGCCTCTGTGCCTCTTCCTATCAAAGGGAACCTATGTACGGTCTGTGAATAACTGAACTCATGCGGCCTCATAACCGGCCGCACCAATAACCCGGGGTATCTTGCCTCAGACCGGTCGAGCCCCTCATTTATTAATTTCTTTATGACTAATCTTTATGAGTAATCTGGTCTGAGTCGTCTTGAGTCCATCTCTCAGCTGCTATTCTATCTTTCTAAAAAAGCACGTCCTGGTCCCTGTATGACACGCGCCGGCGCCGTGCTGTTTCACCTTGATCAAGAGAGTGTCAGAGTCGCAGTCATAGCATATCTCTCTCACCTCCTGCACACAGCCGGAGGTTTCGCCTTTTTTCCAGTATTTCTGCCGCGAGCGGGACCAGAAATGAGTATATCCCGTCTCCATGGTCATTTTAAGTGACGATTCATTCATGTACGCCATCATCAGTACCTCGCCGTTGTCAATATCCTGGACTATGGCCGGGATCAATCCTTTTTCGTCATATTTCAGTTCCGGCAACATCATATCTCCTCAGAAAATGAAGACTTCTCCGTATGCAGCAGTGCTCCAGCACGGTCTATAGTATCAGATTTTGTTACGGGAAAAGCAACTGCAGCATGAATTTTTTCGTTTACCTTTGCGCTGGAGTCGGGTATCTTATGAGGGCTGTTGCGGCGGATATGATGAACACGGGGGTACCATGGAACGTGAACTTGTGATCGCCACAAGGAACAAGAAGAAGGTCGGGGAGATAAAGAGGATACTGCAGGGCGTTCCGGTGGCGCTTTACACCCTTGATGACTTCCCCGGGTGTCCCGATGTGGAAGAAGACGCAGGCACCTTCGAAGGGAACGCGGTGAAAAAGGCGGAGGCGGTGGCACGATACACAAAAAAACCGGCCATTGCCGATGATTCAGGCCTTGAGGTATACACCCTGAACGGCGCTCCGGGTGTCTGGTCGGCGCGATATGCAGGTGTCGGTGCCGATGACAGAAAGAACCTCGATAAACTGCTCGCTGAACTGCAGGGGGTGGAAGAGGGCAAAAGGGGGGCACGCTTTGTCTGCTGCGTGGCCCTTGCATTTCCTGATGGCAGGGTAAAGACCTTTCTTGGTTTTTCGGAAGGCAAGATAGGGATGGAACCAAAAGGTGTCAGTGGCTTTGGCTATGACCCGGTATTTTACCCGAAGGGCCATAACACAACCTTTGCGGAGATGAGCGCCGATGAAAAGGATGCATTGAGTCACCGGGGTGCAGCATTGAGAAAGTTGAGGGCCTATCTCTCTTCCTTATGACGGCTGAGCGATTTTGCTCAATGGTTCGCCTGGAATCATCAAATTATAGGAAGATAAGAGAATTTAATCGTTAAGACGAGTCATTTTTCTTGAAAAAAGTTCAATTGTTGTCATAAAGTAACTGTCATTCCGCGAATACCCAAATCTTAACCTAATATAAGGAGGCATTATGAGACTTGTACTACTTGGCGCACCAGGTGCCGGTAAGGGGACTCAGGCGAAAAAACTTATCGAAAAATACGGAATTCCTCAAATCTCCACCGGCGACCTTCTGCGGGCAGCAGTTGCGGCCGGAACTTCCCTCGGCAAAGAGGCGAAATCTTTTATGGACAAGGGGGAGCTTGTTCCCGACAGGGTGGTGCTTGGTATGGTCGGGGAGAGGCTGAAACAGGATGACTGCAAAAAAGGATATATCCTTGATGGTTTCCCGAGGAACACGGCCCAGGCCGAAGCCCTGGATGCGATGCTTGACACGCTGAAGATGCCCCTGACCGCCGCATTAAGCGTTGATGTTCCCCTTGACGACCTCATGAAGAGGCTTACCGGCAGAAGGACCTGCAAGGGCTGTGGCCAGATGTATAACGTCTACTTCAACTCTCCGAAGAAGGAGGGGACCTGTGATAAATGCGGGGGGGCATTATTCCAAAGGGATGACGACAAGGAAGAGACGATCAAGAAGCGGCTCGATGTGTACAGCTCACAAACGGCGCCTCTCTTCGATTACTACAAGAAGAAGGGGATATTAAGTTCTGTCAGCGGAACAGGAAGCATCGATGATATCTTTAAGGCGGTTTGTAATTCCCTGGGATTGAAATAGCCTGCGGTATTGCGTTTTTCCCGTCCGACGGCGGGGGCTTGGGCTCCTGCCGTCGACTTTTTCCGTCCCTCGTCAATTTTTATAAGGAAAACTAATCTTTGAATTATAATTTTAAAATTGCATTAAATCCCGACATCGATTAATTTATAGTGCTCTTTCGAACATCATCGCGTGAACGGTCTCTGAAAAAACGTTCTTAGGCGGCTTCATGGAGCCCGGAAGCGCGGATCAGGCAAAAGGTCATTGTGGATTAAGGGTTCAGCATTGCCCTACAAAAAATACCTTAACAGGAGGGGAAAATGGCATTAATTAAACCACATGGTTCAGACAAACTGAATCCACTATTCGTGTATGACACGACTGAGAATGAAACCCTGCAGAAAGAAGCTGAAGGTCTGGCTTCTATTGTTGTGAGCTCAGCTACTGCAGCGAATGCAGTTATGCTGGGTGGCGGTTACTTCAATCCATTGACAGGCTACATGAATAAAGCTGATGCGCTGTCTGTTGCGAAAAATATGAAAACAACATCCGGTTTGTTCTGGCCTACTCCGATTTTAAACCTGGTTAACAATGCAGGCTCAATCAAGGCGGGTAATCGCATTGCACTGAAAGATCCGAACGTTGAAGGCAATCCAATCCTTGCAGTTATGGATGTTGTCGCGGTTGAAGAATTCAGCGATGCAGAGATGGCGCTGATGTCTGAAAAAGTTTACCGGCCCAGGGCTGGGGAAGCACATCCAGGTGTTGAAGCATTCAACGCTCAGGGTAAAGTTTGTCTGTCAGGTCCAATTAAAGTATTAAACTTCTCTTACTTCCAGGATGAATTCCCGGACACGTTCCGCACAGCAGTCGAAATTCGCAACGAAATCACTGAGCGCGGCTGGAGTAAGGTTGTTGCTTTCCAGACCCGTAACCCGATGCATCTGGCCCACGAAGAACTTTGTCACATGGCAATGAAGCGTTTAGGTTGTGATGGTCTGGTTATTCACATGTTACTTGGTAAATTGAAAAAAGGAGATATCCCGGCACCTGTTCGTGATGCTGCGATCCGTAAAATGGTTGAGCTGTACTTCCCAAAAAACAGTGCAATGATTACTGGTTACGGTTTCGATATGCTGTATGCCGGACCACGGGAAGGTGTATTGCACGCTATATTCCGTCAAAACATGGGCGCAACTCACTTCATTGTTGGTCGTGACCATGCGGGTGTGGGTGATCACTACGGTGCATTTGATGCGCAAAAAATCTTCGACGATGAAGTACCTGCCGGTGCGCTGAAAATCGAAATCTTCAAGGCAGACCATACTGCATACTCGAAGAAACTGAACAAGGTCGTGATGATGTGTGAAGCGCCTGATCATACAAAAGAAGATTTCGTTCTGCTTTCGGGTACAAAAGTCCGTGAAATGTTAGGGAAGGGTATTGCGCCGCCGAAAGAATTCTCACGTCCTGAGGTGGCGGAAATTCTGATTAAGTATTATCAGAGTCTTGATAAATAGATTCATGTCGTATTAAAGGCCGAGATAAAGGTACACAAATATTCAGAAGTGAGAGGAGGTGGAGATTTAGCTCATCGGAAAGTTTTGGATTACTGCCTTAGGTGCTAAGGCTGATATTGAGAAACCGTAAAGGAGGTTAAGGAACATGCCAAGTTTTGTGATTACCGAGAAATGTGATGGATGTAAGGCCCAGGATAAGACCGCATGCCAGTATATCTGTCCTCATGATTTGATGGCCCTCAACAGAGAAAAGATGAAGGCATACAATCAGGAGCCTGAGCAGTGCTGGGAGTGCTTTAACTGTGTCAAGATCTGCCCGCAGCAGGCGATCGAGGTCAGGGGTTATTCAGACTTCGTTCCCCTCGGGTCCAGCACTATCCCCTTGAGAGGCACCGACTCCATTATGTGGACGATCAAGTTCAGGAACGGGGTCCTCAAGAGGTTCAAGTTCCCCATCAGGACAACAGCAGAGGGTTCGGTTGATCCGTATGCAGGGAAACCGGCGCCTGATTTTGCGACACTTAAGAAGCCTGGTTTCTTTACCGGCCCGGCAAGAAATGAATAGGAGGTGAATATACATGGAAAAAGAAACTTGTACATTTTCATTTTGTGCGAAGCCTGAAGTAACTGAAGTTGAAACCGATCTCCTGATCATGGGCGGCGGTATGGCAGGGTGCGGCGCTGCGTTCGAAGCATGCCGCTGGGCAAATGAAAAGGGACTTAAGGTTGTCCTGGTTGACAAGGCTGCAACAGACAGAAGCGGCGCAGTCGCAATGGGCCTGTCCGCCATTAACACCTATGTTGGTGAGAACAAGGTTGCTGATTATGTTAAATACGTGAGAAACGACCTGATGGGTATCATCAGGGAAGACCTTGTGTTTGACCTCGGCAGGCACGTTGACGATTCGGTCCAGCTCTTTGAAGAATGGGGTCTCCCCATCTGGAAGAAGGGCGATGACGGGTTCTCACTCGATGGCTTCCAGGCAAAAGATGCCGGTAAGGCGAGCCTGAAGGACGGCGGAACACCGGTAAGGTCCGGCAAATGGCAGATCATGATCAATGGCGAGTCCTATAAGGTTGTCGTTGCAGAGGCTGCGAAGAAGGCCCTTCAGGTCAACAGGGAAAAAACCGGTATGGCGCAGAACCATTTTGAAAGGGTATTCATTGTGAAGGCGGTAATGGATACCAATGGGAAAAACGTGGCAGCGGCCATCGGGTTCAGCGTGAGGGAAAACAAGATTTACTCCTTTAAAGCAAAGGCGATGATCTGTGCGACTGCGGGAGCAGTTAACTGCTTCAGACCGAGGTCGGTTGGTGAAGGTATGGGAAGGACCTGGTACCCGGTATTCAGCTGCGGTTCGGGGTATGCGTTCGGCATGCAGGCCGGCGCCGAGCTGACCCTGATGGAGAACAGGTTCGTGCCCGCAAGATTTAAGGACGGATATGGTCCTGTCGGCGCATGGTTCCTGTTCTTTAAGGCAAAGGCAACAGACAGCTTCGGGAACGACTACTGCGCGGACAAGGAATATTTTGATGATGCGGTTGCCAGATACGGAGACTATGCAAAAGGTCTCGGTACGGCGATCAGGAACCATCTTATGATGAGGGCCATGAGGGACGGCAGGGGCCCGATCCTCATGCAGACCCCTGCGGCTATGGAGGCCCTGGGGAAAGGCTTCAAAGAGAAACTTGGCGATAAAGAAGGCGCCAAGAAGATGAAACACCTCGAGGCAGAGGCATGGGAAGACTTCCTTGACATGGCTATCGGACAGGCGTCCCTGTGGGCGGCAAGTAATATTGAGCCGGATAAGAGTACATCCGAAATTATGCCGACAGAGCCCTATCTCTTGGGTTCACACGCAGGCTGCGCAGGATTCTGGGTGAGCGGCCCCGGCGATATTGCCGGCACACCCGCACATTACAGTTGGGGATACAACAGGATGTCTACCGTACCCGGTCTCTTCATGGCTGGTGACGTTGTCGGCGCCTCAGGCCACAAATTCTCATCCGGTTCCCATGCAGAGGGCAGGATCGCAGCAAAGGGCGCGTTGGCATTCATCCTCGACCACGCAGACTACAAGCCGTCACCGAAATTGTCCCTTGATGAGATTGCGGCCGAGCTCTATCTGCCGTTCGAGATGTATGAGAAATACAAGACCTATTCGACGGATCCCACGATCAACCCCAATTACATCGGTCCGAAATCGCTTCAGCTGAGACTCCAGAAGATTTCCGACGAGTACTTCGGTGGGGTTGCCACCTGGTACATGACCTCAAAGACGATGCTTGAAGAAGGCCTCAAGAAGCTTGAGATGCTCAAAGAGGATGCCGCAAAGATGGCGGCAAAAGACCTCCACGAGCTCTTAAGGTGCTTCGAGAACTACCACAGAATTCTGTCGGTCGAGGCGCATGCAAGGCATATCCTCTTCAGGGAGGAGTCCAGGTACCCCGGGTACTACTACAGGGGCGACTTTAACAAGATCGATGACACAAACTGGAAGTGCTTCACCAATTCGAAGTACGACAGCGCGACCAACAAATGGGAATTCAAGAAGGTTCCCTATGTCGAGATGTATAAGTAACTGATCGGGATGGGGGAGGGCGACTGCCCTCCCCTGATCCTTCAGCAGGTCAAAAAGAGGCGTTTATATTACTCAACGACTGAGATATAAGAATCTCTTTGTGACTGGCTGCCTTTCCGCCACGGGCGGATTCGCCAAGCAGAAAGAGGAGGAAAGAAATGGCAGAGAATAAAACAGCTTTAATAATCGGAGGAGGTTTCAGCGGTCTCACTGCAGCAGTGGAAATCGCTGAGGCCGGTAACGACGTTGTTATCGTCGAGAAGAACCCCTATCTTGGCGGCAAGGTGGCGCAGTTGAATAAGTACTTCTGGAAACTATGCCCGCCAGTGTGTGGCCTTGAGATACAGTTCAAGAGGATAAAGAACAGCGGACAGATTAAATTCTATACGCTGGCCGAGGTGCAGGAAATCAAGGGAGAAGAGGGCAACTTTCGATGTGACCGTGAAGGTCAATCCGAGGTACGTAAATGACAAGTGCGTGGGCTGCGATGCCTGTGCGCAAGCATGTCCGTCATATCGCAGTAATGATTTTAATTTCGGAATGGACAAGACGAAGGCAGCGTATCTTCCCTTTTAATCAGGCATTTCCCTTCACATATGTGATCGACGATTCAGCCTGCGCAAAAGACTGCATGAAGGCGTGTTTTGACGCCTGCAAATACGACGCCATTGACCTGAATATGAAGACGGAAACAGTAAGCCTCAAGGTCGGCGCCATTGTTATGGCTACAGGATGGAACCTGTACGATGCCACCAGAATGGACAACCTCGGGCTTTGGAAAAGTCCAGAATGTGATCACGAACATGATGATGGAGAGGCTGGCTGCGGCGAACGGGCCTACGGGCGGCAAAATCGTCCGTCCGTCTGACGGCAAAGAGGTGAAGAACATCGCCTTTGTCCAGTGCGCGGGATCGAGGGACGAGAACCATCTTCCCTACTGTTCGTATATATGCTGCCTTGCTTCACTGAAGCAGACCATGTATATCAGGGAACAATACCCGGATTCAAAGGCGCAGATATTTTACATCGACCTTAGGACTCCCGGGCTTTATGAGAACAGATTCCTGTGGAAGGTGAAGGACGATCCCAATGTCACCCTAACAAAGGGCAAGGTTGCGGGGATTACCGAAGACCCTGCTACGAAGGATGTCATCGTTGAGGTAGAAGATATTCTGGGCGGCAAGAAGATCAAGGCGACCTTTGATATGGTGGTCCTTGCCGCAGGTATGGTCCCCGGCACAAAGGACTCGAAAATCGTCAAGGATATCTCTTATACGCCTGATGGGTTTGTGGACGCTGGCAGCGCGAAAAAAGGCATATATGCCGTGGGGACACTGAAGAGTCCTGCTGATGTTGTTCGGTCTGTTCAGGACGCCACGGGTGTTGCGATCAAGAGCATGCAGAGTTTGAGGAGGAAATAGCGATGGAGAAGAAATTCGGCGTATATATCTGCAAAGGCTGCGGCATTGGCGATGCCATTGACATAGAGAAGCTCTCGAATGTGGCCACAAAGGACATGAAGATCGCTAACTGCAAGACCCACGATATCTTATGCGGTCCCGCCGGAGTCCAGTTGATCAAGGACGATATCAAGGACGGAGTGAACACGATCATCATAGCGGCCTGCTCTCCGCGTGTGAAGTATGATGAGTTTTCCTTTTCCGGAACTATTACCGAGAGAGTGAATATGAGGGAATTCGTCGCCTGGAGCAAGCCTCCGAAGACCGATGAGACCCAGACCATTGCGGCGGACTATCTTATCATGGGTATCGTCAAGACGCAGAAAGGGGATCTGCCGGAGCCGAACATCCTTGAGAACCTGAGCAGTACAATCCTGGTCATCGGCGGCGGCATAAGCGGCATGACAGCAGCTATTGAGGCGGCAAAGGCGGGGCAGAAGGTCGTCCTTGTGGAAAAGGAGCCCCAGCTCGGCGGCTTTATGAATAAACTCTACAAGAAAATTCCGATGGGGGTGTTTTTCAGAGAGCCCCTCATAGTGGATACCGACGCAGATGCGCTTATCAAAGAAGTGGAAAGCAATCCGGATATTAAGGTCTATAAGTCCGCAAAGGTTGAGAAGACAGAAGGTCAGCCGGGTCTGTATGACGTGACGATAGCGTCAAACGGCAACTCCGAGACCGTAAAGATCGGCGCAATTGTCATGGCCACAGGCTGGAAGCCCTATGACGCCACAAAGCTTGATTACCTCGGATACGGGAAATCCAAAGACGTGGTGACAAACATAGAATTCGAGGAAATCGCAAAGAAGAACAACGGAAAGATCATAAAGCCCTCCAACGGTAAAGAGGCGAGGAAGGTGGCCTTTATTCAATGTGCAGGGCAGAGGAACCCGAATCATCTTCCCTATTGCTCGTCCATGTGCTGCGCGACATCGCTGAAACAGGCAAAGTATGTGAGGCAGAACCCCGATGCGCTTGCAATGATCTTCTATATTGATATAAGAACACCGGGGAGGCTCGAATCATATTACATGGAGGCCCAGAACGATCCGGGCGTCATGCTCACGAAAGCCGATGTTACCGGCGTTACCGAGGTCGGAAACGGCAACCTCCTTGTCGAGATGGAGAATTCGCTTCTTGGCGAAAAGGTGACGGTTGAGGCCGATCTGGTCGTTCTTGCAACGGGCATGGTCCCGACGACGAGGGCGCCACAGGAATATCTCGATAATCTCGCCCTGGAAGCTGCAAAGGGTGATGACGCCAAGAAGGCATATCTTGAGACAACACCGAAGCCGGAATATATCCTGAACCTCGCTTACAGGCAGGGCCCGGAGCTCCCTTCACTTGAAGGTGCGTGCGGGTTTGCGGATTCGAACTTCATCTGCTTTCAGTATGAAACGAGGAGGACCGGTGTCTACGCTGCGGGCTGTGTGAGGCAGCCCATGAATATGTCCGAAGCGCAGGAAGATGCGGCGGGCGCGGCCTTTAAGGCGATACAATGCGTCGATCACGCCTCAAGAGGAATGGCCGTCCATCCGAGGGCCTGGGACATCACGTTCCCCGACCCGATGCTCATCAGGTGTACCGCGTGCAAAAGGTGTACGGAAGAATGTCCCTTTGGGGCCATTGAAGAAGACGAGAAGGGTATACCCTTTTATAAGTTGAACCGGTGCAGACGGTGCGGGACCTGTATGGGCGCATGTCCGGAAAGAATTGTGCAATTTAAAGATTACAGCGTTGACATCATCGGCTCCATGATTAAGTCGCTTGATTGTCCCGAGGAGGAGTTCAGGATCATCTGCCTTGCCTGCGAAAACGACGCATATCCGGCGCTTGATACCGCAGGTATTAACCGTAAAGAGATCGATGCGAGTGTCAGGTTTATTTCGCTGAGATGCCTCGGGGGCATGAACCTCGTGTGGGTTGCAGACGCCCTCTCCAAAGGCGTTGACGGGGTGCTGCTCCTCGGCTGTAAATACGGAGAAAACTATCAGTGTCACTTTGTGAAGGGCAGTGAGCTTGCAAACTACCGGTTCAGCAAGATCGGAGAGACACTGAACAGGCTCCAACTTGAGTCCGAAAGGGTCCAGATGATGCAGGTCGCGATCAATGAGTATGACAAACTCCCCGACATGATCAACGAGTTTGTCGCAAAGGTCAAAGAAATAGGGCCTAATCCGTTTAAGGAATTTTAAATACAACAGGTCAGGGCAGAGGTTTAAGGTTGAGAAGAAAACGGGAGATGATGGACAATGCTGCGAAAACCTCCTGTCTTACCCTGAACCTTAACCGCAACCTTTGTTTTAAGAGGAGGTAAGTATAGATGGCAGAACAGGCAATAAGCCCGGATTTGAATTTTGTAAAAGAGGTTATGAACAGCGGGGGAGAATCGCTGAAAAAGTGTTTCCAGTGTGCCACCTGTTCGGTGGTCTGCAATGTCACCCCGGACAGCAAACCTTTTCCCCGGAAAGAGATGATGTATGCGCAATGGGGTCTGAAGGACAGGCTCATCAGCAACCCGGACATCTGGCTCTGTCATCAGTGCAGTGACTGTACCGCATACTGTCCCCGGGGTGCCAAGCCGGGTGAGGTCCTCGGTGCGATACGAAAGATGACCATAAGGGAATTTTCCGCGCCTTCGTTCCTTGCCAATATGGTGAGCGACTCGAAGTACCTGATCCTCCTCTTTGCGCTGCCGGTGCTCATTTTCCTCGGTGTTGCCGGCTATGAGGGCCAGCTTTCGTCGTTCCCCGAGGGGAAGATCGTGTACTCAAAGTTCATCCCCATCCATTTTGTCGATCCGATCTTTACTGCCGCGGCGATCTTTGCGGTCGTTTCCTTCGTCCTCGGCGTGAAGAAATACTGGGCAGCCATGAGCGAAGGGGCGAAGGTCAGGGGAGATATCATGGGGAGTTTCAAGGGGGTCATTGCAGATATCCTCTCCCACAGCAGGTTCAAGAAGTGCAATGTGACCATGGCCCGATCAACCTCCCATCTCCTGGTTTTCTATGCCTTCATCGGCCTTGCCATAACAACAAGCTGGGCGGTTGTTTACCTCTACGGGCACAAGATCTTCGGTATCGAGGCGTTCTCCATTTTTCACTTCGGGGACTCGCCCTTTCCGCTCTACGATCCGCTCAAGATTGTCGGAAATGTGAGCGCACTTGCGCTCCTGGCCGGCACTATGCTGGTGATCACCAACCGGCTCAAGAACAAGGAAAAAGCGGGTGCCGGGAGTTATTATGACTGGCTCTTCATCCTGGTGGTCTTCGCCATCATGGCCACAGGCATACTCTCGGAGCTCTTCAGGCTTGCGGACATCGCTGCTCTGGCGTATCCTACGTATTTCATCCACCTCGTGTTCGTTTTCTTCCTCTTTGCATATGCGCCCTTTTCGAAGATGGCCCATATGGTATACCGTGCTACCGCCATGGTGTTTGCGAAGCAGGCGGGAAGAGAGTAGAGACCTATGGCCATGAAGGTGAAGGATATCCTGAAGGATAAGGGACTCGAGGTCATCGCGATACACAGCGATGTCACGGTGGATTCCGCAGTGAAGAAAATGGTCGAAAGGAACATCGGGGCGATCCTCGTGATGGAAGATAATACATGCGTCGGGCTGTTCACCGAGCGGGACGTCCTGAAGTGCTGGACGCGCCACAGTTCCTTTGACAAGGTCGCGATAAAGGATGTGATGAGCAGAGACCTTCTGGTGATAGAGCCTGAAGATGACCTCGATTATGCCATGACCATTATGACCAATAAGCAGATACGCCATCTTCCGGTGATCGACAGGGGAAGGCTTGTGGGTGTGGTGTCCATGCGTGACGTGGTGAAGTATCACACAGGGAACCTGGAGGCGGAGGTCCACTATCTGAAAGACTATATCCTCGGTTCCTGAAGCTGTTCCCTGAGCAAAAACCAAAAGGAGGTGAGGAGGAGTTACCCTATGGATGGAGGGGGGCCGTTCTTTTTAGGTCATGAGAGCTGCTTATTGATTTATAAAATATTCTTATGATAATCTCGGTGCTATCAAATCTCAGCAAAGGAGGAAGATAAATGAGTCTAACGATATTGTTTGCCTTAGGTTGCGGTGTACTAGGTGTCATATACGCAATTATGACCGCAATGTGGGTATCGAAGCAGGACGCCGGCAGTGCAAAGATGCAGGAGATCTCGAATGCGGTCAAAGAGGGCGCATATGCGTTCCTGGCACGCGAATATAAGACAGTTGCGATGGTTGCAGTGGTCCTTGTCGTTCTTATCGCGGCGATGAATCTCGGCATTTGGACCGCTATTGGCTTTATTGTCGGCACGTTCGGTTCTGCGCTTGCCGGCTTTGTGGGTATGTGGGTTACTGTCCGCGCTAACGTCCGCACTACACAGGCCGCGCACAGAGGTTCTCCAGGCTGCGCTCAGTCTTGCGTTCAAGGGCGGCTCGGTTACCGGCGTTATGGTTGTTGGTCTTGGAATTATAGGCCTTGCAGGCTTTTATACGATTGCAAAGGCAGCAAATCCTGAGATGGTATTCCATGCCTTGGTAGGCCTCGGCTTCGGATGCTCACTTATGAGCGTGTTTGCCCGTATCGCAGGCGGTATCTACACAAAGGCTGCTGACGTAGGCGCTGACCTCGTTGGAAAAGTTGAAGCGGGAATCCCCGAGGACGATCCCAGAAACCCTGCTGTTATCGCAGATAACGTAGGAGACAATGTAGGGGACTGCGCAGGTATGGCAGCTGACCTTTATGAAACATACACGGTTACACTTGTTGCAGCAATGCTCTTGGCAAAGACGGTTTTTGGCGTAGGTAGCGACTGGATTGAGTTTCCGATGCTCCTCGGCGGAATATCGATCATCGCATCCATTATCGGAACCTTTGCAGTAAGGCTCGGTAAAAGCCAGTACATCATGGGGGCCCTCTATAAGGGGCTTGCCGTTGCAGGCGTGCTTGCGGCAATAGTATTTTATTTTGTGACAGGCGAGTTCCTGAAGGGCGCTTCAGCGCAGGCTTCATTGGTTGCTCATGCGTCATTTACTCAAATGAACGTTTTCCTTATGGCGGTTATCGGCCTTGCATTGACCGGACTGATCGTGGTTATAACTGAGTACTTCACTGCTTCGCAGTATCCCCCGGTGAAACACATTGCAAAGGCCAGTCTGACCGGTCACGGAACAAACGTGATCGCCGGTCTCGCGGTCAGCATGAAGTCAACCGCCGCGCCTGTTATAGTTATTGTTGCCTCAATCCTCGGCGCATATGCTTTGGGCGGCGGATTCGCCGGTGATGCAGCAGGCGGTCTTTTTGCTATCGCCCTGTCAGCGGTTTCCATGCTTTCAATGACAGGCATCGTTGTTGCGATCGACTCATACGGTCCGATTACTGACAACGCAGGCGGTATAGCGGAAATGTCGGGACTGCCTGCAGAGATCCGTAACATCACAGACCCATTGGATGCAGTCGGAAATACGACAAAGGCTGTTACAAAGGGTTATGCGATCGGCTCAGCAGGTCTTGCAGCGCTGGTCCTTTTTGCCGAGTATTCAAGGTCTTTCCCGACCGCGCTGAAATTTGACCTTTCAAACCCGATGGTCCTGGCAGGTCTTTTCATCGGCGGTCTTCTCCCTTATTATTACGGCTCACTCCTTATGGAGGCGGTTGGAAAGGCAGCCGGCAGTATTGTTGAGGAGGTCAGAAGACAGTTCAGGGAGATCCCCGGAATTATGGAATATAAGGCAAAGCCGGAATACGGCAAGTGCGTTGACATCGTCACAAAAGGCGCTATCAAGCAGATGATGGTCCCTGCCCTTATCCCGGTGGTAGTTCCTATCGCAGTAGGTCTTCTCCTCGGCAGGGAAGCCCTCGGTGGAGTCCTTATCGGTAGTATCCTGACCGGACTCTTCCAGGCTATCGCCATGACAAGCGGCGGCGGAGCATGGGACAACGCCAAGAAATCCTTTGAAGAGGGCGTTACCGACGACAAAGGGAAAGTTCATAAGAAGGGGAGCGATGGGCATAAGGCCTCTGTAACAGGCGATACCGTCGGAGACCCTTACAAAGACACAGCGGGCCCGGCGATCAACCCTATGATCAAGGTCATCAACATCGTAGCGCTTCTTATCGTGCCGTTAATATAGTGGTTTTGAGATGCAAGGGGCTGGCCTTACCGGCCAGCCCCTTTTTTGTTTTTCAGATTCAAATCCGGCAATAGCTATTGGCAAGAGGCAATGGGACTACAAATACCGCCCGGATGTTTCCGTATCGCCCATTACCGGTGGCCCCTTGCCCTCATGAATAGCATTTTCTCCGAAGCGGTGATTATAATAGATAAGCAAGAATGTGGAGGTTTGTATGGCGAACATGGCGGCGGTTGACAAAGTCCAGCTCACCCTGAAGAGCAGGTTCAGGTTCAAATGTCATAAGGGGATTTCCTGTTTTACGAAGTGCTGCAGCAATATCGATATCATGCTCACCCCCTATGACGTGGTCGCCCTTAAGAAGAAGCTCGGTATTCCCTCCGAGGAATTTCTCGAAAAATATACCTACACACAGACCGATGGGAAGGCGTCCTTTCCCCTGATCTATCTCCGTATGAATGCTGATGAGACAAGGACCTGCCCCTTCGTGAGCGCCGAGGGATGCACGGTGTACGAGGACAGGCCCGCCAACTGCAGATACTATCCCATCGGCCAGGGCACGCTGAAAAAGGCGGTGGATGACAAAGTGGTGGATGAGGAATTCTTCTTCTTTGTCAGGGAAGACCACTGCAAGGGGTTTGAAGAGTCTCAGGAGTGGACGGTGGCGGGCTGGAGGGAAGACCAGGGCGTCGACCGGTATGATGTGCTGAACAGGGACTGGAAGAGCATTCTCCTGATGAGGAACATGCCGGAAATGGCGCTGGAGGGGAAGAAACTGGCGATGTTCTATATGGCAAACTATGATGTGGACCGGTTCCGCAGGTTCGTATTCAATAGCAAGTTCCTTGATAACTTTGAGGTGGATGAAGCGTCACGGGAGAAGATGCGTACCGATGATGTCGAACTCATGCTCTTCGGCTTCAAGTTCGTGAAATATATTCTGATGATGGAAGAGACGCTGAAGGCGAAGCGGAAGGCCTAAACCCCCAGCTCCTTTTTCAGCCACTCCCTGATCTCGGCTGTGATCGCGTACATCCCGTTGGCCGGTTTGTCCACAGGGTTCTCCATCGCCTTTCTGATAAGCTCCTGAGGGACCTCGTCAACCTTTCCTACTGTTGAAGCGATATCGGTTTTCCCCACCTTCAGAAGCATGAGCGCCGGGGGATTGCACTGGGACTCGATGTAAAACATATATCCGGATATCTCACTGAGTTTCCGCAGGCCTTCCGACTCTAACTGGAATCTCGGTTCCATCACCATCTGAGGCGTCACCTCCCATTTGATCTTTTCGAGGATGTCGGGGCTCTGCCTGATGTCATTGAGGCCCGGCACATCAAAGATGTTCAGATCACATTTTTCTTCATCGCTCATGTTCATTCCCTCCTCTGGGCTCGTCTCTCCGGCACAACTCCATGCGGTATCTTCCCCTCGTTCCAATCCCTTGACACATAGAGAGAACAGTAACAGCTCCCGTATTCCCTCACATCATCATCCCTATAGCTGCAGGGACAGATGATATCCTCGTCACGTTCTTTGATGCCTGTGGCGAGCCTGCACGGACAGGACCGGTACCCGTAACGTTCTTCGTTCCTGAGAAGGCCGCGGACAATATCCAATACAAAATCCCGGTCATTATACAATTCCATGCCCTGAGATCCGGCATAGCGCATAAGGGCCTCATAGAGCTTTTCGGGTGTCATTGGTTCCCCCGGACAGTTATGATGCTTCGGGCTTTCCCGGCAAGAGCTTTGACTCCAGGGCCCCGATGTCATATCCTTCGATAACGTCCTCTATGACAAGGGTGGGATAGGTTCCCCGAGGGTTGCGTTTGGCGAGTTCCTTTGTCATGAGCCACTGCTCTCCGCTGTCCAGGGTATCGACCTCGATCATCGTATGCGGGATCGTGTGATCGTCAAGGAACTTCTTTACTTTCTTGCAGGCGGCGCAGGTGCTCAGGGAGAAGAGGGTGACTCGCTTCATTTCCTCCTCAGCGGGCAAGGGGACCGGGGTCTCCGTACTGTTCCCGGGAGACCTCATCGGCTGTATGGAACACATCTTCCATCATCTCGGCAGTTGCCTTTAAGAGTCGTTCTACGGGAACGCCGAGCTTTCTTGACACGTCCAGGAGCGGGAGCCCTGTTCCATAGTGCATCTCTGCAATCTCTATTTTGAGGGCGTCATCAATGATCAGGGTCTTCAGTCCGCTGTCATCCACCGTGATGAATTCGCAGGCGAGGTCGAACTTCACCCCGTTGCTGATATTCGACCTGATGACCCCGATGCTCCTCTTGTAGATGCTGTCTTCTTCCTCGGTGAGCTGCCTGTAATTGACCTTCTCCGACATAGTCCATTATAGCACATCAGGCACCTGCCGGGCACCCCACGGGAATGGGCGGATTAAAAGAATTAATACAAAACGTCTTGACAGAAACAGACGCGCACGAAAAGAATAAAGGAAGCGACCAGGGCGGGAAAAGCAGAAGAAGGAGAGGGTTTGTGTGAGCGGAGACGAGAGAGAGAGACTGATACCCATCTGCGGGTGGTGCAAGAAGATACGGACGGAGCAGGAGAAGTGGGAGGAAGTGGAGGTCTACCTCACCAGGAGGGGACACGGCGAGTTCACTCACTCCATTTGCACGGTATGCGCGGAGAAGATATTCTCCAAACGGGTCTATCTCGAAAGCTATCAGAACATCTGCAAGGCCATCAGCGCGAGCCTTGCCCTCGACGAGGTCCTGAACCTCATTGTGACCAATGTGGTGAAGGTGATGAACGTGAAGGCGAGCTCCCTCAGACTTCTGAACAGGGAAACAAACCAGCTCGAGCTCGCGGCCTACCATGGGCTGAATGAGCGCTATGCCAATAAGGGTCCCGTGGTTTATGACGGAAGCATTGTTGATGCGCTGGCCGGAAAACCTGTTTCCATATACGACATCACTGCCGACGAGAATACAAAGTACCGGGAAGAAGCCCTGGCCGAGGGGATCAGGAGCATCCTTTCGATCCCGTTGCGATTCGGCGATGAGGTGATCGGAGTGCTCAGGATGTATACGTCCGAACCAACGGAATATTCAGGGGATGACCTGAAGTTCGTGGCTGCCATTGCCGAGCAGGCAGCCATTGCCATCGTGAATGCCCGGGTCTTTGAAAAGACCCTTTCGAAGGAGAAGGAATATCTCAGGGTCTACCGGAAGGTTAGCAAGGCGGTGAGCTCATCTCTTCAGCTCACGGAAGTCCTCGATATGATCGTGAGGACACTTCCGGAAGTCATGGGCCTGAAGGCTGCAACCATACGACTTCTGGACGAATCGGGAAAATATCTCGAACTGGCTGCCGCCTACGGATTGAGCGAGCGATATCTCGGCAGGGGGCCGGTGGATATGGAAGAGAATATCAGGGAGGCCCTTAATGAGAAGCCTGTGGCTATGGTCGATGTGTCCACGGACCCGAGGGTCCATTACCGGAAGGAGGCCGAAGAGGAAGGCATCAAGAGCATGCTCACCCTTCCGGTCATTGCGAGAGGCAGGGTCATAGGGATCCTGAGACTGCTCACGGCGCAGGTGAGACATTTTACCCGGCAGGATACAGACTTTGCCGCGGCCCTCGCTGAGCAGTGCGGCACCGCCATAGAGAATGCAAGGATGTACGAACAGCAATATAAAGAGGCAAAATATCTGAAGGCCCTCCAGGATATTGCAAAGGCCGCGAGCTCATTGCTGAATGCGCAGGAAGTGATGGACCTTATCGTCAGACGGATTGCCGATGCCATGAATACCGATGCCGCCACCATCAGGCTGCTGGACACGCACCGGAAGAGACTGGAACTCGTTGCTGCATACGGGCTGAGCGAAGGGTATCTGAAGAAGGGGCCGGTGGATGCCGAAAAAGGCGTGGCAGATGCCCTGAAAGGCAAGTCCGTTGCTCTCTACGACGTTAGGACAGACCCGAGAATCGTATACCGGAAAGAGGCGGAGGAGGAGGGCATACGGAGCATGCTCGTCATCCCTATGATTTTCCGGGGAAGCGTGATCGGGGTTCTCAGGGTGCTGACGAAGAAGGCTCACAGGACGTTTCACGAAGATGAGATCGAATTTGCCACCGCCCTGGCAGAACAGGCAGCGGCGGTTATCGAATACGCCCGGGCCTTTTCCTTGAATAGGTGACCATTCCTTCCGGTTGCCCCGGAGTGATCCCTATGCGACCTGCGATCCTGCAGACGCGGCTTCTCCGCTCTCTCCCGGCATGCCTTCCTTTGCATTCAACAACCGGCTGAGGGACACCCGCAGCCTCATGGCAAGGTTTTTTAGGGGAATGCCCCGGGAAACGTGCATCTCGGCAATGAGAGCTTTCAGAGAGTCGCTGATGATGGATTCCCTCAATCCGGTGTCCCTGACCACTATCAGGGAGCATGCCTCCTCAAACGAAGACCCCTGCTCCACTGCGGTTCTTATCTTTTGGACCGCATCCCGACGGACATCATTGACACTGTTTCCCATTGCTTCCTTCGTCTCTTTTCACCGTATCGTGCGCTCACGGTTGACGGAGAGCATGCGACAGGGTAGTGAAAATAAAGGTTTCGTCATTATACCATTTTCTACTACAATAGGGTGAAGCGTGCGTTACCATAACCGAAAGAAGGGAGCATCCGGATGGGCATGATGGTCGTCTGCGCGGGGACCTTCGACCATCTTCATCCGGGGCATGTTGATTTTCTCAACCAGGCAAAGGCCCTGGGAAGCGAACTTGTCGTGATTGTCGCCAGGGACACAAATGTCCTGAAGATAAAGGGTATCAAGCCGGATCATGACGAGCAATGCCGGCGGTCCAACGTGGAGCAGACCGGCATCCCCGACAGGGTTGTCCTCGGCAATCCGGAAGGGGACCTCTTCTCTATTCTCCTCAACCTTGCTCCCGATATCGTCGCCCTGGGATATGACCAGCGGGTAAGGGATGAGCAGATAAAGGAAAAGCTCCCCGGGTGTACGGTCATCCGGCTGCATCCGTTCCATCCGGAGAAATTCAAATCTTCTTTCTACCGGAAGAAGCCTTGACCCTGGGGCAATTAAGGGAGCGGGTTCCCCGGCAGAGATCATGAGAAGGGCGGACCAATTCCCTTTCGGAGCCATCCTCTGTAATACGGCTCAGAACGATATTGATCGCAGCCTTCTTTTTTTTTGAAAAAGTATTTCCGCAGCCTTCCGGTCTATCTGGATTTCTTCGCGGTCTTTTTTGCGGCCGGTTTCTTCCGTGAAACGACCTTTTTCTTTGCGACTTTTTTCGCCACCCTCTTTGCTGTCTTTTTCACCGTCTTCTGCGCCGGCTTCGCGGCCGCAGATGACACCTCGGTCACTTCCATGCCGCAGCAGGAGATGGGAGTCAACTCGGTTTCCGGCATCTCGGTGACGACGATCTCACACCCGCATTCATCACACTCATAGGTAACCATTCTTGCCATAACGATTCCTCCTTTGCACGTTGTTAGCAATAGTATAGCACGTTTTTCCTCTCAAGACCCCTTTCGTCCTTGAAGAGAGACCGGCATCTCGCCGGCTCGGTGAAATGTCGGGGAAAGTGGGCCTTTGCCCAGTGCTCACTTTTCAGGGAAAGCGTTGCATCGCACGAAGGAAACATTTACAATACCTCATGAGCGAACCGACAGGGACACGTCGGAAATATCGAAATCAGAAAGGAGTTTTCATGAAATTCGGATGGTTCGTTGCCCTGGGTATTTTTCTTCTGGCTGGCCAGGCAGGCGCTGCAGAGAAGATGACACTGAAGACGCAGAAGGAGAAGTTGAGCTACACTATGGGGGTAGAGGCCGGGAACAACATGAAGAAACAAGCGGTTGATGTTGATCCCGATGTCCTTTTGCAGGGGTTGAAGGACTCCCTTTCGGGAAGCGCCCTCCTGATGAGCGAAGAGGAGATGCTTGCCGTGAAGAATGCCTTCAGGCAGGAAATGACGACAAGGCAGGCTGAGGAAACAAAGAAGGTGGCCGAGAAGAGCAAGAAAGAGGGGGAGGAGTTCCTCGCGGACAACAAGAAAAAGGAGGGAGTGAAGACCCTCCCCAGCGGGTTGCAGTACAAGGTGATCACTGAGGGCACAGGCAAGTCGCCGAAGGCAACAGACACTGTTACGGTACATTACCGCGGGACGTTCATCGATGGTTCGGAGTTTGACAGTTCGTATAAACGCGGACAACCGGCAACTTTTCCGGTCAACGGCGTCATATCGGGGTGGACCGAGGCATTGCAGCTCATGAAAGAAGAGGCAAAGTGGGTGCTCGTTATCCCTTCGAGTCTTGCCTATGGTGAGAAGGGGGCAGGGGGCGTTATCGGCCCCAATGCGACACTGATCTTTGAGGTGGAGCTGATCTCTGTCAAGTAGTCGTCCAAATCCGTCAGGGGCGGGGTGCACAGGACCGGCTGTCACTGCTGATCGTCCTTTTCAGCAGCCGGAACGATTCCCGGGGGATAAAGAAAATTGGTTGACAAGATGAGAGATGTTTAGTAGGATGTAGTTAGCACAGAGGGAACTCAATGGCATCATTGAGATGCTCACGATACAAGGAGGGAGAGATGGCACCAAAAAAGGTCGCAAAGAAGGTGACAAAGAAGGTGGTGAAAAAGGTAGCAAAGAAGAAGACCGTGAAGGCCAAGAGGAAACCGAACCCAGCATTCATGAAAGCGATGAAGATCAGCGATGCCCTTGCCAAGGTTGTGGGGAACAAGCCCATCCCGAGGACAGAGGTGGTGAAGAAACTTTGGCAGTACATCAAGAAGAACAAGCTACAGGATGCGGTGAACAAGAGAAATATCAATGCCGATGAGAACCTCAGGGCAGTGTTCGGAGGAAAGAGGACCGTCACGATGTTCGAGATGACCAAGCTGGTCAGCAAGCATCTGAGCTGATCTGCCAGGCAGTCGAAGACCGTTCTGTTATCCCATGGCTTGCTCCCCTTCCGGGGAGTAAGCCATTTTTTGGTTCGGGGCTGTGTGCTCCTCAACGACTGAGGCCATCAAGAAGAACACAAGCAGTGCCCCATGGTGGGGTCTGCGAGAAGGCGCTTAAATGGGAAAGGAGGTGAGAAAGAATGAAAAGAGTTACGGCAATCATCGTTGCTCTTGTTTTCGTCCTTGGGGTTGCGGCCCTTGGCTTTACCGCGGAAGATAAGTGTGCGTCCTGCCACAAGGGCGACAAGGCATTGGATAAGATCGTGGCAAAAAAGAACATCAAGAATGCTGCGGATTTTATGAAGGCGGTCAAGGAAGGCCCCTCTGCCAAGATGCATGCAAAGTTTAATGACGATGACATCAAAACAGCAGCGAAGAGTCTGAAGCTCGCTCAGTAAGCGGTCCCAAAGGGGGACAGGTACCTCCTGTCCCCCGGATATTTTCCCTTGAGCCCCCATCCCTTAAGCAGGGATATCGCGCGGGAAAGAAAGGCTGAAGGTCGAACCGGAACCAGGCGCGCTTTCGACCAGGATGAGGCCTCCGTGATCTTCCACGATCTTCTTTGCGATGGGAAGGCCGAGACCCGTTCCCTTTGGCTGGATCTTTGTGGTGAAGAAAGGTTCAAAGATCATTTTCATTGTCTCTTCAGGGATCCCCTGGCCGGTATCTCCTATCTTCACGGTGACGTAGGGCTTCTCTTCCACCGTCTCCACGGCGGTGATGAGATTCAGGGTCCCGCCCTGCGGCATCGCGTCAACCGCGTTGGCAACGAGGTTCTTCACCGCCTCAAGGACCTGCTCTTTGTCGATGTTCAAATGGGGAATATCTCCGAATGATCTCTGAACTACTATGGACAGACTTCTGCAGCGTTCTTCAAAAGGCTTCACTGCATCTTCGATAATCGCGTGAAGGTCGTTTTCCCTTCTCCGGGGACCTCCTCCCCGTGAAAAGACAAGGACGTCGTGGAGGATACTCTCCAGACGGTTCACCTCGGAGATAATGAAATCAGCATATTCCTTCTCGGTGGCGCCGTCAGGGATCTTCCTGTAGAGTTCCTGGCAAATCCGCCCACGGAGGTGAGGGGATTCCTGATCTCGTCCGCTACGCTGGCGGTGATCCTTCCCAGGGCAGAGAGTTTTTCTGACTGAGCAAGCTGCTCCCGGAGCCGGTCCTTTTCCCGTTCTGTCCTGGAGCGCCGGATGACGCCGGCAAGGGTATGGGCGACATTGGTGAGGAATTCCTCCTCACCAATGCTTCTCTTATGCCCCTCCCTCACAAAGACATTGATCAGTCCCAGGGTCTCATTGCCCGAAACAATGGGCACGCAGTAGTGACCGTGGGGGAAGTCGTTCACGGCGGTGATCTCATGACGGCCATCAAGGCAGTCAGCAAATACCGTGGTGCAGGTTGATGCTGCCGCGCCGCAGAGACATTTCCCGAAGGCAATCCTCTCGCACGGGAGCTCCCCGGAAAAGGAATCCTTGCGCGGGGCCTTCAGCACGAGGATCCCCGGTTCATCCTCCACGAGGTAGATGGCCCCCTTTGACTCCAAGGCAAGGCCCGGTATGGTGAAGATGAGGTTGAGGACACGTTCCATCTGCTCGTCCACCGGGACAGGCTCCAGGGAGATCCTGAGGACCGAGCTGATCACCCGCTGGATATGGTAGTTCCGCTCGATGAGCTCCTCGGCACGCTTCCGTTCGGAAATGTCCCTGACGGCCCCTGTGGCGAGGAACTCGCCTTCCGTTCTCCAGGGGACTCAGACTGATGTCGGCGGGGAATTCAGTCCCGTCCTTTCTCAGGCCGACGATCTTCAGGCCGCTGCCCATGGGCCGGATGCGGGGGACGGAAAAATACGCTGCCATATGCTCGCGGTGCTTTGAGCGGAACCGTTCCGGTATCAGGACGTGCAGGTCTTTCCCCACCAGTTCTTCTTCCGAGTACCCGAAGAGCCTTTCAAGCTGTGCGTTTATCAGCACGATTTTTGCCTCTCTGTTAACGAACACCAGGGCATCGGGAGCAGACTCCAGGAGCTTTTCATACTTCTCCTGCACACTCCGGAAGTCGCGCCTGCACTGCTCGATCTCGTGGAGCTTTCGCCTCATCTCGTCCAGTTCTCTCAGGAGGCTCTCTTTTGTGCCGTACGTTTTCTTCATCGCGCTCTAAAATTCTAACACAATGTTTTCTCTTTTCTCATGAGTCGTTTTTTTTCACAGGATACCTGAGGAGCATGCTCAGCATAAGTCCTGTGAGGGGGAGGACGATTATCGCCTTCAGGGCAGCCGGTACTCCGACATGATCTGCGATAATCCCGAGGAGAGTCACCCCGATCCCTCCTGTCCCGATAGCAAAACCCACCATCAGGCCGGATGCAACGCCAAGGTTCCTTGGCAGGAGTTGCTGTGCCATCACAATCGTGACGGTGAAGGTCGAGATGAGCACCATGCCGAGAACCCCGACGGTCAGGAACAGGAGGAACCCACTGGCGACAAAGACCATGGGAAAGATCAGGGCGGTGAAGAGCATCGAAAGGGTCAAATAGAACTTATGTCCCCAGCGGTCGGCTAGGGGAGACCCTCCGAGAGTGCCCACGACGCCGCCAAGGAGGAAGACCGAGAGAAGCTTTCCCGCCTGGGCAGGGTCACCTTTCAGGTAGTCGATAAAGTAGAAGGGGATGTAGGTCATGAGCCCGAACTGGGTCCACGAGCGCATCACCACGACTGCGATGATCAGCGAAAGGGAGAGAGTTGTTCCCTTCAGCATCTTTTCCTTTTCTTCCTTTCTCGTCTGCTCCTTCGCCCTGGGGAGAGCGAGCCTTTTCCAGAAGACCGTGAGCACGGCGATGAAGAAAAGGGAAAAAATGATCACCACCGGAAGGAAGGAAAAGCCTGCATGGGTGATGATGGAGAGGGAGACGAGGGGACCGAGGGCAAACCCGAGATTCCCTCCCACAGAGAAGATGGACATCCCCGTTGCCTTTCTCTCTCCGGTGAAGAAATATGCTGTCCGGTAGCCTTCGGGGTGATAAGAAGCGACCCCCAGTCCGCTCAGGATCACCAGGGCGAGTATGACGGCATATGAGGAGGACAGGGGAATAAGAGAAAATCCCGCTCCTGCGCAGAGACAGCCGAAGGGAAGAAGAAGGGGTTTCTCCTTTTTGTCGGAGAGGAACCCGAAGACCGGCTGGATAACGGAGGAACTCACACTCGAGGCCATCACGATGATTCCCGCGGCGGTGTAAGAAAGGTCCAGCTTGTCTTTCAGGAAGGGCAGGACCGCAGGGAGAGAACTCTGATAGATGTCCGTGGTGAGATGTCCCAGGGAAAGGATGAGAAGGACCTTAAGATTAAAGCCTCTTTCGTCTGATGTTCCCATATCAACAATGGTGGCCGCCCGTTCTCAGACTCTAACCGCGTTTCCGCCGCACTGTCACGGTCTCCCCACCGATCCCCCAGTTGTCGGTCTCGACTTCGTCAATGACGACCATCGTGGTCTGCGGGTTCTTTCCAAGGATGTCCGCAAGGAGCTTTGTGACGCCTTTGATAACTTCTGCCTTCTGTTCAGCAGTGGCGCCGTCCTTTGTTATCCTGATATTCACATACGGCATATATCCCTCCTAAGATCATTGTCGGCATAGAGAGGACACCCCATGGTGAAGGGGTTTCTTATTTTGAAGTCTTCAGGTTCTGTATCTGCTGCCTGACCTGCGCTGCGTTCTGCGCATTTGGCACAAGCTGAAGATATTTCTCATATTCCTTTATGGCCTGGGCCTTGTCTTTAAAGTCGCTTCCCAGAACAACAGCCAGGTTCAGGTGTGCAAAGGCATGGTTCGGGTTCAGTTCCACGGCCTTCCTGTATTCCTTCAGTGCCATATCAGCCTTGCCGCTGTTCCTGTAGCACGTTCCCATATCAACCCTTACGTCGACGTTCTTGGGGTCAAGCTCCAGCGCCTTTTGATATGCGTCGACGGCCTCGTTGAAACGGGAAGAGTCCATCAGCATGTTGCCGAGTTGTATCCATGCATTCACGTTCTTCGGGTCCACCTTTACCGCCTCCTGGGCCAGCCTCAGGGTGTCCGGTGCCAGAATCGGGCCTGCAGGGAATTGGGGTTTGGACTGCGGCTCTTCCTTCTGCTGCTGACATCCGCCGATGATGAGGATGAGCACAACAAAATAAGCTATTCTTTTCATGTTCTCCTCCGTTTGTTGGGTTCACTATTGTAACAGAACAGATGAGATGCAGGCTATTGTAGAAAAAAGAGGCGCAAGAAGCACTATGCGTGGAACAGAGCAGCCACGTCTCTTCTCTTGAAGTAAAAGATATTCTTGAGATGAATGATGACCATAACAGCATTGAATGTCAGGAGTGCGTACGAGGAGAATTTCACCCCTCCAAACTGGGACGTGAGGGTGAGAAAAAGCGTGTAAAACGCCCTTGAGGGACCGATGTAGGCGAGCACCATCCCCAGGGGGACCAATATGAAAAGCAGGAGATGCACGACCATGAGAAGAGAAATGAGCACGATAAGATAGTTGATGCGGAATTTCCTCATGATCAGCGCATAGACGACAAAGGCGTCAACTGCCAATGTGGCGAGGTGGAGCAGAATAAATCCAACATTCTTTAGCGGGGCGGGCCAGAACAGTGAAGGGATGCCGAACAGGGTATATCCAAGAAAGAGAGCAATATTGAAGTTTATCCAGAGATGCCCCGGCCTGAATATGTGGTACTTCATTCTCAGACCTCTGCAAGAACGAGAAGGTTTACTACCAAAAGCGGGAAATTGCTTTCCCTCCCCTTGTACCGATACTAATTCTTTTCCCGGAAGAAAAGCAATGTGGCTCGGAAGAGGGCGCTGCCCCCTACCCCGGTTACTTTTCTTGCTTGCCCAAGAAAAGTAACCAAAAGAACGGCACCCCTGAAAATCTTCGGGCGTTCGCTCAGTCGGCCTCCGGTAAATTTTAGCAAACTCGCCCCGCAAGGATTTCTCTGATTTAAGAATTTCGGGGCTCAGACACTCTAAAATTCTTAACCCTTGGGCCTCTTTCGCTCACTAAGATTTTCAAAGGGGGGCTAAACAGACCGGAAACACGGAAAACGGTAAGTCTAAACCTCTATAGATCTTTTGCCCTGACTGTACAACTGTTCCTGGAGTTCATTCTGGATGACGTCCCAGCCGGTTACGGTGTGGGGGATAACGCACCTGGAACAGTCTTTCATGCCCGAGGGCAGGACTGAGAATGAACCGGGGCAGGAAAGCAGAAATAAGGGGCATAGCAGAACAGGCATGAATGCCAGTCTTTCAGAGTATGGCACGGAAGGAATTCGCAGTTCAGGTTGATAAATTGTTTGTAGTTCATGTCTTACCTTCCGGGTCTTATATTTGCCGCTGGGTCTGCCGCACCCCGGTTCTTCTCTTCCGTGTCTCCCTATTTCCTGTGCCGCTCTTTACACTCGCACACTTCCACTTCCTTTTCCACGATCAGGACGCCGTCCCTCCATCCCCGCATCAATGCAGTGGGACATCCCCTGTCCGTTATGTTCCTTGTGGGGTCCACGACGTACACTTCCCCATGTTTCCACTTATATTCCAGGCTCTTGCATTGCTGTATATAGGCCGCAATGACCCTCTCTTCCGGATCTTCGGTGCGCGTGGTGGCACAGGCACTTAAAGAAATCACTATGAGCAGAGCTCCCAAGAAAAATAGAGAGCGTTTTTCCCCCATCTTTCACCTCCTCGAGTAATTAAAGAGTACCACGGGAAACTCTTGCCGCACAGCCTACGCCTAAGGCAGTTCTCGATGAACTGCCCTCTGGTTTCTCCTTACTTCTTCACCAATTCCACTCTTCTATTCTTTGCCTTTCCTTCCTCAGTCTTATTGTCGGCAATGGGCCTGTCCGGCCCGAATCCGGCAGGGGTGAGACGTTTTGGATCGATGCCCAGGTTCACTAATGCTCCTACAACGGACCTGGCGCGCTCTTCTGAAAGAAACTTATTGTTTTTGCGGTCGCCCACGTTATCGGTATGGCCCTCTATGCCAAGCCTGAGGTCGGGGTTCTTCTTCATGAGCGCGGCAATCTCGTTGATGACGGGCTGTGATTCAGGTTTGATGATCGCCATGCCGGTATCAAAATTGATATAAAGGGCGATGTGCCCGTCGGCATTTAAGGCCTTCAGCATATCGCCTGCAGTGACGTCCTGTTTCATCGCCTCTTTGACGATGATGGTCATGTGGTAATCTCCCCCATCGTTGTATGGAACGACTTCGACCCACACCTCATTGCCACCTTTTGTGATCTTGCCTGTCATCATCCGGTAGCCGCAATTCTCCGCGCAGTCGGCGCCTGAGCACTGTCCCTCGAAGAAGACAGTTCCCCCCATGCTCCGCACAGCGTTTGCGTAATTCCGGGTGATCTGGAGGTCGCTGCCCTGCTTCGCGGTCTGCTTCCATGAGTACACCCTCAAGAACTTCTGCCCTTCCACTGTGGTGCAGTTCTTGCCATTGTAGAAGTGGTATTCGTCAAACTCTTTATCGCCGGCGTCACTGATGTAATAGTTCGGCATTCCCGAGAAGTAGGGGGTGTCCTTATACGCCTGTCCTCCTTCATCCTCTTGTGCCGCGGCAACAGTGACCGCAAGAAACACGAGAAGCACGGCAAACAGCATCTTCCCTCTCAGCCCCATGAGTGCGCTCCTTTTTGCTCCAGGATCGGAATCCTCATTCCATTGTGATCGGCGCAGCATCCAGCTCCTGCACATCCTCCACGCGTACGATGCTGCCGTCCTTCGAGAGGTAGACAACGTGCTGTATTCGCGCGTTCCGTATCATCCTCCTGCAGAGGAGGCAAGGCCTTCCTTCTGCGAACAGGTCGCTGTCCTCGAACCCCGCGATGTAGATGGTGGCGTCCTTCATTCGCTCGGGGGCTCCGTTGATGATGGCGTTCTGTTCTGCATGGACCGCCTCGCAGAGTTCATACCGCTCCCCGGCCGGGATGTTCAGTTCCTGCCGCTTGCAGGTGCCGCGGTCAGTGCAGTTCACCGAGCCGCGCGGCGCGCCGTTGTAGCCCGTGCTGACGATGACGTTGTCCTTCACGATGACCGCGCCGTATCTCCTCCGGAGGCAGGTGGATCGAGCGGATACTACCAGGGATATCTCTATGAAGTATTCATCCCACGAAAGCCTCTTGAAGCGCCTCTTCCCGTTATCGTGTTTCATACATCCTCCCGTTGTCCGCTACGCTTCAGTCAATGCAAAGCAGAGAATACGTGTCGTCCTCCACTGCACGTCTTGATATCCTGTAACTGAAATCGGCAGATTCACTGTAGTCATAGAGGTAGATGGCTTCTCCCCTTACCGTACCGATGAAATGAGAAGAGCCTTCGCTCACATATCCGATGAAGGTAGTGTCGTGGACGGCGACGTCGAAGAAATGGCCGCTTCTGCAGGTATACCGGTACCTGCCTCCCCTGTCAGAGCGGGACAGAGAAATCTTCCTCGCGTTCCCGAACTGTCTCAGGCAGTGGGAATGGGTGCGGCCTGACATATCGATATGCAGGGCGCGGGCATAGTCGTACAGGACAAAATGTCCCCTGCCTGAGACGATCCTGCCTGCTATGTATGCGATACAGGTGCGGGTATCTGGCTGCATCCCTGGCCCCCCTATCCGCAGCGGGTGAACCCGCAGTTATGACAGACCGCACAGCCTCCTTCGTGCTCAACCGCTCCGCCGCATTCAGGACAGGCGCCCATGATCATCATCTCCTGGTGGCCGTCCTTATGGCCGTTGCCGTTCCCTTTTTCGGATCTCATATGATATTTCTCCATGGCCTTTGCTATCGCGTCGGAGCAGGAGTGGATCTTCCCTCCATTGGACCACGCGGGTTGGTGGCACGAGATTCCCTTAAGCTGCTTCACCACCTCTGAGGGGTCGATATTCGACCTGAAGGCAAGGGAGACAAGCCTCCCTATGGCCTCTGCCTGGCTCGAGGCGCACCCCCCTGCCTTGCCCATCGAGGTGAAGAGCTCGAAGAGATGGCCGTTTTCGTCCTCGTTGATGGTGACATAGAGGTTGCCGCATCCGGTCTTCATGAACCGGGTGGTGCCCCGTATCACTTCGGGTCTCTTCTTCGGGAGGATCTTTTCGGTCTGCTCGTGACGCTGCGTCTTCTGTTCCGTCTTTCCCGTGGAAAGGACCTGTTCTTCCCTGGAGCCGTCGCGGTACACCGTGACCCCCTTGCACCCGAGTTTGTAGGCCAGGAGATAGACATCCTCCACGTCCTTAGGCGACGCATGGTGGGGGAAATTCACGGTCTTTGATACTGCATTGTCCACATATTTCTGGAACGCGCCCTGCATCTTCACGTGCTCAAGGGGCGTGATGTCATGGGCCGTGACAAAGACCTTTCTCACCTCTTCCGGTATTTCGGTGAACCCGTGGAGGCTTCCCTTCTCCGCCACCTGCTCCATGAGCTTCCGCGTCCAGAAGCCTCTTCCTTTTGCCACTTCCTCGAAATGAGGGTTCACCTCGATCAGCTTTGTGCCCTCCATCACGGTCCTTACATAGGAGACCGCAAAGAGGGGCTCGATGCCTGATGAACAGCCTGCGATGATCGAAAGGGTGCCGGTGGGTGCGATAGTAGTGACCGTGCCGTTCCTCAGGCGAATCTTTCCGTCATAGATGCTCCCTGTATAGTTCGGGAAGACACCCCGCTTTTCTGCAAGGGCAGCGGATGCGTTCTTCCCTTCCTTCTGCATGAACCCCATCACCTCTTCGGCGAGTACGACCGCGTCAGGTGAGTTATAGGGGATGCCGAGGCGGATGAGCATGTCCGCCCATCCCATGACCCCGAGGCCGATCTTCCTGTTTGCCTTTGTCATCTCTTCGATCTGGGTAAGGGGATATTTGTTGACTTCGATGACATTGTCAAGGAAGTGCACCGCCTTCCATGTGATGTCCTTCAGGCCTTCCCAGTCAACCTCATAGCGCGGCGATGCGTTTTGATCGCTGACCGCTGACCGCTGACCGCTGACGGTCTTTACCATCTTCAGGAGGTTTATAGAACCGAGGTTGCAGGACTCGAAAGGGAGGAGAGGCTGTTCACCGCAGGGGTTTGTGGACTCAATCTCTCCCAGGTGCGGGGTGGGATTCGACTCGTTCAACCTGTCGAGAAAGACGATCCCGGGCTCACCGTTCTTCCATGCGTGGTTCACGATGAGGTGGAAGACGTCCTTTGCCCTGAGCTTTTGCGTCACCTGCTTGGTCCTGGGGTTGAGGAGGTAATATTCCCGGTCTTCATCCAGGGCCTTCATAAACTCTTCGGTGAGGCCCACCGAGATATTGAAGTTGTTGAGCCTGGTATTTTCGTCCTTGCAGGTGATGAAATCGAGGATGTCGGGATGGTCCACCCTCAGCAGGCCCATGTTGGCACCACGCCTTGTCCCCCCCTGTTTCACCGCCTCTGTGGCGGTATCGAAGACGGTCATAAAGGATATGGGGCCGGAGGAGATGCCTTTTGTGGAACCCACCACGTCGCCGTTAGGTCTCAGCCTCGAGAAACTGAAACCGGTACCGCCCCCTGACTTGTGAATGATAGCAGCATTCTTCACCGCATCGAATATGGATTCCATTGAGTCGCCCACAGGAAGAACAAAACAGGCGCTGAGTTGTCCCAGCCTCCTGCCTGCGTTCATGAGGGTGGGACTGTTGGGAAGGAAGGAGAGGGAGGTCATCATGCCATAGAATTCCTCTTCTGTCCTCGCCACTTTCTCGGGGGTCTTTCCGTAGGCCAGGTCAGCAGATGCCACCGCCTTTGAGATCCTCCTGAACATCTCATCAGGGGTCTCTACGATCTTGCCCTCTTCGTCTTTCTTAAGGTACCTCTTCTCGAGGACCTTCACCGCATTCGGGGTGAGGCTGAGACCGCTTGAAACCTTCATGATTCCTCCTCTGAAATGTATGAATTCGGTGTTATCGAAAAAAGGGATTTCTGAACAGTAAAGCTTTGTAAAATCTTCCGTATGCTGGGAAAACAGGCTGGTTACTGACCCCTTTCTCTACTTCCTTCAAGAACCTCGTTATCACAATGGATTATCTCTAGGTTTTGTATTCTTTTGCTGTCCAGAGTAGATTTAACCACAATATATGGTATCTGTCAAGAAAAAAATAAGAAAAACGTAAGTCCTTGATTTATATTATATTTTGCTGTGAAATGATTGTTGGTCCATTGTGAAATGGATAATGAGCGCATGGAATGACAAACGCTTGCCTTCCAGCACAGGCACGCAAAGACTTTTCCGGATCCACAGCGCTCTCTTTACAGGCTCTTTATTTTGACAGAAAAGCGTGTCGGGGGGTATAATTTTGAATGACGATCAGGCGTAGCGGAAATCAATGAAATCCTCGCGGGTACGGAACCTCCTTTTCTTAATCATTATCGCAGTTGTCCTGGGTATTTCAGCAGGGGCGTATATCGCCCTGGGAGGGGTTCCCTCTGTGGAAGAGCTTAAGCAGTACAAGGCAGTCCCGGGTACGAAGGTCTATGCTGATGACGATACCCTGGTGGGAGAGCTCAAGATAGAAAAAGGGGTCTTTGTGCCCCTGAACAGGATGCCCCAATACCTGGTGAATGCGGTGGTGGCTGTGGAGGACGGGAGGTTCTGGAAGCATAAGGGCATAGACTACCTTGCCATTGTAAGGGCGGCGGTGAAGGACGTGCTCCATGTCGGTCTTAAGGAAGGCGGGAGCACCATAACGCAGCAGCTTGCCAAGATCACCTTTCTCACGCCCGAAAAGACGCTGCAGAGAAAGGTGAGGGAAGCCGCCCTGGCGATGAAGATCGAAAAGAACCTGGATAAAACGGATATCCTTGAACTCTATCTCAACAGGGTATATCTCGGACACGGCGCCTACGGTATGGAGATGGCGTCGAGGGTATATTTCGGTAAATCCGTCAAGGAGGTCACCGTTCCCGAGGCAGCCCTTCTGGCCGGTCTGATTAAGGCGCCTGCTACTTATTCTCCCTATAACAATCTCACAAAGGCCAAGGACAGGCAGGAGAACGGTCCTTGGGCGCATGGAAGAGGAAGGGTATATAAAGCGGTCCGAGAAGGAAAAGGCGGCAAAACAGCCGCTCTATCTTTCGACCATCCGGAAGGGTCAGGAGGCAAACAACTACTTCGTGGAGTATGTGAGGAAATACCTCGAGGAGAGATACGGGGTTGATGCGGTATACAAGGGCGGACTGAGCGTCCATACCACGCTGGACAAGCGTGCGCAGGCCGCGGCTGCCCAGGCCCTTCAGGAAGGGCTGCGGGAGCTTGACAAGAGAAGGGGATGGAGGGGCCGCATTGATCACCGGGACGTGGATGTGGACAAGGAAATGAAGAAAAAGGATTCCGTCTCTTCCGTCATCACCAACACCGGAGATGTTGTATCGGGAGTCGTCCTCAGGGTGAGTGCCAAAGAGGCGATCCTGAAGGCGAGGGGGGTGATCGGGAGACTCTCAATGGAGAACGCGCGGTGGGCGGCCACCCGGCTGGATCCGAAAAGCGGCAAGACAAGCCAGATCAGCAATTTCACGCTGGACAAGATACTCAAGGTCGGCGACGTGGTGAAAGTGGGATTCAGGTCATCAAAGGGTCACATGGCGGAGCTGACCCTGGAGCAGGAGCCGGAGGCAGAGGGAGCTCTCGTGGCCATGGATCCCAGCACAGGGTTTATCAGGGCGCTGGTGGGTGGATACGATTACTCGCGGTCAGAATTCAACAGGGCTGTGTTCGCAAAGAGGCAGCCCGGTTCTGCCTTCAAGCCGGTGATCTATGCCGCTGCCATGGATAATGGGTTTACCCCTGCCAGCGTGATCAACGACGAGCCGGTAACGTACAAGGGCGGGCCGAAGGGGGACTGGAGTCCCGAGAACTATGACCGCAAACACTACGGCCTTACGCGGCTGCGGGAAGCGCTGGCATATTCCCGGAACGTTGTTACCGTAAAACTGGTGGACGCGATGGGGGTCGACAAGCTGATCGAATTTACCAGAAAGATCGGGATCGACAGCGACATGCCCCACAATCTGAGCATTGCCCTTGGCAGCATGAGCGTGACACCCCTGGAACTGGCCGCTGGGTACAGCGTGTTTGCCAGCGGCGGCATGAAGATGAAGCCCATTTCCGTTAAGTATGTCACCGACTCACAGGGGAGAGTTCTGGAGAGCAGTGAACCGGCGGGAGATCAGGTCATAGCCGCTGAGACCGCTTTCTTGATTACCTCGATGATGGAAGATGTTGTAAACTATGGGACAGGATGGAGGGCAAAGGCCCTGGGAAGACCCGTGGCGGGAAAAACCGGGACGACCAATGACTACCGGGACGCATGGTTTGTCGGGTATGTGCCGGATATGCTTGCAGCTGTGTGGGTGGGCTTTGATGACATGCGACCTCTCGGGAATCAGGAGACGGGAGCGCGGGCTGCATCCCCCGTCTGGGTCAGTTTCATGAGAGCCGTGGAGATCGGAGAGCATACTTTTGCAATGCCGGAAGGGATCGTGAGTTATCCCATAGATCCCGGCAGTGGACTCCTTGCAAAAGATACGGGGTCAGGGATAAGGGAATATTTTAAACGCGGTACCCAGCCCAGGGAGTATTCTTTGTCCCCGGGGATCAGAGAGACAAGGGAACCGTTGAAACCGGATTTTGATTAGGAGGTGCATGATGCAAAGAACCGCAGTACTCTTCTTCGCTGTTCTGGTTGCTGTAATCTTTTCGGTCCAGGTGCTGTATGCACAGGACGAACTGTTCGAGAAGGGCCGCCGCGCGTATCTCAAGAAAGACTACAGTACCGCGGTGAAGTATCTCAGTGATTACGTTGCACAGAAGCCGGACGCGGAGGCGCTTTATCTGCTCGGCTATGCGAACTACGAGGTAAAGAGAAAAGGATCTCGCAAGGGGAAGGAGAACTTCTGGGGCGATACCGAGACCGCCCGGTATTTCAAGGAGGCGTATCTCATCGATCCCAAAGTCTCTGCCAAATCCATTGACATGAAGAAGGGGAAGTAATCCGTCTTCTTATCGGGTAAGGCGTTCACGATTCTGAAGTCACTCCGGCATCCGTGAAGGCACGGGGAGGCGTATGCTTTTCAGGAGAAGAGGTTAGTTTTTCCTCTTTCTGTCGTAGCGCGCAAGGTACACGATGCACTCGTCGCAGTCCTTCCCGGCTTCCTTGTTGCAGATCATCCTGTTCAGTTCCCAGCACGGTTTTGTCTTGTCGATGAAGGCGGTGCACCTGATCTTCCTCTCATCGGGACAGGCGGTGATTTCCCAGCACGGCGCAAATTCGAGGAGTTTCTTGATCCCTTCGATGCTGATTTTTTTCACATGGATGAGGTCCCGCACACACCTGAGCCACTTGATGTCGTTCTCGGAATAGAACCGGTTCTTGTTGCGCCGCGCAGGTTTTATGAGGCCGTGCTTTTCATAGAGTCGTAATGTCTGGTCCGTGGTTCCGAGGAGTTCGGAGACGACCCCGATGGGATAGAGGGGCATGCCTCTTTTTTTCGTCGTCGGTCAATTCTTTTGTGAGCTTTCTTCCCGCCATGTGTTCGTGCTGCTAATTATAAAACACCTGCTACTTAAGAAATCAAGCAAAATCATTCCTGAGCTTTATGTCTGCTGCACCTGAGCCCCTGATATTGTTCTCGGAACAGAACCGGTTCCTGTTGCGCCGCGCAGGTTTTATGAGACCGTGCTTCACATCACGGCCTTGATCAAGGGGAAAATCCTGAAGATCAGTAACTTCCCTAATCCATTTGTTGCTTTTTTCGAGTGAGGTGCGGTATTTTCTTATTATGAAACTCGAGGGTATTCTCAGAAACTTCAAGAAGAGCAGGATACTGGTGATAGGCGACCTCATCCTTGACCGGTACATATGGGGCAAAGTGAGCCGGATTTCTCCCGAGGCGCCTGTTCCCGTGGTCGAGGTCACTGCCGACAACTTCATGCTCGGCGGGGCGGCCAATGTGGCAAACAACATCATTTCCCTGGGAGGTGATGTTACCGTGGCAGGGGTGGCGGGAAAGGACAGGGCAGGGGAGGTCCTTGCGCAGCTCCTTGAAGACAAGGGTATTGGGTGCGCACTCTTCGAAGATTCAAGGCCGACCACCATGAAGACGAGGGTGATAGCCCATAACCAGCAGGTGGTGCGCTTTGACAAAGAGGACAAGAGCAGGATCGCCGGAAAAGTCATGGAGGATATCATAGGATTTCTGAAACATGCCGTCCATGAGCATGATGCGATCATCGTGTCCGACTATAAGAAGGGAATGGTGTCCCATGAGCTCATTCAGGGGGTCCTGCGGGTTTCAAGGCCACAGAAAAAGCTCCTGGCTGTTGACCCGAAGGTGGGCCATTTTCACTTCTATAAAGGCGTCTCTATCATCACTCCAAATCTTGTGGAGGCTTCCCAGGGATCGGGCGTGGAGATAAAGGACGGGATGTCCCTTATCAAGGCGGGGAAGGCCCTCATGAGCAGACTCTCCTGCGGGGCTGTGCTGATAACAAGGGGTGAAGAAGGGATGAGCCTTTTTGAGAAGAACAGGATCACCCATATTCCCACTGTGGCGAGGCACGTGTATGATGTCACTGGCGCAGGTGATACCGTGATCGCAACATTTACCCTTGCCTGTGCCTCCGGAGCGTCTATGCAGGAGGCTGCGGTCATCGCAAACCATGCTGCGGGCATCGTGGTGGGTGAGGTGGGGGCTGCGGTGGTAACCCCGGAGAAAATCGGCGAATCATTGAAAGAAACCACAAAGCGCAAGGTGTGAAGTGTGAGGAGTGAGGCGTGAAAGGCGACGGCAGCTGAAATGGCAAGAGCGATAGCATTGCTCTCTGGCGGACTGGACAGCACTCTGGCGATCCTTGTATTACTGAGGCAAGGCATTGATATTACAGCGGTCACGTTCCTCACGCACTTCGGCTGCGATATAAGCGACAGTTCCTCGTGTTCGAAGAATCCCTATCCTGCCGCCGAGAAGTTCGGGTTTAAAGTGAAGCTCTCACACCTGGCGGATGAGTTCATCGAGATCGTGAAGAATCCGAAATACGGCCACGGCAGGAACATGAACCCGTGCATTGACTGCAGGATCCTCATGCTCAGGGAGGCAAAGGAACTCATGGGGCTGATCGGTGCCGATTTTATTGTTACCGGTGAGGTACTGGGCCAGAGGCCCATGAGCCAGAGGAGGGATACGCTGAATATCATCGACAGGGACGCAGGCGTGAAAGGATATGTGCTGAGACCCCTGAGCGCGCAACTCTTCAATGAAACCGTGCCCGAACGGGAAGGGCTCGTGAAGAGAGAACTGCTCTATAACTTCAGCGGCAGGTCAAGAAGGCCCCAGATGGCCCTGGCGAAGGAACTGGGATTGACGGATTACCCTGCACCGGCCGGGGGGTGCCTTCTTACCGAGCCGAACTTCTCCTTCAGGTTGCGTGAACTCCTTGACCATACCCCTGAGCCTTCCCTTAATGACCTGCATCTCCTCCGGGCGGGAAGACACTTCAGGCTCTCGCCTACGTGCAAGGCCATTGTGGGCAGGGATGAGAAGGAAAACGGGGTCATAGAGTCCTTTGCAGCTGCAGACAGTTATCTCTTCAGGGTGGCAGGAGTGGGAAGCCCGGTGGTGCTTCTCTGCGGCGCGGATTCCGGGCATTTTATTCCCCTTGCAGCCTCTTTCTGTGCACGGTATTCGGATGCAAAACATCTTCCCTTCGTTGAAGTGACCATCACGAGAGGTCGCAGAGCTCCAGGCGGAAGGGCCAGGGAGCGTGATGAGAACAGTCCGTATGGAGCGAGCATCGCGGGTAGCGCGGCGACAATCACTGTGCCCCCTGCCGGCCGCGAACTGATCGAAGAGCACAGGATCGAAAAGCGGAATGAGTGTCAGCGTGTCAAGGTGTCATAGTGTCAAAGGCCTGGTGCCCTGGTGACGCATTACGATCACAGCCTGACCGCCACTCCCTTTGCTCTTAGATATTCCTTTGCTTCCCTGACGGTGTATTCCCTGAAGTGAAATATGGACGCTGCAAGGGCAGCATCCGCCTTCCCGTGCACAAGCCCTTCATAGAGGTGCTCAAGGGTCCCCGCACCCCCTGATGCGATCACGGGGATAGAGATCGCCTCTGACACCGCTTTGGTCAGCTCTATGTCATAACCGTCCTTTGTCCCGTCCATGTCCATGCTGGTGAGCATGATTTCTCCTGCGCCCAGTTCCTCTATTCTCTTCGCCCATTGTACGGCATCGATGAGCTTCATTTTTCTTCCGCCGTGGGTCGAGATGGCCCACGTCAGCTCACGGGCGGGCAGCGTCAGACAGACATCTTTCAGGGAAGGGTCGTCAAACCAGTCTTCACCGGTTGCCCCGGACATGTTCCCTGTCACTCTCTTGGCATCTATGGCAACCACGATGCACTGGCTTCCGAACCGCTCTGCAGCCCTCTTGATGAAGAAGGGGTCTTTCACCGCAGTGGTATTCACCGAGACCTTATCACAGCCTGCCCGAAGGAGGTCCCTGATATCATCAAGGCTCTTTATCCCGCCGCCCACGGTGAGGGGCATGAAGACATCATTGGCGGTTCTTTCGACCACATCAATGATGATCTTTCTCTTTTCGTGGGATGCGGTGATGTCGAGGAAGATGAGTTCATCAGCGCCCTGCTCATCATAGAACTTGGCATCCTCTACAGGGTCCCCCGCGTCCCGCAGGTTGACGAAACTCACCCCTTTGACGACCCTGCCGTCCTTTACGTCCAGACATGGAATTATTCTTTTTGCAAGCATATCAAAAAAAGTATGGGGTAAATCGTGGACAGCAAGGGGTAAAGAGCACGAGAAAACTCTTTCTCGGTGTGTCTTTGCTTTTCACGTCTCGCTCCTCACGGTTTCACGACTCCCAAGCTTTATCGCCTCTTTCAGATCAAGACTTCCCGAATAGATGGCCTTGCCGGTGATCACGCCCCAGAGACCATGTATCCCCATGAGATGTCTGATATCCTCAAGGGAAGATACGCCCCCGGATGCTATGACCGGGATGCTCACCGTCTTCACCATCTCCTCCATTGCGCGCATATTCGGTCCGGTCATCATGCCGTCCGTCGAGATGTCAGTATAGATTATTCCGGCAACACCTTTTCTTTCCGCTTCTCTTGCCAGGGTCTTTGCATCCACTGAAGTGACTTCGACCCATCCCTTGACCGCGACCTTTCCGTCCCTGGCGTCGATACCCGCAAGGATGCGTCCCGGGAACTCTCCTGCATGCCTCGGATACCAGCTCCGGCTGTTCCACGGCCACAGTTCCCAGGATCATCCTGTCAATCCCCAGGGTGATAAGTTCTTCCATCTTTTTCAGGTCCCTTATCCCTCCTCCTACCTCGATCTCCATCTCTACAGCGTCACGGATCTTGCTGATAGCTTCAAGGTTCTTCTGATCGCCGGTGAATGCGCCGTCGAGGTCGACCACATGGAGGAGCCGGGCGCCACATGACTGCCAGCGTATTGCCGTTGACACCGGATCATCCGAATAGACAGTTACCGCGTCGTCCCTGCCCTGGAGGAGCCTGACGCACTTGCCCGCCTTCAAATCTATTGCAGGAATTACCCTCATGTATTAATATAACAAAAGATGTTATCCCTTTTCAGAAACAGCGATAGGTGTACCCCGCGGCATGTGACTCTCAGATCTCTCAGGAGCGCGGTTCTTCTGCTCATTCTCGTCGTCTGCCCCGTGAGTGTTTTTGCTGCTGAAGTCTTTTCCGTTAAGATCCCGGAAACCCTGAACTATGACCTCACCTGGACGGGGATCAAGGCGGGGGAGGCATCCCTCGCGATACGGCAGAACGGAGACGATATCACGATAACGTCCACGGCAAGATCCGCTAGATGGATATCGGTCTTTTATATGGTGAATGATATCGCCGAGACCAGGCTTCAGAGGAACCAGAAGACCCCGGGATCGGCCGGCCCGTGAATTACCGTCTCAATATACGTGAGGGGAAGAACCGCAAGAACAAAGAGGTGATCTTCGATCACGCTGCATTAAAGGCGACATATATCGATCACCTGGAAAGCGAACGGAAGGAGTTTGAGGTACCCTCTTTCATTCTCGATCCCCTGTCGAGCTTTTACTTCCTCAGGACACAGCATCTTGAGGTAGGCAAATCCGTGTATGTGACGGTCTTTGACAGCAAGAAGGTCTGGAATGTCGAGGTGCAGGTGCTGAGAAAGGAGAAGGTCGAAGTACCTGCGGGGGAATTTAATACCATCGTGGTTAAACCGCTTATGCAGTCCGAAGGGATCTTCTACCGCAAAGGGGAGATATACATCTGGCTGACTGACGATGAAAGGCGCATCCCCGTGATGCTGAAGACAAAGGTGAAGATCGGGTCGGTGAACGCACTGCTTGTGGGGGAGGCACGTTGATTCCGGTTTCCGTGGTCATCGTCACAAAGGACGAAGAGACGAATATCAGGGACGCGCTGGAGAGCGTCAGGGATTTTGAGGATATCGTTGTCCTGGATGCCTTCAGCACTGATGGCACGCTGGCCATCATGCAGGGAATATACCAGCCGGGTGTATCAGCAGGAGTGGAGGGGGTACGCGAGGCAGAAGCAGACGGCGGTGGACCGTGCGGAGAAGCAGTGGGTCCTGATCCTCGATGCCGACGAACGGGTCACTCCGAATTGAAGAAAGAGATCGCCGAAAGAATACAGGAGGGCGGCATAAGCGGCTATTATCTGCCGAGGAAGAGCTTTTTCCTTGGCAAATGGATGCGCCACAGCGGGTGGTGGCCTGATTATATCCTGAGACTTTTCAGGAAGGACATAGCGCATATCGAACCGCGGGAAGTGCATGAGAAGGTGGTGGTCGAATGGTGCGGTGGGCTATCTGAAGGGGCCCTTGAGCACTACACCTACCGGACCATTTCCGACTACATAAGGAAGATGGAAAACTATTCCACCCTGTCGACACAGGAACTGGGCGATAAAAGGCATGCGCCCCTCATGTCGATGGTGCTCAATCCCTTTGCCGTGTTCATTAAGATGTTTTTTCTGAGGCAGGGGTTCAGGGACGGCATGCACGGGTTCATCCTTGCCGGGCTCTACAGTTTCTATACCTTTCTCAAGTATGCAAAGATCTGGGAGAAAAGAAGAGGGGGTGTCGTATAAGAATTCTTTGCCCGCCCGCCCTGTATCACACGTCCCTTTCCTCTTTCAGCCATCGTTCGCGCTGCGTATGAAACTGGCATTCATAAAAAAGAGGTTCTCTCTCCACGGAGGGGCGGAGCGCTATCTCCAGACCCTCATGGGACATCTGAAAAAGGCAGGACATGAAATTCACCTCTTCGCAAACCAATGGACGGAAGAAAGGGGCATAATCTTCCACAAGGTGGATGTCCTGTGCCCTCAGCTCTTTTCTCTCCGTGGTCACGTTCAACAGGAATGCAAGAAAGGCGATGGCGACCGCGTCAGGGTTTGACTGTGTGATCAGCTTTGAGAGGACAACCTGTCAGGACATCTACAGGGCGGGAGAAGGATGTCACGCAGAGTGGCTCGAAATACGGTCAAGAGTGGAGCCTGTTTACAAAAAAATCTCGTTTAGAATAAATCCCGCTCCATCTTGCGCATTGCTCTCCATAGAGAAGAGACTCTTTTCGAATACGGGGCTCATTATCTGCCAATTCGAGAATGGTGAGGGACCAGATCATGAACCACTATGCGGTTCCGGAGACAAGAATAACGATAGTATATAACGGCGTCGATCCTGTGAGGTTCACTCCTGGAAACAGGAGATGTGGCGTGAGGAGGTGCGGAGGAGATTTCGGTATCAGAGCATGGCAAACTCCTGCTCTTTGTGGGATCGGGTTTCGAGAGAAAGGGTCTGGGAACCCTTATAAATGCCCTGTCCCTCCTTAAGGATGAGGATATCAGGGCGGTGGTGATCGGGAAAGGGGATGAGGGCCGCTATGGAGTTCTCGCCGTTCAAGTGCGGAATCCGCGAGAGAATCATCTTCCTCGGCGCCCAGGAAGGAGATAGAGAAGTTCTACGCTGCGGCAGATCTCTTTGTCCTCCCGACCCTTTATGACCCGTTTAGCAACGCCACGCTGGAGGCCATGGCATCCGGGCTTCCGGTGATCACGACAAAAAATAACGGTGCGGCTGAGCTCATCGAAAACGGAAGGGAAGGGTTATGTTATCCCGACCCTCTCTGATCCGCCGGAACTGGCGGACAAGATACATCGTTCCGTGGGGCATCTGAAGTTCATGGGAGAGCGGGCGCGGGAGAAGGCAGACCAATTTCCCATCGAGAGGGCAGTCAGGGAATTTACAGAAACGATCCAAAAGGTAAATAATAGTTAGTTTGGGTGCGCAGGATATTGTCTGCTCACGTACTATCGGCGGGATTATGAGCGCTCATGTCTCACTGCATCTGATGACATATCTCAGGGACATTAAGAACAAATGAACTTTGTGGGAATACAGAGGATCCTCGTAATAAACTTCGTCACCTCGGAGATGTCCTTCTCACGGTCCCGGTGTTCAGGGCGCTGAGGGAGAAATTTCCCTGGATGCGCATATCTCGGCATTGGTGAATTCCGGCACTGAAGATGTTCTCAAGGGAAATCCTCTCATCGATGAGATACTGCTTTTCGAGAGGACGATAAAAGGGCTGTCGCCGGCGAGAGCGGTATCTGAACGAGATAGGGTTCCTGAAACGGCTCAGGGACAAGGGGTTTGACATGACCGTTGACCTCACCGGAGGTGACCGGGCAGCAATTATCTCGTTTGTTTCAGGAGCGAGATACAGACTGGGGTGGAGACCCAAGAAGGGGTTTATCGGGAAAAGAAGCGCCTCTATACCCATCTCTCCACCCCCGAGCGGGAATCGGCATATGGTCTTACAGAACCTTGATGTGGTCAGCCAGTTCGGAATAAACACGGGAAGATCTTTCTGTGAATTTTCACATCCCTGAAGGAGACAGGGCATATGTGATGAGCAATCCTCGGACGAACAATGTAACGGAACATGATACCATCGTGCATATCCATCCAACGTCACGGTGGCTGTTCAAGTGCTGGAAGGATGAATATATGGCAGAGATCATGGAATGGCTCCTGGGCAGGAATATCATTGTGATCGTCACCTCATCGCCGGAGATGCGCGAAATGGAAAAGGCGAAGAAGATCCTTTCCCTGGTGGCGCCGAATCAAAGGCTCCTTGACCTGTGCGGAAAGACGACGATCAAACAGCTGGGAGCTGTATCAGAAGTCTCTTCTCTTTTCTTCGGGGTCGATTCCGCCCCGATGCATATCGCTGCTGCAGTGGGAACCCCTGTCATCGCCCTCTTCGGGCCGAGCGGTGCTTTCAACTGGGGGCCGTGGGACAATGAGAGTTCGAGGTCCGGAGTTCGGATCTCGGGGTCATGGAACCCCTATGTCAGGAGGAACGGCACGCAGGTCTTTGGAGAACACACCGTGATCCAGAGGGAACAGGACTGTATTCCCTGCGGGAGCGACGGATGCGAGGGGAGTAAGATAAGCAGATGCCTTGAAGAGATATCTGTGGATGAAGTCAGGACTGTTATCGAAGAGAGACTGAGAAGGCGGGGAAAATAAATGTATACCGTACTTCATACAGAGTCGTCAAAGGGCTGGGGCGGCCAGGAGAACAGGATACTCCACGAATCCATGGGACTGAGGAAACTCGGCGCAAGGGCCGTCATCCTGTGCCAGCCAGGGAGCCTCCTCGGGAAAAGGGCAGAGGCCGAAGGGTTTGAGGTGAGGACGTGCAGGATGAGAAAAAGCTATGACCTCCCCGCTATACGGTACATTCTCACGCTGATAAAAGCGGAGGCCATCGATGTGATCAGCACCCACAGCGGCAGGGACAGCTTCCTCGCCGGGGTGGCAGGCCGTATCTCGGGGAAGAAACCGGTGGTGGTGAGGACACGGCATCTGGCCATGCCCATAACATCGAGGATCTCATACAGCCTCTTGCCTCACCGTGTGATCACCGTGAGTGAATATGTAAGGCGCTATCTCATTGGAGCAGGGGTCAGTGCCGGAAGGGTGGTTGCCATACCCACAGGGGTGGATGTCGACCATTTCAGCCCTGGGAATGCGGAAGGTAGACTGAGACAGGAATTAGGGCTTGAAGGGGATGTCCCCCTCGCAGGGACGGTGGGGATCATGAGGGTTAAGAAGGGGCATCACATCCTCCTGGACGCCATTCCCCTGGTCCTGAGAGAGATACCCGAGGCGGTGTTTGTGTTTGCAGGTGACGGGCCGCAAAAGAAGAATATCATGAGCAAAATCGAACGGCTGGCATTACAGGACAAGGTGCATATACTGGGGCTGAGAAGGGACATCCCGGATATTCTCAAGTCTCTTGACCTCTTCGTGCTCCCCACCCTCCAGGAAGCCCTGGGCACCTCGTTCATAGAGGCCATGGCCATGGAAAAGCCGGTAATAGGCACAAGCGTGGGGGGCGTGGGTGAGGTCATAAAAGACGGGATAAACGGTTTCCTTGTGGAGCCTGATAATCCTTCTGCACTGGCCGGGGCCATGGTCACCGTGCTGAAAGACAGAGGACGGGCCGGAAACATGGGAAAGGAGGGGCGAAAAATCGTTCTTGAACATTTCACGGTGGAAAGGATGTGTGAAAGGATCCATGCCCTCTATCTCTCCCTCCTCAGAGGAAAGAATCCATGAGGCCTGTCCCGGTCTTGATGTACCACCACGTGAACCCTCACCACGGAGATACGGTGACGGTGACCCCGGAGGTCTTTGAGGCTCAGATGGAACATCTCCGCGAGTCCGGATACAGAACCCTGACCGCAGCGGAACTCCTCGAGTATATGAACGGGGACCTGGCACTGAAGCAGAAGGCAGTGGTTATCACCTTTGACGACGGCTGGCTTGACAATTATCTCTACGCCTTTCCCGTGCTGAAGAAGAACCACCTCAATGCTACCGTCTTCATCGTCACCGACCGGATCGAAAGGGCGTCAGGGAGGATGGTATCCCTTCCGGACTATGTTCCCACTCACAATGAATCGAAGGCTTTGATCGAAAAGGGAGAGGCATGCAGGGTGGCGCTGAACTGGAAGCTCGTGGAGGAAATGGCGGGGAGCGGTCTGGTGCAGTTTTATTCCCATACAAAGAGCCACAGGAAATGTGACCAGTTATCTGAAAGGGAGCTTTTCGAGGAACTGGGGCAATCGAAGCAGATTATGGAGGAGAACCTGGGGAGGACGTGTCCCTTCCTCTGCTGGCCATACGGGAAGTACACTCACGGTGCGGTGCAGGTGGCAAAGGCGGTGGGCTATAGAGCTCTCTATACCACAGACCATGGCGTCGTGAAGGCCGGCTCTGACCCCTTTTCAGTCAAGAGGATTGTGGTGAAAGACAGGAGGGAATGGTTCGAGAAAAGGATGTTCCTCTATACAAACCCGATCCTTGCCTTTCTCTATCTTGCCACGAGGAAAAAATGAGAATGCATCCTATTGACGGTCTGCTTTTCTGCACGGTGAGGCTCCTGAAATCTCTGGATCGCAGAGAAACCGACCTGAACCACTTTGAGCCGGAGGACGTTAAGAATATCCTGGTGGTCTCCTCAACGGCCATAGGGGACACTCTCCTTTCGACCCCTGCCATCAGGGCGGTGAGCGAACGGTATCCGAACGCACACATCATCGCCCATTTCAACGAAAAGAACAAGGAACTCTTTGAAAATAACCCCCACATCAGGGGAGTCATACCGTACTATGGGGGATACAGGAAGTTTCTGAAAACTGTCAGAAGGTTCCGGAGACAGAAGTTGGACCTCGTGCTGATCTTTCACGGGAATGAGCCCCAGGCCACCCCCATGGCCTATCTTTCGGGTGCAAGGTTCATTGTAAAGATCCCCATGTCAAAAGAGTATGGGTTCCTTCTGAGCAACAGGGACAACGGGTTTCGCAACCCCTGGGACCACCATGCCATCGAGGTGAGGCTCAAAACGGCTTCCCTTGTCGGTTGCAGGGGAGAACAACAGGACCATGGTGCTTATAGCAGAGGAAGAGGAACGAGACCCTCTGTTTGATTATCTCAAAAGGAAGGGGATCGAGCGGGGAGAGAGGATCGTGGGCTTCCAGGTGGGCGCAGCATCGCCATATAAGGAATGGCCAAAGGAGCGGTTCGCGGAACTTGGCAGGAGAATCCATGAATACAACCCTTCTATCCCGGTCATCCTCACCGGTGCAAGCGGGGAAAAGGATCCTCTGCTCTTTCGTAGCCCGGGAAATGGGAGGGCGTGTAGTATCGACAGCCGGGGAGCTCTCCTTGCGGCAATTGAGGGCACTGGTAAAGGAGATGGATCTCCTTGTGACGAATGATACCGGTGCGATGCACATCGCTATCGCGTTACAGACAAAGACCGTATCCCTGTTCTGCCCCACGAACTCCTGGGGAGTAGGGCCCCTCCAGGACCTGCATCTCCACAGGGTCATAAAAAAGGACAGGCCCTGCGATCCGTGTGTCTCAAAAAGGTGCGTTAACCCCTACTGCATGAAACTGATTACCGTGGATGAGGTGTTTGAGGAGGTGAAGAAGCTTTTAAATACGCGCGTTGAACGCAGAGAGGAGCAAAATTGAAGTCCGGCGAATACAAAGACAGAGGGGATTATCATAAGTGCCTTTCAAAGGAATGGTCTTATTATCCGCTGTATATTTCCAAGACAAGCTTTGTCACTACCGTTCTTTCCAGATTTCCAAAAGATGCTGCGCTCCTGGATGTTGGATGCGGGGAAGGTGTATTTGTTGAAGAACTGTTAAGAAATGGCTTCTCCAATGTTATGGGAATAGATGAAAACTATTCTTCAGATATAGTGGTGAAGGGAAGCGCCTTGTCCCTGCCATTCCAGGATAAAAGTTTTGACGTGGTCCTCTTTCTTGATGTTTTAGAACACATCTCAATTGAAAAACAGGAGATCGCGATTAAAGAGATATTCAGGATACTTAGAGCTGGTGGAACTTTAGTAGTTTCAATCCCAAATTTAGCTCATCTGGCTTCGCGGATAGGATTTCTATTGAAGGGCAAACTTGTAAGAACAGCCTCTGTGGAAAAGCATCCAGGGGACAGACCAATAATAGAATTCTTAAACGTATTTTTGAAAAACGGTTTCCTTTTACAAAAAAAGAAAGGGTTTTTTCCAACATTGCCTGTAGTGTATAAGCGTATTCAAAAGTATCCATACAGGTATCAGTGGCTTTATGATCTCTTGAATCTTCTCCTCCCTTTTCCCCACTGGTGTTTTCTGAACCTGCTTGTATACAAGAAGAGCGAGGATAATCCATGAGGATTGCTTTATACGAGATTACATCCACCGTCAGCTATGGCGGCATACAAACCTTTGTGTGGGCCATGGCAGGCGTCCTTGCTGAGAAAGGACATGATGTTCATGTATATGGAGGGAAAGGAGAAATAAGACCTGCTGTCGATAATGGAGTGAAGATATTCACATTCCCCTATCTTGATCGGGCGAAGATACCGAACCTCGGGTCGAGATTCAGAAAGTTTGTGGAGAGATTATCTTTCAGTATATTCTCTATTGGATCTCTCATAAAAGGGCAGTATGACATTATATATGTCCATAAGCCCTATGACCTGCCCGTAGCACTTCTCGCATCGAGGATTTCAGGCGCGCATACTGTTTTTGGTTCCGGAGGAACCGAGTTCTTCCCGGGGTATAGATACCTGGTGAAGAAGGTGGACCACTTCTTCGCGTGCAGCAGATTTAATGCCTCGCAGATAGAGGAGTACTGTGGGATCAGGCCAGAGGTCCTGCCCAATGGCGTCGACACCGAACTCTTCAGGCCCATGGAGCCCGCCGGGGAGGTTCTCCGGAGACTCGGGCTTGAGAGCGACGATACCGTTATCATAAGCGCATGCCGTCTTGTGGGATGGAAGGGGATTCAGTACGCCATAAAGGCCGTTGCAAGACTCATAGGGGAAGGATATTGCATCAAGTATGTGATAATCGGGGGCGGCGAATACAGGCAGAAACTGGAGAATCTTGCAAGAACCCTTGGTGTCGAAAACAGGATCCTTTTTCAAGGGGGCCTAAAGAATTCGGAGTTGCCGCGTTATTATTCGATTGCTCAGGTCGCGGTCTTCCCGAGTACCGGGATCGAGACCTTCGGCATCTCCATTGCCGAGGCCATGTCATGCGGGGTGCCCGTGGTCTCTACCACAGCAGGAGGAATTCCTGAAGTGGTGGCGGAGGGTACGGGGCTCCTGGTGCCCCCCATGGATGAGATAACCCTTTCAGGGGCCTTGGAAACCCTTATCACTGACAGGGCACTGAGGGAAAAGATGAGTGCCGAGGGAAGAAGGCGGATTATAGAAAATTTCAGCTGGGATGTTATAGTAGAAAGGTTTGGGAGGTATATCGGTAATGCCTAAGAAGGTGTTGATGGTTGCGGGTCCTTTTCACCCCGTTCCCCCTCTCAGGGGGGCTGCCGTGGAAACCTGGATGTATGAGGTATCGAAGAGGTTGACAAGTTTTGAGCCTCACATCGTATCCATCTCCGATCCTTTTTATCCTGCCAGAGAACACAAAGATGGGATATTCTTTTACCGGATACATTTCAGCCGCCTCTATAAGAGGCTTTTTCAGAAGCTGACGAAACTGGACCCCCTTTCATACCCCAAAAGGGTCGGACAGCTTATTGCCGAGGTTGACCCCGATATCGTTCACTTGCATCAATTCACACGCTGGCTTGATCCGCTGGCAAAGATTATCAGGAAAGAGGGCATGAAAACCATACTCCATATGCACAATGAATCCAGTGTGATTCCCAAGACAGAGGTTGATGCTTTTGTCGGATGCAGCAAGTTTATCGTCGATTCATACAACAAAACTCCATTAAGGTCGAAAAGTTTCTCCCACCTTCACTGCGGGGTAGACCTGACACGTTTTATGCCGTTTTGGAAGGTTGGGCCCTTGAGAGAAGATGTGAGGAACAGGTTTGGAATAGGAAGGGACGAATTCATATGTCTCTATGTGGGCAGAATATCACCTGAAAAAGGATTGGAGCATTTTATCCAGAGCGCCCTCCTGCTTCAGGAGACGGATAACGTACGGTTTTTTGTTGTGGGAGATATACCGGAAAAGGGTGAGAGGAGAAAATACGCAGACGATATGATGCGGATGGCAGCGCCTCTCGGAGATAAGATAAGGTTTGTCGGTGACTTCCCGCCGCTAAAGATACACCTGCTCTATCTTCTGGGAGACCTGCTCGTTCTTCCCTCGAATTTCGAGGCCTTCTCAATGGTCGGCATTGAGGCTATGGCAACCGGGCTGCCGGTTATTGCTTCCCAAAAGGGAGGCATAACGGAATACATCGTTGATGGGGTGAACGGTCTCTTCATCAACGGGGGGGGTCCCTCAAGGGACATAGCCGAGAAGATCAAGATGCTCACGGCCGACAGAGGACTGAGGGAGAACCTCTCAAGAAACGCAAGGACAACGATAGAGGAGGGGTTTTCATGGGAGAAAATAGCCTCTGATGTTGAGAGATTCTATTCTCTTCTGAAATGACAATGACTGCAAGGGTCGGAGATAGGATCTACTGGACAGAGAGCGTATTTCCGCTGATTATGGAATACGGCACGTATCTCTTTGTCGTCCTTATGTTTGCGGGAAAGTTCGGCACCCTCAGAGAGATAGGGCTCTATCTCCCTGCATTCCTCTGGCTTCTTCAGGGCATTCTGAGGAAGAAATTCGATCTGCAATGGCGGGAGCCCCTCTTCATAGCCCTCATCGCTCTCGTGCTGTCGGCCGTGGTGTCGTCCCTTCTGTCCTCCTCGCCTTCGCAGTCCTTCCATTTCCTTAAAAAGGAATATCTCAAGATGATCCTCCTCTACGTCGTCATCTCCTCAACCTTTGCTCACCGCGAGATACTGAAAAGGTTCGCCCTGTTGCTGGCCTTCACAGGAGTGGTGTATCTGGTGGCAGGATACACCCGGATAGCCGCCGACCTGCTCAGGACAGGAATGATCCAGTATGAAGAAACGAGGTATTACGCTACGGTCTTCCTGTATTTCTCTTCCTTCATTCTCCTTCAGGCTCTCGATGGAACGAAACTCAAGAAGGTGTTGTGGACGATCCCTCTCCTCGCAATCCTCGCGGGGATCCTCATCATAGGGGTGCGGGGAAGCTGGTTGGGGCTTTTTGGCATTGTGTGTATCTGGGTCTATTTCCGCAGGGGAAAGACCCGATCTGCTTCGACGATGCTCAAAATAGGAACCCCTTTGATCGTTGCCGCGGTTCTGGCGATCTTTCTTCTCTTTCCCGGGCAATACAGGGTCATTAAAGAGCATACACTTCAGAAAGTGCAGATGTCCCTGAGGGCAGAGACATGGAACACCTTCCTCATGATGTCGCAGGAGCGTTTGTTCGCGGGCCACGGTCTTGACGATACGGCAATGACCGAACACTACCGGGACTTTTATAAAGCGCTCAGAGGAGCATACCCGTTGGAAGGGTTCACCCCCACCACACCGCACAACCAGTTCATCAAGATCCTCTACCAGCAGGGGGTCGCAGGCCTCCTTTTTTACATCGGATTACTCGGCATTCTTTTTTCCAGAGTGATACCAACATTTGTCAGGTACCGGGAACGCGATCATGCCTTTGAGGGGATCGCCGTCATAGCAGTGGTACTCGGGGAATATGTGATACGGTGCCTGACAGAAGACCGGAGCCTGGTCCCCCTCGGTCTGCTCCTGGGCATGGCCGGCGCCTATCTGAACGTGAGAGAAGAAGGCAAAGGCAGGGGGGAAGGATGACCATCATCTATCCGGTACCCGAGATACTCCCGGACCCAAGAGCACGGTTCATCCAGATCATGAATACATGCAATGCCTTTGCGAAGGCGGGTGCGGATGTCATCCTTATAGCCGGTTTTAAGAAAGGTTTCACTCAGAAAAGTGTCCTCAGGTTTTACGGTATTTCCGAGGATCCCCGGTTGACGGTAATTCGCATGCCCATAATACGGCGGGAGCAGGAAAAGCATTTCAGATTTTCGTGGCACGGCGTATTCCATTTCTTTTTTCTCCTGTACCTGCTCTTCACGGGGTTGTGCAGGAATAAAGAGGCCGTGCTGTTCATACGGCACATCAAACTTGCCGGTTTCGTCCTGAGGTTCAGAAGATTCATCAAGAACCGTATGGCGTTCGAAGTGCATGAAATATTCTCCATGAACGCCAATAGCGAAAGGAAGCGGGAGAGAGTGAGGAACCTTGAAGATAAGGTTTACCGCAGAGTGAACGTCATCATCTCCATATCCCGCTCCATCAAGGCGTACCTGATCACTCTGGGGATACCCGCTGAATCGATCCATGTGGTTCACAATGGGATCGAGGCGGAATGGCTTGACAGAGAAAGGAGCACCCCGGGCTCATATATTTGTTATACAGGGAGCCTCTATCCCTGGAAGGGGGTGGACACGCTGATCTCGGCCATGAAATACCTGACAGGGGAAAAACTTCTCATCCTGGGCGGAGGCGGGAGGATCGAGGAGTTGAAGCAGCTCACCGGGATGAGGGCGTTGCAGGGAGGATCGAATTTGCCGGTGCTGTCCCGCGCACGGTGATCAGGGATTATCTTCCCCGGGCAAAGGTCGCGGTCCTTCCCAATGTCCCTTCTGTTCCATCCCAGTTCTCCTCCCCGCTGAAACTCTTTGAATACATGGCCTATGGCATTCCCATCGTGGCATCGGATATGCCGGTATTTCAGGAGATCCTCGCCAATGGCAAAAATGCGATCCTCTTTAAGCCCGGCGACCCTGTGGCACTGGCAGAGGGCATAAGAACGCTCCTTGACGATCCGGGGCTCGCCTCACAGATTGCCCTTGCCGCCAAGGAAGATGCGCGGAACTACACCTACGAGAGACGGGCTGAAAAGATCCTGGGCGTTATTAGTGATCTGGTTGTTTAGGCAATGAAGATACCTCTTCATCCGCCGCGACAATATCGGTGACCTTATATGTACCACTCCGGCAATCCATGCTGCAAGGGAAAGGTTTCCTGGTGCGACGATCGGGGTGCTGATAAATACCTACAATGCCGATGTTATCATGAACAACCCCGATATCAATGAGATCTTTGTCTACGAAAAGGCGAAGCACGCTCCGGAGAGGAACAAAATTGCCGTATGGTGGGAGAACGCAAAGGTGCTCATGAGGGTGCGGAGGGGGCGCTATGACATTGCCATTGGCTGCGGTTCGTACTCACCGCGTCTCGCGCGATATACGCGCCTCACCGGGGCGAGGGAACGTATCGGCTATCTCCGGGATTTCCGCCGCTCCCATGGATACAATGCCCCTGTCCTGGAACCTGACCTTCACGTTCACGAAGTTGAAAAAGTGTTCCATCTGCTCTCCGCTCTTGACATCACCGGTATTCCCCCATCTATGCAACTGTTTCCTTTGGAGGAAGAAGTGCGGAAGGTCGGGGATGTCCTGAAGGCAGCGGGTATCAATGGGGAAAAGCCTCTCATTGCCTTTCATATAAGCAGCAGGCGTCCGGAAAATCGCTGGCCCGCGAAAAAATTCATAGAGCTGGCAGAGATCATACACAACCGCAGAGAAGCCGGGATCATGCTTCTATGGTCACCGGGCAGCGAGAAGAATGTCTACCACCCGGGAGATGATGAAAAGGCAGAATTCATCATGCGTTCGGTACGTCCCTACCCTGCCGCATACGAAACCCGAGCCCTCAGGGAACTCGTCGCAGCTCTCAGCGTGAGTGACGTCGTTGTATGCGGTGACGGAGGAGCCATGCATATTGCCGCAGCATTGGGGAAACGGATCGTGACGATGTGGGGGTCAACGGATCCGGTGAGATGGAGACCGTGGGGAGTGAAGCATATCCTTCTGCAGGGCGAAGGCAAGCGGGCTGAGAACATCAGTGTGGAAGCGGTCTTCGAGGGTCTGGAAGGAATGCTGAGTGGATATGCTGACGTTGAATGACAAGCCCCGGAGCGGTTTACATCACGGGTCACTTTTGACATAATATAACCGCTGTCTGAAGCACGTTCGAAATCCTGGAAGACGGGAGATGGTATGCACATAGGGATAATCGGGACAGGATACGTAGGGCTTGTGACAGGCGCCTGCTTTGCGGAATTCGGCGTATTCGTCACCTGCGTCGACAAGGATGAGAAAAAAATAAAAGCCCTGAAAAAGGGCATCGTGCCCTTTTATGAACCCGGGCTCGATGACCTGGTAAAGAGGAACGTTCAGCAGGGCAGACTCAGGTTCACCAAGAAGATAGGAGAGGCGGTTGATGATTCCCTGGTCATCTTTATCGCAGTGGGAACGCCTCCGCGGGGAGACGGTTCTGCGGATCTCAAGTATATCGATGATGTCGCCAGGGAGATCGCCCGTCACATGAACGGCTATAAGGTGATCGTCACCAAGAGCACGGTTCCGGTGGGGACCGGGAAGAGGGTAAGGCAGATCATTGCAGAGAACCTTAAGGAGCAGAACAATTTCGATATCGTCTCCAACCCCGAATTCTTGAGAGAAGGCGCTGCTATCGAGGACTTCATGAGGCCGAACCGGGTGGTGGTCGGCGCAAGCAGTCAGCAGGCGGTAGCGATCCTGAAGGACCTGTATAAGCCCCTCTATCTCATCGAGACCCCCTTTGTGATCACCAGCATCGAGACGGCGGAGTTGATCAAATATGCCTCCAACTCCTTTCTCGCCGCCAAGATTTCCTTTATCAATGAGATCGCAAACCTCTGCGAGAAGGTCGGCGCGGATGTGAACGTGGTGGCAAAAGGCATGGGCCTGGACCACAGGATAGGCTCCAAGTTTCTCCATGCAGGCCCCGGTTTCGGCGGCTCCTGTTTTCCCAAGGACACAAAGGCGCTTCTGAAGCTTGCAGAGGAACATGACACTGCACTCTCTGTTGTCAGTGCGGCGATTTCGGCCAATGAGAGACAGAGGAGCATAATGTTCGACAAGATAAAGCGTGGCATGGGTGAGGTGAAGGGCAAGGGTATCGCGGTCCTCGGACTCTCCTTCAAGCCGAACACGGATGACCTGAGGGATGCCCCGTCCCTCTATCTCGTCGGAAGGCTGCTGAAGGAAAAGGCGAAGATCAGGATCTATGACCCGGTTGCTATGGCGAGCGCAAAGCCGCTGTTCCCCGGGGTTGCTTTCTGTAAAGACCCCTATGACGCGGTAAAGGGCGCTGACGCCCTCGTCATCGTGACGGAATGGAACCAGTTCAGGAACCTTGACCTCGAAAGAATAAAGGGGCTGCTCAGGCAACCCTTTTTCTTTGATCTAAGGAATATTTACGAACCGCAGAAGATGAAGAAACTCGGGTTTAAGTATTTCTGCGTGGGGAGAAGTTAAGGGCATTTCTCGGATACATGTCCCCCTTGCACCCTCTGTTCTTTCGCTCCATAGCCCCCGAGCGCCTTTACCTTGACCTGAATCCTGTTATATAATGGAAACCGGTTGGGCGATTAGCTCAGTGGGAGAGCGCTCCCTTCACACGGGAGAGGTCGCTGGTTCAATCCCAGCATCGCCTACCATTTGAATCAAGGAGTTAGCCATTTACGGTTAGCTCCTTTTTCATTGGAGTGTATAGTTTTTGTATAGTAGGCTTGCCATTCAATGTGTTGTCCAGTATGTCTACTGCCTTAACCATGTGAGAAGGAGCCAAATGCGTATATCTGAGGGTCATAGTAAGGCTCTTATGGCCTAACAGCTTGGAGACCCGTGGTAATATCCACTCCCGCCATGACAAGGTGAGAGGCAAAGGTATGCCTGAGATCGTGGAAGTGAAAGTCCCTGATTCCTGTCCTTCTCAATGCCGTGCTAAAAGACCGCTTAACATCCCCATATCGCTTTCCTTTGGCCATATCGTGAAAGACATAGGGAACATCAAGCCTCCGGGTAATGCCCTGTAAAACACCCCTCAGAGTGTCATTTATGGGGATTTCCCTTCTCTCTCCGTTCTTGGTCCTATCAAGCAGGATAAAGCCATGTTTCAGGTCTACATTATCCCATTTGAGGGAAAGTATCTCACCCCTCCTCATACCAGTGTTAAGTGCCGTTATTACGATAGCCTTTGTATGGCCCTGGCAAGCATTAATAAGGCTCTGACACTCTTCCCTTGAGAGATACCTTAAACGACTATTTGTCTTCAAGAGTTTCACTTTCCTGATACGCTTCAGGGTCTCCGATTCTACCATTTCCCATTCTACCGCCTTACTGAACATATGCTTTAAGACATTTAGGAGCTTGTTAACACTGCTGTTCTTTAAGCCCCTCTTCATGTGGTCCGTTTGCAATTGCTCAACCAAAACAGTATTGAATCTTCTCAGTGGAAGGCTCCCAAAGGTCTCAAGCAATTGCCCGATGTAGTAAGCTTTGATCTTTGCGGAGTCCTGTCTTCCCGTGATCCATGAGCGGTATTTTTCTGAAAGCTCTTTAAAGGTGTAATTAGCGATCTTCTTAATCTCCGGTTGTTTGCCTTCCTGAATAGACTGTCTTCTCTGGATAAGCAGGGCCTCTGCCTCCCTGAACTTGTCTGAGCCTGATGATTCATATGCTGTCCTACCGTCAAGCCCGGCATAGCGTATCCAGAAAACCTTTCCACGCTTATAAATGCCTTTTGCCATGCCTTCCTTTCTCCTTTCCTTTTTCGTTTTCGTGTAACTGCTTCTCTACGCAATCCAATAACAGCATCAATGTCTTGCTCGGTTCCCTCTCACCTCCTTCCAGATAGTAAATATAGTTCCTTGTTACCCCTACCAGGTTTGCAAGTCTCTTCTGAGAAAGCCCACGTTTTCTTCTCAGTTCTCTTATCATCTCTGGTGTCCATTCCTTCATGCTAACTATGTTAGCACATCTTCACCGCTCTGTCAATAAGTTTTTTTAGTATACAATTCACTATACAGCGTCAAAACTGTTCTTTGTTATCAGGCTTTAAGGAGCGAGTCACTACCCTTTGAGGGGAGTTACCGCCCCCCGCCCCTAATACCCCTCAATGCTCTGAGGGGAGCAGTTATTGCCGGGATACTGAAGGAGTTCACCCATTTATCTATATCCCTCTTTCTGAATCTTAACTGCCCGTCTATCTTCAGGTGCGGTATTTCCTTCAGGTGGGTTCGCTCGTATATCCACTGTCTAGCGACCTTCAGATATTCACAGAGGCCCTTGACATCGAAGATCGTCTCGTCTGTCTCGCTCTTGCCACTACCTGAAAGCATAGGCTTCAGCTTCTCGATAACTTTGTCAGCTATCTGATCGACAAGCTCCTGAGGTAATGAAAGCTCAGCCTTCATCTGTCATGCCCTCTCAGGGACTCCAAGCCCCCCGCTATCCCATACGCCAGGGGGGGAATGTGCCTAATAAACCTTGTTATTGTATCCTCGCTGTGGCTGCGAAAATAAAAAGGCATTTCTAACTTGACTAAGTTGACAATGTTATTGACTTTCAACACAACATGGCAGTTACGATAAGTATTTGATATAGTGTGTTTTTTTGCTATCAGCATCGGCGTGGTAGTATAAAAGAATGTTAAGGCCAACATACAAAAAAGAGATTCCTGCTTCAACCGTCTATTTTGGCAGTATTCACAGGGCAAAATAAATAAAAGGGGCCTTCTCATGGCTATTGCCTTTCCCCGGCCTCGATTGTCTGCAAAACCCCCTCTGTCGTTGCGATTTCTGACAAATCAGGGCTATTCCTGAGCCTTTTCCCAAACCGATATACCCATAGAGGACACTTGACGGAAGGACACAGTTTTACTTCATTTCTCTGACCTGCACAGCACCAGATACAATAGGCCCTGATCTGTTTAAGTGTTGCCCTGCTTCCCTTCCCCATCCTGAGAGGATAAAGGGGGCAACCATCATGCTGGCAGTTTCTTACTTCCTTGAACTCGTTACCGGAACAATCAACGCATTTTGCACGAATCGATTTTAAAGGGGTCAGTTGCTTCAACTCAAGCTCCTTTCTAAAATGGTTCCTTTTTCTGAATTTGATCCCATGAAGGACTGATATTCTTTTTCTCTTCTTTTCCCTTCTTCCTTTCACCTTGTCCGGAACCTTTCTCTTCACCTTTACCTGCACCTGCATCTTCACTTGCACCTGGAGAGTATCCGGGATTGCTGATAGGGTATCCAGATAGGGTATCTGGAATCTCTGATAGGGTATGGGTAACAGTTGGATAATGTCTTTGAAACTGGTCAACAAAAGGATGAGGTGCAATGGCGATCAAGTTCTTTATGATGCTAGCAGCTATCTTTGGTGAAAGTTTGCCTGTCTTATAGAACTGATGCTTAACATGATTCAGTATCCAGACCATATTCTTTTCCGGGTCGTACTGAACTTTTGGATGCAACGCGTCTAACGCCTGCTCCACTTGTTCGCTATCAATGCCTGTCTCAAATGCCATCGTTTCGAAGTCCAGAGCATAAAGCCCGGCTACGTTCCTGTGAGAGTTTGTCCAGAGATATAAGAATAACAATTTCTCGGTTAGTGAAAGCTTTCTGAACCAAGGATCAGTCCATGTTTCCGAATTGAAATCAACAATCATATTCCCTCCTTTCTCGTTATCTATTTCGCGTTCCTCAGTGTCAGCATTTGCCCCCTCAGAATCTTTATGGTAGTTACATACTCTGTAACCTTTACGTCAACGCCCTCGTTGTAATAGGCGAGATATCGATATAGTTCGTCTGTTGCCTGAAAAGCAAAGACAACCTTACCGTTGTTTACTTCCAGGTCAGGTTTGAGTCCACAGAGAAGAAGAAAAGCGCTCAGGTAAATATCAAGGGTTTTGAAGGTGTGAAACATTCCGGCTGCCTTTGTCATATTCACTCCCTATGTCATTTTCATTAGGGCTACGCCCTTCTGCTTTGTTTATATCACAAGGGGTGAAATAGACTTGTAGGTTGTGAAATGGGGGTTTCAAAACCTACAACAGGGAGGGGGAAAGGCTCATGTGCCGAAGACGCGCTTTTTCTCTTTCTCTAACTTTTCCATTTCGTAATATATTTCTTTGTAGGTGTTGAAGATTGAAGCGCCACTTTTTACATACGCAGTAAGCTTACGTTTTGCAATGCCTGTTTCTATCGCTACGGTATCAAGTGCTTTTTTGTCTCTCCTCATATCCTTAGAGTGTTTGAGTAACAGCTTTTGCAGGCTGGGGTCAAGGCCCTTCTCAGGGTTATTGTTCACATCGACTACCTTCCATATAGCGTCTGTTAGATTCTTTGTTTTTTTGTATGCCTTCTTAATTTGGCTGTATATTCTCTGATCCTCTTCCGGGGGTTTTCTTTTAGCACCTCGGCTATCAGTATAGGCCTTAAAAAGAGCCTTTAGTTTTGTTCTTGCCTCTTTTGTATCCTCGTTCTTCCATTTCTCAATTTGCTCAATCACCCAGGAGCGGCCCGACTTTTCTGGAAAAAAGTTGTTCTCCGAATAGCAGGGGATTGTCGAACCATCAGGGAAGGGCCAAACTTCACGAAAACACTCAGGGCAAACCTTCACAAAGTGGAAGATTGCTTTCTCGTCCCCCGATAGGAAACGATCTCTATATTGACGTGATGCATCTATCGCGTGAATGGCTTTCCATTCTTCGATCCTTTCAGGCGTGTAATGCTCTTTAACCAGATCAGGATAATAGCGCTGAAGTGAAAACCTTCTTCCTCTTCCCATTACCACTCTCCTTTGTGGTTCTCCTAAACTATCAGGGGCAGGCGGTAGGAGTTCCGCTTTTCGGGAGCTACCCTATCCCCTGAAAGCATTTTCCTGAATTATTGTTAGATGTGATGGTTATATTGTCGCTTCTTTTCTTCTAACAGTCTTAATGGCCCATACAGTGAACCTAATGAGCCAATATAGCGGATAAGCCACTATCAGAAAGAATGCGGAAATAAGAGAAAAATTAATCTGATAGATCAGTGGCCTATCTTTTATTGGTATCCCTGCTGCATTATACAGCTCCACATCAGGGATTTTGTCAAATATGTCCACATCTACCCATTTGCCCTCAGTTAATCCTTTCCTCGGAATCGAGTTTTCTTGCTGAAGCTCCTTAGGCAAATCCTGGGGTGGGACAAGTTTGCTCGTTCCCAAATCTAGATGGGGCGTTATTCTATGTGATTGCCAATAGTCAAGAGCTTGGAAGGTGCCAAAAAGCAGAAGTAAGGAAATGAGTATCAGCCCTTCTCTTGCGATTACTCGTTTAATACTTGATTTCATACGGTCTCCTTGCAGACTCCGGTTTTCCCGTGTTGTGGCGTCAGTACCACATTCTATGCTTATCTTGTTTCTTTTGAAAGTCATAAGAAGAATAACACCCGATACTGTAAGGCCAGCAATTGGGAACCACCACACATGGTTAAAATATGGATGTCCAAGACGATTCCAATTGTCGTAAACGGTAACGGTGAACAAAATAGGTAATAAAGACACCCCGATAATTAGAATTGAAATTATAATGGCTATTATCTGCCTTGCGTTCATAACTTACCCCCATAAGCTACGGAAAAGCATTTAATTCACAATTTCGCATGCGATTTCGACAATAGATCCACTCCCAGGAAAAACTACCCTTCCCTTATAAGTGTTCTCCAGCGAACAACATTTGTTTACTATCAATACTCATCAAAGTCCGAACTTGTAAGGTATTATCGCCAAACAGTGCATATATCTTAGCGTCACTGACAAATCTGCTTACTCCCCAGAGATTTGTTATAGTTACAAATACACATTGTTGTATGTTTAACGATATAATTCTTTCCTCGCCGAGATAACCGTAACTGCAATCATACGCCGAAAACGATTCCACCTTACAATTATTTTGCCGCAATAACCCTGGTAAAACAGGTTCACTCTTCTGTTGTTTTGATTCGACCTCTCTTCGTACGACTTGATCAAGCCTCTCCTTCAGTCTCTTTATTTCACGATTCTTATCATCGTTGTCTGTTGTGCTTTCCTTGGGGCTTGCCTGTTCTTCGCTGTGAAACATAGGAGCAGAGTCGTATTTCTCTAAGTCGTCATTTGTAAATACTCTTGGTTCAGCATAGGACGTGCCCCATAGGATAAATAGGAAGACGAAAAGCAAAGCCATCTTTCTCACGGTTCCCCCTCACCTTTCAGCCACAGTATATCAAAGCTCGACTGGGAAGAAAAAGGCCCCGGTTGCCCCAGGGATTAAAGCATTTTGTACAACAGAGATAGGACTTTTATAAGAATGAAGAATATAGCCCCATACACAATAACGTGCATAGCCTCTCGATTCGTTCTGATCCTTCTCCAAATAACATACGCAAGGGCCAATGGGATGCCAACGACAAAGACAACGCTCCACTCTTCGGGAAGTTGTCCAATAGCCACTAAGAGGATAAGATAAACCAGAAAAAGAGAGAGACCAAGCAGAAGCGTAAATGACATGTTTTCAAACGTAGTCGATATGCTTCCAAGGATGTCTTTCAAATCCTTCACCGAATTCATCCCCCAAAAGCAGTATAGCAGGCACAAGCGAAAAGTTGAAGAGAAAAACCCAGATTTCGGACTCTCGGTAGTAATTATTTGCTGCATACAATTACTTAGTAACCAAATTAGAATACTACCCAAAAAACACTTGACAAATGCTTTTTAGTGTGTTCATAATGATTTAAGAGTAAAGCACCGGCAATTGCTTGTTAGGTGCTGAGGGAAGGCAAGGGGAGATGGAGAGCAAGAAGCACAAGATAACATTTCAGGTGGATATTTGCGTGGGGAAGGATAGTCACGGCTATCATGCTTTTTGCCCTGCATTAAAAGGCGTACACATGGACGGTGAAACCGAAGAAAAGGCTGTAGAAAACATTAAGGTCGCTATAGTCTTATATATAAAATCCCTTATCAAGCATCATGAGCCAATTCCACTCCAAATGAAAATAGAAGCAACTCAGGAAGTTTGTTCAACATCAAGTAGAACGATGAAGTTGTCATGCCCCCCCAGACAGACTCAGAATGTTCTTGTAACAGTCTGAGTCTTATGAATGAATTATCCGCCTAATATCTGGAATCAACTCAAGAATGTTACAGTAGACGAAATAGTTAAAGCCTTAGAAAAAAGTGGGTGGATAAGAGATGAAGGGGCCGGTAATATATATGTTTATCTGCATCCCGTCACACGAAAACGTGTAACCATTCATTATCACCCTAAGAAGACTTATGGTGCCCACTTATTAAAAGGATTACTTGCAGACATCGGCTGGTCGACAACAGAGCTTCGCCAATTAAAGTTAGTTAAATAGCCTGCTCATTTCATATCATTAATGAAAGAATCTCTTCAATACCCCACACATGATCTGTAATGGGTGTAACAAACAAAAAGGGGCCTGGATAACCAAGCCCCACTGTATAGTTTTTGTATAGTAGACAGGCAAAAAAATAGGGAAAGGACCTAAAAGCCCCTTTCCCTTTCTTCCCCTGTTTCTATAGATTCATAAGGGTTTATAAAGATACATAAAAGGCAACCTCTCTTTTGATTCACCTTCACACGGGAGAGGTCGCTGGTTCAATCCCAGCATCGCCACCATTCTTTTGCATTTCCAATTTTACTGACATTTCAAGTAATCTTCGACGGCATAATGAATTTATAGATTCTGCTGAGCGTCACTGGTGCTTGATAAGGGTCATCGTCCACCCCGGCGGGTTAATGGGAATTGTGGCTCGGGTACCAGCGGGTGCTGATTCAAATTGATAGGCATTCTCCTTGAAATTGAAATCTTTGAAGGAGGGATACCGCCAATCCAGAATTATACCCAGTATCATGATCGCAAATGCCAACGCGGCGAGCGTTCTTGATATAGGCGAACTTGATCCGCGCAACGTCCAAACCAAGACGCTTATAAAGGCGAGCATCGGGATAAACCAATATCGTCCACCGACCCCGGGCAGTAACAACAGCGGCCATTGAGAAGTAGTTGTATTTACTAATGGCGAGGACAGGGCAGCGCAGAAGAGAAGTAAGGCATAGAGGACAAAAAGCCGCAATTCCAGGGAAGCTTTTGATAGAGCGTTGATAAGTGCTGCAAGCCCTAACATGCCAAATAGTATGAGAATTACGTTGTGCAATGTCGAAAAATATGATATAAACTGAGGACCTCTTTGACCGATCAAAGCGCCTAAGAAGACCTGGCTTGCGAGTATTTCAACAAATAGTTTTGGAGTAGCCCCCAGAGGTAGTTGTGGACGCGGATTACCCATGATAAGAATTGTGCCTTGTATGGCTGTGCATGCATATATCAGCATAAGAAGTGTGAAAGATTCTTTCTCGCGGCGCTTAAGCCAGAATAGCGCTGCAATTGGAGTTAATAGTATACAAAAAGGGCCGGTGAGCCCTGATAACAGGACAACCACTGCATCAAGAATGCGCCAAAAAAACTGACTGCTCGGTCCGGCCGACAGAACCATGAAAGATAAGAGAGCAAGATGAGTTGGTGTATTTATCAAGTTGGCATGAATCTCCCATGAATTCGGAAGGTTTAGATAGAGAAATGACAGGAACATCCTTATCCGCAGATCAGGTATCGACACTGAAAAACGTGATGATACAATCAAAGCCGCTGGTATTGCTTCAATGATAATTGCGGAGAGGTTGAATATTAAGGGTGCCCATGAAAGAGGAAAGAACTGAGAGAAAGCAGCAATCAGTCGCGGAAAAGTTAACAAATATCCGGCTCCAACCGGTGAAAGAAGAGGCGTTATTACCCCCTTATTATATGCATCTGCATAAAGGAGTGTTCCGTCTTCGGCCCAAAACTGTGGATTTAAGACTGCGTCCGGCCGTCTGAGTATAATGATTGCAAAGGCAGCAGCGAACACAAGGATGGAGAAGAGCCGGTCAGGATTCAGCCTCAAACCTTCTCCTCTCAAACGCTCGCGCGATCTGCGCCCTGTTCTATCGGAGATGTCCATAAGATGAATTTTAGACTAATCGAACAATTTCAAACAAGAAAAGAAATAAGACAGGGAGGGAAAAAGCAATGGCAAGCTTCCGGTATTTTTCATTATAAAAGTCTTGAAGAAATGTATACAACAAGAAAACAAAGCATGAAAGGTTCATGAACATGTATCTTCCGTATAAACTATAATGCTGATTTCTCAAAGTGAGAAAGACAAGCAAGACAGTATTTAATAGGATAGAAATAAGAAATAGAAACGAAATTCTTTTTCTGTCGGTTAACGATACTTGAAGATCATCTTTCTTCGACGATAAGACTGAGTAGATCGGAAACATAGTCGACAAAACCAAAAGTGCCGTCAAAAGGGAATTAATCGCGTCATCAAGGATGCTACTGGAGAAATAGTTAGAAAACCATGTGGACCTGATAAACTCCGGGAAATGCCTTGCTATGTACAATGGAGTCCACTTAACATTATCAGGATCAAGAATGGGCTTAACAATTCTTATATGCTCTGAGGCTCCAGTAAGGGCCCCGTAGTTGAGAAGATTAAAGACAAGCCAGGGAGAGAGCATTAATATGATTGTGAGAATCAAGAGAAATATATATCTATATTCTTTTTTGTAGAGCAAAAGGATTATTGGAATTATGATAACAAAGAGAGCAGTAAGCTTCGTTAGGATGATGGCGCCGGAGATAATGGACATAACGAGAATACTTCCGGTATTCAAATCTGCTGAAAAATAATGCTTGACGATCAGATAAATAAGAGCAGTAAATAAGGGCACTAATAAATGGTCGTTGTTAAGGGGTATCATCACTTTAATGAAGCCCGGTGAAAAAATGAACAACAAAGAAACGTAAAAAAATAAGAAATCATTTCTTTTGAACACATTCTTGTTGACCAGAACCAGATAGGTTTTGTTTAAAAAATATATTGAAACCAATAAAAGCAGGACCGCGAGGATCCTCAATGAAAAAAGTCTTACAAGTAGGGATTCTGTAAATACAGAGATCAACCAAGACACTGAAGCACATAAAGAATAATACAGGGGAGGTTGAAAGGCTTCGTATTGATGTATCTCCCGAGGAATAAGATCGGTTCTCACATAATTTCTTAATCCGAACAATTTCGCAGTATCGATTCTATCAAAAATAGTAGGCAACCTGTGATTGTCGGCTATGCTGTTGATATAATCAAAATGGGCCCCCTCATCAATTCTGGAATATGCCGGGATATTGAAGGCGCTGAAAATGCCTACCATAAGGACTATTAAATAGATAGATTTAGGGCCAACTGATTTATACAGATAAAAGCAGGACAGAAAAAGGAATAGTGATATGAGAAGATAATGAGGCAATATCCTGAACAGTGTAGCGTGCACATGGAGTTCCCCCGGTTCAGTAGACACTCATAGACTACCACAGGCAGCCGCCTTTTCAAACTCATAAGGGCTTACCTGTCCGAGGTAGCTATGACGCCTTGTCCTGTTGTAAAACACCTCGATGTAATCAAATATATCTGATCGTCCTTCTTCCCTGCTCCGATAAATCCGTCTGCCGATTCTTTCCTTCTTGAGACTACTGAAAAAGGATTCTGCAACAGCATTGTCAAAGCAGTTGCCGCGCCGGCTCATGCTGGGTTCAAGATTATGATCCTTGCAAAACCTCATCCAGTCATCACTGCCATACTGCGAGCCCTGATCAGAATGAACAATAACTTTGCCTTTCGGCTTTCTTCTCCATACAGCCATGAGCAAGGCATCAAGAACGAGTTCTCTCTCCAATGTGGGCTTCATCGACCAACCCACCACAATTCGTGAGAACAGATCAAGTACAACTGCCAGATACAACCATCCCTCCCAGGTGCGGATATAGGTAATGTCCGTCACCCATGCGTAATCAGGTCTCGGCACATCGAAGTTCTGTTCAAGCCGATTCATAACCACCAAGGCAGGTCTCCCGGCCTTATACCGTGGTCGCTTATAGCCAACCTTTGCCCTTAAGCCTTCCTGCTTCATCAGTCTGGCTACCCGTTTTTCGTTGCACTGCTCCCCGGTCTCCCGCAGATCCCTTGTTATCCGTGGGCTGCCATAAGACCGATCGCTTGCCTCATGAAATCCCCGGATCAAACCGACCAATCGCTGATTTTCTTTCTGCCGGGCAGACTCTGGTTCTTTCATCCAGGCGTAATAGCCGCTTCTGTGCACCCGCAACACCCGACACATTGACACCACTCGAAACTCCTGCCGGTGCCCTCTGATAAAAGCGTACCTTACTGGGATGCCTTGGCAAAGTACGCGGCGGCCTTTTTTAGTATGTCACGCTCCTCTTCGACCCGCTTCAGTTCCGACTTCAGACGAACGATCTCCTGTTTCAGCTCATTGTCGTTGCCCTGTCCGTGCTTCCCGTTGCTTTTTCGTGCTAATCGCAGCCACAGGTACAGGCTCTTGTCCGATATCCCTAACCTTTCACATACTTCCTGGACCTTGTAGCCCCGCTCTGTCACCTGCTTGATTGCCTCAGACTTGAACTCCTCTGTGTATTTCCGGTTCGACATGGACACCTCCTCAGTTGCTTCCAATTGTACCTTTAAATGTGTCTATCAAACCGGGGGAACTCCAACATTCCACCCCGGATTTACTACAAAACTTCTGAATAAGATAAAGCTATCGGAATTTGACTCATGTGTTCTTAAAATCATACTGCCGTCAATGAGAACGCCCCCATGTTTCATAGAATCAACGATATCATTATTAACGATATCGACCTTGTATAATTTGCCGAGCTGACTTCTTGAATTTACCCAGACAGTGATGTTGTTGTTTTGGTCTCCGTTATCTGAATAAATGCATACATAGATCTTTTGACCTCTGCCGACATAGATATTTCTTTTGAAATTAATAGAATAAAATTGATTATCTCTTATTTCTTTCGAAGATACCTTTTCCACGAAAAGGATACTCATAGTCACTGTTGAGAAGCACTACCTCATTATCATTCGTATTGTTTCTTATCCAGGTCGCCAAGAACAATTCAACTCCATGTCATTTCCTGTTTGTAAACATATCCTCTGACAATATTTCCAACCGGTTTATCAGTAATTAATTGTACTTCCTGTGTTGATTCTATCATTGGAGTAACTGAAGAAAGTGTTATTAACAAAAGAGCAACCAATAAAAAAAATAATCCGGGTATGACATATTTATATCGCTTCACAGTATTATTGGTTGAAGTATTCAATCTTCGCGGTATCTTCACGGAATGTTTTCAGCCAAGCAAGCCGGTCGCATAATTACATCGCTTACACTCATCAGGAAAATCGCGGGTCAGAACCCTGTGTCTGAATTCCCTGTACTCTATGCTGTTCCAGATATCTAAAAGCGACTCTCTCTTCACATTGCCAAATGTTCTGATCGCTCCGGAATAAGCTCCCTTTAGCATCCGGCAACATGGCACAACCTCGCCGGAGAGCCATAAGAAAGCCGACTGCATGAACAGGCATTTTGACTCATCGAGCGGACGCAGACGCGGAAAATTTGTCTTCATCCCGTATCTCTTACCCGTTTCAGCGGCCTCCTCAAACAGAGGACCAAGTACATTTTCACCGAACATGCGTAGCTCCCCCCTAGAGTCTCTGAGATGGCTGAACGTAACCGAATCAAGGCCCAATGACCCGGCCAATCTTGCAAAGGCCGGTATTTCATGGACGTTTTCGTCCTGGATTACATAGTTCGCCTGAAGCCAGAGCTTCTTATGCCCGGAAGCGTTTCTGTATTCAACCGTATGGGCGATGTTCTCGATCACCTTATCAAAATCCGCCCCTATCCTTATGCGCTCACACGTGGGCTTAGTGGCGCCATCAACAGAGAAGGTGAGCCAGTTCAGCCCCATATCGATCAGATGTGAGGCCGCATTTTTAGTCATCAAAGTGCCGTTGGTATTAAATCCCACCTGACTGTCTTCCGGCATCCTCCTTTTTAACTCTTTGATTGCTCCGTATAGATTTTCATAGAGAAGCGGTTCGCCGATTCCAAAAACAAGGACTGAATGAACAAGAGGACTCGCATCAAGGACCGGATTCAGCACATCGGGCGCCACATCATCTGCATCCCAGTCTTTAGGATTGTGTCTCATGCACATGTGACAACTGAGGTTGCAGCGCTGTGTTACGGGAAGGGATACCTGTTCAAGCGGAAGATCATCTTTCCCCGGCCTGATTACATGCTGGGATGACTTCACTGTCAACTGTGCCGGTGGATCTTTTGAAAAGTCCCACAGAGAAATGTGGAGCATGCTGTATCCGATAAATTCGAGGTCTCCCTTCCATACGGGCTTCAGACATACAGTACGCCAGCCGTCTTTCATCCGCAGTTCGCCCTGTTTCAAGGTCAGAGAGGTCTTTTCGCGCTTTATATGTTTTAGAGGAATATCCCAGAATCCATGATGTCTCTGCATGTGGGAAGGAGCGTAGAGGGGATACCAATCGAAGCGGATAAAATGCCTTTTGGAACCCAAGAGCCGCTTGTCGTAAACATCGATCGTCAGCTCCGTTTCCTCTTCTATTATCCAGGGGATTTGAACATCGAAACTCTTATTTAATTCAGCACTCATGGCACGAGATAGGCTTTGCACTCGCAATCCGCGCATTCCGCCGGGAAATCTCCTCTCAGAATTCGGCGTCGGAATTCCTGATAATCTGGACTCTTCCAGATCTCCAGGAGAGGGATGCGACGCACGTCCCCGAATGATCTGTTTCTCGCTTGGGTCCTATAACCCGGCGCCATGGCATGACACGGGAAGGCTTCCCCTGGCAACAACGCCACCACCCGTTCCATAAAAAAACAGATTTCCCTAGGGTTTTTGTGGAGGGGGGGCGTGTCAATATTTATGTGTAACCTCTTCCCTTCTTCCCGGGCTTTACAAAAGAGGTCCTGGAGCGTCTCTGTCCCAAAGGCCTTCAACCCTCCGGTGTCGGTATCCGTGCAATAACTAAAGGTTACGTGTTCCACTCCCAGTCGTGCCGCCAAAGACACGAATGCTGGGATTTCATGGAGATTTTGCTCCAAAATGACAAAATTCAGCATAAATCGCAATTTATTCTGGCCAGAAGCTTTCTGCAACTCGGTACAACGGCGAATATTCTCAGTGACCTTATCAAACCGGGCTCCTACCCGAATAACTTCATAGACCTCCTTGGAAGCCGCATCCAGCGAAAAATAGAGGAAATCGATTCCAGTGTCCAGCAGTCGGACCGCAGTTGGCTCGTCGAGCAAGGTGGCATTCGTGGTGAAACCTACTTCGCCTCCGTCGGCCATCCTGGCTTTGACTCTGGGGATCAGGTTGAAAATTTTAGGATACAGCAAGGGTTCCCCAAAGCCCTGGAGCAATGCCGACACAAAGTTTGCACCGGCGTCCAATAAAGGCTCGAGCGCCTCGTCGGATATATCCATATCAACTATTTCGTCTGTAGCCTGCCTTGGGCACATGGTACATTTGAGATTGCAGCGATCGGTCACCGGGATGCAAATTTGCTTCAACGGAAGGTCCAGACTCGTTGCCGCGATTACTAAGGGTTGCGACTTTATCTGCATCATATGCGGCGGCTCTTTAGACTTGTCCCAAAGAGAAACATGCAGCATGCAGTATCCGTCTTCCTCAACTGGGCCACGCCACCCGTGTCTTATCTCAAGCGGAACTTTCTGATTCTCCAGGTGGAGAACCCGCTTCTTGAAATCAAAGACAAACGCGGTGCTCTCCTGCTTTATATGTTTCAGCGGAATGTCCCACCAGCCATAATGTCTCCTCATGTGGCTGGGGGCTATTAAAGGGTATAGATCGAGCCTGATAAAGTGGTCGTCCGATCCATAAAGGCGCCGGTCAAAAACAATGAATCTGCCGTGGGCGGGCCCTGTCAACAGGTATGGTATTTCGATGTCATATGTTCTGTTCATAGTTTAAACGGTCTTTTCATTTCCGTGAAATTCGAAGACAAGATACTTGGCTACCGCCTCACCGGGATTGCGTATGCCGTGAGGTTCATCCGCCCGGTAGAAGATCACTCCGTATGGCCGCACGCGATCACCGAGTGTTTCGACCTCGCCTTCCAGGACAATAATGGCTACATCATAGGCGTCGGCGTGAGGATCGTAGCCGGATCCTGGAGTAAAGGTAGAGACATGGCAATGAAGCTTTTGTAGGTAGGCCGTTGGTCCTTCGAACATCAGACGCGGACAAAAGCCATCCCTGGTTTCAGAGTACTGCACCGGTTGAAGCACGTCATATTGGCCGAAAATCAGCGGTGAATCGATTTTAGTTGGAACACCGTGCCACTTTAACATCAGGTAGTTCGCTGGAGACTCGCTTACGGTCTGGAGCGTGTGGGCAAAACCGGTCGGGTAGTAGACGAATTGATTGGGTTTCAAACGCTTTCGCCGCTCTCCCCCTGGAACTTGCTCATCCGGGAATATCAGATCGACCTCGCCGGCCAGGAGAAGCAGGATTTCTTCCTCTCTGTGTATGTGCGGCGGATGCGGGCAATGGCCTTTGGTTAACACTGAGACGTGACTCGCCAGACTCCGCGCGCCTGCGGTGGAACCGTTGAAGATGGGATAGGGGTTCCAGCCGCCCTCTTCACCTGGCGGGAGTGGGATTTGAAGCGGGTAACCCCGGCTGGCCAACCGGGGTTCCGGCACTGGATCCGTTGCCAAAGGCGCTGAACCGATACGCTTGATGCCCACTATACACGGCATCAAAGACCTTTCAGCCACCCAGCTATTGTTCTCATGGGCCTTAGCAGTCGGATGGAAGCTGCACGTAATAGTTCTGAACGTCGATTTTTCAAATTACGAAAGTCTACGGAGCGATAAAACATACCTTGTGGCGTGTGCTTGTAATTGATTAGACATTGCGTGCAATGAAGAATGCTCTTTCTGTCGGTAAGGATTTTTTTCCGCATTTCGACAAAGGCCGGTCCATTCCATATCTTAGCGAAAGGTTCCTCAAAGGCGTTGCCCACCCTCATGGTCCCGTCAAAGTCATAGCAACAAGGCACCACGCTTCCGTCCGAGAAAATGTCCGCCATGATCCATGGCCGCTCGCAATCCCGGTCAACAGGCACCCTTGCCCACGTGCCCGGCCGGTATTCAAGTCTCCGGTACCGGGGATTTTTCGGTATGAACTCACTATCCAATCCCGCCTCCCCACAGGCAGGATTGACTGTCTTTATGCTAAAAACATCGGCCCCGATTCTTCTTGCCATTCTTTCCATCCCGGCCACTTCGTGCTCGTTTTGCCGCATCACCACCATACGAAAATTTATTGTGGTCGATGAGCCTATTCTCTTTTTGATTTTAATGACCTTATGGAGTCCGGAGAGAGCTTTTTCGAGGGAACCTTTCTTTCTGTACTTCTGATAAATGTCGGCATGTATAGAGTCAATGGCGACTATGAGCGTGGACAGCCCGGAGGAGAGTATTTCCTCGACGTGCCTGTCATTGTTCAGAAAATGCGCGTTTGTGCTTGTCACTGTCCGTATGTCCCTGTCGGCTGCATAACGTATCATCCGGGGAAACTCCGGGTTCATCAAGGGCTCGCCCCAGTGCCAAAGGACAAGCAGCAGAACATGGTCCTGCACATCATCGACGATCTTTTTGAATTCCTCAAACCGCATGTGCCGGGATTCTCTTTGCAGCATTTTTTGGGCCACAGGGCACAAGGGGCATTGGAGGTTACACATATTTGTCGGTTCAATTTGCATGACTACCGGTTGGCCATAGGCCCTGTGGTCGAGAGGATTGATCGCCCCCGGCCTCATCCTCAGCCAATAATTCCTGTATTTCCTGTCCGAAATGCTTTCCCATGTATACTTTATGGTGTCATGTTCATAGGTTATCGGTTCTGGAATCTTCGGATATCTTGCGAGGACTACCTTCTTCGAAGATTCGTGATCTTCGATAAGAGATATGGCATTCCCCTCAACCTGGTAATAGTAATCCACCAGAATTTCAGGAACGAATTTGATCTCGCCCCAGGCTGCAATCCGTATGATCAAGTCCCAATCATCGAGTCTGCGCAGCTTCTCGTCAAAGCCTCCTTTAAGGTCAAAAATCCTTTTTGTGTGGACAAAGGTGTTAAGGTCAATATAGTTATTTTCCAGGAGTTCCTTGAAACAGAACTCCCGGCCCAAGATCCCGTCTTCCACTATCTCTCCGCTTTGAGCCCTTACGAACCGTCTTGCCTGACAATAGGCTGCGTCGTAATCCCCGCTTAAGAGAACGGCTGCCATCCGTGCCAGAAAGCCGCTGTGCCACACGTTGTCTGAGTCGAGATAGGCTATTAACTCTCCGCTGGCCTTTTGAACCCCCAGATTTCTGGCAGCCGACACTCCACAGTGTTCGGTCCGGCAAAACTTCACTTTCTCCGAGAGGAACGGATTTACCACATCATCAATGGGATCGTCGGAACCGTCGTCGACAACGATAAGCTCAAAATCCTTATAACTTTGTCCCAGAACGCTCTCAATCGCCCTTCCCACGACCTTTGAACGGTTCCATACCGGCATTACAACACTAAACATCGTTACCCCTTTGTTCGGGTCTATTTTTATTTATGATAGTTTCTTTTGTATTCTTTCAATATGTATCGCTTGTCTGAGCATGACGCTATCTCAGCATATATTGTTTATGTTGGAAGCGTCCCCTATTTATTTCTCTTAATTTAAACTCCTCTTTCTTTTTTATCCTCAGGAATTACGGCCCAAAAACCCGATGTCACCACCTGCAGTACTGAATCATCAATTTTCCTTTTCTTCTGAAGAGCAGCCCGTTCCGGCATATATTTCCAGAAGCTGCCCAAGAACCTCACCACGCCAAGAATCCTGTAAGGTCTTGTACAGGACATAAGGGTTCTCAAAAAAGCCTTTAGGAAAAGACGCTTGCCAAAATTCTTGAAGTACGTGAGCAACATGTTGCGAAACACCTGTGATTCACGCCGTGGATCAGCCAATCCGTAGGCGCCTCCCCCGGAATGATATAACCCCAGCTCCGGTATGTGCAGGACAACATGACCGTGCAGCCAGCACCGCAATCCCAGATCGTGGTCTTCCCAGTTCGAAATAAAGCCTTCGTCGAAAAGATAGCCAAGTTCGTCTATCACGGACCTCCGGATCATGAAGCCGGCACCGCACGGAGCTGAACTGAACCGTTTTCCCTCTAGGAGCTTCTCATCATTGCTGATCAGACCGTCAATCATGAAGGTGTCTGCGTACCGCGTTGTCGACCCCCTTGTTTCAATGGTAGACCCGACGATCGCGACGTGAGGTGATAGTTCCATATGCTCTACGAAACGCCGTATCGCTCCTTGTTCCAAAACCACATCGGCATTCAGCACACATATGAATTGTCCTCTGCATTTCGTGAGCCCCCGATTGTTGCCTTTGCAAAACTCAAGGTTTTGCTCCATCACATGCAGATTCACATGATCGAATTCTCCACGGATTATCTCGACCGTACGATCATCAGAGTGGTTGTCAATCACGACGACCTCGATATTCGGGTAATCCTGCCTGGCAATGGAATTCAAACAGTGCCGGACATAGCCCTCGCTGTTATAAGTAACGATCAGACAGCTCACGAGAGGAGAGTTTTTGTCCTGGGAGAGCTTCCTGAAACTTGCAGCGACATGATGGTACGGTATCATGACAGGCCGGACATTGCGGTACTGCCGATATCCGGCAACTGTCAAGGTCCCTTTCAGGTTTGAACACAAGAGGGCCGCTCTCTTAGCATCCTTTCCTAAAGCGAGTACCACCGAGTAAGTCTTGCCGCGACTGTCCCGTATCGGTTCGAACCGGAAAGGTTCGTTAAGCTTCTGTAATTTAACACGTGACCCGAACTCCAGCGTGTGACTTGCCTTCCGCAACGCAACAGGATCATATTCCTCAAAGATGTGAAGCGTGAGCTCTGCAGGTTCCCTTTTGCCATACGACCTGACCAGAACATCGAATGACACCCCGGATAGGTTATCCTCCATACTTGTGAAAGTAAATATATATGAGTCCCCTCCTCTTATGCCCAGCCTGCACAACCTCCCGATCGGTACACTCCTGCAAAACTCAAGAATTCCTCCTCCTATAAAGGGCGCGGCTTCAACCTTCCGGGCCTCTCTATGAATATCCTTCGTATCGTTCTCGATTCTCTCCCCGGTGATTTCCGTGTGCTCCCGTGCAGCTCTGAGAAGAGGGATATACTGAACAAGGCCGAGCCCGTGCACCTCGTGCTCAAGCAAACGGGCGGCATACTTGAAACAAGCGCCGGCGGCAGCCCGATCCCTTCTATAGTTCAGATTCAGGATGCCCTTATAGAAGAGATAGGGCGCAAAGCAACCAGGACCGGCCGTCACATAGTCCGCCGCTGTCTTCGCAGCGGCCATTGTGTCAAACATACGGACGGTAAAGGAATGGTGAGATTCATGTCCCTCCTTTCCCATCAACGTCTCAAGGGTGCGGACATGGGCGTCGGCCTCAGCGTAACGGCCCTCGTTCACCAGCAACTCGAACAGGCGAAAGTATAACCCTATTCCCAAGGGACCGGTGTGAGAACCTGAGAGAATCCTTTTCATGAGGTATTCCAGCGCCATTTGTTTGGAAGCTGCTGATTCATTTAACGATGTGGGCGTGTTCCTCAAGGCGGGTAAAGGATTCTTGGCTGCGGCAACTCCCATTATAGTATGCACTGTTGTAGTGAAGAAACGACGAGACATGAAGCCTGCTGCCTCGAGAAGCGACACCAAACCCTTTTGCGAAAAAAGGATATGATGCTCGCCGGGAGAATATTCCGCACCAAGGTCCTCAACAGAGGCATCAGGGGTGGTTAAGACAACAAGCCCGTCTTCCTTGACGAGGTGAGATATGCTGCTCATAAGGGCGCGCGGCTCCTGAATATGCTCAATAAGCTGCACTCCGACAACGACATCGAACCTTTTCTCGAACCGGGCGTCTTCAAGACGACTACGGACGGTTTCTCTTCCCAGTTCCCGAGAGCCCTGCTGTGCGCACGGACTCGGATCCACGCCTGAGACATTCCAGCCGAAAAGCACGGATGCCATATCCATGAGAAAACCGAAACTGCCTCCCGCTTCCAGGATATCGACTGTTCCAGGTCGGTTCTTACGGGGGAGAGTTTTGATAAAACTTCTGATATGCGCGAGGACCTCCGCATAGAAGAGGAGATTGGCACCCCGTTCGGCGTACCACTTCGCCGACTCCCACGGAGTTTCCTCCCTGCTGTGCATCAGGGGAGAAGGATAGTAAAAGAGGCTCTCACAGGAAGTGCATCTGTACAGGTGGTGTTCACCGAGCTTCTTAAGAAAGAGACCTTCTGCCTCACAAACGGGACAACGTATACCTCCGGTCATAAAAGCACATTTGGATACCGGTCTTTGAAGGCGCTCAAGCTTATCCACTCCTTTTTTCTCAAGGTAATATTCTTTCGTATGTACCACACCAAAGATTCCGGGAGAACATCGCGTGTCAACAGATAGCAAAAATACATTACTGACCGTATGGTCAAGCCATTAATCATGAAAAAGTCTTTTATATTTTTCGTACTCAAAGAGAAACGATAAGAGGACAGATTCTTGGCATCAGCCCTCATCCGATGGACACAGAGAGGTTCCTGAAGACACGCGATTTTTCCAGAACGCCGAAGCACTCTCCTCATAAAATGTTCATCGGCCAATACATAATCGGAATGATAACGAAAGTCTCTCCTTCGAAAAACGAGGGACGTGTGGGTGACAATATCAGCGATGGCAGGGTTGTCTATAAGAATGAGAATATTCCTGTTTTCATAAAAGAAATACGTGTTTGTTCCGCAAGCGATAAAATCCTGATTATCGTTCAGGAATGTCACCTGGGCATCAATTTTTTCACGGAACCAGATGTCATCGTGGTCCTGGACTGCAATATAATCCCCGGCAGCACGCTCGATAAGATAGTTCAATCCGTTATAGGGACTGACGTTTCGATCATTGCGATACAAGCGGATACGGGGGTCGTTAAAGGAAGTGATGACATCCACTGTGTTATCACGGGATTTATTGTCGAGGATCAATAGTTCTATGTTCTGATATGATTGTTCCAAGCAACTCCTTATTGTTTTGTCAATAAACGTGTCTGCGTTATAGGCGACAATAAGGATGCTTACGAGTTTCTTTGTGCCTTTGATATCACTCATAGCCTTTTACCGTATTCAATAGTCAAACGATACCCATCAGAGCTGATAGCTGGATTTTATCTCTCCGTTCGTCTAAGAAAATATCTCATTCTCACAACAAACCATTTTAACATTTCAATCGCAGAATGTTTTATCCTTTGAACCATGAATGATTCGTTCGTTTTCCACTTGCCATATCCGGGAGTTGTATGGACCCATACGAAATCCTTTTTGTGTTTCTTCAGAACCCGCTCTAATGCGTGATAATATTCCCTGCTTAATCCAAAATGGAAAAGAAACAATAACCTATGAAAACGTTTATTGGCCGAAGCCCCCTTTGACTTATGAATTACGAACAAAGGGATCACATAAACACCCTTCCCAAGGGTGAGCATAGTGAGGCAATAATCCACTCCGTACAAATGCCAATTGCTGCAGGTATCTTCATCGAATTGATATCGTTGAAAAACCTCTCGAGGGATAATGCATAAGAGTTCATCAAGTGTTTGTACTCGCTCCGGTGAGATTATAGGGTTTCCTATCTGCTCTCTGTCATCCCCATGACGAATAACATTTCTCATTCTTTCCGAAACACTCCTGCCCTCTTCGACACTTCCCACCACACCTGCAATCCCCAAATTTGGAAGAGTATCCAGTATCTCTTCAGCATCCTTCAACCACGAGTTTGAAATTAACCTTACATCCTGATGAACGAACATGATATATTTCCCCTTCGCTTGATTTCCTCCACAATTGAGGGCCTGAGCTGCGGATTGAAAACCGCGTTCTGCAGTATCAAGTGCTATCATTTCATAGTCTACGGTTTGCGCCTTAAGACTCTCCAGCAGCCAATCATTCAATATTCCTGCATTGTTGTATGCGCAGACTATAGATATCATCTCTTATTTGATAGTGCACATGCGGTTGTGTGAATCGTGACAAGGGCGCACCACAAAAAGGTATGCAAGACGGTAAACAAAGTCCCCGGGGTATTTCATTCAGGCTGGCTTGTAACCGATGGAGCACCTTTCTTCTTCGTTCCCAACCGGATCAACGATGCGATGATCACGCCGATGATCGTCCCACAAAACAAAGAAAGAAATATCACGATGGCAAGGGATGCCTCAAATTTCCAGATCATGAAGGACAGAACCACGGGCGCTGCGTTTTGAACGGAAAACACGATCACCAAAGAGATAAGAATCACGGCAAAGATTGCGGTAATCATTTCATTCCCTCTCCTTTGCAGAGAACATGTCCCGTTACTATTCAGAAAACTATAGCACATTCGGGCAGAAAATTAATAACAAAAGCGGTGGAGTGACGCGGCGTTACACTCCTCTTTTGCAACACGGCTTAATTGCTTAATTTATCTGATATAATGGCTTGTATGAGAAAACGCGTTCTGATCGCTGGTGCGATTGTGCTCGTCCTCGCGGTTGCCCTTTACGAGATAATTCTTCACACAAGGTCCGGAGACGACGTTCTCGTGGTGAGCGGAAGGGTCGAGGCCAACGAGACGGAATTGTCTGCCAGGATCCCGGGACGACTGAGCAAAGTCTATATCGACGACGGGGTCAGGGTCGGGAAGGGCGATGCCATCGCCCTCATCGAAGATGATGAGTTACGGTCGAAGCAGAGGGAATTCACCAGGAAGACAGAAGAGCTTACCGAAAGCATCAGCGCTGCAGAATTCAATCTCACCTATACGACCAGGAATGTGGAGCACGGCATCGACGAGGCGGGGAAGGCCCTTTCTGTTGCAGAGGCAAGGTTGAGACAGGCGGAGGCGAGGAGGGAGAATGCGGAAAAAGAGCTCACAAGATACTCCCGCCTGAGGGAAAAGGAGGCCATATCAGAAGAAAGGCATGACAATGTCCGGCTTGCTCACAAGCTCACTGTGGAAGAAGTGAATACCGCGATGGAAGAGGTGGCGAGGGCCAGGGTCTCTCTCCTGAAGGCAGAGAATTCCAGGGAACTGGTGAAGGCGAAGGCAAAGGAACTCCTGGCATTGAGAAAGACCATGGGTCAGCTTAAAGAGGCCCTCATACAGGTGGAGATAAATCTTGGATATACGAGAATCACCGCACCGGCGGACGGCGTTATCCTGAGAAAGGTCTCAGAACCCGGTGAGGTGCTTTCCCCCGGAGGGGTGGTGGGCGTCATGATCAATCCCGGAAACCTCCACGTCAGGACCTATGTACCCGAAAGATACATCGGCAGGATCCGCATAAACATGCAGGCTGGGGTCGTTACCGATGCATATCCCGGTCAGCCGGTCACCGGGTATATCTGTTACATTTCCGACAGGGCGGAATTCACCCCCAAGGAGGTCCAGTCCTATGAAGAGCGGGTGAAAGAGGTCTTTGCGGTGAAGGTCTGCTTTTCCGGGAAGGACAGTTCAGCTCCCGGGGGGAAGGCATATTACGATCTCCTCAAGAAAGGGATGCCGGTGGATGTGCGGTTCAGCTTTGAAGGGAAGAAGTAGGAAGCCTCTCGCATATTTCTTCGGTTGCCCATGATCGCCCCCATCATAACATTCACAAAGGTGTCCAAGCGGTATAAAAAAAATTATGCCCTCGAAAATATCGATCTTGATATAGTGCCTGCAGAGATTACCGGTATCATAGGCCCCGATGGCGCAGGGAAAAGCAGCCTTCTCAAGATATGCTCCGGGGTATTGCGGTTCGATGGCTCGGCGACCTTTATGGGCAAAGACCTTCAGCGGGACCCCGAATCAATCAAAGGCTATCTCAGCTTCATGCCCCAGGGACTGGGGCTAAACCTCTACATGGAACTTTCTGTGGAGGAGAATATCGATTTCTTTGCCGCCATAAAAAACGTCTCCGATGAAAAACGGGACCGGCTCAAGGACAGGCTTCTGGATATCACAGGGCTGACGCCCTTCCGGGAGAGATTTGCGAGAAACCTCTCCGGCGGCATGAAACAGAAACTGGGCATCTGCTGCTCTCTCATCTCTGAACCCGCTGTCCTGCTTCTTGATGAGCCGTCAACGGGGGTGGATCCCCTTTCAAGGCGTCAGCTCTGGGAACTTCTGAACGGGTTCATCTCAGAGGCAGGCACGACCCTCATATTGGCCACTTCCTATATGGACGAAGCGGAGCGATGCCATTCGGTGAAATTCCTCCATGGGGGAAAGGTACTGTTCTCCGGTCATCCGGAGCATCTTATGGAAGGGGGAAAGGACCTGGAAGAGGCATTTTTCGACATGCTCCTGGAAGGGAGAACACCCCCGGAATACGACGTCCCCTTCAGCCCCTCATCCCCGAAACATTTCTCGTCCGCGGTCACTATCGAGGGAGTGACCAAATCCTTTGACGGCTTCAGGGCTGTCGACCATGCAACTCTCTCCATCAGTCAGGGGGAGATCTTCGGTTTCCTCGGTCCCAATGGCGCAGGGAAGACGACCCTTCTTAAGTGCATCCTTTCCCTTCTCAAACCCGATACCGGTACGGTCACTGTCCTTGGAATGAATGCAGGAAATCCCGAGCTGAAACAGGCCATAGGGTATATGTCCCAGGTTTTCTCCCTCTACGGCGATTCTCACCGTGCGGGAAAATATGGAGCTGTATGGCTCCCTCTACGGTGTTGACAGAGAAGTCTTCAGAGAGAGGAGGAGGTGGGTCATGGGTGTTGCGGACCTCGAGGGAAGGGAGGATGCCTTTGTGGGGAAGCTCCCTCTGGGGATAAAGCAGAGACTTGCCCTGGGATGTGCAACACTCAATCTTCCCTCCCTTCTTGTCCTTGATGAACCCACGTCCGGGGTTGACCCGGTGGCAAGGAGGTCCTTCTGGCAGCTCATCAGGGGATTATCACGGAAATTGAACATGACCATCCTTGTTACTACTCACAACCTTGTAGAGGCGGATTACTGCGACAGGATCGCCATCATGAACGAGGGGAAGATCATTACCGTGGATACGCCGGATAATCTCAGGAAGGATTTTGTCGGCGCCTCAGGTGAGGTCTATGAATTCTATCCAGGGTCTCCTGTTGACACGGGGGTCTTCACTTCCCGGCAGATATCCATCACGCCCTTCGGCAGGAGATACCGTGTCTGGAAAAAAGGATTAGAGGAACAGGAACTGGAGGATCTTCTGGATTCCGCTGCCATAGGGTACCGCTTCATCAGAGAGATACGGCCTCCCATGGAGGACGTGTTCATCTATTTCCTCGGCAGGAAACCATGAAAAGGATCCTGGCGGTGGCGTTGAAGGAGGTGAAGGAGATATGGCGGGTAAAGCTCTTCCTGGTCCTGGCCTTTGTGGTCCCCTTTATCATGTTCATCGTCTTCGGTTACGGTATCAGTCTCGATATTGAACATATGCCCTTTGCGTACATCGATGAGGACCGCAGTCAGCTCAGTGCGCAGCTGGTGGAGAAATTCAAAGGGAGGTTTTTTGACCTCCAGGGGGAACTCCCCGGGCAGAAGGAGGCGGACAGGCTTCTCACCAGCGGAACCCTGAGAGCGGTGCTGGTGATCCCCCCCGATTTCTCCAGGAAGATTTACCGAGGGAGCGAGTCGGAAGTCCAGTTCCTGATCGATGGAGGATACCCGTACCGGGCACTTACCATCAAAGGGTACGCACAGGCTATCGCGGGTGCCTTCAGCAGTGAGCTCATGGAGGAGAGGCTGAAGCGGGACGGCCGTTCCGGCATGCTCCTTCGCCCTATCAGGGTCGAAACGCGATACTTCTTCAACGAGTCCCTCAAGAGCAGCTATGCCCTCGTTCCCGGTCTCATCGTGATCATTCTCCTGATGAATCCCGCGGTCCTGACCGCTCTTGCCATTGCCAGGGAAAAAGAGTTCGGCACCATCTACAATATCTACTCCTCTCCCATCAGGAAGTGGGAGTTCCTCGTGGGAAAGATCATCCCTTACCTGGTCATTTCCGCCATGAATTTCTGCGTGATCGTGACCGCCATACGGGTGCTGTTCCAGATACCGATGAAGGGGCATCTCGCGACCCTTATCCCCGGGGCGCTCCTTTACGTATTGATAAACGTATCCTTTGGACTTCTGGTATCTTCGGTAACAAGGACCATCGTCTCGGCCCAGATCGTTACGGTCATCGTCACCGTCATCCCTGCCTTTCTCTATTCGGGGCTTCTTATCCCGGTGGCGAATCTCGAAGGGGCAGCAAAGGTCATGGCGCACCTCTATCCCTCGATGTATTTTATGAAGATCATACACGGGGTATATCTGAAAGACCTCGGCTTGAGAGACCTCCTTCCCCATATCCTGATCCTGTTGCTCTATTTCTCCGCCCTCTTTTCCGCGGGGATATGGGTATTCAAAAAGAGGGAGGGTTAGCGATGTGGCAGCTCCTGAGAAAAGAGCTTCTCCATATCATCCGCGACAAGGGCCTCCTCATCTTTATTCTCTATGCCTTTTCCTTTGACATCTATACCGCCGCCCAGGGGTTTAGCATCATTCCCGAGAAGGTCCCGGTCAGCGTGTATGACGAGGACAACTCCCTCAAGAGCCGCGAACTTATCAGCAGAATTCAGCCCCCCGCCTTCAGGAGGCCGGAGAGGGCATTTCATCGCGGGGACATAGACACGCTGCTGAACGAGTCGAAGACCGTTCTTGTCCTTGTGATACCCGAGGGGTTTGAGAGGGACGTTTACCGGAACGGGGCATCGGTGCAGGTCCTTGTTGACGGTACGCAGAGCGCGGCAGCCTATCTCAGTTCAGCATATCTTCAGTTCATCATCGGGCAGTACTCGGAAGACCTGGTGAGAGAGCGGAGGAAGACGGCAAAAGTCACCGGACTGCCTTCCCTCGTGGTGAAGAGCAGGGTCTATTTCAATCCCGAGATCAAGGACCAGATCTTTGAAGGCATTAACGAGCTCTTTCACGTCATCACCCTCATCGGGATGATATTGCCGGCAGCCATCCTCATCAGGGAGAAGGAGTACGGTACCCTTGAACAGATCATGATCTCTCCCCTGGACATCAGGAAACTCCTTTTCATGAAGATCGTTGCCGCTTCTGTGTTCCTCCTTGCCATCATCGGGCTATGCTACGAATTTGTGCTCAGGCTCTGGCTCGGTTTTCCGCTGAAGGGCTCGCTCCCGGAGTTTCTCTTTATCTGTCTCATCTACAGCCTTGCCACGTCGGGACTGGCATTCATCATAGCCTCAATATCAAAGCGTCTGAGCCAGATAGGGCTCCTCACCATTGTGATCTTTGCCCCCATGATGCTCCTGTCCGGAGGATGGGTGCCGCCGGAGGCACTGCCTGACTGGCTGAGAAGGCTCACCGTTATCTCCCCCCTGAAATATTTTATGGGCCTCGGGATTGGCCTGCTCATCAGAGGCGCTCATATGGATCTCCTTGTCCGGGACCTGCTGAAACTCGTTGTCCTGGGCGTCCTTTTCATCTCAGTGGGATATCTTCTGTATGTGAAGAGGGTGCTGAAGGAAGGGTAGCTCTAACGAAATCCAGGGGGAGGGGGTTGAGGAGTCGTGACCGCATTTCGCATCCCGAGATCCTGCGATCCCGAAAGCTTTCGGGATTGTCGATCCGCCTCAGGCGGACTGATGCCGCTCAAGCCGGTCATGACGTATCACCGGACAGGCACTGCATTTGCGACAAGCCGGGATCTCACCACTTCGCGACCCCGGCCATGCCGCAGTATCCCTTCCTCAATTCCGGCTGGTCTTCCCACTCGGTATCTTCAGTGCCGCATGCGATGCAGACGTGAGGTACACTCTCCGCCCATCTCCACGCCATGCATCCGGGACCGACGCATCTTTCCCTGTCACCGTTAAAGCTTTCCTGACACCATTTCTCCGCTGCCTCCTGTTTGGTGACGAGCATGATTTCCTCCTCTCCTGATGTCCACGGTCTCCTCCCTGCACTATAGCAAAAATACGGATGGTTGCATAGCAGCTATGAGAGGGAATCCCTCCCGGTGTTCCCGGGGAAAAATGTTTTGTCAATTCCCTGTCCGATGACTTATAATTGAACGATGGAACTCCTGAAGCAGATACGATGGCAGGATATCCTCGATATCGTCTTTGTGACGATCATTCTCTATCGTCTTCTCCTCATCGTAAAGGGAACGAAGGCCGCCCAGATGCTCATCGGTCTTGGTCTTTTGCTCCTCGCTTCTCTCCTCTCAGAGCACCTGGAACTGTATACGGTGAACTGGATCATCCAGAGCTTGTGGGCACAGATCGTGATCGTACTGATCATCCTCTTCCAGCCTGAGATCAGGAGGGCCCTCGCTCACATGGGCGAAGCGCGGTTTCTCGCCGCATTCACCTCTGCTGAAGAACTGAAATCCCTGGACGAGATCGTGAAGGCGGCTGTGGCCCTTGCCAACAGGAAGATGGGGGCCCTCATCGTCATAGAGCGGGAGACCAGCCTCAAGGATTTTGTCGAAATGGGGACCCTCCTGGACGCAAAGGTCTCGAAGGACATACTCTTGAGCATCTTTCATACCACCTCACCCATCCATGACGGCGCAGTGGTGATCCGGGGAAACAGGATCGTGGCCGCAGGATGTTTCCTCCCTATCGCGCTGAGCAGCGAGGTGAGCAAGGCGCTGGGCACCCGGCATCGTGCAGGAATAGGACTTACCGAAGAGACTGATGCCATTGCCATCATTGTTTCCGAAGAGACGGGGGCGATCTCTATGGCCGCCGCCGGAAAACTGGAGACCGCCATTGATATGGAGAACCTGAGGAAGAGGTTGACGGATATATTCACCACAGCCCAGAGGCGAAAGGTTCCCAGAAAGTCCCCGGGATTTAAGGAGTCACTGTGAACATTATACAGAGACTTTTATTGGAGAACGTCACGCTGAAGGCCTCTGCCGCAGTGCTTGCGGTCATACTCTGGTTTTTCGTTGTCTCGAAAGGCCAGACAGAGATGTCTCTCAACGTGCCCATCGAATATACCAGCATTCCTTCCGGCCTTGAGATTGCACGGCACGAGGTGAAATCCGCGAATGTTGTCGTCAGGTCCCATGAAAGTCTCGGCAGAAACATCCGCCAGGATACGGTGAGGGTCTCTGTGGACGTGAGCAAGGCGAAAAAAGGGGAGGAGGTCTTCCCGGTGAGGAAGGATGACGTGAAGCTGCCCTATGGTGCTTCGATTGTCAAGATCGAACCGTTATCGGTGAAGGTTGTTTTTGAGGAGAACGGTTTCGAAAACTGTTTCCATTATGCCCGACATTACCGGCACTCCGGAGAAAGGATATTATCTCAAATCTGTGGAGATCAGTCCGGCTGAGATGGCCATCGAAGGGGCGAAATCGACGGTGAGAAAGGTGGGAACGGTGAAAACAGAGCCCATCGACATTACCGGATTGACGGAGGACTTTAAGCAGGAAGTGGGCCTGAAACTTCAGGATAACACCATACGGTCAAAGACAGACAAGGTTGACATCCACATCAGGATAGCGCGGAGGGGGAAATGAGGCTTTTCGGAACAGACGGCATACGGGGGAGGATAAACCGGTCTCCCATGACGCCGGAGCAGGTTCTCCGGATCGGCATGGCTGCGGCAAAGGTCCTCAGGAAGGCGCACGGAAGGAATATGGTCATTATCGGCAAAGACACCAGGCTTTCCGGGTACATGATAGAGAGCGCGCTTACCGCAGGCATGTGCTCCATGGGAATGAACGTTACCCTGACCGGGCCCCTGCCGACCCCCGGGATCGCATTTCTTACGAGGGCATTAAGGCTTGATGCAGGCGTGGTCATTTCGGCGTCCCACAATCCCTTTGAAGACAACGGCATCAAGTTCTTCTCTGCGGACGGATTCAAACTGCCCGACGGACTGGAAGAAAGGATCGAGGCTCTTGTGGCGGATGAGCGGCTGGGCGCGAAGAGACTGTCGGGGGCGCAGATCGGAAAGGCATTCCGGCTTGATGATGCAACGGGAAGATATATCGAGTACATCAAGTCCACCATACCGAGGGGCACTACCCTTGAGGGGCTGCGTGTGGTGGTTGATTGCGCAAACGGAGCGGCATACAAGGTTACCCCGTGGGTGTTGCAGGAACTGGGTGCCGAGGTCGTTACCATACATGACAAACCGGATGGCATCAACATCAATGAGGGATGCGGTTCCCTTCATATGGCAGGTCTGCGCGATGCGGTGAGGGAGCACAGGGCGGACGCGGGTATCGCCCACGACGGGGACGGGGACAGGACCCTCATGTGCGATGAACGAGGGGAGGTGGTTGACGGCGACAAAATATTGGGAGTATGGGCTCTCCAGATGAAGAAAGAGAAATGCCTCAGGGAAAACACCGTCGTCTCCACGGTTATGTCTAATCTCGGCCTCGAAAAGTACCTCTCGGCCCATGGCATAAGACTTCACAGGACCAAGGTCGGTGACCGTTTCGTCACCGAGAAGATGCTCAGCGGGGGATACGTCCTGGGAGGCGAGCCGTCAGGACATATCATCTGCCTTCAGTGCAACACAACAGGGGACGGTCCGATCACTGCACTCCACGTCCTCAATGCCATGAAAAAAGAGAATGCTCCGCTTTCGGAACTGGTGAGGGACATTACATTCTACCCCCAGGTGCTCATCAACGTCCCGGTGGAGAAGAAGGCTGATATAAAGTCATACCCCGAGATCATGCAAGCGATCAAGGAAGCGGAGTCCCTGCTCAGCGGGAGGGGAAGGGTCCTTGTGAGGCCCTCGGGCACGGAGCATGCGATGCGGGTGATGGTAGAGGCTGATGATGAAAAGCTCGTGGGGAAGCTCGCCAGCCGGATTGCAGAGGTAATCAAGAAAACAATGTCTGTCTGATGAAGATATTCTCACTGTTCTTTTCAGGAATCGTCCTTTTTCATTTTTCCCCTTTTTTCCCGGTTACCACAGGCGTTCTGCTCGCCGTGTCTATAGCCCTCTTCGCTGTCAGGAGACGTTACTTTGTCGCCCTGCTTCTCATTACGGGTTTTGCATATGCTTTTCTCCGGTATGCCCCTCCCATTGATAATGGTGCCTTGTGCAACAGGGAAATCATTCTAGAGTGTACTGCGGAAAGTTCACCACGGGAGCTTTTATCCGGACGGTTTGTGAACACAATCAAGGTTGTCTCCGCCGTGAATGCGGTGGACGGTACGCCGCTTGTTCTCCTCGGCGGCCGAGAGATGAATATCGTCTCAGGGGATGGGATGCCACCGCATATGAGGTACGTAATTGCGGCAAAAACAGAGAGGGACAGGGAAAGGCGGAACCCCGGAACATTAAAGAATGAGGGGCTTTATGCCGCGCTTGCTGAGGTGAGAGAGGCAGAACCGCTGAAAGGGAATACGGTGCAACGGTGGCTGCAAGACAGCAGGGACAGGCTGAACTATCTTTTCAAACACAGCTTTGAAGGAGATTCAGGAGCATTGCTTGCTTCCCAGACCACCGGCGAGCGGTCAACGATGAGTGAAGGGATCAAGGATGCCTTCAACTCTACCGGCCTTGCCCACTTGTTGAGTATCTCGGGAACGCACTTCGGCTTGTTCTCCGCCCTCATATTCGGACTGTTCAGGTTTCTTATACGATCCATGCCCCACAGGGTCCTCCAGGCATTCACTCTGTATCTCACCCCGTCCCAGGCCTCGGCGCTTTTCGCTCTTCCCTTCATGTTCTTCTATCTTGCGCTTTCCGGGGCGAGCATCCCGGCTCTGCGGTCCTTTCTCATGATAAACATCTTTCTCCTTGGCCTTCTCATCGGGAGGAAGGGGTTCTGGCTGAATTCCCTCCTCTTCGCGGCGTTCGTCCTTTGTGTCTGGGACCCCTCTGCACTTTTGAGCATCTCGTTCCAGCTTTCGTTCCTCGCGGTCTTCTGCATCGGGCTTTTCCTCATTGAGGGGGAGGGGGAGACCGAAGGACCAGGGTTTTCCCGGGAGGATGATCACCTTTCTGAAAGGCTCTGTATTACTTTCTCTTTCCGCTTCTCTGGGGACGGCACCCCTCGTTGCCTATTATTTTCATTATTTTTCGATCATTTCTCCCGTCGCGAATTTTTTTATCACGCCGTTCATTGGGTTTATCGTTGTTCCCCTGTCCCTTTTGTCTTCATTCATATTCATTTTTTCCGGCCATTACCCATTTGCGGGGCTGGTAGCATTTCTCTCAGATATGGCCCTTAAAGGGGTGAGGTTCTTTGCCTCGGTGCCTTTTGCTGATATCAAGGTGCCGGCATTCCCTCTCAGCGTGGTCATCATCTTTTATGCGGGACTCATCGTCTTCTTCCTGTCGGGGAGGAAGCGGTATGCCCTCGCGTTGCCCGCTGTTTCTCTCCTCCTCTGTCTGGTATCTCTGCTGCACGACAGGGATACCCTGTCGGTCACGTATCTTGATGTGGGTCAGGGTGACGCTGCAGTGATCGAGGGATACAGCAAGACCATGGTCATAGATACCGGAAGGACGGGAAGGGAAGTGGAAGGATTCCTGCGGTACCTCGGCAAGGGAGCCGTTGACGTTCTCGTGATAACCCATGCAGATGATGATCACGCTGCAGGTGCGCTCCACGTGATGAGGAAGGTTCCGGTCAGAGAGGTGTGGGATAACGGCCTGATCACCTACCCGGAGAATCTTTTGAGAAATTCTGTCCATCGTTCACTTGAACGGGGGGAAGAGGCGAACGCGGGCAACCTCAGGATACAGGTGCTTCATCCCTACAGGGGGTTCTCGACCTTTGGTGACAACGAAGCCACAGCGGAGAACAATGACTCTCTCGTGGTAAGGGTAGCAGGGCAGAAGTCTTTTCTCTTCACTGGCGACACGGCCCGGGAGGCGGAGGAGGATATGCTCCACCTCGGGGCATGGCTCAAGAGTGATGTCATCAAGGTATCCCACCACGGCAGCCGCACCTCTTCCGCAGAGGATTTCTTAGATGCGGTATCACCGGGAATAGCGGTCATAAGCGTGGGAAGGGACAATCCCTACGGCCATCCGCACGAGGAAACGATGGAGAGGTTCCAGTGGGTAAGGACCTACAGGACGGACAGGGACGGAGCGGTTAAGATAACAGAAAGAGCTGGGGGGCTGAGGGTGAAGACCTATAACGATTTTATGTTCGAGAGAGTAAAGGGCATCAGCGGTGAAGGGAGGAACCTCAGGAGGCTTTTTGAGAAGTGGTGAAGAGGATGGCAATGGGAGAGGCATTTGAGGTAGAATAAAAAACCTCTTTTAAGACATGGGAAAGATGACAGACGCAACCGACAATCCATTGGTCTCCATAATCGTCAGGACGAAGGACAGACCGAAGCTTCTGAGGCGGGCGCTCCGAAGTATCGCTCTGCAGACTTACCGACCTATAGAGGTCGTTCTTGTGAATGACGGCGGCTGCTCCCTTGAAATTGAAGAGCTAAAAGGAATGCTGGGGGATGTTTCCCTGAACTATATACGGCTCGAAAAGAATACCGGAAGGGCGCATGCCGGCAATGTTGGGATAGAGAACGTGAAGGGAGAATATGTCGGGTTTCTGGATGATGATGACGAGTTTTATGAGGATCATGTCGATACCCTGATTTCTCTTTTGAGGCAGAGCGAATACAAGATCGCTTACACAGATGCACGGTTAATGCACAGTGCCTATGACGTCGAGAAAGAAACATTAATAGACATCGACCAAGGTATCTTCCATTCAACCGACTTCTCCCTTAACAAGCTCCTGGTCGAGAACTTCATCCCCTTTATGTGCATCATTGTCCCCCATAACCTTTTACGGACTGTGAGCGGCTTTGATGAGACCCTCGATTTATACGAAGACTGGGATTTGTTAATAAGGCTCAGTCATACCGACCCTTTTTATCACATCAACAAGGTGACTGCAAAGTACAATGTCTGGAGTACACATTTGCAGATAACGGAGCGTGCCAAGTATTCAGGCGAGACCGGTTTTGCCTATTCAAGAATATTTCATAAACATCTTGATAAATTTACTCATGAGACAATTCAGTCAGTATTGAGGGAGAGAGAGAGAGAGAAAGAGGCGCTGATCTCTCAAGCGAAAGAAGTGGAACGAGAGAAGGAGGCGGTCATCTCCGAGCTGAAGGAGCGGGAGAGAGAGAAAGAAGCGGTCATCATAGAGAAAAGTGTTGAGATAGAGAAACTCCACAGAGCAATGACGGAAAAAGACATTTCCCTCACCGTAGCGTACAATTTAGAGAAAGAGGCGGTCATCTCCGAGCTGAAGGAATGGGAACGGGAGAAAGAAGCAGTTATCGTAGAACTCAAGGAGCGGGAGAGGGACAAAGAGGCGGTCATCGTAGTGCTGAGAGAACTGGAACGAGAGAAAGAGGCGGTCATCTCCGAGCTGAAGGAGCGGGAGAGGGAGAGAGAGGCGATCATCTCGGAGAAAAGTGCTGAGATAGAGAAACTCCACAGAGCAATGACCGAAAAAGACATTTCTATAAGCGAAATGTGCAAATTGGAGAGGGAGGCGGTTGTCCGGGAGAAAGAGACCGTCATCGCAGAGAAGGAGCGGGAAATAGAGAGGGCGCGTGGAACCATTACAGAAAAAGAGTTTCTCTTATCCGAAATATATAATTCTCTCGGATGGAAGCTCTTATCGAAATACAGGAGATCAAAAGACATTCTGCTCCCTCTTGGGACAAAGAGAAGGAAGCTCTACGATTATGGGCGCAAGGGGATTGCGGTAATAAAGAATGAAGGTTTCAGAAGGTTTTCTCATAAGGCAAAAACTAAATTATCAACAGAAATTTTTAATAACACGGAAAATAACACGGAAAAGAAGCTTAACGGCTACTTATCGTACGACGTTAAGCCTCTCAATTTTCCACGCTATGAAAAACCGGAGGTTTCAATCATTATTCCTGTGTTTAACAATTTCGTATACACGTTTAACTGTATTAAGTCGCTCCTGGAAAATACCGATGCCGTTGAATATGAGCTCATAGTGGTTGACAATGCGTCTACGGACGATACTCGCAAGGTCCTAAAGGACATGCCCACTATTCGTCTCATTGTGAATAAACAGAATCTTGGCTTTATCGGGGCATGTAATATAGGCTCCAGGGCTGCAATAGGAGATTATGTAGTTTTTTTGAACAATGACACAAAGGTGACAAAGGGGTGGTTGAAGGCGTTATTGGGGCCGGCAAAGGAAGACCGTTCCATAGGAATTGTCGGGGCGAAACTGATCTATCCGAACGGGAAATTGCAAGAAGCCGGCGGAATAGTGTGGAGTGATGGCTCTGCATGGAACTATGGAAGAAACGATGATCCCGAAAAACCCGAATACAACTATCAGAGAGAGGTCGATTACTGTTCAGGTGCGTGTATCCTTGTCAGAAAGGACCTGTTCGAAAGGGTCAACGGCTTTGACGTTCGATACAGTCCTGCATTTTGCGAGGACTCTGATCTGGCGTTCACGCTGAGGACACTGGGATACAAGACGGTATACCAGCCCAGAGCAGAGGTAATCCACTTCGAAGGGACAACCGCGGGAACGGACATCTCAACAGGAATAAAGAAGTATCAGGAGATCAACAGGGAGAAATTTGTTGAAAAGTGGAAGACTGTTCTGGTGAATGAACACGTGCCTGCAGGCACGGATGTCTTCCTTGCGAAGGAACGGAATTACAAGAAGAAAAAGAGGATGTTGTTTATAGACCACTATGTACCTACACACGACAAAGATGCGGGTTCTGTAAGGATGTATGAGTATCTGAAGATACTTTATTGAAATGGGGTTTAAGATAGTCTTTTGGCCTGATAATTTGGCAAGAATGGAGCCGTATACCGGAGAGCTGCAGCAAATGGGGATCGAGGTGATTTACGGCTGCAATGACTTCAATAAATACATTGATGGGGTCGGAAAATATTTCGATGTAGCGTATCTCTCAAGAGCCCATATCGCGATCAAGTACATTAATAAGATTAAGAAGGCCACAGCTGCGAAAATCGTCTATGACTCTCATGACCTTGCTTTCTTAAGGGAAAGAAGGCGTGCAGAGGTGGAGAATAACAGCAAGTTGCGGGGAGAGATCCATAAAATAAAACAGAGGGAATTTAATCTCGCGAAGATGAGCGATGCCATGATCGTGGTGAGCCCATATGAGAAGGAGTTAATGCTGCAGGAGGATCATTCCCTGGCGGTATATCACATGCCTCATGTTCATCCCCTCGGCACCATCTCCATGAATGGCTTTTCAGGCAGAAAAGACATCATGTTTATCGGAGGCTTTGTACATCCGCCCAATGAAGATGGTGTATGCTGGTTTACGCAGGAGGTACTCCCAAGGATAATAGGGGAGATCCCCGATATCAAGTTCTACATCATTGGCAGCTACCCGACAAAGAAGGTCAAGGGTCTCTCTTCCGAAAACGTTGTTGTTACGGGTTACGTCCCCGATGTGTCACATTATTTTCAGTCAACGAGGGTGTGCGTGGCACCTGTCAGATATGGGGCAGGAGTGAAAGGGAAGATCATTCATAGTATGAGTTATGGGTTACCGATCGTCACAACGACCATTGGCGCTGAAGGACTGGGATTGGAGAACGACGCGAACGCTCTTATCGCCGACAGCGCGGAAGAATTTGCAGAGAGGGTTATCAGACTTTACAGAGACGAGGGAACATGGCGCAGGGTTTCCAAGAACTCCTTCGAATGGGTGAAAGGGAATTTTACGCCTGAAGTGGCGAAAACAAAGCTTTCGAAGATGTTTCATGAATTGGGAATCCTGAATTGAGGTGAGCGATCGTCGGGCTCGCACAGAGGGATGCAGCTCGCACTGTTTGTGGGAACGAAATCTCTTTAATGAAGAAGGAGGAAGTAATGATCTGGGGAAAAGCAGCATCGATCAAAGTGTTGTCACTATTCGTGATTGTATTTATTCTGGGATGCTCTGCCAAGCAGGAGTCAAAGCCGCTCGTGTTAAAGAAATTTGGTCCCGAGGACATACGAGCTGGGCAAATATTTAATAAGCAACCCAATGGTGAAAGTGCGATCTGGGCCGAAACGGAAAATGCAACACCAACTACTGTTTTTGTTCTCAATGGTATTTCTTTGGAAAGCGCCCCGCAATCAGAGGGGAAGGCAGTTTCTGCGCTCGTCCCGAAGAATCTCTATGAGAAACCCGGGGAATATCCTTTGTATTTGCTGGACAAAAAAAACAACCGGAAGTCAAATGAAATGAAATTTTTAGTGAAACCTTGAGGTACTTTGAAATGCATGATACTATAAGTATTTTGGCCTTATATTCCTCCTCAGAACGCGCATAACTGTCTCGTGAGAGTCATTTTAGAAAGCTAGAGAGGTGACCATAGAGTGAGAAACATTGCTGTAGTTATCCCTTGTTACAATGAAGAGATCACAATAGGAAATGTGATAACTGATTTTCACAATATAACCCCTGAAGCCAGCATTTATGTTTTCGACAATAACTCGACGGACAGAACGGCTGAAATTGCGAGGTCACTGGGAGCCGAAGTTATAAGAGAGAAAAGACAGGGAAAGGGATTTGCTGTTCAATCGATGTTCAGCAACGTTGATGCCGACATATATGTTATGGTTGACGGAGATAATACATATGACGTAACGAACGTAAATGCCATGATCTCCATGATAAATAATGATAAAGCGGATATGATAGTCGGGAACAGGCTGAAGAATTACACGGATGAATCGTTTAGAAAGTTTCACACCTTTGGCAACAAGCTTGTGAGATTACTAATAAATAAACTATTCAACGCTCAGTTATCCGATATCATGTCAGGATTCAGAGTAATGAATAGATTATTTGTGAAAAATATAAACGTGGTGTCCTCGGGTTTTGAGATAGAAACGGAAATGAGCATAAAGGCATTAAAATACGGATATGTGATAAAAGAGGTGGACGTACCATATAGGGAGAGACCGCAAGGGAGCTATTCCAAATTGAATACCATAAATGATGGTATATTAGTACTGAAGACAATCTTCATTATCTTTAAGGATTATAAACCGCTGTTATTCTTTTCCGTTATTTCTGGAATTCTGCTGCTGATCTCCTTGGTTTCTGGATCTGTTGTGATTACAGAATTTGTGGAAACAAGATATATCACTCACGTTCCGCTTGCCATCTTTGCTGTCGGGACAATGATATTGTCTATAATTCTCTTTGTCACGGGTATCATTCTCGATTCCATCAACAGGAGGTTTGACGAATTATATCATTTCATGAAAAGCAAACGATAAAGGTATAATAAAAGCTTTTAATTCCCAAGACTGTCATTGACACATGGGGCCAACACGGCAGCCTTGGTTTAGAATAATTTTCCATTAACAGGAGGTTCGACAATGAGCAGCAGCAAGCAAAACCTTTTACAGAATGAGAAATTTTATTTGCTGGTTTTTCTCATGTTCTTTCCTATTCTTTTATTTAGCTGCGATAGCGATAAAGCATCCTACGATTTTATTGAACATTTCAGAGACGCAAAAATTCAAGGATTGATAGACACGCCGAAGAATGCAAATCCATGGGGGAAAACTGTTGCAAAAATAGAAATTGAACAAGAAAAAGGTATCAACAAAAAAGCCGGTATTTTTTCTGCTCCCAGTTCAGTTTTATTATATTCTGTGAAAATTCCTTCTGGCAAGAATGTCTTCTTTATAACTTCACTTGGCTTTCATCCTGCTGCTCGTATGTGGAACAGCGATGGCGTTAGGATGAAAGTGGAAGTAATGAACGATAACATCGATAAAGTTATTGCAGAGAAATATGTAATGCCCAAAGATGGATTTGTAAATGTTGAAGTTCCTCTCAGCGAATTTGGAGGGAAAAAAGTGATAATGAGGTTTTCTTCAACAAATGATCCTGGTAAGAATGGGGATGGTGACTGGCCAGTGTGGCTTGAACCAAAGATTATTAGTAAATAAATATGAATTTGTTAGATAATGCTGATGTACCGTGTCTGTGCGATGTGGAGAAGGCTAAAGCGATTCGATTATCCAGACAGCTTCGAAGCCTTGGGATTTCTCGCACGAGACTCTTCGATCAGCAAGAAAGCATCTATATTATATGATGACAAGTAAAGGTGGGTATCATATAAGGCACAAAGAAGTAAGCGACGAGTTATCAATACAATTAGAAGAAGATGTGATTCTTGACGAGAGTCTTATTCATTGGTTGGTTAATTGAAGAATAGTGTCTTGCCTCGGATTGTGAACAGTAGGTCTAGAAATGCTGAGAAAAGAAATCTTAGATAAAAACCGATTGGCTCAAACAGGAGTCATCACTGTTCTTTCTTTTCTTGTTGGTTTTTCCATATGGAAAATTTTCCATAATGTAACATTTGATCCCTCTAAAATTCATGAGGCCAATTATTTTTTTGTTCCCAAGCAGTCTTTAATTGATGGCGGTATATTTCTTTTGGTTATTGTGATTTCCTTCCTTATTTTAGAAAGAAAACGAATGCAAGGTTCTTATATTCTTCTTTTCATTCCTCTGATTATTCTGTTGTCGGGGAAAGGGCTAGCTTTAGTTGCGATTACTCTTTTCTTGCTGGCAAGTATAGGATTAGGAAAAGCTTTGTCTAATCTTTTCAATCCATCACAAAGATTCGATATTGAAAAAGCCATCGACTCCTTATTTGTTGGAGTAAGCATCAACAGCATTGTAATCTGGGGTGCAATGCATTACAGGATCAATTTTCCTTTTGTCTATTATTTTTTCTTTTTGTTAGAAGCATTTATCTTTGGAAGGTCGGTAAGAAGTTTTATTAAGCAGGTTGTTGAGAAATTGAGTGCTGGCCAATTAAGCGGAGGGCAAAAAATTATATTTGTTTTAGGGGTTTTTTTTATTTTTTATGCTCTTGTTCCCTATTATCTTGCTGATGATATTGCACGGCATCTCTATATTCCGAAATATGTTTTTCTCAATGGATTTTGGAATTTTAGTCCGCATTTTGTTCATGCACTCGATTTGTCAATTATCCCGTATGGTTCATATACTGCCGTTTTTTTGATGGGTGATGGAGAATATGCCATAAGAATGTGGCAGTATTCATTTTTTTTTGCTGGCGCTATTTTACTGGAGAGTTTTACACGGAAAACATTTGGATCAAGGAATGCAGTTGTTACCACAGCGCTTTGTATGTTTACCCCTTTCGTGCTATGGGAATTTGGCGTTGTATTCATTGATACCTTTCTGTTCACTGCTTCTGTAGTAGTTTTTGCCTTCCTCTTTCGTTTGCTCCAGTATTTAGACAGCAAGAGGGATATGACATTTTTTTTCGCGCTCTGCGCATTCGCTTTCCTGTGTAAGTTGCAATTTATCTTTCTCTTTATTCCGGCAGTAGTTGTTCTCTTGGTTTTTTTTACGAAGAAGGTGATTGAAAGCCGCGATTATTCTTTAGTCTTTTCTCTATTCTTTGGGATTGTTATTTTTTTAGTCATTCTATCTCCTTTTCTCTTACACAATTACCTTATCGCTAAGAATCCAGTATTTCCTTTTTTTAATGGGTTCTTTAAATCTGTATGGTATGATCCGGAGAACTTTAGAGATGAACGATGGCAACAGCCCTTAAATTGGAAGACTCTCTATGATATGACCTTTTGGGGTGCCAAGTATATCGAAAATATTAATTATTCTCTAGGGATTTCATATTTTGTATTTCTTATATTTTTTCCTATTCTCTTTTTCAATAAAACAAAAAGAAAAGAAATTTTTATAATTTTTTTTATATTTATTGTTGCAATTTATCTATGGTTTAAAATCACAAATCCATACATGCGGTATTACATTCATATCCTTCCTTTAGGATCCATTATAATTGCTTTGATAATCGATGGGTTGCTCGCATTAAATAAGAATAGCAAAATAAAGTTAAACATAATCTTGTTTTTATTTTTGATCGTTTGTGTAGTTAATTTCGTTTGTCAACTCTCTATTGGAAACATAACGACACCTTATCCCTTGAGAGAGGCAATGACACACTCTTATGAGAAAGCAGGATACTGGCATGAAGTTAGAAAGGTTTTTGATTTTGCAAAAATAAAGTATGGGGGGAAATCACGCGGCTTATTAATTGATTCGTGGGGGTTATATTTTGCAGATTTCAATATCGAAGGTGATTGGATAGCTTTTTATAAGAATTATAGAGATTTATTTATGGCATCAAGGGACGCTAGTGAGATGTATAAGTATATTTTTGTAAATAGGAAGTTTGACTTCATCATCATGCCTGGTAGTCCTCAAACTGGTAATGCTCAAAATCGCGTTCTCAATTCTTCTGAGTTTAAGAACATGTTGAATAACGAGTTTTCTGTTATGGGATACATTCTCTATTCACCAAAGAAAAGGGTTATACTGTATCCATCTCAGCAAGAAATGTCAGCTGAAAGAGAAGAAGTATTGTTTGATCTTTCTCAGATGTTTCGCACTGCAGCCCTAGTAGGAAATGTCCCTGCGAGTATTCCTTGGAAAGAAACAATTGCAGTTATAACAATTCCGGAAGAAGGTGACAAAGTGGCAATCTTCGCTCATCCCGATTCAAGTGTGGAGTACAGGATAACACTCCCGAACAAGAAAAATGTATTTTTAGAAACCTCGCTGGGATACCATTCCCTCTCCCGAAAGTGGGACAGTGATGGCTTGAGAATGAAGATTGAGGTGTCTGCAAAAAAATATGCAAGAGTGATTCTAAACGAATATATAATGCCACAGGAAGGTTTTATTGACGCTAAGCTATCTCTTAATGAATTTGCTGGAGAAAACATCGTTATTAAATTATCGACAACAAACGATCAGGGAAAGAACGGGAATGGAGATTGGGCAGTATGGCTCGAACCAAGAATTATGACGGAATGATTTTCGCATAGGTTCGTATTTCAACGTCTTTTGAAACTATGATCGTGTCCACGGATCTTCAAAATATAGAAGGTAAACATAAGTTCTTATCTGTCATTCCGGCATATAATCCGGGGGAAACAGTCGCGAAAGTTGTTTCCGATGTGAGCAAGAACGTTGATGTTGTCATTCTCGTGGATGACGGATCAGACGCTGAGAACCGAAAATATCTTGCTGAATGTGCTCTTGCACAAAATGTTCAACTGATCGTATTTCCCTCTAATAAGGGTAAGGGACATGCCCTTATCGCGGGCTTAAGAGAAGCGCTTAAGTATGATCCCGATTTCATCTTCACCATCGACAGTGACGGACAGCATGACCCGGAAGAAATTCCAAGATTCAAGCAGTTTATCGCAACATCTGATAGTTTGCACGATCTTGTTATTGGCGTGAGGGAGGTATCAGAGAAAACGCCCTTACGAAGCAAAATAGGGAATATATTTACCGCCAAATTATTTAATGCACTCTTCAGGCAGACTATTGTGGACACGCAGTCAGGGTTCAGGGTTCTTTCTGCGGAATTTGCCAGGGACGTGGTCGCCAACGTTCTCCCCGGCAGGTACGAGACCGAAATGAGGATGCTGGTGTATGCTGTCGAGACACGTCGGACCATAGGGAATATTGGAATTCAAACCCTTTATCTGGACAAAAATAGAAACTCAAAGTTTCGTCCCCTGCGGGATTCTTTTCGCGTACTCGTTCCCCTGTCCAAATATACGGGCGTGGCCTTTACTTCTTTTCTTATCGATTACTCCGTATTCTTATCGTTGAGTTATCTATTTGGAATTTATTACCTCGTTTCGCATCTTATTGCAAGGATGTGCAGCGGCACATTTAATTTCTTCTCCAACCGGTACCTGGTGTTCAGATCAAGAGGAAAGAAACTGAGGGAGGGATTACGGTATATCGGCGCAGTGTTGTTTTCCATGTCGACCACCGCAGCGCTGCTTTATTGTTTTGTGGATCTCTTGCATATTTCGCGGGCGCTCGCAAAGCCCGCCGCAGAATTCACCATGTTCCTCTTCAATTTTGTAGTGATGAATAAATTTGTTTTTAACGATAAAGATTAAGGATGGACATTTTTGTAAGTTTAAGATTTGTCGCTCAACATTATGGTTTCTTGTGCGTATTCCTTTTGCTTTCCTATGTCGCAGGGGGTGTCACACTTAAGAAGTACACCGTCCGGGAAACCGCTGCAAAGGTTTTTTTGTATACTGCTTCGGGTATCGGGGTGATTACTGTCTTTTTGTTCTCTATTTCACTCTTCGGGCTGTTGAGCAAGATCACAGTACTCTCGGCCATATTTTTGTTTCTAACGTATTATCTTGCTCGAAGAGATGTATCCATTTTCCTCCCAAGAAGACCTGAAGCTCACGACAGCGGGGAGTCTTCGAAAAGGAACCTGCTTTTGATTGTGTCCGTCTTTATCCTCTTTTCACCGTTCCTCTTCTTCCCCCTTTATCCTCCAACAGCATGGGATGAGATCTCCTATCACCTTCCCTATGCGAAATACTATGTCGAGCATAACGGGCTCAGCGTGAATCCTTTCCTCAGATATCCGCTTTATGCCCATTACATCGATCTTCTCTACGCCCTCTCCCTGCTTTTCTCTGATGACATACTGGCCCATTTGATGCACGCCTCCACTGCCGTTCTCTGTGCGGTGGGCATATACAGTCTTGGATCTTTTACAGCAGACAGGAAAGTGGGAACCATAGCTGCATTTATTTTCCTGTCAAGCCCCATCGTGACACACCTGATGCGAACTGCGTACATAGACCTGGGGCTGACTCTTTTTGTATTCTTGAGTTTTTATTGCATAAGTGTATGGTCGGTCAAAAAAGATGAAAACTGGCTATACCTTGCAGGATTTGCAGCGGGAATAGCAGCTGGATGCAAATATAGCGGCCTTTTTTATATCCCTATGTTCTTATTATGGATCGCGTATGAGGGCAGGAAGGTTTCTTCCATCATGAGATTCATTTTACCGGCGTTTTTTTTTGGCGCTCCCTGGTATATCAGGAATTTCATTATTTCCGGAGGATCCCGTTTCCCCGTTCGGAGGAGAAATATTTGGATATTGGTTATGGAACAAGGAAGATCTGCTTATTCAAACAAAGGATCTCCTTACGTCTCGCGGCACATCCAGAGACCTGATTTCGCTCCTGAAGCTTCCCTGGAATCTTTATTCCCATTACGATAAATTTGGGGAAGGGGCCTTATCTCGAGGGGCCTTTGCCGTTTTCCCCGCTGTTTTTTTGTTTAGAAAACTTGACAGCTTTAGCAAGAAACTCTGTATTTTTGTATTTGCGAATGTAATAATCTGGTTTTTTACTTCCCAGATATTGCGATATCTGCTGCCTGTTCTTCCGATGGCTGCCCTTTTGGCGGCGAGTGTCCTCATGTATCTGTATGGCAATTTCATAAAGAAACCTGTAGGGGTGCTTTTCGCGAACAATCTCATTGTGAAACGTGCATCACAAACGGTCATAAGTGCAATTGCGGTTCTCTTTATACTATTACCGGTTCTACGGCTGGATGCCGACATTCTAAAAGAAGTCTCAAGGGATCCGTTCCCGGTGACCCAAGAGACGCGAGATAAATATCTCAGAAGGAAGATAGAATCATTTCATCTGCTGCAAGTGGCAAATGAAAGGCTCTCAGGCAGGATTTATCAGTTAGGGTTTGAAGATTCGTTTTATTTTTCTCGAGGAAAGATGATAGGTGACTGGTATGGGCCTGCACGGTATTCAATCATTCTGGCTGTCATCGGAGATAGCAGAAACCTGTATAATAGATTGAACGCGATGAACATTCAGCTTTTTCTGGTCAGTACAGGCCGCGGTCTAACCGTTGAGTTCGACAACTCCTTTCCGGACTATTTTGACTTGTTGGCGGAGGATCGATATGGGAAACTCTACCAATTGAAAGACTCGAATAAGATCAACATTGACAGGGAAGGAATTTCTTGATGTCGGGAGAAGATGAATAGTGATCATCTCGCGGGTAGGATGACGACTTCATGTGGAAGAGAGCTTTTGTGAAAAAGCGTACTCGGACATAAGGAAGCTTGCAGATGGAAGGTGTATCGCATTACCGTTGTTCTCTCTGTCACTCCGGGGCGCAATTCTATCAAACCGTGGATGGGTATCCCTACTACCTGTGCCCTTCGTGCAATTTTCTCTTCATGCCGGATGATATCTCGAAGGTCTGTTATGATGAAGACTATTGGGAAAAGGAATACCCCGAAGCAGTGAGAAGGGAGAATGAGGACTGTTGTATGAGGGCTCTGGAGTTGATTTATCTTAGCAAAATTCCTGTGAAGACATTCCTGGATTTTGGCTGCGGCCTGGGGATTACGGTGAATTGGCTCAGATCCCAGCTGGCGATAGATGCCTATGGGATAGATAAGTACGGAAAATTTGATCCCACACGATACCTGTTGAAAGAGGATGTTCTGACCACCGACAAATTCGAAACGGAAAGCTTGGATGCAATTATGAGCATCGAAGTCGTTGAACATCTTCCGCAGGATTTGATCATTCCCATTTTTCAGAAACTGAGAGATATAGTAAAGCCCGGAGGCATGATTTTAGTAAATACCGGTACCTTGGAGTTCATCAAAGAATCTGACAACAACAAAGGATATATCGACCCTTCAGTGCGCGGACATATTTCTATTTTTTCGATGAAAACATTTGAAAGAATCGCAGATATCCTGGGTTTGATACACATCCCAATGTGGTCAAGAAATTGGTGTACCCTGCTCCTCAAACCTGCGAGAGGCATTAAGGCAACCATATCACCGTGGGAAGGAGTCGAAGAAAATTTCAACACCTTGAAAACCATAAAGCTGATGTATCCTCTCATTAGGCAATCTCTTTGGGCCGAAGAGTTACATGGTATCCTGAATAATATTGGGACAAAAACACCGAAAGGGATAAAGAAAATTGTAAAGAAATGGATTCAAAACTTCTGATAAAAGGAGAACATAGAGTGAATTATAGAGAAGCCTTTCTGTAATTGCTTCTCATGGATATTTCTTATGAATAGCCCGGGAACAATGAAAGTACTCATTCTTGCAGGTGGGCTTGGCACAAGGCTGAGGGAGACCCTCGGTGCCCTGCCAAAACCTCTTGCGCCGATCGGGAACAAGCCCTTTCTCGAATATCTCTTGAAATTTATTTCCCATCAAGGGTTTGGAGATGTTATTATATCTCTAGGCTACGGATCGGATGCGATCAGAGAATATCTCGGGGACGGATCATCGCTGGGACTGAGGATAAAGTATACCATCGAGAGGGACCTTCTGGGAACCGGAGGGGCTGTCAAGCTTGCAGAATCGCTTATAGAATCCGATGACTTTTTTGTTATCAACGGAGATACGTATTTTGAAGTGGAGCTGAGGGAAATGCTTCATTTCCATAGAGCCCATGGAGCTATAGCGACAATAGCGCTGGCGTGCAAGGAAGGGACGGGCAGATATGGCAACATCATCGTTGACAGGGGCAATGAGATTGCAGCTTTTATCGAGAAAACGGGTGAGGGAAGTGCCGGATATATCAACGGGGGAACCTATATCTTCAGGAGGGACGTTTTTGATTACATTCCTGCGAACGAGGTGTGTTCCCTTGAAAAGGAGATAGTTCCGTTCCTTGTCGGCAAGGGGCTTTACGGATTTCCGGTAAAAGGATATTTCATTGATATAGGGATTCCGGAGGATTATGAAAAAGCACAAAGGGAGATACCTCTGAGGAGGCCGTTATGATCATCCGTTCAAAGGCACCCTTACGCCTCGGGTTTGCAGGAGGAGGGACCGATGTCTCACCCTATTCCGATAGCAGGGGAGGCGCGGTGCTGAACGCTACAATCAATAAATATGCCTATGCGACATTGGTTCCGAGAAGAGATAACAAGATAAACATTACCTCCCTCGATTACGATATCGTTGCGAATTATAAGGTCGATCAAAAGCTTGTATTCGACGGCGAGATGGATTTGGCAAAAGGGGTCATAGAGAGATTTAAGAGGAGCCACGATGGCTTTGAATTATATACTCGCAGTGACGCTCCTGCAGGCTCCGGTCTCGGTTCCTCATCCACCATGGTCGTCTCACTGATCGGTGCCTTTAAAGAATGGCATCAGATTCCTCTGGGGGATTACGATATTGCCCACCTCGCCTATGAAATAGAGCGCAAGGATATCGGGATAAAAGGGGGGAAGCAGGACCAATATGCCGCCGCCTTCGGCGGCTTCAACTTTATGGAGTTTGAAGGAGAGCAGGTCATCATCAATCCCCTGAGGATCAAACTCCACATAACAAACGAGCTTCAGTCCAATATGCTGTTATGCTATACCGGCGGCACGAGACTTTCAGCCAGGATAATCGATTCGCAGGTGAAGAACTTCGTCTCAGGCAGGAAGGACACCATAGAAGCAATGGACCTGTTAAAGCAAAACGCAATAGATATGAAGAAGGCGCTTCTCACGGGTAAGCTGAATGAGTTTGGTGAGCTCATGAACTTTGGATGGGAACAGAAGAAGAAGATGAGCGATAAGATCAGCAGTCCGGTCATTGACGAGATGTATGAAGAAGCGAGGAAGGCGGGAGCCATAGGCGGCAAGATTTCCGGGGCAGGCGGTGGAGGATTCATGATGATTTACTGCCGGTTTGACAGGAGAACATAAGGTTGCTGAGCGGCTTGAGCAGCTTGGGGGGCAGATCATCGATTTCCAGTTTGAGGAACAAGGGGTTCAGACGTGGCGAATGCCCAAATGAGCGTCGATCGGAGCGAACATTCTCCTTTGGTTCTCCATAATCGTCAGGACGAAAGACAGGCCGAAACTGTTAAGAAATGCTTTAAAGAGCATTGCAGCGCAGACCTACAGGCCCATCGAAGTCGTCCTTGTGAACGACGGGGGCTGTGAACTCGACGTCGAAGGACTGAAAGGAATTCTTGGAGACAGGGTTCTTAATTATACGAGACTTGAAGAGAACAGAGGGAGGGCCCGTGCCGGGAATGTGGGAATAGAGAATGCACGGGGTGAATTCATAGGATTCCTGGATGACGATGATGAGTTTTATCCCGGGCATGTTCCCATTCTCGTTTCATTCCTGAAAGAGGGCAATTATAAGGTGGCCTATACCGATTCTTTTATGGCCTATAAAGAACATAATGCGGCAACAGGAGAATTGGTAGACATTAAGAAAGAAATGGTGTTTTCTCAGGATTTTAATTACGACCACCTGATTTTCGAAAATTACATTCCCTTTATGTGTCTGTTATTCGACAGGGACGTCTTGATTAACTCCGGTGGATTTGACAGCGATCTTGACATTTATGAAGACTGGGACCTTCTCATACGGATTGGGGAAAAACACGCGTTCGATCACATAAAGCAAACGACAGCGAACTATAATCAGTGGGACGCTGAGCTTCAAATAGCACAAGGCAATAAGAATCACGATTTCCTCGAGCAGGCCTACATGAAGGTGATATCCAAGCATATCAATAAGGTTTCCGCAAAACGGATTCTCAGTTATAATTCTCATCTTGCCGATAAGTACAAAGGGCTGTATATAAAAGTCATTGAGGACCTCCTTGCAGAAAGAGAAGCAGCCTTGGCAGAAAAGGAAGCAGTATTAAATGATATCTATCAGTCTCGGGGATGGAAGGCGTTATCGGCCTATTACAGGATAAGGGATAAGCTGCTTCCTCTTAGTTCGAGAAGAAGACGGTTTGTTGGGCGGTTATTTCTTGCCGCTGAGAACTCTCGCGGATTCCCGAAGGATCCGAATAAGAAGAACGACAACATCAGGTCCTCAGTGAGAGAAAGAGACCAGCGGACAGCGATGCCTGAAAATGATTCGAAGGAGAGGGAAACAACTCACCAGTCTTCTCAGTCAGGTCACATGCCGAGTCTCCCGAATCGGTGGGTGAGGGTGAGAGGGCGGCTGTTGCCTGTGGGAACAAAGAGAGGACTCTTTGCGAGATTGCTTCGTATAATGACGGCAAACCCAAAAGAGGTTTTCATAAACCTTACAAGGACAAATTTCAATAAATTCCTCTATTATCTGAAAACAAGTGACCCGCTGACCCTGGGGAAGAAAATAGAACAAAAACTCTCTGATGAGGTCACGTACAGGAAGGCCCCTATAAGGAAACAAGCCAAGCCTGGCCTTCATGCAAAGCTGGAGAGCAAGGATTATTTCAGCTTTTTGTTTGAAATGAACACGAATAAAATTGAAGATCATGTTCCCCTTGCATATCCGGCGATACCGGAGACCGACATTAAGCTTATCGCTTTTTATCTTCCGCAGTTTCATCCAATCCCGGAAAATGATGAGTGGTGGGGTAAGGGATTCACTGAGTGGACGAATGTTGCGAGGGCAGTTCCGCAGTTCATCGGGCATTATCAACCGCGTCTGCCCGGAGAGCTTGGTTTTTACGATTTACGGGTTCCCGAAGTGCAGAAACGGCAGGTTGAGTTGGCGAAACAGTATGGTATTTACGGTTTCTGTTTTCATTTCTATTGGTTCAACGGGAGAACCTTGCTTGAAAGGCCCTTGAAGGAATACGTGGAAAACTTTGACTTTCCCTTTTGTCTGAACTGGGCCAATGAGAATTGGACCAGAAGATGGGATGGCAAAGAGAACGAGATCTTGATGGCTCAGAAGCACTCACCCGAGGACGATATCGAATTTATCAAGTACGTCTCGGTGTATTTGAAGAATAAGCATTACATAAGGATAAACTCGAGGCCCCTGTTGATTGTCTACAGACCCGCCTTGTTGCCGACTCCAAAAGAAACAGTTGCGCGATGGAGAGAATGGTGTCTCAAGAATGGAGTTGGTGAAATCTACCTGATGGCGACCCATTCTTTCGAGCACGTAGACCCCGAGGGTATCGGCTTTGATGCCGTCATAGACTTCCCGCCGAATACCTTTCCTCTGAGCGATATTGCAGATCAGTTCAAGATCACCAATCCGAACTTTAATGGGGTCTTATTGGATTACAGGAATGCCGTCGAGTTTAGCAAGAATTACATTAAACCCCCGTACAAGAAGTTTCGAGGAATATGTCCGAGCTGGGACAACGAAGCGAGAAAGCCGGGAAGAGGCACGGTCCTGATGAATTCCACCCCCGACATCTTTAAGCAGTGGCTTAAGATTCTTTGCCGTTTCACGCGGACAAATTTCGAGCCAGACGAACGAATAATTTTTATCAATGCCTGGAACGAATGGGCCGAGGGAGCATACCTGGAACCGGACAGGAGATATGGGTACGCATACCTTCAGGCTGTTGCGGATGCTCTTATCGAATACAGCGGCGAAGAGAAGCGGAAGAGAATTCTTTATGTTTGTCATGATGCACACTTTCACGGCGCTCAACTTCTTTCTCTGAGCATATTGAAGGTCCTAAAAATCAAATTCAATTACGAGGTGCATTTCTTGTTGAAATCAGGAGGAGAATTAGAGCCTGAGTACGCAAAGTACGGGCCTGTATATAATTTGGAGAGAGATTATGCGACCCTGAAAGAAAGAGAAGAACTCGTGGACTATCTCTACAACACAGGTATTCGAGAGGCGATTTGTAATACGGTGGCAAGCGGGGACCTCGCCGAACTCTTCTACGAAAAAGGGATACGTACGATAACCCTGGTGCATGAATTGCCGGATATCATCAAGAAAATGAGACTTGAGAAAAACGCGAGGCTCTTGTCCAAGTGCTCAGAGAGAGTAGTATTTCCGTCTGTTTTTGTGAGAGAGAGATTCAGGGAGATAACAAAGATGGAGGACGGAAAGACAGTGATTTTACCGCAGGGGTTATATAAGGGTAACAGGTATAGGCGCAGAAAAAATGAAGCGAGAAAAGAGCTTCGGGAGCGTTTTTCCCTGCCGGAAAGTGCTCATATCGTATTGGGGGTGGGATTTGGTGATCACAGGAAAGGGGTTGATCTCTTTGTTGAAGTCGCAAAGATGGTCACGAGAGAGCATGATGATGTTTATTTTATGTGGGTGGGCAATCTTCACGGTGAAATGAGAAAGATGGTTGAGCGCGAAGCTAAATCCAACAGGAATATCATTTTCCAAAGTGCTCTGAAGGATGTCGATTCCTTTTATGCGGGTGCCGACATCTTTCTCTCAACTTCCAGGGAAGACCCTTTCCCTGCAGTCATCTTAGAGGCAATGGATGTCGGACTGCCTGTTATAGGATTTAATGACGCAGGAGGCTTCAAGGATATTGTGAACGCTGATACCGGGGCACTGGTTCCCTACCTGGATGTAACCGCGATGGCAAGAGAAATCCTCAGTTTGCTGGCTGACACTCAAAGAAGAAAAATTCTGGAGGGTCATGCTCAGAAATTGATCGAAGAAAAATTTAATTTTACCGATTATGTGTACAGACTTCTTGCCCTCTTAGGTCATGAATTTAAGAAGGTCAGTGTGATAATCCCCAACTATAATTATGAGAAGTATCTGAAATCAAGGATCGAGAGCGTACTCAATCAGACTTACCCTCTCTATGAGATCATCATACTCGATGATGCCTCGACCGACGACAGCGTAAAAACCGCCGAAGGCTATCTCGATAGAGCACTGAATGTGCAGTTAATAAAGAATCAAACGAACTCCGGGTCTGCTTTTAAACAGTGGGTGATGGGTATGCAGGTGGCCAGGGGTGATTACCTCTGGATTGCAGAGGCGGACGACTTGTGCGAGAATACGTTTCTTGAAGAACTCCTGTCTTGTTTCGAAAAGGATAAGGACGTGGTGTTGGCATACTGTCAATCCAAACAGATCAATGAGAACGGAGAGATATTGGCGGGAAACTATTGTGAATATACGAACGACATCGATAGGGAGAAATGGTATAGAGACTATATACGAGACGGCATGCATGAGATATCAGATACGCTTGCTGTCAAGAATTCCATACCGAACGTTTCTGCCGTTGTATTCAAAAAGGTCGATATCTCACCCATTGCAGGTGAAATAGTTAACTTCAGGATTGCCGGAGATTGGTTTTTCTATGTCTGGCTTCTTAGACAGGGCAGAATTGCGTATGTGTCTCACCCATTAAATTCCCATCGAAGGCATGACAAGGGTGTAACGAAATCAGAAGATAAAGAGCTGCATTTTAATGAAGTGATGAGAATGCAGGAATATGTAATGAATAATTTTAACGTTTCGGTAGAAGCGAGAGATAAGGTTTCCTCTTATAAGGATTATTTGATAAGCTACTTCGGCCTAAATGATAAAAGGCAAGCACTTGCGAGGAAGTGAACGTATTCTTTACTGTTACAGTAACGCGTTCACAAAAAACTATTGCAAATCAGAAAGTCCACTCCCCACCTTTATACTGCGAAAAAATATATAGAAATCCTTGGCCTGACGAGAAAAGAGGCAGTGACTTACTGCCGGTTTGACAGGAGAACATACGGTTGCTGAGCGACTTGAGCAGCTTGGGGGGCAGGTCATCGATTTCCAGTTCGAGGACAAAGGGGTTCAGACGTGGCGAATGCCCAAATGAGCGTTGATCGGAGCGAACATTCTCCTTTGGTCTCCATAATCGTCAGGACGAAAGACCGGCCGAAACTGCTAAAGAATGCTCTGAAGAGCATTGCAGCGCAGACCTACAGGCCCATCGAAGTCGTCCTTGTGAACGACGGGGGCTGTGAACTCGACGTTGAAGAACTGAAGGGAATTCTTGGAGATGTATCACTTAACTACAGAAGGCTCGAAAAGAACACGGGCAGGGCACATGCGGGGAATGTTGGCTTGGAGCATGCGAGGGGTGAATATATTGGATTTCTGGATGACGACGATGAATTCTACCCGGAACATCTTAAGATTCTCACGGCAAAACTCAAAAACTCGACGTTAAGGATTGCTTACACAGAAGCGGAGGTGGTCTTTCTTGACCTGGCGGGAGAAGATGAAATGGTCGAGAGGTTCAAGTATGTGATCTATTCACAGGAATTTTCGCGTGAGATGCTCTTGATCCAGAACTATATCCCCCTTATGTGTTTCCTCTTTGATAGATCGGTATTTGACGAAGTAAGGTTTGATGAGAGTTTTGAAATCTTTGAAGACTGGAAGCTCCTCATCACATTGTCTGAACAATATTGGTTTGAACACATCAACATGGTGACGGCGCGTTATATCCAGTGGTGTGATAAATCTCAAATCAACAGGAGGGCCTTATCAGAAAACTTCAGCCAGGTGGCCTACAAGAAGGTATTAGATCAAAATATCAACAAGATTACCTCATCAGCGATATATACCTACTGCGTAAATAGCACGACGGAGAGGATGAAGCTCATCAATGAACTTATACAAAAAGAATCCGCCAGTTCGACTGAAATGAAGGGACTCGTAGAAAAACTTAAGTTGATAGAGAGCGAAAATAGGGTGATGAGGACCGAAAAGCAGCAGATCGAGCACGAAAAAGATAGGTTGCTCGATGAGTTATTGGGTCTTCAGCATTATCTGAGAGAGCTATCAAACAGCGTTAGTTGGAAATTGATAGAACGCTACAGAACCTTTAAAGATAAGGCAGCCCCGGTAGGATCAAAGAGAAGGATCTTTTATGAGATGCTTTTGAAAAGTATCAAAGTTATCCAGCAAGAAGGGGTAAAAGGGCTTTCATATCGGGCAAAAAGAAAGATCCAAAAGGTACGCTTTAAGATAGGTTACTTGAAATGTAAGGGAAAGCTAAAGAGAATCGAGACGGTGAATGTCAGGAGAGAGCCAAATATCCCCGAAGTATGCGGCTTTACTCAGAAGCCGGTGCATATCATCATGCCGGTATATAATGGATATGAGTGTCTCAGAGATTGTGTTGGAAGCATAGTTCGCAACACAGACCTTACCACCCATACACTCGTCATTATAGACGACAAAAGCACTGACGAGAGGGTCACGGCATACCTTCAAAGGTTCAAAGAAGGGCTCAATGGCAGGAAGGTTGAGATGCTTTTTAACACTGATAATCTGGGCTTTGTGAAAACGATAAACAAGGGTATGAAACTATCACCGGAGGATGTAGTAATACTGAACTCGGATACGCTTGTCACGCGAAACTGGGTGGAGAAACTTCAGCGGGCTGCATATTCTAAACTGCGGATTGCTACCGCAACTCCCCTGTCAAATTACGTAACCATCAATGGCATACCCAAGCCCTTTCGATACAACACCATCCCCGGCGGAATGGAAGTGGAAGCCTTTTCAGAGTTTGTGGAGAAGATTTCTTTGCGCTATTATCCTGAAGTTCCTGCAGGTGTCGGGTTTTGCATGTATATAAAGCGGGACATTCTGGAACAACTCGGCTATTTTGATGAAACACGGTTTGAAAAAGGGTATGCCGAAGAAACAGATTTCTGTATGAGGGCATTGAAAAAGGGGTTCTTACATGTGCTTGACGACGCAACCTATATCTACCATGTAGGGGGGGTATCATTCGAATCGATTAAAGACCCGAAGATTTTAAGAGAGAAGAACCTGATGATCGAGAGAAACTTAGAGACGCTGAAGACCCTACATCCAGAATATACGAATCTTGTGGAGAAGGCCCTGCGGGATAGTCTCGATCCCATTCACCGATATATCAATTTGAGGATTAGATTGCTGGAGAATAACGATGAAGATACTCTATGTAATAGACCAAAAACCTGACGGTTATCCCGGGGGAATAGAGTACCACCTTCTGGATATACTGAATGTCTTTGTCAGGAAAAGATATCCCGTCTACGTACTCTTTCCTGAGACGAACTGTTTGAAACTGAGGCGATATGCGGATTATAGGATCCAAGAAGTCGAGTATATGGGCGGCCGTCTGGACGACCACAGGCTCCGGGATTCCACCAGTGAACTCATGTTTGAAAAAGTTCTCAATGACATCGATGTGGATATAGTTCATTTTCAAAGCATAAGGACCCTTCCTTTGTCACTCATAGAAATAGCAAAAGAGAGGAAAAAGAAGGTTTTCATAACGCTTCACGAATATTATTCCTGGTGTATAAATTGTGTCATGCTTGCCCCTAATTTTTGCTGGTTTGAAAGGGATGAAGATAAGTGCTACGAATGTCTTACGAAAAACGACTACAAGGTTCAGAAAGGTTTCATGAGAGAGAGGCGCAATTATATAGATTATCTTTTCCATTTGGTTGAAAGGGTCATTGTGCCGTCCTCTTATGTGAGAGATGTTCTGTTAAACCTGTACGCGGGGTTGTCGCAAGATAAGTGCCTGGTTATAGAGCTGGGAATTGACAAGGAACTTCTGAAGGGAGAGAGGGAACATGCGACAGCTAAAAGAGATGGCGCACTGCATTTGGCCTTCCTTGGGAACTTTCTCCATTACAAAGGAAATATGACCTTTTTGAAACTCATAAAACATTATAAGAATTCAGATAAGGTTACTTTTAGCATCATAGGAAATATTTTTGACCCTTCTTTAGTGCCCTCCTATAAGAATCTTAGCGTCATAGGCGGATATACGAGAAATGATGTGGTGAAAAAGATACACGGAGCCGACCCTGATCTTATCCTGCTCCTCTCCAACTGGCCGGAGACTTTTTCCTACACTCTGTCCGAGGCAATTGCGAGCAGTGTTCCGGTCATTGCAACAGATGGAGGTGCATTGAGGGAAAGGGTTGCGAGGGAAACGGTGGGATTTCTTGTACCGGTGGAAGATCCCTTGCCGAGGCTTCTCGAAATAACCGAGGACATACGACGGCAGCCCGAAGTCGTCACGTTTCTGAACGAAAGGGTCACAGAGGCGCGAAAGAGGCTAAAGACCGTTGATGAAATGGTCGAGGATCATTTCAGGTTATATAATTCCCTGTTATGACATCAGCGATGAGACATAGAGTAACTTCATTCATCAAGAAGTATCCCTTGATTAGTCCGTCGCTCACGAGGTTCCTGATCACCGATACCTTGATGGTCTGTTTGAAGTGTCCGCTCTCCGGTATGCACAGGATTGCTTTCCGATTCGCCAATTACTGCTTCACGTATTCTCAGATAATGTGTGTACCCCGCCAGCCTTGACAATCCTCTGTTAATGAAGGTATGTTAGAAATTAAGTAATTTCAGGTTAAAGGAGATATTTTTGAAGACGTTGCGCGGTGTGCGTACAGCATTTCTTTTGGCCTCGGTCCTTGCATCACTATGTGTCATTCCTTCTCTTGATACAGACGCGGTCGCCGGTGTGAAGCCTGTTTTGAAGCCTTCCGCCCAGGATGCAGGATTGTTTGCTCAGGCTCAGCAGTCGGCTCCCCCTCCGACAGAGGGAGTTCCCTTGGAAAGGCCGGAGATGAAACCGGATGAGGTCAAGCCGGCCGAGGCGATGCCTCCCGGACCATCTGAAGGTGCGCCGCCGGCAGCAGAGAAATTACCCCCGCCGGGAACCAAACCGGAAGGACCGGGGAAGCCTGAGCTAAAGCAGACGGCACCTGGTGGACCCAAAAGGGGACAGGCGGCGAAGCAGGCGCCCCGCCAGCAGCTGGGAGGCGGTCCGGTGAGCTTCTTCTTCGATGATGCCGACATCTTTGAAGTAGTTCAGACGGTATTCGGCGACATCCTCAAGGTGAACTATCTTATCGACGCCAAGGTCAAAGGCAAGGTGAACTTCAGGACGGTCACGCCTATTCCCAGGGAAGAAGTGCTGCCGGTGATGGAAACGATCCTGAGAATAAACGGCATAGGCTTTGTTGAAGAGAAGGGGATGTACCGGATCGTTCCTTTGACCGAGGTTTCCAAGGAGCTTGTATATTCCCAGGTGGGCAAGGATCCCGGCAAGGTGGCGCTTGAACTCTTCGCGTTCAAGAATGTGAATCTTAAGGAAGCCCTGCCGGATATCGAGAACGCCATCGGGCTCAATGTGCAGGGAGGAACCGTCAAGGTACTGCCCATACAGCGTCTCAACGCCCTGCTGGCTATTACCTCAACAAAAGAACAGATGGAGTACATCAGAAGATGGGTGGGAGCATTTGACGGTATGTTCGCGGAGGCGAGACCAAAGGTCATGGTGTATCCCCTCCAGAACAGCAAGGCAGGCCCTGTGTCGTCAATACTCCAGTCCATTCTTGGAGGGGGCGGCGGAGTCTCCACAGCTCCGGTGCCAGCAGCGCCAAGGCCGGCAGCGGCAGCGGCCGGAGGTACGGCTCCGGCTGCATCTCAACCTGCCCCTCAGCCTGCCAGGACGGGTTCCACAGTTTCCGGAGGAAGCGGATTTCTCGTCTCACCCGATACCCGCATCTTTGCCGATGAAAACAACAATACTCTGGTGATCCTCTCGACGCCCGCTGATTATGCCTTCATTGAGGAGACGATAAAGAAGATCGATGTACTGCCCAGGCAGGTGGTCATCGAGGCCCTGCTTGCCAGGGTGGATATCACCGACAACCTGAGCTTCGGGTTCTCATGGGCGTTCAGTACCGATGTGAATATATCGGGCATAAAGCCTTTTGTAAACCCGATCAATCTTGCAGGAGATATAGCGGTCAATCCCCAGGGGCTCGACACGACAAAATTGCCCGCCCAGGGGTTTACCTTCGTAGGGACCGACTCAAAGAACAGGATCAGGGCGGTCATCACAGCCCTTGCTCAGGAGTCAAAGGCCAAGATCCTTGCGGCGCCGCACATCCTGGTGTTGGATAACCGTGAGGCGAAGATTCAGGTAGGGCAACAGATCCCCCTTGCAACTTCCTCTACGACCTCGCCATTATCCAGCGGTACTACAATAACGAATACAACTACCTCTACGATCCAGTATAAAGATATAGGGATTATATTGAAAGTGAAGCCGCAGATAAATGACAGCGGGCTGATCTCTCTCGAAGTCACCCAGGAGGTTTCATCTCAGGGGGCGGACGTCAACATCGCCGGAGAGGCCTTTGCGTCGATCAACAAGACGGAGGCCACCACGAACCTTGTGGCTCAGGACGGTGAGACGATCGTTATTGCAGGGCTCATAAGGGAGGATGTCACGAAAGCAAAGGATGGAATCCCTTATCTGAGCAAGATCCCTCTTTGGGAAATCTGTTCGGCACAACGACTGACAATACCACACGGGCCGAACTCATCATGCTTCTGACGCCCCATGTCATCAAGAGCGTTCAGGATGCCGGTTCAGTGACGTCCGATTACGTCGACAAGTATAAGGGCTATACCAAGGACAAAGAGATCGATGAGTTCATGGAGAGGAGCCAGAAAGGGAAAGAAGGCGGCTCGGGTAAGGGTGGTTTCAAGAAGGAATAGCCCTTTGTGACGATCGACACATCGGCCCACATCGCATTACGCATGGACTACTGACAGGAGAGGTCGGTCACTCTTTTTCCTTATAGAGCGTGCCGAGTTTATATTCCATCAAGGCTATCTTCTGGCTTAATTCCTTGTTCCTGCTTTTCAGATCCGACACCGCAACTGAAAAATAAAGGATCACGAGAACAAAAAGGAAAAAGGTAATCATAAAAACCAGCGCCGGCGGATAACTCAACCCGAGCTTAAAGGCCAGAGGGTCTATGATGAGATCAGCAAAGGAACTGAGAATCAGTCCAAGACCGGTAAGGAGCCAGACGATGGAAAGTTCCTCCCTGAATCTTCTTCTCCTTGCAAGTTCAAGGATCGTTATGAACAAAAAAATACCCATGATAAAAATGAACAGCCGTATGCTCAACGTCATTCTTAATCCTCCTTACGCACCAGGACCATAATGATTGCCAGGGACATCCTCACAATATATATCACAGGCCGCAGTCCGGCGTGCATCGATTTGCCTCGTGGTTTTTCCTTCATGGTAACTGGAGCCTCTACCACCTTCGCCCTCATCTTATGAAGGGCCATGATGATGTTCACATCCGGATAATCAAGAGGATAGTTATCATCCTTGGAGAGATGGGAGAAAACCCTTTTGTTGAGAAGCTGAAAGCCGGATGTGGGGTCGGTAAAGTTCGTTCCGGTATAGAGACGGGCTATCAGGGAAAACAGCCGCACGCCGATCTTCCGTATAACACCCATCCTGTACGTTCCTTCAATAAAACGGGACCCTATGACGACGTCCGCCTGCTCACGCTCCATGGCCTCTATCAGATTCCGTGCGGAGTACGGGTCATGCTGGGCATCGCCGTCTATGGTAATGACAAAATCATATCCGCGCTCCACAGCGAACCGGAAACCTGTCTGGACTGCGCCGCCGTACCCTATATTGAAGGGGATGTCCAGCACCATGACGCCTGCCTTTCTCGCTATCCCGGATGTGGTGTCGGTGGAGCCGTCGTTCACGACCAGAATATCGGCCCCGGGGTTGCTGTCTTTCACATCCCCGATAACGCTCGCGATATCCCCTTCTTCATTGTATGCAGGGATAATTATCAAGCAAGATTTCAACTCTTTCCGGCGTCCTTTTACAATTATTGTTAATTATAGTATCTTATATGCGATAAGGTAAAGGGCATGGTGAAAAGTTTTAAAGAAGCCGGGGAGATCATACAATACAAGGAACTGTTAAGGAACCTTGTCTTAATGGATATCAAAAAAAGATATAAACGATCTGCTCTCGGCTTCCTCTGGGTCATGCTCGACCCTCTCTTGATGATGACGATCTTTTATGCTGTATTTTCCGGACTTTTTGGAGCGAGTGTGGGGAATTATACTGCGTATGTTATGTCAGGCATCACCATGTGGCAGTTTTTTTCTCAAGGGACCAAGATTGGTTCAATAGCCTTTATTTCGAACCGTGCTCTTATCAATAAGTTGTATCTCCCCAAATCGATCTTTCCTATCTCTATAGTGGCATCTTCCTTCGTACATTTTATGTTTGCCCTTATCCCCCTCTCCGTCATTATCATCGTTTCAGGCACGCATCTCAGTTATAGCATGCTGTGGCTTCCTTTTGTTGTTGGCCTCATCTTCATGTTCGCTCTGGGCATTGTCCTGGCCGTTTCTACCCTTGCTGTTTTTTTTCACGACGTGATCTATATCTACGATGTCTTATTGATGGCGTGGATGTACTTCTCAGCGATATTTTATCCACTCTCCATCCTTCCCCAAAAGGTCCAGATCTTTATGTCGTTGAATCCATTGTACCATTACATAACCCTCTTCAGGGCCTGTCTTTACGATGCTACTCTCCCCAAGACGGAGCATTTTGCTCTGGGTGCTGTCTTTGCCGTTGCCTCATTCTTGATCGGGTGGAGTATCTATTACCGGAATAAGGACAGAATACTTTTCTATCTCTGAGGATGACGGGATCATGATAACGCTCCGGGATGTTTCGGTTCTGTATAGGCTCATCAGTGAATCGCGGCGAAGCACGTTCCAGGAATATATCATTCGTTATCTCAAGGGCAAGCGGCTTCAGACCCGGCCCTTCCTGGCACTGAGGGATATATCGCTGGATATCGCTGACGGAGAATCGCTGGGAATCATCGGGCACAATGGCGCCGGCAAAAGTACCCTTCTGAAGGTCATATCAGGAGTGATTGTGCCTTCGGGGAGCGTAAGGGTGCAGGGGAAGATAGCCCCCTTGATTGAACTGAGCGCCGGGTTCGACTATGAGCTCACCGGGAGGGAAAATATTTATCTCAACGCGTCCATACTCGGATTTTCCCGGAGGGAGATTGCCGACAAATACGAGAGTATCGTAACATTTGCCGAGCTGGAAGATTTCATTGATTCGCCCCTGAAGAGTTATTCGTCGGGAATGATCGCTCGCCTGGGCTTTTCCATCGCGACAGAAATTGACCCTGATATCCTGATGGTGGACGAGGTCCTTGCAGTGGGAGATGCTCATTTTAAGGAAAAGAGCAAAGAGAGAATATTGGAATTCAGGAACAGGGGGATTACCATACTCTTTGTGTCACATAATATGGAAGAAGTGAGGAATCTCTGCAAAAGGGTCTTGTGGCTGGATCACGGATCGATAAAGATGATCGGCGACGCGGCTGAGGTCATTTCCGAGTACGAGACACAGCAATCTGATATGAAAGCGGGCGCGTGAGACATCACTGCCTGTAAAGGTCCACTACGGCAACACCGAAGGGAGCGGAGAGCATTATCAAATCATGTGAAAGGGCGGCGCAGGAAAAGGGATGAGGATCCTTCATCTCCTCTATGAGAGTGAGGGCGATTATTTTGGAATCGGCGGTGTCGGCACACGGGCGTACGAGATTTATAAGCACCTGCAGGACCGGCATACCATAACGCTTTTATGCAAGAAGTATCCTGGGGCCAGAGATGGAGAACGAGAAGGATTAAGACACATATTTGTGGGAAAAGAGAGCAGGGACCTTACCGTAACCTTGCTCACATACGCCTATCATGCAGCACAATTTGTTAAAAGGCACGGTGATGAATATGATGTGATCGTCGAGGAATTTTCTCCTGCGATCCCGACGTTTTTGCATGCCTTTACAGAGAAACCCATCGTTTTGCAGATACAGGGATACACGGGACAGTTATATTTTAGAAAATACAATCTCCTCTATGCGTTCGCCCTCTCTCTTCTGGAATTTCTGAGACCCAGGTTCTATCGCCATTTCATCTTCGTAAGTTCGGAGAACTGCAAGGAAACTCTCTCTGGGAAGCGGAAGACACTCTGAGGTTATTCCCAACGGTGTGTCACATGAATTATTGGATGCGACCCCTGATGACGGTGAATACATCCTTTATCTTGGGAGGATAGACATGTATGGAAAGGGGCTGGATCTTCTCATAGACGCATACAAAGAATTTTATGCATCGTTCCCGGAAATCACCTTGGTCATCGCGGGAGACGGGAGGGACAGAGAGGCATTCAAGGCCAAACGTGCGGCATTACCGTACGAGATAAGGGAGAACATCGAGTTGCTGGGATGGGTTACGGGCGAGAAGAAGGTGGAGGTTATACGACGTGCGCTGGCTTGTGTATTTCCTTCGCGCCACGAGGTCCAACCCTTAGCTGCCCTTGAGGCGATGGCCTGCGGCAAGGCGGTCATCGTAAGCGATATTCCGGAATTTGGTTTTGTGAGAGACAATGGTGCAGGGTTGTCGTTCAAGACGGGAGAACGTCCTTTCCCTGGCTCGGTCCATGAAAGATCTGGTGACAAACGATGAACGGAAGGAGATGGGGCGAAGGGGGAAGAAGTTCATGCAGGGATTTACCTGGGAGAGGATCGCGAAAGACTATGAACGATTTCTCACCGGGGTTGCTGAAAGAGGGAAAGAGCATGCATCAGGTGAGGTATAATAACTGAGGTGAGGCACACATCAGGCATAGATTTGGCGGTATGCATCCTTTTTTATGAGAAACTCGAACAGACCATTGAGTGCATCAGCAGTTTTCTTCCCTCCGGCGTCCCCCTGTACGTATTGAACAATGGTTCGTCACAGCCTGCACGAAAGGGGTTGCAGGAATTCTGTGCTCAGTATGGACAGGTGAGGATAATCGATTCAGCTATCAACCTCGGTGTCGGTGTCGGGAGGAACCGCATAATCTCTGAAAGCACGGAGGAGTGGCTCCTCTTTGTCGATAATGACATTACTATCAGAACAAATGACTGGGTTGAGAGGATAAGGCAGCATATAGAGCATAACGGGACAGTTGAAGCATTTATACCAAGGGTATACAGCGTACATGAAAAATGCTATCTCACCTTTCATGCATTCGCCCTTGCAGGCGATGAGGTCAAGTTTAAGGACAGTATTGATGGAGAAACGAACAGTTTCCCCGGCGGGGCGTCATTTGTGAACAGAAGACTTTTAGAGCGTCTCGGGTTATATGATGATCAGATGTTCGTCGGGGTAGAGGACTATGAGTTTGCGATCAGGGGGATCGTCAAGGGGGAACCTGTAAGGGCAAAGCTTATAGGGGATATCGAGTTGTATCATGAGCACAGGCGGATTAAGCAAGAGGGAGACAGGAAGGCTGTGTTGGCGAGATATGACATTGGCAGTATAGAGCGGTCATTTGAACGGATAAAGGAAAAACATGGTGTGACGTTGCAGAGCAAATGGAAGCTCTGGGCCTTTATGCAGTCAAGAAAGATGGTGCAGGCAGATAGTGCTCTGAGTAGAATGGTCGATAAAGGTATTCTTTATTTCTTTCAAATAGTAGGTCTGCTCAATTTCCTCAGGGTATCTCTGCTTAATCCCATTGCTCTGCTGCAAAAGAAATCGGCGCCCCGGAGTTGCACGTTATACATGACAGACACATGTAATCTGAGGTGCGGCGGCTGCAGCAGGCAGGCGGTAGGCGTCAAGAGAGTGAAGGAAATGAAACTCGATACCGTGCAAAGGATGGTATCATTATATCCTTCGGTGAGCAGTTATTGTATAGCCGGATTTGGCGAGCCGACACTCTGTTCTGATTTTGTCCGCATCGTAGATTTCCTGAAAATGAAGATGAAATACGTCGGAATAATAACCAATGGAACACATCTCGACAAACTCCTTTCATTGCAGTTCGCTCCGGATTATATTTCCATAAGCTTGTATGGGTTTGATAATGAGAGTTACGCTGCTTATTGCGGTGTCCCGGTCTTTGATCAGGTAATGGGTAATTTCATCGTACTAAAAGAGCGGTACAAGAATGTGGGGTTCAGCTATATAGTTAATAGAGAGACTTACACGTCACTGGATAAAATACTGTCAGTCTGTGACAGTCTGAACCCCCGGTTTGTCCATCTGCTCAATTATCTGGTTTATGACCCCATGAATGAAGAGGAGACTCGCAAGATCATCACGGTGAAAGACAGAGACATTATCGGGAGAATCGATGAGCTGTGTGAGAACAGAAAGTATGTCGCATTGAAACCATACTATGTGGATCTTGATGACCCCAAACTACATTGTAACTCCTATAATGATGTCATCAACCTTGACGGTGACGGAAACATCGGCGGTTGTCAGAGGAAGATTCAGCCGGATACTCGTTTTGGCAATATTTTCAAGGAAGAAGACCCTTTTAATTCACCAGAGATGCGAAGACTGAGAGATAAGCTCAAGGCGGGTTGCTATGCACACGATGAGTGTAAAACCTGTTTTGCTCATTGGGCCAAATAGGGAAGACATGACAGGCCTGGACGCCTTGCACAGTGGATGGCCGGCAGAGGCGTGTGCCGAAAATTTCATCGCAGCGGTATTCACACAGGCCGGCAGGCAAGAGGGAATGAATCAGCAGACCGAGGAATGTGAGTTTGTGAATCGTAACGAACCTGATTTCATAGATTGCCTATGCATATCCTTCACGTAGTGGGAGCTCGCCCCAACTTCATGAAGGCTGCTCCGGTGATGCAAGCCGTGGCCTGCTGCGCCGGCATTCGTCAGACACTTGTCCAAACCGGCCAGCACTACGATGCCGACATGTCTGACGTTTTCCTCCTGCAACTGGACATGCCCCAACCAGACGTCAACCTGGCAGTTGGGTCAGGCAGCCACGCTCGGCAGACAGCCGAGATTATGAGCCGCTTTGAACCGGTTGTGTTGGAGCGCAAGCCGGACCTGGTACTGGTTTACGGCGATGTAAACTCTACAATGGCGGCTGCGTTGGTGTGTGCCAAGCTATTAATCTCCGTTGGACATGTTGAAGCAGGGCTACGCTCTTTCGACCGCGCCATGCCCGAGGAAGTCAATCGCCTCGTCACTGACCGGATCGCAGACCTGCTTTTCACTCCGTCCACGGACGGCGATGAAAATCTGCTCCGTGAAGGAGTGGCTCTGGAGAAGATCCATCTCGTTGGCAACGTGATGATTGATACCCTCGTGCGCCTATTGCCCAAGGCGTTGACACATTGGCCCATCCAATGTTCAGGAGCCACCCTTTCTGTCTTGAATACAGCTCAGAGAGACGAATGTTTTGATCTCGGGTGCAAACACTATGGGATAGTGACGCTGCACCGCCCATCTAACGTAGACAGTCCCGTTCTCTTCACCCGGATCATGGATGCCCTGAGCGACATCAGCCGCGACGTGCCGCTGATCTTTCCTCTCCACCCTCGTACGCGTCAGAAGTTGGAGGGTTTGCAATTTACTACCGGCGGTTCGCAGTTGTATTTTGTCGGCCCTCTCGGTTATTTGGATTTCCTGGCCCTGCAGCGATATGCTACCTTTGTGATTACGGATTCAGGTGGTATCCAGGAGGAAACCACCTATATGGGTGTACCTTGCCTGACCTTGCGGGAGAATACCGAGCGACCGGTCACAATGACCCTGGGAACGAATACCCTGGTTGGCCACGATATGGAGCGCCTTCGGTTTGAGGTCAGGCGGATCCTGACTGACGGTGGGAAACAGGGACAGATACCGCCGCTATGGGACGGCCATGCCGCTGAGCGTATTGCAGCGGCGATAATGACGGGCGCCATTGAAACCGCATGAGGCACAATTGCGCTTGAAATGCGGGACTTTTACAGGATTGTTGAGCAGGTAACGTAATGAAATTAAGCTTTATCGTTACCATTGATCCCGTCAAAGATATTGCAATCCTCAATGCGCTGATTCACTCACTAAATTTGCAAACAAGAAAGGCATTCAATGTCATATTCTACAATCAGACTCTGATGAGTGAGAAGGAAATATTTTCAAGACTGAGTATCACACCGGATTTTGATTACCAGGTCTTTGCTATTGGAAAAGAATATTTCTTGGGGAAATATCCGATCTGGGATTTATATGCCTTCCATAATGTTTTGTTAGACCGGAATATCCTGAATGACTATTTCATGTCTTTGCACACGGAGGAATTCCTGGATGTGGATTATGTTGAGAATGCAATAAAAGTCTTGGAGAAAAATGATTTCGACATAATGTTCGGGAATCTCATGAGGACGCAGGTGAACTATGAGGCCATGAAGCCTTTATTGGGCGCTCAAACCGCAGAGGAATTTGTCCGATATCTGAAACATACGAATATAAAAGACGCTCGCCATTGGGCATTTAATTACTATTCAATGTTTTCATGGTTTTATCTGTGGAAGAGGGAAATAAACCAGCTGAGAAAGAATGCCTTGAAACTTTTCTGCTTCGGTTTTAGAAAGAGGATCAAGCCGAACAAGAGGGGATTCACCAAACTGCAAAGGTACTACGAAGACGTGTATTTCATAAAAAAAGAGTTTGCCAAACGATATAATTGGTTTTTACGCGGCAATAATATGTACTTCGAGGATATTCACATCTGCGAACAAAAAGGAGTATGCGAATTGAGCAGGGAACTTGAAAAAATTACACAATTTCCGATTTATTTCAATCTTAGCAAGATATATCACATTGAACATGAGAAATATTATTATCAATTGGTTGACGACGAGTTTGCAACATTAATGCTCAATTATGAAACAGATGACGCTATATTAAATACGCTTAAGAAAGCCATAACTTTGTATAGGGAAGAGACACTGAACTTACAGCAGGCCTTAACGTACACCAGGAAAAATTCCGCCGGCACCGGCACGCAGAATCTAAACTATAACTATCATATGCTGCACCTAAAGGGGGGCTCGTAAGATTATCACGGTCATGCGAAGACTGAGAGATAAGCCCAAAACGGGTTGCTATGCACACGATGAGTGCACAATCTGCTTTGCTCATTGGACCACATAGGGAAGACATGACAGTTGCTCTCATTTTACCCTTAGGAAGTCACGTCATTGGTTATCCCTATAACCTTGGCAACATATTGATTTGCGATGCGACCATTCGTCTGTTCAGGCGCAGCGATTTTACAGGGAGGGTCGAAGAGTTCTCATATTTGCATCGTCCTACGAAAAGAGAGCTTGCGTGTATCAATAATTGCGATGCGGCAATCTTTGCAGGTACAAACATTTTTCAGGACATATACCCGGGGTGGAGGTGGACAACAGAAGATACTCCGGAAGATCAAAATCCCCTATTGGCTGTTTGGTGTCGGCTACAGCGGACCATTGGATGCTTCAGGGGTTCCCGCAATCTCTCCCGAGATACGAGACTTGCTAATATGGGCAAAGGGCGCTGAGGGGATAGGCGTTCGTGACCCGCGAACTGGGGCGTGGCTGGCATCGCATGGGGTCAGTGCTGAACTTATCGGATGTCCTGTCTTGGCATATCCCGAGAATTTTGATGGTTTTACCCCCGGGATGCAAAACCCTGTATTGGCCGTAAGTAAAATCCTGTTACATGTGGTTGGGGAAGAGGCCTCAAAGGCTCAGCACCTCTTAGTGGATAGGTTCTTTGAAGAATACCCTGACGGCATTAACATAGTGCAGTCAGATCCTGATTTGCTCTTGTTGGAAGGCAAACAAACGGTAAGAGACATACAGGACATCGTTCAAAGCCTTCTATCTGCGCGTTTCGTCGTTTCTGTGAGGTTGCATTCCGGAATGTTTGCTCTTGCTCATGGGAGACCGGCGGTAATCCTTTCTCACGACAGCCGGGCGGCCTCTTTCTGTGATATGCTCAATCTTCCGATACGACAGATGACTCGCGAAGGCGTGACCGGCGCTTTTGATTCGATTCGAGCTATCGAAAAAGGAGACCTGGCAGAATTTGAGACGGCAACACAACTCATACCTCAGTATAGGGGAAAATTGGAAGATTATGTGAGAAGAATGCTTCCCTCAACGAAGCGCCCGAAACGCGCAAGAAGACTTAAATTATTCTTAAACAGAATCATGAGGAGGTCCATTAAAGCTAAGAAGCAGCCCCATTTCGTCGCTTTAACCAAGACTCTCGAAAAGAAGTGATATGAGATGTCCGGAGACGATAGGACGGACGGGAAGAAATAACATTTTCTTTCGGCGGAAATTGGAAATCGTTCTTGACCACGGTGTCGGAGCGAGAGGTCAAGAACGCTATGGCCGATACGGCGGGCAGGTGTTGCCCATCCGGTTTGCCGCGGGCCGACGGTGCGGGGCAAAATGGCGAGGGACTTCTTGCCGTTCCTGAGGTCTACGAAAGGGTGAACCGCCTCAGCAATATTTGAAATGAAGATTCTCCAGCTCATCTATGAAAGCCCTGGAAGTCCCTTCGGATATGGAGGGGCCGGTGTGAGGGCGTATGAGATCTATCGAAGGCTCAAGGACAGGCATGAGGTCACGCTTCTCTGCATGAAGTACCCAGGAGCACGGGACGGTGATATTGAAGGGTTGAGGCATCTTTTTGTGGGAGCGGGGAGCAGCAGCCTCACAAGGAGCGTCCTCACCTATACCGTTCAGGCGGCGAGTTTTGTGAGGAAGCAGGGGAGCGGGTTCGACGTCATCGTCGAAAACTTCCTTCCCTCGACCCCTTTTTTTTCAACACTGTTCACCAGGACACCCGTATTCCTGCAGGTGCAGGGCATAATGGAAGAACATTCCTTCAGAAAGTTTCATCCGGTCTATGCGATCCCGATGCATCTGGTGGAACGGTTCTATCCGGGACTGTATGAGAGGTTCATCTTCGTTTCACCGATCACAAAGGAAAAGGTGACGGCGAGGCTCAGGAAGAAGAATATACAGTGCCATGTTATACCGAACGGCATCAACGAAGAGCTCTTGCAGGTTACCCCTGAGGACGGGGCATATATCCTTTTTTTCAGCAGGATAGATACGTATACAAAGGGTCTCGACCTCCTCATTGAGGCATTCAAAAGGATAGCCCCTGAGTATCCAAGAATAAGGCTCATCCTCGCCGGGTATGAATTCGACAGGTTCGATACTCTGGTATCGGACTGCGCTCCTTCCCTCAGGGAGAGGATCGGGTATGCGGGGTTTGTGACGGGAGAGGGGAAGAAGAGACTCTTGTCCAGGGCGACGGTCATTGTCCTGCCATCGCGCCATGAATCTTCGCCGGTGAGCGTACTGGAGGCTGCCGCGTGCGGAAAGCCGGTGGTCGTAAGTGATATCGCGGAACTCGACTTCGTGCGGAGAGAAGGGTTCGGTCTCAGTTTCCCTTCGGGCTCTGCTGAGGCCCTGTCGGAAGCCATAAGGGTGTTATTGGAGGACGGCGGCAAGAGAGAGGAGATGGGAAAACGGGGCAGGGAATTCTCATCTCAGTTTCTGTGGGACCATATCGCCGTCCAGTTTGAGGGTGTCCTGCGTCTCTGCGCAGATAGCACGGAGGGCCGGGAGAGGCCGACGTGACGGTATTGTCCGTATGGCGAAGTGACGGATTCGGCGGAGCAGGGGAACTCTTCTCAAGGGGGACATGTGGAGATAAGTACACAGGATGACGCATAATGAACACAGCCAACCGCCGGGTGATCCCGATTTTTGTATGAAAGACCGAAGAATCTCCCGATGACGCCGCTTGGTATGTTATTTGCTACTGTTTAGCGTTCAGGAAACCATAAAATGCTTGACAGCCACGCCTTGCATGTTTATACTGACTGTGAAAAGGACGACGTTTGAGCGGCAAAAAAAAGCTTGACAAGGGGGAAACCTTGCATTACAATTTATTTAGCTTGGATAATGGGCTTGACAAAGGAAATGCCGTGAATTATAATTCGCTCAACGGAATACGAGATCAATCAGAAAGGGAGGGGGTGAGACTCTCGAGATTTTTCAAGCTATCGTCAGATAGCATTCATGAACTTCTTACCAATATTTCGAATGAGAAGGAGGTGATCGCAAAGGGGAGAGTAAGGACCGGAAGTTCCGTTTGAGTCATATTTTTGGCCTTTGGCCGAAAAGAGTTTGAAACGTAATTGTAAGAGTAAAGGAGGTTTAAAAGTGAAAAGCAAAACATTGACAGTTGCCGTATTTCTTGCTATCGCCTTAGTTTTTTCTTTTGGCGTGGCAGTGGAAAAGGCATCGGCCGACACAATCCTGTTTCCGTGGCTGGTAAAGAGCAACACCGTCTTCAGTCTGGTTTCTGTGGTGAATACGTCAGCGCCGGAAACTATTCTCTGCAGCCAGTCGCTCCACTATCAGTACTGGTATAAGAAGACCTCTGGCAACGACAGGCTCGAGACCTGTGTAAACCAGGATTTTACGATAGGGTCTTCGATGAACGATATCGTCAGCTTTGACGCCGGTGGGATATACCCGTTAGCAACCCCGGGATCCTCTCTCTTTAACGACCAGCCAGCCCGTCACGGGAACGCAACTTACACACCCGACGCATTTGGTAATTCTAGTGGACCGATTCCAAGCAGGTCGTTTCTCCTTGTTGATAACAACTCGGGCTGCAATGGCGATCAGTTTCAGGCATCTCTTTATGGCGAGGCTCTGATAATTGAGACAGCGTCGGGCGGTGCATGGGGATATGTGGCATATAATGGATCGAGGGGCGAGGATATAAGCCCGGTGTTCTTCTCTGACGAGAACGACATGCAGGGCGAGGTGCTTCGCTCACCGAGAGTAGGTGAGAATTTCTCCGACCTTGAGTCGACCCCTATCGTGATTTATCCTAACGTACCCGGTCAGGGATTCAAAACAACGATGTTCGTTACGCCGGCCAACTATGTTGTTGGACAAAGGACGGGTAATGCGTCTGCGAGAATCCAGTTCTGCCTCGATCCGGATGCTAACGATTCAAGTGAAGCAACGAACATTGTTGGTGCCGGTCTTGGTATTCAGAAAGATCCGTCATGCTTCCATCCGGGTATCTGGGACAACGATGAAGGAGAGCTGTCTGGGAACGACGCCGTGGAGTTCATATGTACAGGAGGACTTGATATATATGCGAACCCCTCACTCGGCGGGTTACTCACTTCTGCACAGGTCACTTACCTGACGGTTACCGGCGGACAGGCTTGGACGAGTGTCCGCGCAATGACCGGAACCACAGGCATTGTCGCAGGTATAAGCGCCCCGGGATCGGTGAAGTCCGATGCGATTGTCGGGAAACTTGATTATACCGAAGGCGCCATTACCCTCGCCGGGAAAGCCATTCCCAATGCGGTGAACAACTTCACCTGGATCAGAAACGGCGCTAGCACAGATGGTTTTGGTATACTGCAGCACGGTATAAACGATTTGGAGGCGGGAGGCGTCGACTAAACCGTAACTAAATCAGAAGATCTCACGAATACAGTCTGAAAAAAGTGGGGGGAACTCCCGGAGTTCCCCCCACTTTTTGTGTCTTCGAAAGAGCTCAGAACGAGGTTTGCTCTGCCGAATTACTTTGTGGTAGTATAACCGAAAAGCAGGAGGACATTATGGAATTATTGAGGAAGGGAATTCTCCTTGCGGGGGTTGTCATGTGCCTTCTCCCGTGCCCCGTGTCGGGGGGGGAAAAGCTCATCGCCGAGATCAACAGATACCGGGAGAACCTTCTCCGAGTCGACCAGGGCGGCGAGATCTGGAGCGCCTATTACGACCCGAAGGGCATGCTCCACATCCGTGGGGTGGAGGGAGGGAAAGACTTTGCCGTCAATAGCGAGAAAAGCGGCGCGTCCGGTCTCGCCCTTGATGTCCAGGGGAGAAATCTTGTTGCTGTATGGAGGGAAAAGGGGGATAGAAAGAGGCTTTTTTCCCGTGCCGTTCGCGACGGAAAAACCCTTTCAGAGACCGTCCTTATCGATGACGGGAAGACGGCGCCGCTGTCGAGAATAAAGATAGCTTCGGATAAAGAGGGTAATGTGGCGGTCGCGTGGTATGGCGAGACAGTAATAAAGGGCAACAAAGATCACCTCTATGTGGCGTGCTCGAGTGACTCCGGCGATACATTCTCGAAGCCGCAGAACCTGACCCTTGGATACAGGTATGCCATTTACCCGACCGTTCTTTCTGATGACAGGAAGACGTATGTTTTTTCGTATGCTGTTTCGCCCCGCGGGCAGATGCCAGCAAAAAAATATATGCTTTTCAGGAAGTCTGTGGATGGATGTAAAACATGGAGCGATCCCGTGGAGATTAAGGAGATCGGCGTCGTAAATCTTTTTATGCAACCTATGAAGAGCGGAAACAGACTGCACGTCCTCTGGCTTACCTCCTACGAAGGCGTCCCGGTTGTCGAGGGGGCGTATTCGGATGATGAGGGAGCGACATGGAAAACAACGGTTATCGAAAGCACAAGGGGATTTGCCTTGGGAGTTATGAGATTTGCGAACGATTCCAAAGGGCATATCTATGTGGCTGTGGACGGGAAGAAGAAGGGGGAAGAGAAAGCGACGGTATACATCGTGAGGTCGGAAGACAACGGCACTACCTGGAGCGAGATGGTCCCTCTGCGCCACTATTCCTCGAAGCATACACAGGCTGAGCATGTCATCGTCAGGGCTGAAGATGACGGCACCGTTATCGCCGTCTGGCAGGATTTTCGGAACATACGGTCCAACCTCTACATGCAATACTCAAAGGATTACGGGAAGACGTGGCAGGAAAAGGATATCCCTCTCGAAGAGCCGGGGCGGTTCAATGCAGGGCTCTTCCCTTATACTGCCAACATCGTCAAGGCGAAGGATAAATACTATATGCCGCTCTTTAGGTTGAGGAGCGACGATCTTGCGGCAGAGAATGCTGACCTGTTCTTGTTGGATTTTACCCTCGATAAAGGAGAGAAAGAGAAATGAAAAGGATCTTGCTGGTATTACTGGTGGGCGCTGTCCTGAGCGCGTGCGCGGCTACCGGGGGAAGGATGGTTGAGGAGATGGACTCTCCTTCCAAGGTCTCCCTCCTCAGAGAGAGGGCCGAGGAGTATTGGACAGCTGCCGTGAAGGCGGATTACGAGAAGATGTTCTACCTGTTCGACCCCTTCTTCCAGGCGAAAACTAACAAGTATAAGTTCCTGGGGAGCCGTGGAGCGGTGAAATACCATTCCTTTGAGATAAAGGATGTGAAGGTGGAAGGAAACATAGGACTGGTGAATGTGAGCATCGTGTTTTCGGTGCCGCCCCTAAAGGTCAAGCGTCAGGAGTTCAGTCAGCCGGGAGACGCCTGCAGAATTCGAAGAGAAATGGGTCTTTGTCGACGGCAGCTGGTACAAAGAATTCCCATCAGATGCAACCGGGGCTCCCAGCTATTAGCAACATAGTATCAGGGAGTGAGAAAGCCTCTCCGGAACATAATCGATTCATCCATCTGATCGGAATTTGCTTCTTATGCCTGATTACCTTCCTTGCCTATTCGAATTCCCTGCATGGCATCTGGGCGCTGGATGACGTGCTCATCAACCAGCCCATAGGGATCGAGCAGGTCATCGAAAAGGCCGGCGTGAGGAAGGTGACGAGCCTCACCTTTCTGCTCAATCAGAAGATCGATCCCTACAGTCCGGTGAACTTCAGGCTTTTCAATATCCTCATCCATGTCGTGAATTCCCTGCTCCTTTATGCGATCGCCTTTGTGACGGTGAGGATGAGTGCACGCGAAGATCGTGACGGACGGCTTGCCGTCCCGGTGGCGCTTATCAGCGGAGCCGTCTTTGCCCTTCATCCCCTCAACGGCAACGCCGTCGCCTATATCATTCAGAGGGGGACCGCCCTCGCCGCTCTCTTCGTTCTCCTGTCGCTGATTACCTATATATTTGCACACAGGGCCGGGAAAAAGCTTTCGAGAGGCGCACTGTATGGGACGACCGTTGTGTTCATCATCCTCGCAATGCTCTCGAAAGAAAACGGGGTGATGGCGATACCGCTCATTCTTCTTTACGACTATGTTTTCTTTTCACGGGGAGATACGAAGACATTCATAAAGAAGGTTGCCATTATCCTCTGCATAGGCCTCGCCGCTTCCCTGATCGTCAACAGGTACTTCTCCGTCTATGGGAGCGCTCTGTCCATCGGAAAGGAATTCCTTGCGGTCAACAAGCCCCTTGCATTCAAGGCATGGATGGCTCAGGATGTATACTGGACTCCCCTTGAGCATATCCTCACAGAAATGAGGGTGCTCTGCAGGTATTTATTCGTCTTCCTCTTCCCCCTGCCCCACAATCTCATTTTTGACTGGTGGGGATACCCTGTTTCAGGGGGGCTCTTCGAGCCCGCAACGACTCTTTTTTCGGTCTGTCTCGTGTCGGGAGCGGTTATCCTTTCGTTTTTCTCATTAAGAAGATTCCCCTTTCTGTCATTCGGCGTCCTCTGGTATTTCATTGCGATCTCGCTTGAGAGTTTTCTCGCTGTCGGGTCTGATTTCTATTTTGAGCACAGGAACTACCTGCCCCTCGCCGGTCTTACGTTCGGCATCGTCGCCCAGATCTGTGTTGTTTTCAGGGAGAGACTTACCGGGAGATTCACACTATGGATCGCCGTTGCCGCCTTATCAGCCCTCCTCGGCCTCATGACCTTCCAGAGAAATTTTGTGTGGAGGGACCCTGTGACATTCTGGAAGGACAGCGTCGAGAAGGCCCCGTATAATATAAGAGCAAATCTCGCACTTGCCAACGCCTATTACGGATTGTCTGATTACAGGAACGCAGAGGGCTATTATATGAACGCGATCCGGCTCGCCGAGCAGATGAAAGCTCCCAATTTTGCCAGGGAGGCGTTCTTCAGGTTCGGTTTCATGGCGCTTTTGTTCGAGAAGAGGTCAGAGGCTGGCAAGATAATAGATGCATTCGAGAGGCTGTCCCCCGGTTCTTATAAGCTTAACATTCTGAAGGGGTATTACAGGTTTATTAATCACGATAGTGAAGGCGCGGTCGAAACCTATCTTCAGGTCTTCAGCGACCGTGTGCCGAGAACAGAAAGGGTCACGCTGTTCACGCTGATGGGCGATGCCTACCGGTCTCTGGGACAGGTGGATGAGGCGTTCAGGAGTTATGAAAGGGCGCTGGAGCTGAATTACGCGTTTCCGGCCGCGCTTCACGGTCTCGCAAAGGTCTCTATGCTTAAAGGCGATTTTGTCACCGCGTCACACTATCTCAGCAGAGTCCTCGCGCTCGATCCCTATAACATCGGCGCACTTGATGATACGGCCAACCTCTTGCTGATAAAGGGAGAGGGACCGAAAAAGGCGTTGCCTTTCGCGCAGCGTGCGGTCTCGTTGAACCCTCCTCTTTACAAGCCATATCTCAGTATGGGTACGATTCTGGGGGGTCTGGGGGATGAGGGTAGGGCTGGAGGATATTTCGCAAGGGCTCAGGAACTCAATGCGCCGTCCTACTTTGTCCTTTTCAATAAGGCATGGGCGTGTTCCCTGAGAGGCGATCGGGAAGAACAGGCATACTACCTGCGGGAGCTCTTGAACCAGAAGGACGTCCCTGAGAACATGAGGAATACGGCGCACAGAATACTTTCACAGCTGGGAGGGAAGAGGTAGATGGCAAGGACCGTGGACAGGATAAGAGATAAAAAAGGGAGGAAATCTCCCCAGGAACCGGCCAAGGAAGCGGAAGGGACGAAGGGTGGTTTCTCCCCGGGCGCCATGGTGTGGTACACCGCGCTCTTTGTAGCCCTGATAACCTTTGTTGTCTTTCTGCCGTCCCTCAAGAACGACTTTGTGGACTATGACGACCAGAACTTTGTCGTCAAAAATAGGCATATCATCTCCATGGACTCCGATTTTATCAAATGGGCCTTCACCGACCGGGAGCACCAATGGACGCCGTTGAGATGGGTTTCACATGCAGCTGACTACAAGATATGGAGGCTCAATCCCGCCGGACACCATCTCAGCTCCGTTATACTCCACAGTCTGAATGCATTTCTTGTGGTGATTCTTGTGGTAAGGCTCTTCGAAGGTGTGAAACTGAGAATGCTCCCCCCTCCTGCGGGAGAGGAAGAAGCGAACGAACGGAGGAAGGCACTTATCGCGGGAGTCATTACAGGACTTCTCTTCGGCATTCATCCTCTCCGCGTGGAATCGGTTGCCTGGGTGGCCGAGAGGAAGGACGTGCTCTTTGCGTTCTTTTTCCTGTTAAGTCTCTTATCATATCTTCACTATTGCATCTTCTCAGAGAACCGGCGAAGGCCTTTCTATTATTCGTTGACCCTCGTGTTTTTCATGATGGCGGTGATGAGCAAGGCGGCGGCGGTTGTTTTCCCTCTTGTCCTGATCCTCCTGGACTTCTATCCTCTTGAGAGGGTCACCTTCCGTTCCGGTGTGCGAACCTGGCGCGGAATATTCATAGAGAAACTCCCTTTTGCGGTGATCAGCGGTATAGTATCCTTGATCAATATCGGGGTACATGAGAAAATGGGTGCCGTCGTGCCGTTGACGGCGGTTCCGTTCAACGACCGTGTGCTGCTCGCCTTCAAGGCTATGGCCTTTTATCTCATGAAAATGGTCTGGCCATTCAATCTGTCTCTCATTTATGGAGAACCGTATGAGGTATCGCTTTCAGCCCCCGATTACATCATCTCATTGTTATTCATGACGGCGATGACCGCTTCCTGCTTTTTTCTGTGGCACAAAGGGAAAAGGCTTTGGCTGGCCGTATGGATATACTATATCGTTATGCTTCTCCCGGTGTCTGTTGTTAAGGTATTTTCTTTCAGCTTTGCGCACGACCGATACACCTATATGGCGAGCATAGGGCCCTTTCTGATCGCGGGAATCGGGGTTGCCGTTGCTATGGAGAGGATAAAAGCGAAGAATAGGCTCATCCCTTTCCTGCTTCCTGCAGTGGTTCTTTTTCTCATGGCGGCATTGACCATCAAGCAGACTGGTGTCTGGAAGAACTCCATCACCCTGTGGAATTCGGTGGTGGAACGCACCCCTCGCTTTATCGGGGCATATGTTCATCGAGGCAACGCCTATTTCACGCTGGGGAAATACCGCGAGGCGATAAGGGATTTTGACCATGTGATCGAGGCGATACCCGGGAACGAGGAAGTGTACAATAATCGGGGTTCAGCGTATAGAGAAATCGGCGATTATGAGACGGCGATTCGAGATTTTTCGAAGGCGATCGAGCTGAAGCCCGGATATGCGGCGGCATACAATAACCGCGCTGAGGTGTATGCACGGACTGGGAATTACGGTAAGGCACTGGCGGATCTCGAAAAGACCCTCACAGGGGAACCGAATTACGTTGTGTCTCGCGTGAACTTATGTGCAGTAAAGAACTTGATGCGTGATTATCAGGGAGCGATCAAAGAGTGCTCTACGGCGATCGAACTCGACCCCAATAGTGCTTCAGCGTACAAGCACCGGGGATTCTCCTATAATGCCCTGGGGAGCTATAAGGTAGCGATACGCGATTATGATAGGTCGGTCGGCCTCAATTCAAAGGATTATGAAACATATCATCTCCGAGGGATCGCCAGCAGGAATAGCGGGGACCCCTCAGCGGCCCTTCGTGATTTTACGAGAGTTGTCGACTTGAATCCCAGGTTCAACGTTTATAATGATCGAGGAATTACCTATGGGGAACTGGGTGAATTAGAAAATGCGATCAAGGACTTCACGGTTGCGATCAGACTGGCACCGGACGATGCAGCGGCATATTACAACCGGGGCGCTGCGTATTACCGGTTGAAGAAAAAGGAGGAAGCGATGAGCGATTTTCAAAAGGCTGCCCGATTGGGCGATAAACAAGTACAAAAAATTCTCAGGGAGCGGGGAATCCGCTGGTAGAGAAGTGAAAAAGAAGGGAACAAAGTCCAGGCCCGGGATCAGTAAAATTACAGAAAAGCCGCAGACCGGGAAGCCCCTTTTTCCCCGCGACCATGTGCAGTCTCTCGTTCTCATTGCCGCTGTGATAACCCTTCTTCTGTATCTGCCTGCCCTTGCCGATCAATTTGTGAACTGGGATGACGACCAGTATGTCTACCAAAATAGGTTTATTCGCTCCATGGATGCGGATTTCCTTAAACGGGCATTCTTTGATTTCCATGCGGGCAACTGGCACCCTCTGACATGGATATCACATGCTGCAGATTACACTATATCGGAGTTGAATCCCCTGGGGCATCATCTCAGCAGCGTCATACTGCACAGTCTCAACACCTTGCTCTTTGGGTTACTGACGTCGTACCTGATACTGAATGACAGGGGAAGGAAATCCCCATATCCGAAAAGTGTCGAGCGCAGGGCATTCATCGCGGGCGGCGTTGCCGCGCTGTTATTCGGGATACACCCGGTGCATGTAGAGTCTGTGGCATGGGTGTCCGAGAGGAAGGACGTCCTCTCGACATTTTTCGTTCTTCTCACCATTGCGACGTATGCTAAGTATACCGCTGTCCGGGGGAGCGATGGAGGGTCTGGCAAGGCCTACTATCGTATGAGTCTCGTTCTCTTCCTGTGCGCCTTGTTGTCCAAGCCCATGGCGGTGACCGTTCCTGTAATGCTCATGATCCTTGATGTGTATCCTTTTCAGCGGCTTCGCCTGGGGGAAAACATTCTCTCACAGAAGAGAGTTCTCATGGAGAAAGTTCCTTTTTTTCTCCTCAGTCTCGCCTTGGGTATACTGACGATTATGGCTCAGCGGAGCGGGGAGGCTATAAAGTCTGCTGAGAGTTTCCCGTTCGCTCATCGTATCGTAATGGCCGTACGGGGACTGTATTTCTATCTTGAGAAGATGCTGTTGCCCGTAAGGCTTTCGCCATTTTATCCTTATCCGACAGGAGGGATATCTCTGCTGGGTCTTCCCTATCTCCTACCGTTTCTCGTGGTGATCGGTATGAGTTTCTGGTGTATCCTGGCATGGACGAAGGGGAAGAAGATCTACGCTGCTGTGTGGACATTTTATGTGGTGACCTTGCTGCCTGTGCTGGGGATCATTCAGGTAGGAGGGCAGGCGGCAGCGGACAGGTATGCATATATTCCGAGTGCAGGGCCATTTCTTTTGGCAGGACTGGGGGTTGCGATCGCAATGGAAAGGGTGAAAGGGACGAACAGGGGAATCATCTTCCTCGTTCTTTTTATGGTATTTTCCTTGTTGGGGATATTAACGATAAAACAGATAAAGGTCTGGAAGGATGGTGTAACACTGTGGACATCGGTAATAGAGAGATTTCCTGATTATCCGGATGCGTATGTAAGTCGGGCTGATGCAAATGCGTCTCAGGGCAAGTACCGCGAGACAATAAGAGATTTGGACCATGCCATAACACTTAATCCCCGCTACCACGAGGCATATAACAACCAGGGCATGTATTATAAAGGCATGGGCGATCTCCCATCGGCAATAAAGGCTTTCTCGAAAGCGATTGACGTGAGTCCGGTATATGCAGCAGCATATAGCAATCGGGCTGATGTTTATGTGAGACTCGGGGATTATCAGAAGGCACTGGAAGACCTGAATAAAGCCATTGAGTTGAGGCCCGGATCGGTCGGATTCTACGTTAATACGTGCGAGCTCTATAAAATGATGGCCGATTATCCTCACGCTGTCGAGAGTTGTTCCATGGCCGTCAGTATAGATCCTGATAATGCCGTGGCTTATAATGTTCGGGGAATTGCCTATAGGAAATTGGGTCAATTTGAAGAATCGCTGAAGGACTTAAGTAAAGCGATTGCGCTGGATCCCGAGAGGAGCGCTGCCTATTTTGAGCGGGGAGAAACGTATCATCGGCTTGGCAGGAAAGAGGAGGCGGTGCGCGATTTTCAAAAGGCGGCTCGATTGGGCGATAAGGAGATACAGCAGATTCTTAAGGCACGAGGGGTGGAATGGTAATGAGCACGAGAAAGAAGTTACCCGCCGGCTTAGAAGTTTGCGGATACACAATAAGCAGGGTGTGATGGTGATCGCTAAGTTCAAGAAACTTTTCAGGCTTCTCCCCCCCCTGCTCTCACGGGACATCACCGAGAGGTACGCGGGTTCCGTAATGGGAATCTTCTGGACATTCCTCCAACCACTGATGTTCATTGCCCTTTATTGGTTCGTGTTTTCCCACATTATGAAGATCAGGATAGAGGGTGACGTTCCCTTTATCGCCTTTCTCCTCTCGGGACTTCTCCCGTGGTTTGCCTTTCAGGAGGGCGTGCAAAGGGGGGCCTCTTCGATCATCGAGCGGAGACATATCATCAAGAAACTGATGTTTCCCTCAGAGCTGTTTCCTCTGTCCTCCGTGGTGTCCTCGTTCATTCATCACGGAGTCGGCATCATCGTCTTTCTTCTCGTCTTCTTCGTGTGGAAGGGAGAGATCTCTGTCCTCCAGATATTTTTCATTGTGGTCCTGCTGTCGCTTCAGGTGTTATTGACCTCGGGGTTGACCCTCTTGTTAGCTTCGCTCTCTGTTTATCTCAGAGACATCCTTCAGGTTTTGGGAGTGGTCTTTCAGATAATCTTTTACATGTCTACCATCCTGTATCCGATGACAGCAGTACCTGAAAGGTTTGCGACCCTCATTCGGTTGAGTCCTGTGACTGCCCTGACGGAGGCGTATCACAGCACAATTCTTTATAACAAGCCTCCTGAAACGGGGAGCATGATCTATCTCTTTATCGTGACGGCGGCAGCATTGTTCGGGGGGATTTACGTGTTCAGGAAATTAAAGAAAGGATTCGCCGACGTACTGTAGGTCAATCAGCCAGGCCCGGGATCCGGTGTGAAGCAAAGATATACGATCTTATATTTATTGCCGACATTTACCTTCGGAGGCGCCGAACGGACTTCTCTGAACCTTTTGCAGGAAGTGGACAGGAGCAGGTTCAGGATATGTCTTGTTACATCCAGAGAGGTGTTTCAATATTTCCGGCACCTGGACATGGAGGAGTTTCTCGCGATCGAGGAGTTGGGAGTGGGCGTGTGGTTTGATACCATCGGGAGGTTTGTGCATGACGTGAACAGGGTGGCGGCCTTGCTGAAGGAGAAAAGACCTGATCTCGCCTTCGGGATGATGCATTACCCTGCCGCTCTTTTGGTGTTTGCAAAGCAATTCCACAATCTGAATGTGAAGGTAGTGGCCAGTCCGAGGGGGCCGTCCATTGAATACTTACGGCATTTCGAACACAACGTGTTCAGAAAAGCATATCTGAAGCGAATCTTCGGATTTTTCTGCAAACATGCCGATGGTCTGGTAGTTGCCTCCGCAGGGATGAAAGAAGAATGCACAAGACATTTCCGCGCTGCACCAATGGATATTGCGGTGATTCCGAACAGTGTCGATCCTGGTGATATTGCGATGAAGGCGAAGGAAGGGGTGTCGTTGGACATCCCCCCCGGGTTTCGCATCGTTGCCACTGCGGGAAGACTCGAGCACGAAAAAAATTTACCCCTTTTGCTCCATGCCTTTTCTGAAGCCAGGACGCATGATGCGCTGAAGCTCATAGTCATAGGGGATGGTGCCCAGAGAGAGAATCTCCTGCGGCTCGCCCAGGATCTCGGGATCGGGGAAGACGTTCTTTTTGTAGGATATCAGACGAACCCGTATAAATTCATGGCAGCAAGTGATCTGTTTGTGCACACCTGTCTTTTTGAAGGATTTGCCAACGTCATCATAGAAGCGATGGCGTGCGGTGTCCCTGTCATAGCGGCCGACTGTCCTTACGGGCCGAGAGATATAATCACGCACGGGAAAAACGGCCTTCTGGTGCCCATGGATGACAAGGAGGGGTTAGCCAAAGCGATCGGCACCCTCTTGCATGACAGCACGCTGAGGGCGCGCATAACGGAGAAGGGCCTTGAGAGGGCGAAGGAGTTCTCTGTGAACACCATGGCGGAAAGATACGAACGTTTTTTCTCCGGGATAATCGAGAGAACGTGAAGCATAACCAGTGATTTTCAGATAAAAGGGCGAAAGAACGGATATACTATATAGGGCAGAGGATGGACGGTGAGCCCTTTGTCTTCTATCGGTTGTTGAAACCATAGGCAAGGCAACGAACCAAAATGTCTACCGAAAGTGAGGAGTTACCGCTGCAATGGCAAGGGAAGTGCTGAGGGTAAACGGATTATCAAAGGTCTACAGGCTTTACAGCAAGAGCGCCGACCGGTTTAAGGAATTTTTTGTAAAAGGTGACCGGCATATTAATTTTGCCGCCCTGGACAGCGTGAGCTTTCTGATACGCGAAGGCGAGACGGTCGGAATTATAGGCGAAAACGGAGCCGGCAAGAGCACCCTGCTTCAGCTTATTGCCGGCACCCTGTTCTCCTACGTCGGGAGAGATAAGAGTCGAGGGGAGAGTTCTTGCTCTTTTGGAATTGGGGATAGGGTTCCATCCCGATTTTACCGGCAGGGATAACATTTTTTTCTACGGAGATATGCTCGGCTTCTCGAGGACGTTTGTTCGGTCAAAGTTTGATGAGGTTGTCGAGTTTTCAGAACTGGGCGAGTTTATTGACAGACCGCTCAAAACCTATTCCACGGGTATGCAGATGAGACTTGCCTTTTCTCTCATTTCATCCCTTGAACCGGACATCCTGATCGTCGACGAAGCGCTCTCCGTCGGTGACATGCATTTCCAGAAAAAGTGCATAGACCGTATCACGGACTTTAAGAGCAGAGGGATGACGATAATCTTCTGCTCCCACAGTACCTATCAGGTGGCTATCTTGTGCGATAAGGCAATCTGGCTAAAAGACGGGAAGGTGCAGATGATGGGGGATACGGAGCAGGTAGTGCCTGCATATGAATTCTACCAGCTCGATAAAGATCGTGAAAAGAAGCGAAGTGACAAGAGCCCCTCTCCGGGCGCTGACAGCCCTGCAGTGATCGGCGAGTTTGAGCTGCTGAACAAAGTTCCGCTGAGAAGAGGAGATGATATCACGTTTCGTTTGCTCATGGAATGCGTAAGCGATACATTGCCCTATCACATAACACTTTCGATCAAGATGGATAACGGGAGAGGGGTGTATGTCACAGGAACCCATCTCACCGGCAAACCTGCCTTATGCGGCAAGAGAAGAGAAGTGATCATTGAGTATCCCCATGCTCCCATTATGGGTGGTATCTATTATGCACATGCGAGAGTCTTCGACGATAAAGGGCTCATGGTATATCATGAGAAGGTGATCCCCCCCTTCGAGGTGGTGAAGGACACGTTAGAGCTTGGAGTATGCTATTTTGAGAACAGGTGGGAAATTCGTTAGCCCGCAGGAACACCGCCCGATCATAAGCAGATATGATGAACCCGGCGGTCTTGCCACAGGGTCCTTAAGCAAGGAATCATTCTTTCTCTCTTTGCTGGCTCACCACGCAGTCCCACTACACCGTGATGGCTCATGCAGTCACTGCCCGTTTCAAAAGATGTCCGCGTCGCCCATTGTATAGAAGAGACGTTCTTTTGCAAAGGAGGTCCGGACTGGGAGTTTCCATATCATATTCGTTACGATCACCTGCGTCTTGTCTTCTGCATAACCGATGAGCCCCTTTCTCAGGTTCGCGGGCAGCCAGAGGCGCATTGTCTCTTTACCTGCAGAGGCCAGAGAGTTTTCGAGCGCTCTCAATAAATGTCGGTATCGGGCTTTTCCGGCAAGCAGGTCGATGATAAGGACTTCTTCCCCGGTATCTCTGATTACCGCCCATCCTGTAAGCCTTCGAAAATGAAAGCATCCGAGGAGTTGATACGAAAAAAAAGGGCTTGTCCCATACCTCCAGCGAAGATAAGCTCCATCCCTCACAAGGGACAGGGTAAAATCGTCTGAACGCTTCACCCAAAGGTCGTCCAATCGGGCATCATCCCAGCTCATCTTCTTTATCCGGTAAGTGGTGAAGAGGGAGCGTCTCACATTGCGGGTACAATCAACCGCCTGCTCGATCTCGTCATAGACACCCACTCTTTTACCGAGACTGAACGGACGTACACCCGGAAAGCCGTAGCAGAAAAGGTCGGGGAACCCCCTTTTTAGATCCTCAAACAATATCTTTATGAGAGCATCAAATACATTTTTCTTTCCCAGGAAACCACGTGCCTTCGGGTGAACCATCACATCGGCTATCTGGAAAAACTGAACTGGTCTGTTCTCAATGACGCCTTGTAAGGGGATAGCTCCTGCGTGACCGATAACCGTCCCGACTTCGTCTTCGACCACTTTTGAATAAATGTTCCCGTTGCCGCGTACAGCATACTTCCAGTTCCATTGTTCTATTGACAGCTCCTTTCCAAATACCGCACGGAAAAGGGCGGCAATGACTTCCTCATCACCTTTCTTATAATCTCTCACCCTATGATAAGACGCGCTCTGCATAGTGTTAATGCGATGAATGAAATATGCTAAAATTATACCATGTATAAGAATGAATCTGACATTTACCCCTACACGGTTACGGATGTTTCCCGTGAGGATGCCCTGATCATCGCTCCCCATCCCGATGACGAATCCCTGGGATGCGCGGGCTCTATTATCAGACATGTCAAAGCGAAAAGCAGGGTAAAGGTCGTCTTCCTTACAGACGGCGACAAGGGGGATTTCGAGGGAAGATTCGGCAAGGAATATGTCAAGATGCGCAGACAGTCCGCTGAAAGGGCGATGGAGATACTCGGCGTTACGGACTACCAATTCCTTGGCTATCCGGACAGGGAACTTTTTCTGAGGGAGCACGATGCTGCTGACAGATTGCTTCGCGTCGTTGAGGCGTTCTCACCTGGGATACTCTATGCGCCCTCTCCCTGTGAAGCGCATCCGGACCATAAGGCATCATTCAGACTGGCTTGGGAATTGAGGAAGAAATGTGAGATTCCTCTGGCTTTCTATGAGGTGCTGATGGCGCTTTTCCCGAATGTGTTGGTTGACATAACAGAAGAAATGGAGCAAAAGAAGAGGGCCATCGCGGCCTATTCTACCGAGATATACTACAACGATTATATCGCCAAGGTCGAAGGGATCAACAGGTTCCGGACCGCCACGTTGCCGAGGGACATCAAATATGCTGAGGGGTTCATTCTCATGGGGAAAGGATCTTCTGCTTCCTCGCTGGCGGCAAGACTTGTTTCTCTGTTTGCGTAAGGCTCGCTCAGAGTTTCACCTTCTTCCCGCTCAATCGGGGAACGCACAAGAGCGGATATCTCCCATGCGGATGAGCCCCAGGAGGGAGATAGGGCGGTTCGTAAATCAATGTGTATAAAATGGGAAGTGGAGAAGTTGACAAGTGGTTATTAATGTGAGAAGATTTGATTGAAGAGTGGGATGTGAAGTCAGTCTTAATAACCTTAGTGAGAAGGGGTGCGAAATGAAAGGGAAAGGTAAAGCAGTCATACTATGTTTTTGTCTTGTGGTGCTCCTTGGAGTTGCTGCTCAGGCAATGGCAGACACAGTCCTTTTTCCTGTGATCGCAGCGAATCCTCCCGCTGTCACGACTATTGTTTCAGTCACAAATCAGGGTCCGGGTAGCGATCACCTCCAGTTTACCTACAGCTGGAAACCGACGTTTTCGGGGGATCTGCCCAACTACACCGGCGGATGCACAAATGATTCTTTTACGATGCCTACTTTTGTGCCTGACCTTGTGAGCTTCGATGCCTCCGGGGTATTTAACGGCGGGCTTGCGCTCTTTAATGATGGTGACACTTATGGGGGAGCCTTTAATACCATCGGAACAACTCCTCTAAGGGCATACCTGCTTGTCACCAATTCTAACGCCGCCGGAACGAGGCTGAATGTCGGTTCTAATATTTCCCTGAGGGGTGAGGCGATCATCATGGATGTCGTCTCGGGCTCAGCCTGGGGGTACAGGGCGATCAATGATACGACTCGAGAAGATTTCAGCTTTTTCGCTACCCCGGCCGGGAGTGTCGTGAATGTGATCGTACCCGGGGCCGGAGAGAGCAAGCGGTTCACTTTCTTTGATCTCAACAGCTGGACCACGAGATTTTTTGTGACCCCTATTGGAACTGATCTGTTCAGTAACGACCGCACTTCTACTATCCAGCTATTTCAGTCAAATGGTACTGCCGGGATCGAGGGAAGGACCGGTGATGTCTATAGTTTCACAAAAACACAATTGGTGAGGTGTACTGCCGGAGTGGATTTGATAGATCTGCTCGATTCCACTTCACAGGCGGCACTCGCCACCACCGGAGGATGGGGGAGGATTGACGTTGTTGGTGGGGACCCTGCCCTTATCTACAAGCTCGAATTCACCTTTAGTGCACCCTTTGTTCCTGGAGGGGCATCAAACAACAACGCATTCCTCCTGAGTAACGCTGATTAACAGAGGAGAGAAGCGCATTTTTGAAGGCGTTAAGAGGTACGGGTTCTCTGGATACAGAGGGAATCCGTACCTCTCTTTTTTTTGGCTTTCGTCCTCATGCATATTCTCTCAGCATGATTCCGGAAGGATATTTTCCTTTTCCCCTTTTTTGATGCACTGTTCTTCCCTTGTTCACCTGTGCGCATCCTTCTGACAGGAAGAAGTGCGATCATTGAACAGGCTTTATAACAGACGCGATCCTGTGGTATTATCTTACTGTTTGGGAGTGCCATGAACCGTCAAATGAGATTTCTTCTTCTCATGTTTCTCTTGCTTTCTCAGGCAGGGTCCCTGGCCGCTGAGGTCAGGGTGGGCTCTGTCGATATCACCCTCGAGCCGCTTCTTTCCTCTCAATGGGTCTGCTATGTCAAGGACGGAGATCTGTATCTGTGGAGCACAGGAAAGGACCCTCTCAGGATGCGGGAAGGCAAAGGCAAGGGCGTCACGATAATGAGCCCTTCCCTCAGGGCTGCGGGGCCCTCCATCTTTATGGCATGGATAGAGAGGAGTCCGGGAGGGAACAAGGTCCTGTTCACTGCGTCCCGGGACAATGGGAGGACCTTCGGAGACATCGCGGAATTGGCGTCCGGGATAAAAGCGACGAATGTAAGAATTTTTGCAGACAGCAAGGAGAATCTCTACATCATCGATGCTTCCGGCAAAGAGCCTGAGCTCTTCCTGAATCTCTCTTCCGACAAAGGGAAGACCTTCAGAAGGGTTCCCTTGCAGTTGGAGGAATTGTCATCTCTTTACCATCCTGTGGTGGTGGTTACGGACGACGTGCTTCACCTTTTCTATTTTGCCATGAAAGGAAATAAAGGACAGGTGCGGGCAACGACGGTCGACCCCGTTTCTTTGGAACAAAAGGGATCGGTGGTGCTGAAAGAGGTGGAAGGAGTTTCTTTTATGGAGGGATGGAGCGTAAAGGGAAAGCCGGTCGTGCTCTACAAGACCTCTCACGAGGGGGTATTTTCCCTTGAGGGCTTTGTGAAGGAGGATGCCTTATGGAAGGCCTTCAGGGTAAAAGAGGCTGAGGGCCTTGATGTGGCGAGGATGGATCATCACGAATGGGAAGACGGCAGAGTCCTCGTTGTTTTCAGTGGTGAGGACCGCTGGAAGTTCAAGCAGAGGATCTATGCTGCCGTGAGTGAGGACGCGGGCATGAACTGGGACGTAAAGAGGATCGACAAGAGCGAATTCGACAACACGAGGGCATGGCTTCCGAGGATGGCTGTCGACGGACGCAAGGTGGCAGTGGTATGGGAAGATTCAAGGGACATACGTTCAGGGGTAAGGATGAAGCTGTTCTCCTGACAGAGGAAAGACCTGGATGGACGGGGATATCGCTGTTTCAAGCAGCAAGTTTGTTGCCCTCAGGCCGAGAATAGGCTTTACAAAGGGGACTTTTCATCTTGCCTGGCATCAGTTCAGAAACGATGAAAGAAATCTCGCTGATCTTATTATGATGCACGTGAAGTGGGATGAGGCGGTGAAGATGGCATCCCGGAAGGACAAGGGTGTCAGTCTCAGGAAGAAAGAGGCATTACTGAGAGAGAAGGTGAATGCCTACTGGAAGGGGATGTTGAAAAAGGACATGAAGGTTACGTATGAGATACATGACCCGTTCTACAGGTCGAAGATGCCCTTTGATGTGTACGCCGTCCAGAGAGGACCGATGGTATACCACCGTTACTCCATCGAAGAGGTGAAGATAAGGGGGAATGAGGCTGAGGTAAAGATCAAGGTCAACTATGATGTGCCGAAAATGATGGTGCTGGGGAAAGAGACCTCCATCCCTCCTAAGGAGGTTGTGGTAGAAGACACCTATCTTTTTATAGACGGCAGATGGTTCAGGAAATTCGTCGATGCATTGAGCGGCGGGAGCGCCATAGATTACTAAGAGGGGGCTCGGTGCAGCGACCGTGGGTTAAGTCCGGTGCGGATGATCGTGGTCCCCGCGACTTTGCTTATCCGCATGCAGTTCATACTTCTTTGATAAGTACCTTCCAAACTGACGACAGGGGTTCTCGACGGAATAGTGAAAAATAAGCGAAAGGATAATGACAGCGATAACGCATGAGAAGTAGGCGGACACCCCGCTCACGGGGACATTGAACTTCAAGAGTGCAAGAGGGAGCAAATTATGAAAAAGATAAACACCATAACTTATGTTTCCTGCGAAGGTACTTATTAATTGCATCTTTGGATGGTTTTGTTTGAACAAAAAGAGGAAGCTGAACAATATCAATCCATATCCGACAGCACAAGCTATGTTAAGAATCGCTCTGAGAAGGAATACCTTGTTGATCCCCTCATCTCCGTAGGTTACAAAGACCATTCCGAGACCAAGGATAATCATGAGACCGAGCATGAACACGACGAACAGCTGCCCCGGATTAAGGTTTCTTTCATAATAGTGTTCGAAGGCGTTGTAGAGGAAGATGCCGACAAGAAATTCAACAATCTTTCCGGGCAGATGAATATTCAAGCTGTTGTATACGTTAAACATCTCAGGCTGGGGATTGCTATTGAGCGTCAGGAAGATCTTTATTCCCAGAAGTAATGGAAGCGATCTCCACAATATTACAATTCCATATTTTTTGCATAACCAGCCTAAGAGTGGCACAAAGAAATAGAACTCCATCTCGACCGGAAGACTCCAGTAGGCAGGGTTGAAATAAAATGCTTCAGAAAGTGAACTGGTGGTCTGAAGAAAGAGGATATGTTTGAGCAAGAAGGTCGTTTTTTCTGCATGTCCAGGAGTGATATAGTAATACAATGCGAGTGAGCAGATATAGAGAGGGTATATTCTGAAAAACCTTCTTGTGATATACGGGATAAAACGAGCATTTTTGTAGAGTATTGTCCTGGCGAAAACAAACCCGCTGATAACAAAAAAGAAGTCCACGCCAGTCCATAGAAAATGTAATAGATTCCTTTGTTCGCTCAAGAAACGGACATAGTGAGAGTTCAGAACCATGAAGGCTGCGATGCCGCGAAAGAGTTCGATCGTATAGTTCATGTGAAGAGGGAAGCGGTTCTAAGCTGTTTTTTTACTTGCGATGGGGTATAAAGCATGCGGACAATTATCCACCTGAGGAGTAGAGTATCACAACGACATATCCTATAGCAAGGCGTTTTGCAAAATGGGAGACTATGATGCAAGTTAAGATAGATTATCTCTTTCGATAAACTTCTAAGGGCTTTTTGCTTTCTCACATTGGATCTTTGTGCTGCAGGGCAAGTATCACTAGCTCCAATCTCTGACAAAGGGGAATTAAGGGACTTATGAAAAAAAGGCACTAAACCGTTAATCTTCAGAGGGAGTTGGTCGCACCCTTCTGGGGGAGCGGGGAACCGGCGCCGAAGTTTGCCGTGATGCGGTGGCGGGTGTTCGTACCGACGGTTTCCGTGGTGCGGCGGGAGTTCCTACCGCGGAATCTGGACCCGGGGTTGTATCTGCAACTCCCCTCGTCTTCGAGAGGTCGTGGACCCTTACCTCAATTTTGTCTTCGCCTCTTGCCATGATAACCCGGTCCTCGTATATCCGGCTAAGGGTATAACCGCTAAACGTCCCTCCCAGTCCGAGGGTCCTCTGTCTTTTCCCTCTGCCCGAGGTTGTCTGTGGGGCCTTGCGGTCTTCCATGAAGGCAAGGCTTTCATCGCTCGTGATGAGAGTACCGTAAAGAACAAATTCCGGTTTCGGCAAGGGCTTTTCGTCTTTCTTCTCGGCAGAGATTTTCCTCTCGGGATGGAAGAGATTCTGTTCACTGATGACTGTGTATTCCATAGCAGACGGCGGTTGCACTACAGCAGGTATTACTTCCTTCTGTTGCGCGACCTTTTTTTGAGCAGGCAGGGTGTAGGAAACGCTTACATTAAGGACCGGAGGCAATATGTAAGCGGCAAGAGCAATGACCAGTGCAAGAAGCAGCACATTCAGCACATTGATGTTCCTCATAATCTTCCCGAGGAGTGTCCCGTTCATCATGCTTTAATATTACCTCAGAGAAGGCCCCTCTGTCCATGGCTTCTCGGGATGTCTGCTTCGGAAGGTTGCTTTATATGTCCCTGAACCAGCGAGCAGAAGAATGTATCAGGAGATAAGCCGGGATTACTCTTTCCGATCACACCACTGACGCGCGTTCTGGAACATCCTGAGCCAGGGTGATGCCTTAAGGGTATTCTTCCATTCTTCCGGCATCCACGGCCACTGCCATTTCAGAAATGTCCTCTCCGGATGGGGCATGATGGCGAGGTGTCTGCCGTCGGGCGTGCAGAGGGAAGCGATCCCTTCGGGGGAGCCGTTGGGGTTGAAGGGATAGGACTCGGTAATCCTCCCGGCGTCATCCACATATCTTACCGGTGCAATGCCGAGGTCAAGCACTTTCTTCCTTGTGACTTCATCCGCGAAATATACCATGCCCTCTCCGTGGGCAACCCAGATACCCAGTGTCGAACCTTCCATCCCCCCGAGCATGATGGAGGGACTGGGGAGGATCTTTACCGCTGCGAACCGTGACTCAAAACGGCCCGACCGGTTGCGAATGAACCTCGGCTGGAAGCTGTCCTCTATCCCCTGCCACGGGACCCAGCCCAGCAAAGCCATGAGCTGGCAGCCGTTGCATACCCCGAGGCTGAAGGTGTCCTTCCTCTCATAGAACCCCTGGAACTGCTCGAAGAGCTTTGTGTGAAACCGTATCACCCCCCCCCATCCCTTTGCCGAATCCAGTACATCTGCGTAACTGAAACCGCCCACGAAGGCGATACCGATGAACCGATCCAACGTCATATCCCCGTGGATGAGGTCTCCCATCGAAACATCCCATGTCTCGAAGCCTGCAAGGTGAAAGGCCGATGTCATCTCCCTGTCGCCGTTGCTCCCTTCCTCCCTGATGATCGCGACCCGTGGGTTCCCTTTCCTGCCGAGAATATCGGAAGGGGTTTGTTCCGGGGTGAAGGTGAGCTCGAAGCGAGGCCCCGTCCTTTCGGAGATGCTCTTCCATTCCTCATCGACACATGCGGGATCGGCCTGAAGCCTGTCCAGACGATAGCTCGTCTCTTCCCACATCGACCGCAATGTCCCCATGCCCTCATGGAGAACCGGCTCATCGCAAAACCGTATCCATATCTCTCTTTCCGGGATGGTTTTTCCGATGACCTGATACGGTACCTCTGCATTTCTGAGGACAGTGAAGACCCTTTCCGTGTCATCAGGGGAACACTCCATGACAAGCCCTGCTTCTTCAGCGAACAAGACGGAAAGCGCTGAAGTTCGGAAGTCGGGAAGTTCGGAAATCACTGCGGACGATTGCGCCCCCAGGCTTCCGCACTTTCGCGCTGTCGTCAATGTTCACGTCAAGGCCGCAGTTCCCTGCAAAGGCCATCTCAAGGAGGGTCACCATCAACCCGCCGTCACTGACATCATGCCCCGAAAGGATCAGACCCTCATCAATGAGTGTTTGTACAACCTCAAAAGAGCGCTTCAGCAGTCCGGGATCTTCCACGTCCGGAGACTCATCCCCGATCTGTCCGTACACATGGGCAAGGGAAGAGCCGCCCAGCCTGTGTTTCCCCGCTCCCAGGTCGATATGGAGGAGTTTGCTCCGGCCAGGTCTTTTTATGTCCGGGGTTATGACCTTTGTGATATCAGGGCAGGTAGCATATGCGGAGACTACCAGCGTACCTGGGGCCTTAACGATCTCTCTTGTTCCGTCTTTTTTTGTCACTACCGCTGCCATGGAAAGGCTGTCCTTGCCCCCGTCCACCGCGATCCCCAGGGCAAGCATGATGTCCTTCATTGCCACGGCAGCATCATAAAGGGCCGCCCCTTCTCCCGGGAGTTTTGCAGGCCACATCCAGTTCCCCGAACACCGTATATCCTCAAGGCCGCTCACCTTTGCCCAGACAATATTGGTGAGGGCCTCCGCCACCGACATCCTCGCCATGGCAGCAGGATCAACCAATCCCTTGACCGGCTGTTCACCGATGGAGAGTGCTGCGCCGGTGGTTCCGAAATGACTCTGGCCGACCACCGCGACATCCGATACCGTAAGCTGGAGCGGGCCTGCACACTGTTGCCTTGCGATCAGACCTGTAACAGACCTGTCCACTTTATTGACGAGGAATCTCTTTGAGCCGACGGAGACGAGCCTGAGGACCCTTTCCAGGGCATCTCTCACCGCTATCCCTTCCAGTCCGAGAGGGGCAAGTGCCGGTCTGATCCTGTTGAACGTGAAGGTCTTCCGGGGCATCTCCCCCAAGACCTTCCTGAGGTCCAGGTTCACCGGGGTACTTCCATCATTCTCATCATGGAGAACGACGTATCCATCCCCTGTTATCTGCCCCACAATGGCATAAGGGACCTTCTCCCTGTTGCACATTTCCCCGAACATTTCCGCGCTCTCTTGGCGTATCAAGAGGGCATTGGCCTCCTGATATTCTGCGCCCCATATTTCGAGGACCGAGAGGGTGTTGTCACCCAGCGGAATTTTTCTGATCTCTATCTTCGCTCCTGCAGGATAGATCAGCTCCTTTATCACGTTACAGTTTCCGCCTGCACCCTGGTCGTGGATGCTTATGATCGGGTTCTTCTCTTCCAACTCGACGCAGGCACGGATGACCCTGTTCATCTTCTGTTCCATCTCTGCATCTCCGCGCTGAACGGCATTGAAGTCCAGTTCCTCTACATTCTCTCCCTGTATCATGCTGGATGCCGCGCCCCCTCCGATACCGATACGGTATGCAGGACCTCCGATCTTGACCACCAGCATACCCCTTTCGGGTTCCCCTTTGGCCACATGACCTTCATCCATATTGCCTATCCCGCCCGTGAACATGATGGGCTTTATCCACTCTCTTCTCTCTCCACTGGGGAGCTTGAGCCCAAAAGATCTCGTATAGCCCTGGATCACGGGCTCTCCGAACTTGTTCCCGTAGTCTGATGCGCCGTTGCTCGCCTCGATCTCTATCTGTAACGGAGAAGCAAGATTTGCCGGGTACGCAAGCGATTCATCCTCCCACGGAAGGGCATACCCGGGGATCAGGAGATTGCCGACACAATATGCAGCGGTGCCCGCCACCACGAGCCCACCCCGTCCCACCGCCTGGACATCTCTGATCCTGCCGCCCGTCCCTGTCTCTGCGCCCGGGAAAGGAGCTACCCCGCTGGGGAAGTTATGGGTCTCTGCGGTGAATATGACGTGATACGTCACATCCCTTTCGGCAAAGGGTGACGGCCTGCCGGGTCTTTCAGGAATGATGGTCCTGATCCTGTAGCCTTGTATGGCGCTGGAGTTATCGTTGAAGGCGATAACGCTGTTGTTCGGATTCTTTTTGTACGGCTCCTTTATGAGCTCCATGAGGGTGTGGCGCACCTCTTCCCCGTCGATCACGAGCCTGCCCCTAAAGAACCAGTGCCTTGAGTGTTCGCTGTTTGACTGGCCGAGGTCAAAGCATTCGACATTCGTTGGATTTCTCTTGAGGTCCCGGGCAAAAAGGTTGTAATAGTACTCCATATCCCACTCATCAAGGCCAAGCCCAAGCTCCCGGCTGACCTTTTCAATGACTGTCTTGCCTTCTTCCAGGATTTTCACCTCGGACACACGTTCAGGCTTTATTCCCGGATCAAAGGTCCGGAGCCTTTCGGGGTAGAGGCATTCCGTCATCCGGTCGTGGACGAGGTCCAGAAATGCTTTTGTTGCGACGGATTCAAGGGGTCGAGGGGTCAAGGATTCCGGTGGAGGACCTTCCACCCCTTGGACCCCCTGACCCATGTCTGCGAAGACCAACCTGTACCTCCTTGAACGTTCGATCCTCGTGACCTTTGACAACCCGCAGGCATGGCAGACGGAAACAGCATTGGTTGACCACGCGGTGGTGAAGTTCATCCGGGGACCGACCTCCAAAAGACAGTCTCTGGTTCGGCGTTCGGAGTTCCCATTGAGAAAACTTTCACCGGAAAAGTTGTCAGGTTCGAAGGTCTCTCGCAGGAGCCATCGGAGCAATCCCATCTCCTCAGGCTTAAGGGGCTCTTTTGCCTCGATATAAAAACAATACTCCGTCAGGATATCCTCTATCCCGGATGCAACCCTGTCCTTCACCAGGGACAGGAGGTCCCTTTTCTTCCTCTCGGAAAGGACCGGTTTACGATAAGAGTACAGCAAAGACACTTTATTATCCTCCCGCTAAGAAATCTGACAGCGGTTCATAGTATAACAGCTTATTACGGGATGGGACGGGCGCTGAGAATCTTTTTCTGCCGACCGGCATTCTCATCTTCGTCAGGCGATGACCCCGCCTTCTGAAAGGATGCATTTTTCAGTGACCACGCCTTTGTCGGTCTCTATCTCGAAACTGTAGTCCTCTATAGAGCCGCTTGCAACGAGCCCTTCGCAGACCATCATGAGAAGCCGTTGAGCGTCCTCAGCGGATCCTGTTTTCAGCGTGACCCTCACGCTGGCCTTCATGCCTTTTCCTTTCCGAAGACTCTGGCGAAGATATAATCCACATTCCTGAAATAGTGCTTCAGATCGAAAAGGTCATCCATCGCTCTTGGGGTGAGATATTTCCTGACGTTCCTGTCTTTCAGCAACAGGCCCTTGAATTCTTTTCCCTCTTTCCAGCTCTTCATGGCGTTTCTCTGGACAATGGCGTAGGCATCTTCCCTGCTGAGTCCCTTTTCGGTGAGGGCGAGCATGACCCTCTGGGAGTTGTAGAGGCCGTAACTCCTGTCAATGTTCTCTTTCATCCTTTCGGGGTATACGAGAAGACCATCCAGAATGTTCTTGAGGCGATTGAGCATGTAGTCGACAAGTATGGAGCTGTCAGGGATGATGATCCGCTCGACTGACGAATGTGATATGTCTCTTTCGTGCCACAATGCAACATCCTCCAGGGCTGCCAGAGCGTTCGCCCTCACTACTCTGGCGAGGCCCGAAAGGTTTTCAGAGCCCACGGGATTCCTCTTGTGCGGCATGGCGGACGAGCCCTTCTGGCCGGCCTCGAAAGGCTCCTCAGCCTCCAGGACTTCGGTCCTCTGAAGGTGCCGTATCTCCACCGCGATCCTTTCGACAGAAGCGGCGATTAAAGCGAGGGTCAGAAGGTACTCCCCATGTCTGTCCCTCTGGATCACCTGCGTAGCCACCGTCTCCGGTTTGAGCTTGAGCTTCCTGCATACCTGTTCTTCGATAGCCGGGGGAATATTCGAGAACGTACCAACGGCCCCTGAGAGTTTTCCGATACTGATGATCTCCTTAGCCCTTCTCATCCTTGCCAGATTCCGCCTGAAGTCCTCATACCAGAGGGCGAACTTCAGTCCAAAGGTCATGGGTTCGGCATGGACGCCGTGGCTGCGGCCTATGCAAGGCGTATTCTTGAACCTGAATGCCTGCTTTTTCATGACATCCAGCAATTCTCGCATATCCCCGAGAAGTACGTCAGAGGCCTCCCGCATGAGGAGCGAAAGGGCGGTATCAACGATGTCAGAGGACGTCAGCCCTTTGTGGATAAACCGCGACTCCGGTCCCACATTCTCCGCCACCGAGGTGAGGAACGCGATGACATCGTGTTTCACGGTCTTCTCGAGCTCATCGATTCTGTCCGCGTCAAAACGCGCCCTCTTCCTGATCGTCTTGAGGACCGCCACCGGAATCTCTCCTCTCTCGGTCCACGCCTCACAGGCAGCGATCTCCACTTCAAGCCACTTCATATATTTGCTCTCCAGAGTCCATATCCTGCCCATTTCAGGGCGAGTATACCGTGTTATCATCTTGTCTCCTTTATGAAAGTGTCATCGCATCAGAGTATCAAAGCTGTGAAACCTTTACTCGTGATATCTTCCTTACGTTCCCCGTGAAAGTCTCTCGATCAGGGGCAAGGGAAGCCCTGCCTCATGCATCTTACGCTCGGTCTCTTCTCTCCGGTAATCGACCCTGACAAATTCCGCCTGATCCCTGTCCAGAAGCAGGTAGCACGCTCTGGGGTCCCTGTCCCTTGGCTGACCAACACTGCCGGCATTTATGATATATCGTTTGCTTTCACCCAGGGCAGCCTTCGTCCTGTGGGTGACCATCTCGCCGGACGGCAACCTCTCTATGAGGAAAGGGACGTGGCTGTGACCGAGGACGCAGATCCGCTCGGCGAAGTAATGAAAGTTGATCTCGGCGTCCCAGAGGGTGCGCAGGTAATGCCATTCTTCAGGTCCCTTTGGTGTTGAATGGACGAAGAGAATATTCTCCTTCCTCATCTTCTTGCTCACCGGGAGCGTTTCGAGATACTTCCGGCTTTTGTCAGTGAGCACCTCACGGGTCCAGAGTATGGCTGCCTTTGCGTACTCATTAAAATGTTCTGCATCCGTGAGACCGACGGCCGCACGGTCATGGTTTCCTGCCAGCATGATTGTGCAGCTTTCTTTCAGTAACGTCACGCATTCGTTGGGGTTCGGTCCATAGCCGACGGCATCTCCCAGGAAGATGATCCCCTCTGTTTTTATCCTTCGTACATCATCCAGCACGGCCTCGAGGGCCTCAAGGTTCCCGTGGACATCTGAAATGACCGCGTAATGCATTTATCGTTTCCTTTTGCCTTCTATCCCCTTTGCGATGGTGTCGAGTATGCCGTTTATGAAAGCCGCAGATTCGATGGAAGAGTATCTTTTTGCTATTTCTATCGCCTCATTTATGGTGACCGCGGAAGGGATGTCCGTGCGGTAGAGCAGTTCATAGGTGGCCAGCCTGAGAATATTGCGGTCCACGGCGGCCATTCTCTGCAGGATCCAGTGCTCTGCCGCTTTCTGTATTGCCGCGTCTATTTCAGAACGGTGATGAATGGTGCCGTAGACAATATCCTCGGTGAACTCCCTGCCATCAGCATCTCCGTTCCTGTCCGTCCAGAACTCAGCAAAATCCTTTTTATCCGGTTTCTTGCCGGTGAAGTCGCATTGAAAGAGAAATTGGAACGCATATTCCCTTCCCTTCCGACGCTTCATGCGAGCTTCTTCATTACCTGCGCCATCTCAATGGCCGTAATGGCCGCGTCCCAGCCCTTGTTCCCGCTTTTTGTTCCGGCCCTCTCCACCGCCTGCTCAATGGTATCAGAGGTGATGATCCCGAAGGCAATGGGGACGCCCGTTTCCATGGATGCAGAAGCGATCCCCTTGGATACCTCCGCCGACACATATTCAAAGTGCGGTGTGGCGCCACGAATCACTGTGCCAAGACATATGATAGCGCTGTATATGCCTTTAGCCGCCAATTTTTTTGCGACCAGCGGAATCTCGAAAGAGCCCGGGACCTTCACGACCTCTATATCCTTTTCATCTGCGCCATGCCTGCGGAGCGCGTCGAGTGCGCCGTCCAGCAGTTTGCTGGTGATGAAATCATTAAACCTGCTGACAATGATACCGACCTTCAACCCCTTTGCCTGCAATTCACCTTCGATTACCTTCATACCGCCCTCCGTTCACGAAGAATATGCATATTTTACCACAAGAGAAACAAAAAGCCTCCCGGAAAATACGGGTGTTGCACCGGCGATGATCATGCTCTGCCCTTGTCCAAAGTCAGTGGCGGTGGAGGCAGGATTTTGATACACTATGGCCATGACCGAGCAAAGGGGAAAGCCCGCCTTGAATGCACGGATGCTCCGCCAGACCGTCATGGATTTGAATATTTCCCGGCGAAACGTGTCCATCTATCCCAGGGGACATCCCGCGGTGGAACGGTCACTAAAAAGGGCCTTTGACTCTTTCCAGAAGCTCTTTGTGCTGAAACCTGAGGTTATCGGGGGGCAAGCTCCTGCAGCATAAAGCATAGCAGGGCGGCTTCATAGGTGAGGCCGCCCCTTCCACTGATCTTCTGACTATTTGACCGGGCCGCCTGAGAAGATGATCTTGTCGAATGTCCGGTTAAGGGTCTTACTCTTGAAATTTTCCATCTCTGCACCTGACTGGAAAGAGATGTCTTGTCCTTTCACTATCTTCATCCGGGGAACAGCAACCCAGGTCTTATTTCCGTTCTTCTCAACGAGGGCATAGGTGTATCCTCCGCTGTCCATGGTCTCAACCACTTTGCCTGAAATCGGAGATGCCTCCTGGGAACCGGCGTAAAGGACCTGTGACACCAAAAAGACAAGCATCAAAACCACGATCAACATCAAAATTCGTTTCATGCAGGAACTCCTTAGAGATTTGTTGTGCTCACTAACAGCGAAGCGCTGTCACCTGATAGCATAACATTAAACCCTTCTCAAAATCTGCCGTCTGTCCATGATTTCAGCCTGACTTTACGAACGGGAAAGAATATAGTAAACTTGAGCTATAAATTCTGTGCAGGGAGGAAGCTCTATGAGGATCGAACTTGAAGGTACCCTTCTTAAGATGACGCCGGAGAATGACCGGGAGAAAAAAGAACTGAACCAACTCTGGACGATCGTTATCGGCTGTGTGGATGAGGGCAAGAAACTTGTTCCGGTGGGACAGTATCTCCCCGGCATTAAGGAAGTGGCGGTTTTCAATATTGAATAAGCGACCCTCTTGCTGCAGCAGTGTGACAGTCGTCCTTCGAGAAGGCGGGGTGCGGTGATCTCCATTATCGTACGCATCAATCTTTGCTGTAGTGCCGGAGATCCTGCACAGGCCGTATCCCGGTGACCGGGAAGTTCGTTTTTTTTTGCGGACATGGAGTGAAGTGTCCGGTACCGGGATCAGCCCTGTTCTCTTTATTGACCTCATGTTCGCGTAATTGGTAATATTCCCTGAATGGCCATGCCAGAGTATCCGGACAAGAGAAGCTTCCCGAGACACCGGGCACACCTGGACTTTGATCTGATTATTTCTGGGAAGCCATTCAGGTCCAGACTTTTCGATTTCTCTCTCGACGGTCTCGGTATTTTCATAAAAGATGCGCCCAATCTCGGCTTTCCCATTGTTCACGTCACCATCAGTGATATCGGCGTCGACGCTGATGGGGAGACAAGATGGACACGGACCATCTCGGGAGGTGTCCTGGCAGGTATCCGCCTGTTAGGGCACATAAGGGGCATGCTCGGCCTCCACAGATTATCCGATATCTTCCTTGGTTTGAAGAGGACGGGAAAGACCGGGGTGCTCGAGATCGAGGCAGGTTCCGTGATCAACAGGATCTACCTTAAACGAGGTGATGTGATCCTTCCGGCGTCGCAGCAGGAACACGTCAATGTGTGCGAAATCCTTCTCGAATCAGGGAAGATAAGTCCGGACCAGTACAACAAGTCTCTGGAAGCGGCGAAAAAGACCGGAAAACGTCACAGTACCGTACTGGTGGAGATGGGCTACATCACTGTTTCGGAATTGGCTGAGGGTGTACGCACTGAAGCGGAAAGGATCATGCTTGACCTGTTCAACCTTGAACAGGGGAACTTTGTCTTCAGGGACGATTCTCTGCCCCACAACGAGGTAATCGCCCTTAAGTTCAACGTTGAAAGCCTTGTTTATCATGGGATAAAAAAAATTCGGGAAGCTGGGCGAATAAGGAGCGGCTGTCCCTCCCTGCCCTCGGTCCTTTATCTTATTGTGGATCCGGCTCGCGTAGGGAGGGAAGCCTTGCTTGATGGAGACGATAAAAAGGTGTTGTCGCTGATAAACGGCAAACGGACGGTCAGGGACATTCTTTCATTGTCCCCCCTCGGTGAGATCGAGACCCTGAGAACGATCTGCATGCTTCACAATTTGCAGATCATTGAAAGCGCTGAAAACAGTGATAACGATGCTTCGGCGGATAAGAACGCCACACAAAAAAGATCTAAGGCTGAGATTGACCCGGCTTTTGCGGAGAGGGTAGAACAGATCTATCGGGAGGCCAAATCCTCTGACTACTATGGAGTGCTTGATGTGAGCAAAGACGCCTCCGCCGCTGAGATAAAAAGGGCATATCACCGGATGGCGAAGGAATTTCATCCTGACCGGTACCTGAATATTGAGTCCGATTCCTTAAGAGAGCAATTGCATGCTATCTTTTCTTACATCAGTGAGGCCTACCGGGAGCTTTCCGGTCCGGGGACCGTTCCGCGTACCTCTCCTGGTGAAGAGGTGTCACGGGGTAAATACAACAAGAACCTGGCGTTAGCCCGTTTCAAAGAAGGCAAACGCCTCTTTTTTTCAGGCCAGCATGAGGAGGCCGCAACACTGTTCGGACAGGCGGTCTACCTTGACGATTCGGCACCGGAATATCATTACTTTTACGCACTGGCTCTTCTCAATAACAAGAGGATGAAACCCGCTGAGGAGTCCTTAAGAAAAGCGTCACAGCTTGATCCTTTCAATTCGAAATATGTCGCCGAACTCGGCCATATATACCTTGAACTCGGATTCCAGGCAAGGGCGAAGAGCGCCTTCGAGAAAGCCCTCAAATACAACCCCTCCGATGAAAGGGCCATGGAGGGGATGAGAAGGCTCACGTCTTAACGGGAGCAAACCGCACCGGACAGCGCTTCCCCTGCGCTTCCGGGAAGAATAAAAGACCATTCAACGTCAGGAGAAATGCGGGAAGTGATGATATTGCCGTTCTTATCATAGGCGCAGAAATAGAGAAGCCTGAAGAGAGATTGTGAGCAGTCCAGTTCCCATAGTCCATCCGTGTATTCATACCCTCCGAAGTATTTCTCCTGAATGCGCTTAAGTATGTCTTCGGTTTCTTCCTCTTCTTCGGTCGCAGCAGTGTGGGTTTTGTCGGGAATGCTCTTCACCCATACGGCAACAATATTCTCCGCGGGGTGGGACACGGTTTCGGTATCCATATACCAAAAGGTCCCGGTCAGGCTCTTGCCGAGCAATTTCCACCTTCCTTCACCTGACCCTGCATAACGAGAGAGCAGGAGCAGAGAAGAAAACGTCAAGAAGAAGATCAAGCCCTTGAGAATCAGAGAACGCCTCATAATTACATTATAGTCAAACCAGGCAAGAAATCTGTTCTTCATATAACAGGCTCTCAGAACCGTTTCTTAAAGGAAAGGGCTATGGTGAAGTCAGGAGCACCTGAAGTGTTGGGGTCCTCGGTGAACGAGAGCTCGAAGCTGTTCTTTCCTGACGTATACCTTCCCCCAAGGGTGAGAAGCACGGCCATCCGGTCTATGGAAGAAATGCCTGTTGTCGGGAAAGGCGAACTCTGGGCAAAGACCTGGCCGTTGAGGCTGAGGCTTTTCGAGACTTCAGCCTCAACGCAGACCCCTCCGTACACAAAGTTCTTCAGCTTGACAGTCTCGCGGGCCTTTAGGTCCCCGGGAAATACAGCGCCGAGGTTAACATATGTCTTGATCTTTTCTGAGAGTCGCTTGTCCAGAAGGAGGCCGACCCCCGTGTCGATACTTCCGTTGCCAAATCCCTTTGAAGCGCTCCCCGTGGGAAGCTCGATGTCAGCTGTCAGGCTCACCGTCGGGTCGTCGGACAGAAGGGCTCTTTTTGCGGCAAGCCTCACGTCACCGATACCGACGCTGCCTCCGTCTCCCCTCACCACCAGAGCCCCGTTCTTCTTCACCTCATAGAGAAATGAGTTGCCTGGCCTTCCGCTTCTTCCATAATCCGAAAACCCGAACGTTGTATGATAACTGCTCAGGAAATCGTCCATGAAGCCGCTGTTGAAGCTTACGATCGGGATGTCGATGCCCAGCTCGAAGAGGGTAAAGATGTCTCTCCGGTATCTGAAATTGAGTTCCGCCACTTCCATATCGAGGTTCACGGACCAGGCCGGGGAGCTGCGCACCATGTAGACACTGGAGTAGGAAACGGCGGCGCTGAAGGAATGCTCATAGGATGCCGTTTCGATAGCGGGAGCGTTGAGGGCAAGGAAGAGGGGAAACTGGTTTCTTGTCTGCAGCGGGCCGCCAAAAGAAAATACTTCAGGCGCAAAAAGGGTGAGGGAGATAATAACCCCTAACGGCACCGGGAGGTATCTTTTCATAGGGAATATACAATAGCTGTCACAAGACGGGTATGTCAACGTCGGACTTGCCGCCCTGCTGAGCTTCTTCTGAGGAGCTTATTTGAGAGCATATGAGAATTATTTATGGCCCCAAACTTCTCTTGACATATCATGGAGCATCATGGTATTAAATAAAAACTTTTTCGGTCTTCCGTTGTCCTGACCAATAGTGCCGAACTGGAGGAACCCTTCATGAGTCCGATGACATTCAAAGGTGGAATACACCCCCCTGACAAGAAGGACCTGGCGAAAGACAGTCCTGTCAGGGAAGCGCACATCCCCCAGAGGGTTGTTATCCCTCTGAGCCAGCACGTGGGCGCTCCCTGCAAGTCCGTTGTTTCCATTAATCAGGAAGTGAGTAAGGGTGAACTCATCGGTGAGCCCGGAGGGTTTGTCTCGTCTCCTGTCCATGCCTCGGTCTCAGGGAGAGTGGTGGCCCTAGGAGAGTTTCCCAACGCCATGGGAAGAATGGTCACTTCTGTGGTGATAGAAAACGACGGAAGGGAAGAATGGGCCGTTCTTAAGGACAATCCTGATTATCTGAAACTCTCTGCCGATGAACTCAAGGAAAAGATCAAGGCAGCCGGCATTGTCGGTCTCGGAGGCGCGGCTTTCCCTACTGTGGTGAAACTTACCCCCCCAAAGGAAAAGCCGATCGATACAGTGATCATAAACGGAGCCGAGTGTGAGCCCTACCTCACTGCAGACTACCGGTTGATGGTGGAAAAACCTGCCGAGATCATCGAGGGACTAAAAATATTGATGAAGACCCTGGGCGTGGGCAAGGGGTTCGTCGGCATCGAGGACAATAAGCCTGAGGCGATTGCAAAGATGAAGGAATCGGCAAAGGCCGAGGCCGCCATCGAGGTCTGCGCCCTTGAGGTGAAATATCCCCAGGGTGCGGAGAAGATGCTCATAAAGGCAACGACACGCAGGGAAGTGCCCCCAAGGGGACTTCCCATGGATGTGGGGGTAGTAGTGCAGAATGTGGGTACTGCCCTTGCAGTCTACGAAGCTGCCCGCTACGGGAAGCCCCTCATCGAAAGGGTGGTGACCGTGACCGGTGAGGGCATCAATAACCCGTCAAACCTTATGGTGAGGGTCGGGACACTGGTCTCAGAACTCATCGAAGAGTGCGGTGGTTTCAAGGATAGCGTGGGCAAGGTTATTTCAGGGGGGCCGATGATGGGGTTTGCCCTTTCTTCGCTTGCTGTCCCGGTGACAAAAGGAACTTCGGGAATACTGGTCATCCCGGAAGAGGGAGTTATTCATGCCGAGGATTTTGAGCCGTGCATCAGGTGCGGCAGGTGCATTGATGTCTGCCCCATGGGGCTCATGCCTTCAATGTTGAGCGTGCTTTCGGAAAAAGGTCATTATGAGGAGGCAAAGGAATATAATCTTTTTGACTGTTTTGAATGTGGTTCATGCGCCTTTGTCTGTCCCTCCAAGAGGCCTATCGTTCAGCTTGTGAGACTGGCGAAGTCTATGGTGAAGCCGTGAGAACAGTGATCAGGAACAAACGGTTCATGAGCGCAGGTGAAAGAAGGGTCACCGGGACCCATGACTCCCCGACCCCTGGAGGATAGATGGAGGCCATAAAGAAAGAGCATGAACTGACCGTTACGGTGAGCCCCCATGTGAAGAGCGAAGAATCGGTAACCCGCATCATGTGGAGTGTGAATCTCAGCCTGTTGCCTGCCCTTGTGATGGGTATCTATTTCTTCGGCCCGAAGGCGACCCTCGTCACCGCGCTTTGTATCATCACCGCTGTTCTTTCGGAGTTCTTGGTCGAAAAGGCGCTGAAGCGGAAAGTGACGGTGAACGACGGCAGCGCATTCCTTACGGGTCTTCTCCTTGGGATGAATCTCCCTGCATCCCTCTGGTCCTTCAGCCCCTTCACTGTACACGTCCCTGTCATAGGTTCTTTCGTTGCTGTGGTGATAACCAAGCAGTTGTTCGGGGGGTTGGGATATAACATCTTCAATCCCGCACTCATCGGGAGGGCGTTCCTGCTCATCTCGTTCCCCAGAGTAATGACGATATGGACTCAGCCGACCGCAGCATTCCTGGGCATGGATGCGAAGACCACTGCCACGCCCCTTGGATTGCTGAAAGAGGAGGGTATCGGAAAGCTGATTGAGGTCTTTGGCGACAAGCTCAACCTCTACAAGGAGCTTTTTGTAGGCCACAGGGCAGGGTCTATCGGTGAAACCTCAGCCATAGCCCTTCTCATTGGCGGGGCGTTTCTTCTGTACAAGCGATACATCACGTGGCATATACCAGTTTCCTTCCTCGGTACCGCAGCCTTTCTGGCATGGGTCTTCGGCGGCAAAGACCCCAATACCGGCAAGCTGCTCTTCTTTGCCGGTGATCCCGTCATCCATCTTATCAGCGGTGGCATGCTTCTCGGCGCCTTCTTCATGGCCACTGACTATGTCACCTGCCCCTCGGTGAGAAAGGGCCAGATCATATTCGGCATTGGATGCGGCGCCCTCACCATGCTCATAAGGCTAAAGGGCGGATTTCCGGAAGGCGTAATGTTCGCGATCCTTATTATGAACTGTTTTGCGCCCATTATCGACAGGGGCTTTAAGACAAAGGTCTTCGGAGCCGTGAAAGTGAAGGAGACGAAAGCATGACCGGCAAGGATATAGCCAAAATAACGTTCACCCTCGTTGTGTTCTATGTCATCGGCGGGTTCATTCTTGCCTTCGTATACGCAAATGCGTCGCCGAAGATATACAGGAACAACGAAGAGGCCGAGAAGAAGGCATTAAAACAGCTTATGCCGGAGGCAGAGGATATCAGCAAAATGGGAGACTGGTCGATTCACGACAAGCACGCAAAATATTTTATTGCAAAGAAAGGCGGCGAACCCATCGGCTATATTATCCAGTCATTTGGCAAAGGATATTCGAGTTACATCAATACGTTTGTCGCGGTTGACCGGAATTTCAAGGTCCGGAAGATCGATATCCTTGGTCACGGCGAGACTCCGGGGCTGGGCGACGAAATAGAGGCGGATTCCTTCAAAGGCCAGTTCAAGGACAAAGACTTCGAACACCTGAAAGTTTTGAAGACTGAAACAACGGAATATATTCAGGCGATCTCGGGGGCGACCATATCAAGCCGTGCGGTCACCGAAGACGCAGTAAAGAACGGCGTCGCATTTCTGATCAAGACAGTCAGGGAAGGAGGCAATGCGGATGTCAAGCACCAGCACAATTAGTCTCAAGGAGCTGTTCTTAAACGGGATTATCAAGGAGAACACTATCTTCAAGCTTGCCCTCAGCCTCTGTCCCTCGATCGCGGTCACGAACAACCTGAAGAACGGTGTATTTATGGGCGCTGCAGTTCTTTTTGTCCAGCTCATGGTGAACATCACTATATCTCTTATTAGAAAAGTCATACATCCGAAAGTCAGGCTCCCTATATTTATGCTCGTTATTTCAGGGTGGGTGACCGTGACTACTATGGTGATGGCGGCCTTTGTTCCTGACGTATACGCCAAAGTCGGTCTGTATATCCAGCTTATTGTCGCGTTTGCGTCCATTCTCGCAAGGGCCGAAATGTTCGCGAGCAAGAACAGTATTGTGCCGTCCATGGCTGACGGCCTTGGAATGGGCGTCGGGTTTCTCTTTGCGCTGACCGTGATCAGCTTCTTCCGGGAGCTGATCGGCAAAGGCTCTCTGTGGGGTTATGCGATCGTCAACACAAAGCCCCTCCTGATCATGATCCTCCCGGCAGGAGGATTCTTTGCGGTGGGCATCCTGATGGCTGCGTTCAACTGGATCGATGCACGGTACAGGAAGAGTACGCATGCTTCGCACTAGAAGGAGAACGTGATGGAAAGCGAATTTACAAAACTTTTTGAACTGATCCTTTCGGCCTCTCTCATAAACAATTTTGTCTTCACCAGGTTTCTTGGTTTGTGCATATTCTTTGGTGTTTCCAAGAAAATGGAGAACCGCCGTAGGCATGAGCATCACCTTTACCGCTGTCATGATGATAAGCGCTGCAGTCAGCTGGGTCATCTTTACCAAGGTACTGGTCCCGCTGGAGATCACGTTTCTTGAGATCATCGTTTTCATCGGGATCATCGCCGGACTTGTCCAGGCATCCGACACCATCATGCGGAAAACGGCTCCGGGCCTTTATTATAAGCTCGGCATCTACCTCGCCCTCATCTCGACGAACTGTATCATTCTCGCTGTGCCGTTGGTGAGCGCCGGAGAGAAATACTCGTTCATAGAAAGCCTTGCCTTTGGGTTCGGTTCCGGGCTTGGATTTGCTCTGGCCCTCATTATTATGGCGAGTATCAGGGAAAGACTGGAGCTTGCGGAGGTGCCGGGGCCTTTCAAGGGCCTGCCGATGGCATTTGTTATCACCGGCCTGATAGCGCTCGCATTCACAGGTTTTTCAGGTCTGATTACGTTATAATAAAGAATGTACGTGAGATTACGACCAGTGAGCAGAATGAATGTTTAACGGTGCATCCACAAGAAAGTCGGGCCTCCTGGCCATTGTTGTGCTGCTCTGCGTTGCCACCGCTGCTTATGCCGGCGTGGGCGGCGGCGTTGAAGCAAAGGAGAAGGTCGAGATCGTCCCCCTGATCAAGTGGACCCTCGTCTTTCTTGCAGGACTCGGTGCAGTCTTCGGTATCGGCCTTGCCATGGCAGCAAAACGTTTTGCGGTCGAGATCGACCCCAGGGTAGAGCAGGTGAAGGATGTGCTTGCCCACGCGCACTGCGGTGCGTGCGGGTACGCAGGATGTGAACAGTACGCTGAGGCTGTTGTGAAGAACCCTGACGTTCCCCCGAACCTCTGCACCCCGGCAGGTGCGAGGGGGGCGGAGGCAGTGGCGCTTATCACCGGCAAGAAAGCTGAGGTCCGGGAGCCAATTTTCGCAAGGATCATGTGCCAGGGAGGTCGGTCCAAAGCGGCGAAAAAATTCAGATATGAAGGCGTACGGGACTGCCGAGCTTCGGTACTGGCAGGCGGCGGGGATAAGGCATGCGCCTATGGCTGTTTGGGATATGGGACATGCGCCAGGGTGTGTCCTTTTGGGGCGATCACGATGAACGAAGACGACCTGCCGGTGGTGGATATCATCAGGTGTACAGGGTGCAGGAAATGCGAGCAGGCGTGCCCAAAGAAGGTCATCGAGGTCCTCCCTGCCTCAAGGCAGGTGCTTGTTGCGTGCCATTCGAAGGATAAGGGAGCAGAGACAAAGAAGAACTGCCAGGTGGGATGCATAGCATGCGGAAAATGCGTGAAGGTATGTCCTTTCGACGCGCCCTCGGTAGCGAATAATCTTTCGACGATCGATCTTGACAAGTGTAAGGTATGCAGCCTCTGCGTTGCTCCATGCCCCACGAATGCGATCAGGGATTTCATACCGAAAAGACCGAAGGCATTTGTCCTGGACAGCTGCATCGGGTGTCAGATATGTACCAAGGTATGTCCTGTGAATGCAGCAGCAGGGGAGTTGAAGAAGAAGCACACCATTGATCAGCAGAAGTGCATAGGCTGCGGGATTTGTACTGCCAAGTGCCCTGTTCAGGCCATTGAGGGCACATTCAACGCGCCTGAGGTATTCCGGGCCGCAGCTGAGAAAAAGGCTGCCAGGACTGCAGCTGCATAGGGAAAGTCCGATAGACCCCAACGTTGTGAGATTGTGACCGTTGTGACACTGCGTCCCATGAAAAAACAGTATATATTCCTGTTAACCCTCGTTCTTTCCGGTATTGTTTTCGCCTTCTACCAGCTTTTCTTGAGTGAGAGGATCGACACTGTGGTAAAGGGGAGGATCTACCGGAGTGCCCAACTCTCTCCCCAGAGCTTCCAAAAGATTATCGAGGACAAGGGTATCAGGACGGTCATTAATCTCAGGGGCGGCCCCAGGGATTCACAGTGGTATATGAAGGAGCGCGAGATAGCAGAGAAGAACAATGTCCTGTTGCACGACATTATGCTCTCGGCTCATAATCTGCCCGATTATCCCACCCTTCAGTCAATCATGGACGTGCTCTCCAGATCAGAAAGGCCGGTCCTGATCCACTGCCGCAGGGGTTCTGACAGGACAGGAATGGTGAGTGCCCTGGCCTTGGCCGTTGAGCAAGATCCTCCCCTTGGCGACGTGATAAAGCAATTTTCATGGAGATACGGAGTCTTCCCTTTTTACCGGTCTATCGGTCCGTATCTCTTTTCAAGGTATGGACGATGGCTGGAAGAGACGCAGAAAGACCACAACAGGGACAATCTTATCTACTGGATCAGGAACGAATACCTCGATGGCCAGGGAAACCTCCACTATTGGATTGATCAGATTGGCGGTGAGAAAGTGAAGGAGAGGAAAACAAGAGTCATGATCAACGGTTCATCAAAGAACATAGTGGTCGAAGGCTGGGCCTTTGATGCCCGGACAAAGGCCCCTGCGAGGGGCCTCTCCATAGTGATAGACAGCCGGGCTTCATCCCCAGCGGATTTTCGATATGATAGGACTGACGTGGCCAAGTACTTTGGTCTTGGGGAAGAGTATTATGGGTATTTCCCCGTGGGCTGGAGGGCAGAATTCAACACTGACCTTGTAGGAAAGGGGTGTCACAATATCTCTCTCAGGCTTGTGAGGAGCGGATCGGAAGCCCTGGAGATTCCCGCGGAGTATGAGGTCTGTTTCTGACATATTGCCAAAAGCAAGCCCGATACGGTACAATAGATAAACTTTCTTAGGAGGACTGACTTGAAAGAAGGAATTCATCCCGATTATAAAGAGGCAAAGGTAGTATGTGCCTGCGGTGAGACCTTTGCGACCAAGTCTACAAAACCGCTGATCCACGTGGATATCTGTTCCAAGTGTCATCCCTTCTTCACCGGCAAACAGAAGCTCATGGATGCTGAAGGAAGGGTGCAGAAGTTTAACCGGAAATACGCAAAGAAGTAGCGATAACCAGTCGAGAGTCGTTAGTCGCATGCCTGTGGCTAACGACTTTTTTTTGACAAAAACCGGCCGGGAGATACGATGAAAAATATTGGGGGACAGGCGGTCATTGAGGGTGTGATGATGAAATCGGCCTTCGGCTGGACCGTTGCGGTGAGGGATCAGAAGGGAGATATCCACATCAAGAAGGAAGTGCTCGAACGGCTCCCCAAGTTCCTTCATCTGCCTCTGGTGAGGGGTATCGTCGGGCTCTTTCACGCCCTTGCCATAGGGATCAAGGCTATAGAGTTTTCCGCGAGCAAGGCGTACACCGGTGAAGATGAAAAGCCCCTCAGTCCTTTCGCCATGGCATCCACTATCACATTTGCCGTGGGCATCGGTATCGGCTTGTTCATATTCCTGCCCCTTTACCTTACAAAGCTTATGGGTCTCGTCATAAGCGGGGTCGAAAAGAGTTCCTTTGTGTTCAATCTGACGGACGGCATTATCAGGGTACTGATCTTCTTGCTGTACGTCTTTGCCATAGGGCTTTGGAAGGACATGAGGAGGATATTCGAGTATCATGGGGCAGAGCACAAGGTCATCCACGCCTATGAGGCGGGCAGGGAGCTTGACATCGAAAGTGTGAGGACATTCAGTCCCCATCATCCGCGGTGCGGCACCAGTTTTCTTCTCATCGTGATGGTGATCAGCATTCTCGTGTTTTCTTTCGTCCCCCAGACATGGCCATTCTGGGGAAAGTTCCTGTCGAGGCTCATCCTGATCCCCCTCATCGCCGGGATCCTCCTATGAGCTCCTCAGGCTTTCAGCGAAGATGAAAGAAAATTCCCTTATCCATCTCATGATACTCCCCGGTTGCTGCTGCAGAAACTCACCACCAGGGAACCCGACGACTCCCAGATAGAGGTCGCCATACGGGCGGTAAAAGAGGTGTTGCTCTTAGAGGAAAAAAATGCTCGAGAAGCTTAAGACCATAGAAGAAAAGTATGAGGAACTGACGCGGCTCCTCATGAATCCCGATGTCCTTTCCAATCCACAGCAGTACCAGAAATATTCAAAGGAGCAGTCAGACCTCCAGCCCCTGGTAGAAAAGATAGCGGAGTACAGAAAGATCATGTCCGGCATAGAGGAGGCTGAGGAGATCCTGGGGGGAGGAGACGGAGACATCAGGGAACTCGCACAGGCTGAATTGGAAGAGCTTAAAGGGAAAAGGCCTGCTGTAGAGGAAGAACTCAAGTTTATGCTTCTTCCGAAGGACCCCAGGGATGGAAAAAGCGTAATCCTTGAAATAAGGGCGGGAACAGGCGGAGAAGAGGCAGCCCTCTTTGCTTCCAGTCTTTTCAGGATGTATGCGAAATATGCAGAATCCAAACGGTGGAAGGTGGAAGTGATCGACTCAAATCCCACCGGTCTTGGCGGTCTTAAGGAGATCATCGCAGCCATAGAGGGGAAAGGCGCCTACAGTAAGCTCAAGTATGAGAGCGGCGTGCACAGGGTCCAGAGGGTCCCTGTCACGGAAGCCTCCGGACGGATCCACACCTCCGCGGCCACTGTTGCGGTTCTCCCCGAGGCAGAGGATGTGGATATCAAGGTGGAGGAGAAGGATCTCCGGGTTGATACGTTCTGTGCTTCCGGTCCCGGGGGACAGGGCGTGAACACTACCTATTCCGCGGTGAGGATCGTTCACATTCCCACGGGGATGATTGTCCAGTGCCAGGACGAGCGCTCCCAGATAAAGAACAAGGACAAAGCGATGAAAGTCCTCCGTTCCCGGCTTTATGAGCTGGAGATTGAGAGGCAGGAGAAGGAGCGTGCCCTTGCGAGGAAGACCCAGGTCGGCACCGGCGACAGGAGCGAGAGGATAAGGACGTACAATTTCCCGCAGAACAGGATCACCGACCACAGGATAGGGTTTACCCTCCACAAGCTGGAACAGGTGCTGGAAGGGAATCTCGAAGAGGTTATTGACGCCTTGACTACTCACTACCAAACCGAAAAACTTAAGGAACTCTAGATGATAAAGGCACTTGAAAGATTATGGGAGGTTTCGGCGATTCTTGGGAAATACGGGATCGGGGATGCTCACAAGGAAGCCGAGATCATCTTCACGCGCTGCATGGAGATGGGGAAAGTTGCTCTTTACCGGGATAATCCCACCCTTTCCCCTGTCCAGAGAGAGGAGATCAACAGGATTCTCGAAAGAAGGGGTAAGAGGGAACCTCTTCAGTATATCATCGGGCATGTTGATTTTTTGGGGGTGAAGGTACGTGTTGGCCCCGGCGTGCTCATTCCCCGCCCTGAAACGGAAATAATGGCGGAAGAAGCCATCAAGACCATGAGGCGTGAAGGGGCAGGAGCGAAGGGTCGAGAAGACACTGCGCGCTTCACTTCTCATGCTTCGCGTATCCTGGACCTTTGCACGGGCAGCGGTTGTCTTGCCCTTGCTCTCGCACGGGAGTTCCCGAAGGTTGAGGTCTTCGGTACTGAAGTATCAACAAGCGCGCTGGGATATGCCTTGGACAATGCCAGAGTGAATGAGATACGGAACGTCACCTTTCTGAACGGCAACCTGTACGAACCGGTAAAGGGCAGGAAATTCGACATGATCGTTTCTAATCCTCCCTATATCAGGAGAAGAGATATCTGCACGCTCCAGCCGGAGATAAAGGGTTGGGAACCGCTGGAAGCCCTGGACGGGGGAGAGGACGGGCTCCGGTTTTACCGGGAGATACTTTCCCGTGCCCCTGAGTATCTGCATGAAGGAGGGTCCATCATCGTGGAACTGGGACAGGGAGCGGCTGATGATGTGCTCAAAATAGCCCAAGAATCGGGACTTAGACGTGACTCTTTGGTGAAAGATTACGCGGGTGTCGAAAGGATTCTCCGTTTGTCTTTCCGGTAGTTCCCCCCCCCTTTTTTGTGATTGACTGGGCCATTTATTTTCTTAATGGCCCCTAATCTTGACTTTTGGGCGATTCTTCTTTAAGATACTTTGAATTCGGTTTTGGAGGACTCTATGCAAGAAGAATCCCTGTTGATGGATATTATCGTCAATCCGCATACCGTGCCGCATTATGTTTCCTACGCCTTTCTCGCCTCGCTTATCCTTGTAGGTGTTGCTTTTTCCATTAGGGGTTCCCTTGCCGTAGTCCCGAGGGGTGTCCAGAACTTTGTGGAGGTAATGGTGGAGCAGCTCCTTAAGCTCTCGGAGGAGAATATCGGCCATCATTGGGGGAAATACTTCTTTCCCCTCATAGGAACCATCGGTCTCTATATCCTTGTCTGTAATTTCATGGGTCTTATCCCGGGGTTTACCGCACCTACCAGCAACATCAATACTACCGCATCAATGGCTGTTCCGGTCTTTCTCGCTACACACTATTACGGCATCAGGGTGCATGGTTTCAAATATATCAAACACTTCCTTGGGCCGATCGTCTGGCTGGCGCCGATGATGTTCGTCATCGAGTTCATCGGCCACCTCGTGAGACCGGTTACGCTTTCGGTTCGACTTTTCGGGAACATGATCGCCAAGCATATGATCCTGTTTGCCCTCGCTCTGCTGGCTCCGGTCGTTGTCCCGGTGGCTATCCTCGGTCTCGGGGTTCTCGTGAGTTTGATACAGGCGTTCGTTTTTGTGCTTTTGACGGCCCTCTATCTGGCAGGCTCTGTCGAAGAGGCGCATTAGACAATCTATCTGAAGAAAGGAGGAATAACCATGAGGAAGATTCTTGCAGTTATGATTCTCGCGTTGATCATGCTCTGGGCCTTTGCTCCGCTGGCATTGGCTGAAGAAGCGGCAGCTCCGGCAACCGCGAGCGGTTCAAAAGTATACTACTATGCCTTCGCTGCACTGGGCTGCGGTCTTGCCATCGGCCTTGCTGCACTCGGCACCGGCATCGGTCAGGGTATCGGTCTGAGCAAGGCATGCGAGGGCGTTGCGAGGAACCCGGGTGTGTCCGGAAAGATCACGACAACGCTTATCATCGGTCTTGCGATGATCGAGTCCCTTGCTATTTACGCACTGGTCGTGGTGCTGATCATTCTTTTCATGAATCCTTTCAAACTTTAATATTCACTAAGAAGGGGGCAGTCCTTGCCCCCTTCAACAAACATTCAATACGGTCGTTTCTCTGGTGACACTTGCTTCTTCGTGGAGTTTCTCCACGAAGAAACCGAACATCCTCTTTGCTTGACTTTACACCGGCTTCTCGGTTATGTTTTGACTTACAGGTACGGCGGCCCACTCTCAAAGAGCTTGAATTGGCGGGGCGTTCTCCAATTCTGAGCAAGCATCGAGAGGGCGAATGATGAGAATCCGATATGAGTTTGGTAAGGGATATGAAGTCAGGTCCTCTGCTTTCCGTAATTGTGCCGGCATACAACGAAGCAAGTGTATTGGAGGCTTTCCACCGGCGTCTCTCTGCCGTACTGGCCGGCTTGCCGATGCGGGCCGAGGTCATTTATGTGAACGACGGCAGCACGGATCGAACGCTGGAAGTGATTCGCTCATTGCGAATGAACGAGCCTGCGATCGGGATTGTTGATCTGAGCCGTAATTTTGGCAAGGAGATAGCTATGGCAGCAGGGATTGATTACGCTCACGGTGATGCCGTTGTGCTCATAGATGCCGACCTGCAAGATCCTCCCGAGTTAATTCCAGAGATGGTTCAGCATTGGGAGAATGGCCACGATGGAGTATATGCCGTACGGCTCTCAAGAGAGGGCGAAGGCTGGTTGAAGAAGGTTACCGCCCATTTTTTTTACCGACTGATAAATCGAGTTAGTCGCATACCGATACCTGAAGACACCGGGGATTTTCGCCTGCTGAGCCGGAGGGCGGTCGATTCGCTCAAGAGATTGCGCGAACAACACCGTTTTACAAAGGGACTGTTCTCGTGGATAGGGTATCGTCAGAAAGCAGTACACTATCATCGCGATCCCCGTCTTGCGGGACAGACGAAGTGGAATTATTGGCGTCTGTGGAACTTTGCCCTTGAGGGAATCACGTCTTTCACTACAGCGCCACTCAGGATCGCAACGTATCTTGGTTTGCTGACCGCCCTGTCTGCCTTTCTCTACGCCGGAATAGTCATTTATAAAACTCTTGCGTTTGGTGACCCGGTCCGTGGCTATCCGTCTTTGATGGTGGTGATCTTGTTCCTTGGCGGCATTCAGCTTATCGGCATCGGGATCATTGGTGAATATCTCGGAAGAGTATTTGATGAGACCAAGACACGACCTTTGTATTTTGTGAAGGATTACGTTGCGCCCGAACACGAGCGAAGCCTCTAGAAGAAGATGGGCGAAAAGCCGTATCGGAAACGTGCGCCGTGGATAACGCGTGCCCTGCAGGTTTAGACCTGCCTTGGGGATTTCCTCTTCACCAGGGCAGGGAGGACGGCAAGGGCGAGGAGTAATTGTTTTGGTGAAGGAAGCGACTCCTTACCTCAGATACTCATTCACCCTCTCCGGTTCAAATCCCTCCGAATCGAGGACGTTGCGGATAAACCTGAAAATTGTTCTTCTTTGTTGAGCGGTGAGGTCAGGATAGAAGACGGGATTTGCTACGACGACCCCTCTGAATGCGTAGAATAGTTGGACGACAGAATATATTTCGTTGTCACCAGAGAGTCTTACATAATCATCATAAAAAAGTTTTAACCCTTCGAGATAAGGGCCTTTTATGTCCCCGTGGTGCTTTATGGAAAAGAAGATATAGTTCACGGTGAGGGCAGTTACATCATCTGCAGGCTCGCCCCACGGGCCGCGGCTCCGGTCGAGGAGGATGAAATCTGGTCCAGTTCGGGGTTCGGAGTTCGGAGCTTTGTTCCCTGCGATCTCAGATTTCCCAACTCCCGACCCATAACTCTTTGCTTCCTCAAACCAGATGTTCCCCGGATGAAAATCCCCGTGTATCTGTGAGAGCCGTCTGAACTTTGGTTTTAGGCGGAACAGCCACTCAACGGACTTCTTGATAATCTCCGCCATCTCGTCGTACGGGAGAGTTCCCTCGGGATACATGTCCAGAACTCCCATAAGACATTCGCCATGCCCTACTGTATCCCTGAGTTTCCTCCAGTAGAGGGGCCTTGAATCTTTCCTGGTGCTGTGGATGTTCGCCAGGTATGATGTCATTGCATGTATTTTGTTCTTGTCCAAATCCCCAAGCCTGTCTTTTCGAGAAAATGCGGACAGGTCACAAAAATAATCCTTTCCTTTCCCCCTTTCCATCAAGAGGTAGTATTCTTTACCGCCGCCGATGGACTTCACTGAGCCATCTTCCATCTCCGCCAGCACGTCAAGTGCTTTCACATGCTTTGGCAGGTTGTTGAATTCGTCGAGATCCAGGAGAAATACACCAGCCCTGTCGGAAGGGTAATCATGACCAAAGCCTTCGGTCATGAGAGATTTTACCACATAGGAAGAGACACCCTTGTCAGTCTCCAACTCGACGAGGAACCCTGTACCCTGAACGCCCGAACCGATCTTCCTGATGTGTACACGAGAAACCTTGAATTTTTCCTTGAGGTAGGCTTTTAATGCGGCTTCATTGATCATATGAGCTCGCCGGACGCAGGTCCCTGATCCTCCCTAGATTTCCCCGAAGTTGGACCTCAGTCTGTCCAGGAAGTCTGCATATGAGTAGTGATGCTCCTGGGTCCCGTACTTTTCAACGGCATATGCCGCGGCAACAGACCCCATCATCGCGGCAGAGGCTATTTCCTTACCCATAACAAGACCCTTGATCAGCCCTGCACGGAATGCATCCCCTGCTCCGGTGGGATCCACCACATACTGAACCCCTGCAGCCGGTATGCGCATATCATCTCCGGCAATGCTGATAAGGGACCCCTTTTCCCCGAGGGTCGTGACGATAGTCCTTGTCAGTCTCAGTAACCCCTTTTTGTCCATCCCCGTCATCTTTACGATCATCTCCAGCTCGTAATCGTTGGAGATGAGCATCATGGAACCATCGATCCACCGGGTGAGGGCGTTCCCCTCCCATCCTGTAAGCGACTGTCCTGGGTCGCAGATATACTGTATCGCCTTGCTTTTGCAGGTCTCCGCATGCTCGACCATGTCCCTGAGGTTGCCCGGAGCGATGAGACAGAGGGATCCGTCAGGATCGATGCCGCTGAAGGTGCACTGTGACTGGTATTTCATGGCGCCGGGATTGAATCCTGTTATCTGGTTGTCTGCCCTGTCTGTAGTGATATAGGCTCCTGCGGTGAATTCCTCACGGATAATCCTGATACCGTCCAGAGGGATATCATGCTTTCTCAGCCAGTCAAAATACCTTTCATAATCCTTTCCGATGGTTGCCAGTATGATCGGTTTTTCGCGAAGCAGGCTGAGGGAATAGGCGATATTGCCTGCAGTCCCCCCGAATTTCTCGACCATGCCGTTTACGGTAAAGCAGACATTCAGGATATGTATTTTGTCAGGCAGAATGTGATCGGAAAATTTCCCCGGAAAGTCCATGATCCTGTCATACGCCAGGGAACCTGATAGGTAAATATTCATGTAGGATATATCCCGGTATTTCGTCTATTGCAGACTCTGGAGCTCACTCTCTATGATGGTTCTCCTCTGATAAAGAGCGCCCTTTTTCACCTGGATGTCCGAAAGCTCCTGCCGAAGCGGCGCCAGATCGCTATCCAGCTGCCTCAGCTGTAAAGAGTTATATGACAACCGAGCTCCCTTTCGGTCGTCTATCGCTTTGTTCACTCTTGCTTCGTTTTCTTCCACACCTTTGATGTCTGAATTCGTCGAGTCTAACTCGGCCTGAAGCACTGCTTTCCTTTCTCTCCTGTTCCCTGTATCCACAGGCGGCCCTGCAGGAGGTGGTGCCTCTTCATGCCCCCCCTGTATGCGGAAGTCCCGTTCCGGCGCTCCGGTCTCTTCGATCTTCAGGATATCTTTTTGCGACACCGCCATGGAACCACCGCCGAAGTAGATGGTGACTTCCCCATTTTGCTTTTCATAGGAACTGACCCCCGAGATCACAGAACCATTCAGGAGATAGATCTTATACGCAGCATCTGCAGGGAAGGGAAGCAGCAAGACGAAGATAAATAAAAGCATGCATACCATTATTGCCTCCTTAATGCACGGGATACATTTTCCGCAACCTTCTTGTTAAACCCTTTAATGCTCGCTATTTCGTCAAGGGAAGCATTCCTTATAGCTTCTATACTACCAAAAAACCTCAAAAGTTCAAACCGTCTTTTCTTCCCGATCCCTGGGATCTCTTCAAGGGGGGATTTCATGAGTTTCCTGTCACGCAGTTTCCTGTGAAAGGTCACGGCAAACCTGTGGACCTCATCGCGAATTTTCTTCAGGAGAAGGGACCCAGGGCTTTTGTCCTCGAGATCAATGATGCCGGATGACAGGGTGAATGCCCTGTCAGGTCCCTTTGCAACGGCAATGAGCATGGGCTGCATTCCATCACTGAGCGTTATTCTGTTTGCCCCGATAACGTCTTTTGCAATCTCCAGGTGCCCTTTTCCCCCATCGATCACTATGAGATCGGGTATCTTCTCCCCGAGATTCTTCAACGTCCTCGCGATGAGCTCGCTCATCATTGAATAATCATCTATCCCCGGGACACCCTTGATCCTGACGTGGCGGTAGTAGTCCTTTACAAATTCGTTGTCCTGCCAGTAGATAAATGCGCCCACCGATTCAGTTCCGGATGTGGTCGATACGTCGAAGGCGCCGATAGTACGGGGCAGATACGGCAAATGAAGCCGCTCCATGATTGCCTTCAGTCGTTTATCCCCCTTCATCTCTTTCTTGCTTTCTGCTATCTGTTCGGCATTTTCGTCCGCCATTCTCAGCAGTTCCCGTCTCTTTCCATCCCGGGGGGTCACTATCCGGACCTTCCCGCCTCTTTTTTCCTTCAGCCACGTCGTAAGATTGCGGAGATCATCGGGCCTGGACATCACAAGTATTTCAGGCGGCGGGATAATCTCCTTTGCGTAAAAGAGCTCGATGAAAGAATTCATGATTTCACCCCGTGATACCTTACCAACATCCTTTAGGGAGAAGTCCTTTGTCCCAATGAGGAGGCCGTTTCTTATGAAAAAGACATCACATACTGCATCAGTGGTATCTGAATAGAAGCCGATCACATCCATGTTCTCCCAGCTCCGGTGCAACGACCCTCTGGGACTCCCACACATGCCGGATATGGCTAATCCTGTCTCTTATTCTTGCAGCCTCTTCAAATTTGAGTTCATCGGAAAGCGACATCATTTTCTTTTCCAGACCTTGAAGAAGTTCGCCTCTCTCACCACCGAGGAAGAGCCGCACCTCTTCCACGATCTTCAGGTAATCTTCCCTCGTAATCTTGTCTGCGCAGGGAGCCGGACATCTGCCCATCTGGTACTGGATGCAGGGTCTCATAGGTTTGTCCAGGGTATAGTTGCATATTCTGACGGGAAAGGTTCTTCTGATAAAGGCAAGGGCATCCCACATGCTTTGTGCGGGGACGTAGGGCCCAAAGTAGAGGCTGCCGTCCTTCACTATCCTTCTGACCACCAGCAACCTCGGCCATTCCTCGCCTATGGTAAGCTTCAAGTAGGGATAGTTCTTATCGTCCCGCAGCACAACGTTAAAGCGCGGCTTATACTGTTTGATGAGGTTCGCTTCCAGTATGAGAGCTTCCAGTTCATTCTCCGTAACAATGTACGAAAAATCCCTGATGAGTTCGATCATTGAAGACTTTCTGTGATCGAGGCCGCGTGATTTCTGAAAATAGGTTTTCAGACGATTCTTCAGGTTTTTTCCCTTTCCAACATAAAGAACTCTGTCCTTATGATCCTTGAATATATATACGCCGGGTCTCTTGGGGACCTGAGAGAGTTTGTTCTTCATC
>CAVOUE010000003.1:0-7500 GCA_963699545.1 Nitrospirota bacterium | reverse complement strand
TGTCCTTAGTACGAGAGGACCGGGATGGACGGACCTCCAGTGTTCCGGTTGTCATGCCAGTGGCAATGCCGGGTAGCTGTGTCCGGAAGGGATAACCGCTGAAGGCATCTAAGCGGGAAGCCCACCCCAAGATGAGATCTCCCGGGGAGTATTCCCCCTAAAGGTCCGTGGTAGACCACCACGTCGATAGGCTGGAAGTGTAAGTGCAGTAATGCATTCAGCTGACCAGTACTAATAGACCGTGTGGCTTGACCCTTATTTATTCCCTCCTGTTGTCAAAGATAACCCAGGGCCTTTAATAAGGCCCTTTTATTATGTCCTGAGGAACGAGGAGCGACGGTGAGAGAGAGAGACATTTTTGAAGAGATCATCGATATAGGGAAAAGGCGCGGGGTCCTTACCTATGATGAGATAAATGATGCCCTTCCTTCCGAGTTTTTCTCCCCTGATGAAATAGAAGACCTCATGGACCTCCTTCAGGATATGGGAGTAAAGGTTGTCGACTATGAGGAAGCCGTCCCACCGGAAGAAGAGGTGGAAGAAGAGGAACTGGAAGAATATGAAAAGACCGAAGACCTTGTACAGGCATATTTCCATTCCATGGGCGACATCTCCATTCTCACCAAGGACGAGGAAACAGAACTGGCGAAGAGACTGGAAGAAGGGAGAGAAATCATAAAAGGTATCATTATTGGTCTTCCTCTCTACACGAAAATGGAGGCGAGCCTTGACGGAGACGAGGAAGAGGTCATGCCGGAAGAAGAACGGGCAGATGAAGCGCTCAGGAAATCCATCCTCAGGCTTGAAGACCTCATGACGTCTGTTGCTGTCGTGGAGAAGAAGATTACCCGGTACGATTCCCTCAAAGAGCTGAGAAAGGTTATTAACCAAAAGAAGAAAAAGGGGATAAATCCTGGGAAGCTCGAAGCCCTTGCAAAAGAAGTGCAGCAGGAGTATAAGAAAGTAGAGTCAGAGATCGGCGTAAAGATCATCGAGTTGAAGGGATTCTACGAGCGTATTACGAAGGCCAAGGCACTGCTCACAGAGGCAAAGAATGAACTGATCACCCGGAACCTCAGGCTGGTGGTCAATATCGCCAAGAACTACGTGGGAAGAGGACTCCCCCTTCTCGATCTCATACAGGAAGGCAATATCGGGCTGATGAAGGCCGTGGACAAATTCAAGTATGAAAAGGGGTTCAAGTTCTCCACCTACGCCACATGGTGGATCAGGCAGGCAATAACGCGGGCGCTGATCGACCAGACAAAGACCATACGTGTTCCTGTTCACATGATGGAATTCTATAACAGGGTGACAAAGGCTTCGCGCGATCTTACCCAACAGCTGGGAAGAGAGCCCAGCAACGAAGAGATAGCACAGAAGCTTGTAGTCCCCACCAGGAAGGTAGAAGAAGTTTTCCGTGCGATACAGGATCCTATTGCCCTGCAGACCCCTGTGGGTGATGAGGATACGGAACTGGAAGACTTTATCGGAGATAAGAACAGTCCCTCTCCCTATTCTGACGCAGAGAGAATCGAGATCTCGGAACAGATTCAGAGGGTACTGAGGACCCTGACCCCCAAGGAAGAAAAGGTGATACGGATGAGGTTCGGCATCGGGGCGGAGAGAGACCACACGCTGGAAGAAGTGGGAAGGCACCTTTCCATCACGAGAGAGAGAGTGCGACAGATAGAAGCAAAGGCATTAAGGAAGCTCAAACACCCCAGCAGGCTGAGAGCACTGAAGCTGTTGACGACGTAAGCTCACAAAGAAAGAACCTGCCTCTCGGCAGGTTCTTTCTTTGTGTTTGATTGGCTGTAATCAGACCAGGGTGGCGATTTTATTTCACCGGAGGGGTCAGCTTGGTGATACGATCGCCGTCGGCAACTTCTTTCGAGTATCTTCTTATGATGGCTGTCGCAGTGGCTTCCTGCGTCTTTATGATCTGAACATGTCCGTTTGGAACGTCGAACCTTCCCGTAGAAACCATGCCCAAGAGATCCCCTACCTCGATGCCGTCTTTTCTGCCCTTGTCAATAAAGACAATTATCGAGACACGGCTTTCCTTAGAACCGACAATAAAGCCGTTGATATCCGGTGTCCGCGGATTATCAATGGACAAGGGTGGCTCCATTTCATAGTACTCGATAAGAGGGTAGCCCTCCAGTATCTCGACAAAGGATTCCGTCAATTTTGACTTTATGTGTCCCGTCTCTTCCCCTACGACCTCGGCTATACCCACAATCTCTATCACATAGCCCATCTTGCGGCCGGTATTGGGATGGTAAATCTTCCGGGGCGGACGGATGACATAGAACTTATCGCCTTTCCTTACAGGGTCCACAGTCTTGAGGTACACATAATCCTGCTTGCCGACAAGCATCTGCTCCGAGGGGGCTCCGATGATCTCTCCCTTGCTGTGGATGGCGTCGACAATGTAGCCGCTTGACATAAAGAGGTACTCTTCAACGAGATAGTCTTTTTTTACCGGAGGAATGACAACTGGCCGTTCCTCCTTTTTTACCGGCGGCTTTATTTCCGGCGCCGGCATGGCTTTTTCAACAGGAGCCGGAGGCGCGGGCGGAACCTGCTTCTGGAGCAGGTAGAGAGGTATCCTGATTTTCTGACCGGGATAAATAAGGTCGGGATTCTTCACCCCGGGATTCTCCTTCCAGACCTTTGGCCAGAGAAAAGGATCGAAGATCTCCTTTGAAGAGATATCCCACAGAGTATCCCCCTTCTTCACCGTATATTCTTTGTAGTCCTCCTGCTGGGCCAGCGCGATTCCCGCAGCGAACACACCAAACATTATTATCATGAAAGCCGGAGCGTATACACCTCTGATTATCTTTGCCATATGCCGATGCCCTCCTTATTCACTATTAAAAATAACCAAGATAAGCAAAAGTGTCAAGTTTTTATTTAAGGATGATGTCGAAAGCTCCTTTGAAAAAGCATTTAGCAACTACGCTAAAGCGCGGGAATTACAGAAACTGCAAGGCTAATATCTCTGCATAGAGTTGAAAAAAATAAGCAATTTCAGTGAGATAGGGGATTCTAAGGAACCTGTCAGCTTATCACGTCTATCCCCATATGAGGTCTCAAAGCCTCGGGTATCAGAACACTTCCGTCTTTCTGTTGGTAGTTCTCAAGGATTGCCACCACCGTCCGGCCTATGGCGAGACTGGAACCGTTAAGCGTATGCACAAACTCGGTGCCCTTCTTTCCCTCACGCTTAAACCTAATATTTGCCCTCCGTGCCTGGAAATCCTCAAAATTGGAGCATGAGGATATCTCTCTGTATCTCTGTTGTCCGGGTAACCAGACTTCAAGATCATAGGTCTTTGAAGCAGAGAAGCCGAGATCGCCGGTACAAAGTGCCACAACCCTATAAGGAAGGTCGAGTTTTCGGAGTATGTCCTCGGCATTCCCTGTGAGCTTCTCAAGTTCGTCATAAGAATCCTCGGGCTTCACAAACTTCACCAGTTCCACCTTGTTAAACTGGTGCTGCCGTATAAGACCCCTTGTGTCCTTGCCATAAGAACCGGCTTCACGCCTGAAACAGGGGGTATACGCCGTGTAATACAGGGGCAGGTCCTTCTCCTGCAATATCTCGTCCCGGTGAATGTTGGTCACCGGCACCTCTGCCGTGGGGATGAGATAGAACTCGGGGTCGGCGATCCTGAAGAGCTCCATCTCGAACTTCGGGAGCTGGCCCGTGCCGGTCATGCTCTCCCTGTTCACGAGTATAGGAGGAAACACCTCCGTGTATCCCCTGGAGGTATTTAAATCGAGCATGAAGTTCATCAGCGCACGTTCAAGCCTTGCTCCAGCCCCTTTCATAAGTGCAAAACGGGCTCCTGCAATCTTTGCGGCTCTGTCAAAATCAATGATCCCAAGCATCTCGCCGATATCCCAATGGTTGAGCGGCGGGAAATCAAACTCCTTCGGCTCTCCCCATGTCCTCGCCACGACATTTTCTGTCTCGTCCTTTCCCACAGGGACAGAATCGTGAGGGATATTAGGAACGTTCAGAAGAAAATCTCTTGATTTTTCCTCATAAAGTTTCATTTTTTCATTTTCTAAACGTGAAACTCCATTCTTAATGCTTTCCATCGAATCTATCAGGGGCGCCACAAGATCATTCCTTTCAATTATTTTTTCAATCAATTCTTTGGTACCCACAATTCGAGTGACTATGTGATCACTTGGCTCTTCTAACGGGACGGAAATAGTTCTCGATTCGATCCGAACACCTTCAAGTATTGTTCCCTCAAAGCTTCTTGTTTCTCTAATCTTTTCAATGATACCGCTAGTCTCTTCTTTTTTCAGTCTTTTTAACGCGCCTATCTTCGTTGAAACAATGTTTCTAATATTTCTTAGTTCCTCGATTAATTTGAGATCGTTCCTTCTGTCCTCTTCAGTCTTAAGGACGGTGTCGAGCGAGATCTTGGAGCCCCTCTTTTCCAGTGCTTCCAAGAGCTTCTCCGGATTGTCCCTCACGAATTTTATATCGAGCATTGCTTCCCCTTCAGCAGCGGTTCTTTTATCAGCTATAATAAACTACTTTTCAAACTTATGGAAGTCAAGAAAGGAGTAAACGATTATCCTCAGCTAAGCAGGAATGCCCGATTCAGAAGTCTTAAACGCGACAAAGACACATTGAAAGTTAGATTTCGAGTCTTAAATGGAAAACATGAGGGTTTGTCGAACAGACGACTTCGCGTCCGTTACGTAAGATTTAAAATGTGGTTAGCCAAGACTTCAGGGTGTCGCCCAAAACTTCTTCACCCGGCATTCCTGCTTACAAGAAGTCTGTCTGCAGGGGTGGCTGCATGAATAAACTACAGCTCATTTACAAAGTACTATACAAAGCCTTCGGCTCCCAGCACTGGTGGCCGGGGGATACCCCGTTCGAGGTGGCGGTGGGCGCGATCCTGACGCAGAATACCAACTGGGGAAATGTGGAAAGGGCCATTAAGAACCTCAAGGTGGCAAAAGCACTAAATGCAAAAAAAATGCACGAAATGCCGATAGCGGAACTTGCTGCGCTCATAAGACCCGCAGGGTATTTCAACGTAAAAGCCAAAAGGCTCAAGGCGTTCATCGCCTTTCTCATGGCGAATCACCAGGGCAACATGAGGAAGATGAAGAACGAGGATCTCTCCTCGCTGAGGGAGAAACTTCTCGCGGTTCACGGAATCGGCCAGGAGACCGCCGATTCCATCCTCCTCTATGCAATCGAAAAACCGGTCTTTGTTATCGATGCATATACGAAACGGGTCCTTTCGAGGCATGGGATCATGCGTCACGATGAACCGTACGAGACCTTCCAGGGACTCTTCCACAGGGCCCTGAAAAGGGATACAAAGCTCTTCAATGAGTACCATGCCCTTTTCGTGAGGGCGGGGAAGACCTACTGCAGAACAAAGCCGTTATGCGAGAGCTGTCCCCTCAATCGCCTCCTGCCGACCCCTAAGAATAAGAAGGCCGGGAAGCGACCGGCCCGGGCATCGGCGGAAATGTGATAGAATGAAATAATCATGAATAATCCTGACATTGATCCAACCGAGATCCTCTGTCCTGCCTGCGGTGCTGTTCTTGCCGAGAAAGAACGCATTAACGAGGGGTGGAACTGCACGTGCGGCGAGTTCATCCCCGAGAGCCTCGCTATCAAGCCCCGGGAAGGCCTTTCCAACCAGCACAAGCAGAACAAAATATGGAGATAAGATGATATCTTCAGCCAAGTGATTCGTCACGCCTGTAGGCTCCCAAGAATGAACAAAAGCGGCTCCTGGGTTGTCTCATAGTATGGAGAAGAAAAAGCTGTCAGTACCCGACGAAGATATGAGCATCGTCGTCTCGGTGAAAGAAGGCAGCGTCGATGAATTTGAGAAACTTGTGGAGAAATACCAGAAAAGAATGCTGAATATTGCGTATCGGATGACCGGCAACTACGAAGATGCATGTGAAGTGGTACAGGACGCCTTCCTTTCAGCATACAGGAATCTTCCTGCATTTAAGGGGATGTCTAGGTTCTCCACGTGGCTCTGCTCTATCGTCATCAATCTCTCGAAGAACCGCGTACAGCAGATAACAACGGCGCAACACCATGAGCAGTATTCCCTCGATGACCCTATTGAGGCGGATGGCGGATCAATCTCCAGAGACGTGCCGTCCGGGGAAGTCACAATCGTCGAGAAGCTCGAAAAAGAAGAGACCCGAAAAAAGGTGCAGGACTGTATAGGCAGACTGGAGACGGAATTCCGCGAGGTCATCGTCTTAAGGGACATCCAGGGGTTCTCCTACGAGGACATGGCCGGTATGCTCAAAATTGCTGAGGGCACCGTAAAGTCCCGCCTTTTTAGGGCGCGGGATGCCCTGAAGGACTGCCTGAAGAAGATTATCGGAGAACTGTAGATGGAATGCCATAAGACCCGGGAAAGACTTTCTGCTTATATCGATGATTTCCTCTCCCCTCAGGAGAAGATGGCTGTCGATGAACATCTCAAGTCATGTCCTGAATGTGCAGCAGCCCTTGCCGATCTGAAGAAAACGGTTGAACATGTAAAAAGCCTTGAAACTGTTGAACCCCCTCCCTGGCTGACGCAGAAGGTCATGGCCAAAGTTCGCGCAGAAGCTCAACCCAGGAAAGGCCTGTTCCAAAAACTATTTTATCCGCTCTATATCAAACTGCCCATCGAGGCCGTCGCGGTGGTTCTTGTTATCGGCCTTGCACTCTCTCTCTACCGTGACATGCCTCCGGAGGTAAAATTTGCCCAGGCGCCGGTAGAGAAACGGGCACCGCAACTTCCTCAAAGAGAAGCGGAGGCTGATAAGAGCCTGGGGATGCCCCCCTCCTTACCCCCGCCCGTTCACCCTGTAGATAAGGGGAAGAGCGAGGAGTGGAAATCCTCTTCTGCAAAGCCGTCGGAACTTCCTGTAGCCTTAGGGAAGAAAGAAGCCGGGGCTGGCAAGACAGAAGCGGCGCCGGAGGTTAAGACACATGCTGAGAAGAGGGAAGTTCCCAGTGAGCCTTCTCCTGCCAAAGAGCGAGAGGTAACTCCGGCTGCGGGAGTTTCGGCAAAAGGCGAAGCACGACGGGGAGCCAGCGCAGATGCACCGAAGGCAAAGCTCTCATTCATGGAGAAAAAGGATGAGAAAGTTCTGAGCTTCACGGTACTCGTCAAAGACCGTGAAACAGCATTTAGAGACATTGAGAAAACGGTTGCGAAGCTTGCAGACACAGTGATTCACACAGAATCAGTCGGAGAGAAGCGGATCATCACGTCCGAGATCAATGCGGCAAAGATGAAAGAGCTGATCGAGAAACTCAAGTCCTCCGGGCAGGTGAAAGAGAAGGATATCGATTTTGAAGCGATGAAAGGTGAGGTCGGGATAAGGATAGAGATCGTGTCGATTCCCGAAGGTCGATAGCAGCTTCTTCCAGAAATGCGCACGATCTGCTACCATGTAATCAGTGCAGCTTTCGGATGCACG
>CAVOUE010000002.1:0-69629 GCA_963699545.1 Nitrospirota bacterium | reverse complement strand
GACAATGGAGTTGGCGCCCCTGATATGACTGGCTATCTGCTGACAGGCCACAAGAACATGTTGAGGATGGTAACGCCGGGTATATCGCTGACAGGACCGAACGGGCAGGCATACAGCGCCGACCAGTCCGGCAATCCTCTTAACTGGGGCGACGGCGCCATCGACATCGCGGGCTTCTGCACGAATCCGGCGTACACGGATGAGATCAACTGTACGACAGGGGGAGAAGCATGGATTGCGGGCACAAGAGGCCTCTACTACATCTTCGACGGCTGGATGGGAGACCCTGCGATACCGAGGGCGGTCTATGACGGCAGCTATACTTTGGGGGGAAACCAGAATACTGCGGTTTCCTATGCTTGCGGCCGCTGCCATGCCACCGGGTTCACCCTGGACACCGCCATACGACCGGGTTTCTCTTTTGCCTGGTGTTCTGACCCCGTCTATACGACAAAGACGACGTGCACATCGCATGGCGGTCAGTGGAGCACTGTACCTTCGTGTCGAGCTCCGGAGGCTTCTTCACTTGAATTGGGATGGACCGACGGTCAATTCAGCTGGACGCCGACCAATACAACGGGGCTCGTAAATCTTGACCCCGACGGAGACGGCAACGCAGTTGCCAGTTCATGGGTGGTAAATTGTGCAACCGGCGAATCCCTTGAAGGTATTCAGTGCGAAAGGTGTCACGATGCCTCGAACCATTTTAGTTCGGGAGTTTCCCGTCCGAGGGGGATCGATTCAACCGCCCTGTGCCTCCAATGCCACAGGCAGGATCACATCCTGCATTATTCGGCAGGCGGTCTGGGGGCGAACATCGTGCCGACTGCATACAGTGATAACGGCCCTCTTCCCGCAAACGAGCCTTTGTTCGCGTTTCCGTCGATAGAGGTCGGAGGCGACAACGGGTATCAGCGTCGTTTTTATAATTATTCTACGGGCATGGAGTTTCTCAACAGCGGGCACGCGAGGTTTGGCGGGAATTTCCAGCAGATCGCGAGCCCGGGACAGTATTCGAGTGGTTTTCAGGAAACCCTTCATACCTGTTCAAACCCTCTTTATGTGAGCGAGGCAAGCTGCACAAGTCATAGCGGCACATGGTCTCAAAGCATCGTGCAAGGCGGCTGCACTACCTGCCACGAAGTCCACCAGAGCACCGTTGAGGACGTAAACGCAGTGGCTCCCTACAAAAATCAGTGTCCTGACTGCCATGCCGACAAAGCCGGCAGTCCAATCCTCCATAGCTCAGGCACGGGAACGCCTGTTGGTGACAGTCCGGACATTGCGGGGGCGTGTCAGATCTGCCATATGCCCAAGCCTCCGGAGGGAAGACGGTCGCGCCACGCATCTCTGGAGGATCAACACCGATGCCTCTTACAGGACGTTTCCGACCCTGGCGGAGTGGACCGTGGGCCAGAAGACCGCTTTCGCTTCCCCTGAATCTTACAGCAGCCCGGCCCCGGGGGTATATAGTGGCGCAGTGTGGCTGGATCTGGATATTGTATGCGGCCAGTGCCACGGCGGCGGGACAGACGGCTCCGGACACAAGACGGGAGTGCCCGGTCTGAGCAAGGCGGAGCTCGCGACTATGGCTCCTTATATGCATGACACGTGGGCGGATGTTCCGGATAGCTCCTGCAGAACCTGTCATGTCGAAATTGTGCCGGGGACAAACCACCATGGCCAGTCTGTCGCCTGCAAGACGTGTCACGGGACCGGCCATGGGGCAACCCTGCCGAATCCTGCCGACAACGCGTGGTGCCTGACCTGCCACACGAATTCCGGCCCGAATTCCAGTCACCATGCGGTAGCAGCGGTAGCAGCGGCGTGCAACAGTTGTCATGTGATTCCCGGGGTGACTGTGCCGCCTTCGACGAACCCTAATTGCCTGGCGTGCCATAGCGGTGCGATAGGGACGGCTGGCGCCATCACACCTGGCGTAAATCACCATGGCAGTACTCAGAACTGCACTGTCTGCCACACCGGTGAGCCGTTTGTTCCTCTTCCGAATCCTGCCGACAACGCGTGGTGCCTGACCTGCCACACGAATTCCGGCCCGAATTCCAGTCACCATGCGGTAGCAGCGGTAGCAGCGGCGTGCAACAGCTGCCATGTGATTCCCGGGGTGACTGTGCCGCCTTCGACGAACCCTAATTGCCTGGCGTGCCACAGCGGTGCGATGGGCACGTTCGGCGCTATCACGCCCGGGGTAAACCACCACGGCAGTACTCAGAACTGCACGGTCTGTCATACCGGTGAGCCGTTTGTTCCTCTTCCGGGCACGACAGACCCGATCTGCGCGGGATGCCATGATGAACGTGTTGCAACCATGAACCACCCGGCGGCAGCGATGTTCACGTCACTCACCTGCGCGCAGTGTCATGCGATACCGGGGACTTCGTATCCGGGACATAGACCGGGAATTGAGGTCTGCGCCCAGTGTCACGGTGATGGCGGAGTGTGGCCTCTCACCAATGAGGTACTCACAGCGTGGGTGCCTGGGATGCATCAGATGACGCCTGACCTCGTGATCGCGAACATTTTTGCTGCGTCGGCTACAGTACCTTCCGGCGGCAGCGTCAATGTGACCGAGATCACGAAGAACATGAGCGTTGGCGGAACGGCAGGAGCATCGACCACGGTGTTCTATGTGTCAAGCACCTGCACCACTACACCTTCAGGAAGTACTGCTGCAACCAGGCTCGTGGGTATGCTTGGACCGGGTGCAACCAGCACGATGACCACTTCTGTGCCTATGGGATCGACGCCTGGCACTTACTACGTCATTGCGAAAGCTGACGGAGCCGGCGCTGGCGTTGTGACAGAGTCGAGCGAGAGCAACAATACGAGGTGCAGCGCTGCCATCACAGTGACAGGCGGAGCTCTGCCGGATCTTGTTGTGTCGGCTGTTTCGGCTCCTGCTTCGGCAACACATGGTAATTCCATCAGTGTTTCCGATAGGACTCAGAACATAGGCACCGTGCTCGCAGCGGCCTCGAAAACGCGTGTCTACATCAACGGCAGTTGTAGCCTCTCGGGTGCGACAGCGTTGAATACGCCTGGAAGGGCTGTTCCTTCTCTTATCGCGACCGGAAGCAGCACCGCAACATACTCCGTGACGCTTCCTGCCGGGACTGGCCCGCAGCAACTGATCTGGAATGCGGATGATGGAGGAGTTGTTGGCGAGACCAATGAAGGCAACAACATCAAATGTAAGGCAATAAACGTTCTATAACCCATAAGCGCTGATTTGCTTGTGGCTGCTTCAAGGGGGTCCGGTTCTCAGAACCGGACCCCTTTCTTTTGGATCATATACCGTTTGTGTGGCTTGTAAATGGAGTATGGTATATTTAACGGAATGACCACTCAGAGGACCCTCGGAAAGTTGCGTTGCGCCGGTAGGCCTCGCCACTGACATGGAAGACGAACGATGAGGAGATTCCTGGATCAGCACGCCTTTATCAGCGTATGTATCGGGCTGTCCATGCTGGCCGTTGTTCTGGCATACGCGCCGATGCAGTATGAGATAAACGACGATATCGTAATCAAGAATATATTGAGCGGCGAGGACGGTTACCCCGCTGATTTCAGCAGCGCAACCCATGTCGTCTCTCAGGTTCTGAGCTATCTACTTTACTATCTCTACGCCGCGTTTCCCGCTGTTCCCTGGTTTCCGCTGACGATTTTCCTCGAGTCATATCTCGGGATTGCGATTACGCTGTCTGTCTTCCTGAAGCGGATACTGCAGAGGAAATCTGTCTTATACCCGCTCCTATTGCTGCCAGCTCTGCTCGTATTTTTGTTGTCCTCTCTCACGCATATCACTTTTACGTCGGCTGCCCTCTTGCTCGAATTTGGGGTGCTCCTTGTCCTCCTGGAACGGGTGGCCGGGGAAAACTCCTTATCGGAGAGCGCCCCGGTCCGGGAATACCTGCTTGTGGTATGTTTGCTGATGTCCTTCTTTCTGAGATGGCAGGTATTCCTGTCCTCACTTATATTCGGCGCTCCGATACTTCTTTTTACAAGAAAATACCATATAAAAAGACTCTTGCTCCTTGCGTTCATACTTTTCGTTGCGTTCGCGGGAGACAGGACGATGTGCTTCTTCAACGATACCCCTCACCATGATGAGTTTCTCACGTTTAATAAAATGAGGAGCAACTTTCAGGATAATATCGGTGGGGAATACTTCGGAAGCATTACCCAAGAAGCGGCAAGGAACGCTGGGTGGAGCATGAATGACTATTGGTTCTTCCGGACTTGGATAACATACGACAACGAGCTGTTCAACACCGAAAGACTCCGGACCTTTCTTAAGGAGAATTCCCTCTTTCATAGCAGGGGCTTTCTCGAGATTGTGCTGAAACGGATCGCGGCCAGTGCAAAAGCAAACAGCCATTATGTGCTTCTGTTTGTCTTTACCCTCTTGTCGCTGATTTGTTGCCGGCTGCGTCCCTTCCTTGCGTTAGGGCATAAAGAGAAGACCAAGATCCTTCTTTCCCTGGGATTTCTTGGATTGGGCATCCTCTTTCTGATGTATTACCGGTTTCCGAGCAGAATCTATATGCCTCTTTTCGTGTTCACGATAGGGAGTGTCTTCCTGTTTTTCGACATCGAAAGGGTGAGCAGACCGAGAAATGCCCTCTTGACCGCTGCAAGTCTGATCTTCTTTGTCTTTGCCGTGTCGGAGGGTTACGCACAGGGGAAGATCAATCTGAGATCTCTTGAGTATTCACAGACAGAAAATTCTTACGTGAAAGGCTGTTTGGAAGAGGTACGCATTCGCTATGGAGACCCTCTTTTGCTACAGCTGTTTCCGACGTTTTCCCACGGGATCGGAATCGAAAGGATTCATCCCCTAAGGCGGTCCACGGACTTCACCATTGATAACAGGATCTTTTACAATCCGGTTAATTCCCCCCGATATTATGCTCTGCTGCAACAGTATGGGCTAAGAGACGGGAATGCCTTTCTTCAGTGGACTATCAATAATGAACAAGTACTTTTTGTTTTTTTTGACCGAGGAGGGGAGATTGAAGAATTCATAAGGAAACTTTGGGAGTTATATTACGATACACATATATCTCCTACCCGTCCTGTGTCACTCGAAAGAGTTGCTGACTTTCGGGACGTAAACGGGATCGGCCTTGTGTTTTGTCGGATGGCGTCAAGATAATCTTTTTGTCCGTAAACAGGTCAATAGTGGTCATTGACCCTCTCGGGATTCAGGACAGGGCTTTCTGAGCGGGGATACGGTGTTTAGCCTGACATTTAACTTGACATTTCACTTGACATTTCCCGGGCAAAACATATAGCCTAAATAGAAAAAAAATAGTTTTTTTGGGGTATGCTAACGCTGGCTAATGACTAATTTCAAAGGACATTTCAAGACCGCAGCACAAGAATCAGAAGCGCTCCTCACGAGGAAGGTCTGACGTGAAACTGCTTCGATTCCCGGTTCTGGGAATAGAACTGTATAAAGCGATGAGGCTTTTGTTTGTCTTGCTCATGGCAGTTGGGCCGTGTGGCGCCGGGTTCTCGTTTGCAGAAGAGCCTTCAAAGATCCTGGCAAAAGTCAATAATGTTCCGATAATCCTCGATGAGGTGGAGGAGGAGATAACCATAATCGGCTCTCAGACCCTTTATCACAAGGATGTCTCACCCGAAAGAAGAGAGGCATTCAAAAAAGAGGCCGTCGAGAAACTTATCGATAAGGAGCTGGAATATCAGGAGGCAGAGAGACAGGGGATGACGGCGGGCAGGGAGGAGATAAAAGAGCGATTGTCGGAGATCAAGAAGAGATTTCCCTCTGAAAAGGAGTTTAAGGAGACCCTCAGGAAGAACAGGCTCACCGAGGCGAAATATGAAAAGAGGATTGAGAAAGCCCTGATGACGGAAAAGATATTCAGGGAGGAGGTTGAGAAGAAGGTGAATGTCCGGGATGATGAAGTGAAGGCATACTATGAGAAGAACAGGGACAGATTCAAGGACCCGGAAATGATCAGGCTCCGCCATATCGCGATTAAATTCGACCCTTTGAAGGGAAACGAGGACAAGGAACGAGCACGTGAAAAGGCCGTGGAGATACTTCAGAGTGCGAGATCCGGTGAGGACTTTGCGGCCCTCGCTCACGAACACTCCGAGGATTCGTACAAGGAGAAAGACGGGGATTTGGGCTATGTCCAGAGAGGAAGAATGGACGGTGAGATCGAGAAGGCTATCTTCGGTCTTCCTATAGGCGAGATCGCGGGGCCGGTAGAGACGAAATATGGTTTTTATCTCATTAAGGTTGAAGACAAAAAGCCGGAAAGCCTGTACTCCTTTGATGACATGAAGCGGAGGATAAAGCAGGAGCTGGAGGTCTTGAAGAAGAAGGAGAGAGCGGCGGAATGGATCGCTGCCCTGAGGAAGAAGGCAAAGGTTGAATACGTGGATCAAGGAACAGGGAAGAACTGACAGGCTATCACAAAACAGGGAATTTTCACGGGCTGTTCTTTCCGGCTCTTGACCTGGAACTTACAGCGGTGAGAAGGGGAGGAAGACCTCCGGGTGAAACTGAAAAGGGTTATTGTTCATTCATTTTTGCTTAGCATTTTTCTCCTGATACTGTTTATGCCGGTAGAGGGGAACGCCCAGCCGTTATTTCCGAAGTACGTGATTACAGGGCTCATAGAACTCGATTACTCTGATTACAGCACGACAATAACCAGCAGTGGAAAGAAGACGGAGAGCGACGCATCGACCTTTCAGGAGCGCGTCAAACTCGGTGTTCAGGGTTATATAAAGACCCCCAAGCTTGCAGTCTATGAGGCGAATGTAACCTTCAGGCATGCAGCAACCACCTTCGGGAGCACCGGTGCGGAGGATACGCATTTGAAGGAGAGACAGATCGACTACGATCTCTTCATGAACTTTCTGAAGTTCAGGCCGTATTCTCTTGAGGTCTATGCAACAAGATCCAGCGGGACCTTTACGGACGGGGGATCTCTTGATACGACAACCAACACCTACGGGCTGACCTTAAAAGTATCGCTGAAGGACATCTTAAAGCCAAAAGGGCGGAATGGTGGTGGAGACCTGTCGGGGAATCTGCCGCTGCTGATGTTCCAGTACAACCACTTTGATCATGACCTGAAGGGCTCCGGCACTAATTCGGCCGACTCATTCAGTTCGTTCAACTCATATAACCTGGAGCTTAGAGGAAACGTGAACTCGATACGTACGAGGTATGTTCTCGGATACGAGATCATCGATAGTTCGACCACGGTCAGGAGTGTTGAAACTCAAACCGCGAGGGCAAATACGTATACTTCGCTTAAGGGGAATAATTTCCTTTCTACCTCACTCCTCTACAGTTCCGGAGACAATAACAAGGTCACGGTTGCTACGGCCGATCTTTCGTTGAACCCGACGGAGCGTTTCAGCCATGAATACGCATATAGCTACTTTAGCAATGAGAGCAATTCGTCCCGATCCGATTCCCACGACTTGAGCGGCGCATGGGGTTACCGCTTTTCAAGGGAGCTCCGTGGCAGGGCAACTGCCTTCTATGCCCTTATTAATCAGGACGAGGAGAGCGAGAATACGTACGGCTCAACCGCGTTCCTGACCTACAGCACCCCGATAAAGGATTTTAATTTCGATGCGGGCTATAGTGTTGCTTACAAATACGGAACTCAACTCGGGGAATTCGTGGGGCACGCTGTCGAGCTTGGCCTCCAGACAAGAAAGCTAAAGTGGGGGACAATATACGCAGACTATAACTTTAATTATGATACGATGTCCAATGAGGGAAGTCTTATGGAGCATGTCGTCAGGATGGGGGTACACGGGAGGGGCCCGGGGAGGGCCTATTGGACTGTGGAAGGGAGATACGTCAACGCGACAAATGATCTCGGCGCATCAGCGATAGAGCTTCAGCCGGAGACGAGAGCCGGCACCTCAAATTATTATTCCCTGATTGCGGAAGGAGGCTATCCCCTGGGAAGGAGAGGAGGGATTTATCTGCAAAGCAGCTATTCGAGCGGAACTGCTAACGGCGCTGATTTGAAAACTTTTTACTATGAAGCAAGGCTTAATTATAGTATTCTCAGAAACCTGTCCCTGGTTGCATGGTGGAGAACAGGGATGGGAAAGGACTGCGAGTTTATTTGAGAGAAAGATAACGGAATATGAGGGCAGGCTTTATTACAGACTGAGAAGGCTGTATTTTTCACTGGAATACAGGAGATGGAAAACGGAAGACGAAGGCCCCATCACTACGGAAGTCAGCACCCTCTTCCTGAGACTTACGAGAGCGCTATGAAGGGAGAAGCTCAAAGTTCATGGTTCAGGACGCGGAAATTCCGGCCGCTGGTCAACAGAGACCTGCTCCTTGTAACGTGTTCCTTCTTGCTTATTGCGGGAGGATGTGCAGGGACCGAGCTCAGGACTGAGAACCCCGGATCCGGGACGCAGGGACCGGCCCCTGTCTGGCCTTCTCCGCCGCAGCCCCCGCGGATTCGATATGTGAGGACCATCTCAGGACCGTCGGATGTCGGGATAAGGAAATCCTGGATGAAGAGGGTGATTGACAACATTTTCGGTAAGGAGGACATGGAAGAGAGGATTCTCAGGCCCTATGGCGTCTTTGCCGATGCCCGCAGAGTATACATCACCGATCCCGGCGCCCACGTCCTCCGTGTCTTTGATGTGAAGGAGGAAAGATATTTTGAGATAAAAGAAACGAAGAAGGAGGAACTCATCTCTCCCATCGGCGTTGCGGCAGACAGGGACGGTGAGATATATCTCTCCGATTCCGTTCTTAAGGGGGTCTTTGTGTTCGATAAGGCCGGAAAGTACCTGAGGGAGATGGGATCGCCCGATGAATTCTTGAGGCCCGCAGGCATTGCGCTTGATGAAGACAGGACCTACGTTGTTGACACGCACCGCCATCAGGTGTTAGTATTTCGTAAAAAAACCGGAGAACTCATTTCCCGCTTCGGCAAGAACGGCGCCGGAGAAGGGGAATTTAACTATCCGACGAATATCTTTATCAGGAACGGACTTCTTTATATTACGGACTCTATGAACTTCAGGGTCCAGGTTCTCAGAACAGACGGCAGTTTTCTCTCTGCCTTTGGAAAAGCCGGCGACGGCTCAGGGGACTTTTCGAAACCAAAAGGCATCGCTGTTGATTCCGAGGGTAACATCTACGTATCGGACGCCCATTTCGATAGTGTCCAGATATTCGACGGGAAGGGAAGGCTTCTCCTGGGCTTTGGCCATACAGGCCGCGGCGCAGGTGAGATGGTCCTGCCTGCAGGAGTATTTATCGATGAGAAAGACATGGTCTATGTAGCCGATTCCTATAATAACAGGGTCCAGGTCTTTCAGTATCTGAGGGAGGGAAAATAGTCCGGGGTGTCGAGTTCGGAGATCGGGAACGCTCAATGGCTTTTTTGTGAGATCGCGCCGAACTGCGAACAAAGGACTCTGAACGAGAGGGTCGACGGTGAACAGAAGATATAGAACAGTGTGTATACTCGCAGTCTGTATTTTTATTTTGGTCCCCCTTCTCGCTCTGGCGGGGATTTCGAATTCAAAGCATAACCTTTCTGCTTCGGGGCCAGGTCCTGTAAAGGCGCTTTCCGAGAGCCAGATATGTATTTTCTGCCATACCCCTCACAATGCCTCTCCTTCCAAGGCGTTGTGGAACCAGGCTCCGCCGGTCAACCATATCAATTACTGGAGCCCAACGCTCAAGTCTTACCGTTCTCAGGCGGAGGCTCCTCCTATTGACGGTTTCTCGAAACTGTGTCTTGGCTGCCATGACGGAACAGTTGCACTCGGCTCTGCGCTGAGAAGACAGGAGGACATCCAGATGTTCACCGTCGAAGGAGTCGTTGACGCGTCAGGGAAGCTTTTGCCGGGCGCGGAAGGCCACGTCGGAACAGACCTGTCAGGAAGCCATCCCATATCCATTGTGTTTGATGAGGCGCTGGTGGCCCGGAGGAATTCCGACCGCAGACTCATGCACCTGAAGTGGCCGATAGCTGACCGTGATGTGAGACTTTATCCGACGCAGGGTGGGCGTGGTGTTCAGTGCACATCGTGTCATGAACCCCACGACGCGGTAGCGGGGGGGGAAGGAACGCCGCCTTTTTGGCAGAAGGCCACCTACGAAGAGGTATGCCTTGTCTGTCATGATTTGTGATACAACAAAGTGAGGAATGAAGATGCATGAATGGAAGATAAGCGTGGGATGATACATGGCGGGTGATCTGAAACGAAAATGTCTGCTGACACTCTCACTGGGTCTCGTTATTCTTATGGCCCCTGGCTCCCTTTATTCGACGTCCCTGAGAGAAAGCGCTCATGGCGACAGGACGAAATTGCCGCGTGGATGCGCGAGCTGCCATATGGGGCATGGGAAATACAATACCCCAATGCTTTCCGACAGTAAGGACGTTTTCTGTTTCAAGTGTCACGGTCGTGCCAGAAATATCGATAAGGCGCGGAAGAAAGGGGATCTGGGCAGAGAAACGAAGGCAATGGACCTGCAGAGGGAGTTCGAAAAGACGTATCACCACCCTATAGAGAAAACAGGGATCCACACGTATGGCGAAACCCTTCCCGAGATAGACCCTTCGAAGGAGCGGCATTCCGAATGCGCGGATTGCCATCATCACCACTATGCGACCGATAAGAACAAGGTTGCGGGAATGAGCGGCACCAGCATGAGGGGGACAAAGGTTCAGGAGGCGACCTTTGAATACGAACTCTGCTTCAATTGCCATCTGAACAGCGCCAATCTTCCTGCAGATCAGATCGGCAAGATGGAGCTTTTCGATATCACAAATCGGTCCTTCCACCCAGTGGAGGCCCCGGGGAAAAACAGTGATGTCCCGAGCCTTATGTACCCGCTCACGGCAACGAGCCTCATAAAATGCACGGATTGTCATAACAACGATGATCCCAGAGGGCCGAAAGGGCCGCATGGGTCCAAGTATCGATACATCCTCTCAAGGAACTACTCAGAGACCGACGGCCCCGAAGGGCCCTCACAGTATGAGCTCTGCTATGGCTGTCACAGGCGGAGCAGCCTCCTCGCCAATGAGAGCTTTCAATACCACAGCCTTCATATCTCAGCGCAGGCCATTTCGTGCAAGACATGTCATGATTCCCATGGAAGCGCCCATGACGCCCATCTCATAAATTTTGATAATTCAACTGTAAGGCCGGCGAAGAACGGGCGTTTGGAATACATGCAGTTGGACCGCAGGGCAGGCCGGTGTTACCTGAATTGTCACGGCAAGGAACATAATCCGGCAGAATATCCGTCGGCAAGAAAATCCTTTGAGAAACGATCCCCCCTGAGACCTCAGGACGCCCCGGCGTTCAATAACTTCCCGAGACTCAGATAGTACCAGGGCTCAAGGGTTTCTGTTCCTTCTCTTCCGTGTCCCGTGCTCCAGATTATTTTTTCTCATTTTCCCCGGCACGTTGAAGATCTCTCAGGGCATTTCTACGGTTATCCTGATACATGGGTTCTGCAGGATTCATCGCTATGGCAAGCTCAAAATCTCTCAGAGCTTTTTCAAAAAGCCCAAGATTTGCGTACGCAATCCCCCGATCATTATAATAGTTCGGTTCCGAAAACGGACTCAAACGTATGGCTTTTGTATAGTCCTTTACCGCTTCAACAAACTTTTCCTGCTTTCTGAAGGCATTTCCCCGGCGCTGATATGCTTCGGGAAGCTGTGGCTCAACCTGGATCTCATGCGTCCAGAGACTGACGCCGTCTTTCCAGATATGCATCTGAAGTATTGCAGCAGATACGAGACCGCCGAAGATAAGCAGCAGGCATCCATAGAATACGGTACGTGCAAGAAGTTTATGTTTTGATAAGAGCGCCAGTCTTCTTATAATGACCGCAACAAACAGACCAACAAGGATAGCTGGACCGAGAAGGGCCAGATACATATACCGGTCTGCCATGGACTGGCGTCCCACCTGAACAAACCCCAGGATGGGCAGCAACGTTACCACATAGAAAGCCCATGCAGCCGAAACATACTTGATTCTGTGCATGGTGAAGATGCAGGCCACGGTAATACTGACAAACAACAGTAGCGGAATTAAGTATCCCGGAGACAAAAGAGACACATTGTGCGGATAACCGTACAAGGGAATCAAGTTAACGGGAAAGATAATCTTTTCAATGTAGAGGAAAAGCGTCTTGCAAGCAACCATTGTTCTTGTACTGAGCGGAATCGCTTCCAGAGGAACGATCCGATAGTCTCCCGAATTCTGAGCCATCAAAGTAATCAAGCCGGAAAAAAGGCTCAAAAGCACAAATGGCAATTTCTCCAGCGCTATGACCTTCAGGTTTTCCTTCGCCGCAAATCTCCCCAACGGATACCAATCCGTGATGAGCAGAAGGAGAGGGAGTGTGACCGCCATGGGTTTGCTCAATAACGAGAATAAGAAGAACGCCACACTGACAAGGTACCAGGAGTTTCCATAGATTTGTGAAATCGTTGTTCTTTTGTTCCTTCCTCTCATCCTCTCCGCATATCCCAGATAGCTGAGAAGACTTATGAGAAAAAAGAAGGCGTAAAGCAGATCCTTTCTTTCGGAAATCCAGGCGACAGATTCAACATGAAGCGGGTGTATCCCGAATAATAGGCCGGTGGTCGCGGCAGCTACAAGTATGGAATCTCTCCCGAAAAGAGCTCCTTTCTTCATGTCACACGCCGGAACCTCCCGGGCCCTACGGAGCAGCGTGACCGTCAACAACACTACAAGCAGTGTGTTGAATCCGTGCAGTACGATGCTCGTCAAATGGTGGCCGAGCGGATTGAGACCCCACACCGCATAATCGACAGCATGTGATATCCAGGTCAATGGATGCCAGTTTGCGGCCGTAAACCCGGAAAAAGCCCATTTCAAGAAATGCACATTCAGCGAATGAATAGCACCGTTATTAACGACATATCTCTCGTCGTCCCAATTCACAAATCCGTTTTGCAGGACGGGCAGATACGAAAGTATCGTAATAAACGCGATAAGCGATGCCAACCAGGCTTCTTTTTTCATTTTCAAAAGCATGCGCATTGTTCGTTTACTGGTGGCAATTCGGCCGGTCCTTGACGGCAATAACGCTCACTATGGTGAAACCTGCTGTGACAAAGGGAAATATGCCGAAAGGTATGCCTTTGTGAACCCTGGCCAATACTGGGAGAGAGCAAGCTATGAGGATGGCAGAGCCAAGGGATGGCAGGTAAGGAAACCATTTTGCAAAGATGGGGTTTCAATGGAAGGCCATGGACGGTGCAGGGCGTAAGGTCGAACAACCGCAACAAAGGAGAAGGTGCCCATCTTCCCCTAACAGACAGCGCGATCATGATCAAAGTGGCGCCGGCGGAAAGCGGCATCCTTATGGTCCCTGAGGAGGGCGCTCTAAGATAAAGGCTAAGAGACCAGGGGATGTACAGGAACCCGACATAGCCGGCTGCAAAAGCGTTCAGATGAATGAATCCGACTGCAGAGGAAATTCTCAGAGGATCTTCCCGAAAACCATGTCATGGCTTTTCACCGTGAACCCCAACTTCAGATAGAAGTTCATTGCGACGAGGTTTCTCAACTGAGTTCTCACACTGACGGAATGGAAACCTTGCCCCGTAAACCACCTCATCGCCTCCTCTACGAGCGCCGTTCCCGTCCCCTTCCTCCTCGAATCTTTCTTCACACCGAGGAGAACAATTTCCCCTGATCTGCGTCTTTCCCGGCATGTCACAAACCCTTCGCGGGGGACGCAGAAAACGATGTCGGCTGCCGCGCCTTTCACCGAGTTGTCTACCCACGCCAGATAGAGACGGTCCGCGTTCTCCTTTGAAAAAAAAGGATCATGATAAAAACGGCTTTCCCGGAAAAGCGATTTGGTTAGTTTCCTTAGCATAGGGATATCCCTGACTGTGGCCGCCGCAACGGCTCTCCCCATTTTCTCTTTCCCGCTGTTCTCTGTGTGGCGGAACTCCCCGGTTCTCACCTGCCAGGTTACCCCTATATCCGACAAATAAAACCCTGATGATTCCAGAAATCTGATAAGGCGAGTATCCCGAAATTCAAGTTTGCATATAATGTATTGAAAGCCCTCCGCCTTGGCCTTTCCCAGTGCAGTCCCAAGATGAGAGAAGGGCTCACGGGCTAACTTCAGTTCGCCTATCTTCCTCTTGAAGAATGCACTATCCCATTCTAATTCGCTGATCATGCGGACTAGATTACTGAATATGTTCCTTCAGAATATATAGCGGTCTTCGTTGCACTTCCTGGTATGTCCTTCCAAGATATTCTCCGAATATTCCAAGCATGAGCAGCTGGATGCCTCCTACAAAAAAGATCGAAACAATAATTGATGCATAACCGAGGACAGGGATATTATAAAATATCTTTTTATAGATGAAATAGAGTCCGACCACAAGGCTTAAGGAAGAGCTGATAAACCCGGTATATATTGCGAGTTTTAGAGGGACGGTTGAAAAAGAGGTAACCGCATGAAAGGCGAGTCTGAACAGCCGTGGGATGGTGTATTTGCTTTCACCTTTCGTCCTCTCGCCGTGCTCTATCTCTAATGCCGTGACATGAAACCCTGTCCATGCCATCATGCCATGGATGAATCTCGCATATTCTCTCATATCCCTGAGTACGTCCGCCACCCTTCTGCTTAATATCCTCAGCATTGTTTGATTTCCGGGCATATCGACTCCCGAAAATCTCCTTAACATCCACCAGAACAGAAACGAGGTCAGTTTTTTGAACAAGGTGTCCTTCCGCTCTCGCCTTATGCCATAGACCAGATCATACCCCTCCTTGGACTTCTCATAGAGCTTGGGTATCTCTTCAGGAGGATCCTGAAGGTCTCCATCCATGAGGATTACCGAATCACCCCGGGCATGGTCGAGGCCGGCAGTGATGGCGATGTGATGGCCGAAGTTCCTCGAGAAACTCATCCCCCTCACCCTCGGATCCTTCTCGTGAAGCTCCTTGATGAGCTGCCATGAGCGGTCTTTGCTCCCGTCATCCACCATAACAATCTCATAACCATCTGGAGGGTATCCCTCACCTCTGCAGAGTCTTTCCATTACCGCAGTCAGACGTCTGTGCAGTTCGGGAATATTCTCCTCTTCGTTAAAGATGGGAATAACTATTGAAAAATGAGGGTGCACGCTGTCTGGCGATCCTTTCCTGGGTCTGGTCTTCTCCGGGATATGTATTATGTACCATAGTCTCGGATATGCACGGTATATATTAGCGCAAAGGGCTCAAAAAACAAAACCAGGGAAAGATCCTTCCGTCTCACTTAAAGAAAGTCCTGTCCCCAGGAGTTTCAACTCTCTTCCTGGGATGGCGCACCGTCGTTGGCATTGATTTCTTTTTCAATAATAGCACGAGGCCGCCTCTTGACCTGTTTGTAAAGCCTTCCAAGATATTCCCCTATTATGCCGAGGAAGAGCGCGTTAAGGCTCACAGACAGGAGTATGAGGACCGTGGTCGTTGCGAAGCCCGCGGGCCAGTCCTGCCCAAAAAAAATCTTACCGGCGAGGAAAACGATAATGCCGAGGAAGGTCATGAAAGAAACAGCAAGACCGGTAAACGTCGCAATCCGTAACGGCACAATAGAATGGTTCAATATCCCGTCCACTGCAAGGCCGAGGAGGTCCCCGAATGAAAACTTGCTTTCTCCATGGACCCTTTCAGAGCGGTCATAGGGGACACCGATCTGGTTGAAGCCCATTACCGCGATCTCTCCCCGCAGATAGGGCTGGTTATCGTCGACTTTTTTCAACTCCTCCAGCACCCTGCGGTCCACGAGTCTGAAGTCACCTGCATCGTGGGGCAGGTAATCTTCGCTCAAGAAATCTATCAGCCTGTAGAAGATCTTTCGTAGTGAGCTGATCCATCGAGATTCTTTCCTCGCGCGTCGTACGCCGTAAACAACCTTATACCCTTCTTCCCAAAGCCTTATGAATTCGGGGATCAGTTCCGGCGGATCCTGCATGTCACAATCCAGCTGGATGGCGGCATCGCCGTTCGCCCTGGCGTAACCGGTAGAAATGGACCGTTGAAAGCCGAAATTGCGGGAGAACCGGAAAATACGGACACGCCTGTCCTGGCTGGCGATATTCTCGATCTTGGTGAATGTGCCGTCTTCGCTGTGATTGTCGGTAATGATAAGTTCATGGTCATACCGGTCAGCAAGCGTCAACATGACACGGGTGACAGCATGATAGAGAGGCTCTACGCTGGCCTTTTCGTTAAACACGGGTACGACTATGGAGATGAGTTTTCTTTTCATGCTAACTGCCTCTGAACGCCACGCACGGCAGACCCTGCAAAGCCATGCGCCTTATACCCCGCAAAATACCACGATCTCTCACAGACGTGCCGACCCGTATATCCCTTTCACCATCTTTTCCAGGGTGCATTACCGCTTGCCCACAGTGATTCAAGTAAATGTTTTTCGCGAAGGGTGTCCATGGGCTGCCAAAAGCCTGCATGGCGGAAAGACATCAGCTGTTCCTCTGCTGCAAGCCTTTCCAGGGGCTCTCTTTCAAGACTGGTTTGATCACCATCAATATGATCCAGCACGCCGGGTTCAAAAACAAAGAAACCACCGTTAATCCAGCCCGCGCCTGTCTGAGATTTTTCAGTAAACTCTACCACCTTATCTCCGTCCAAAACCAATCCGCCAAACCGCGCGGGCGGCCGAACCGCAGTAACTGTAGCAAGCTTTCCGTGCGCACGGTGGAATGCAAGGAGCGACTCTATGTCCACATCCGACACTCCGTCACCGTATGTCACCATGAAAGTCTCGTTGCCTACCATCTTCTTTTCCCTGAGACGGAGAAGCCGTCCCCCGGTCATTGTGTCGGGTCCCGTCTCAATAAGTTCTATCAGCATGTCCGGAGTATCAGCATTGATCACCGTGCAGCTGCCATCCCGGAGTGAGAGCAAAAAATCACTCTCGGAGAAGAAATAATTACGAAAATATTCCTTCATTCCTTCGCCTTTATACCCGCAAGCGACTGAAAAGTGATTGAAGCCGTAGCTCGAATAGATCTTCATAATATGCCAGAGTATCGGCTTGCCCCCGATCTCGACCATGGGCTTCGGCCGTAACACCGTCTCTTCGGAGAGACGCGTTCCTAACCCGCCGGCAAGGATGACTACTTTCATGAGGCTCTTTTGCGCTGCATTTTTCTAATTTACCATATTGCCCGTCTCAATGAGAAGTGAAAAATACCGCAAAACTACCTGATTTCAATGGGTTACATATCTCTCAAACGGTCCGCAAGTTCCGGCGATAGTCCAGTGGGTGCCGCCATTGGTTGCTCTGCCCATCGTCTAATACACGAATTGAAAGAATTCAGCCTGTCGACAAGAATCTGCCAGGGCATATGTTGGGGGAGAAAGGACTGCATGGGGTATGCTATATTAATAAAGTTTGTCCGCAAGCTCGATACGGCTTCTTTTTCAGGAATTCTTATTACGAGTGCGTTGAAACACGACGGAGGAGAGATGAACAGGACATCACGAAGAATGGTCGCCCTGACCATAGTATGCGCCCTTGCCCTGGCAGGCGTTTCATGCAAAGGGGACAAAGCCTCAAGCAAAGGGACTGCGAACATGACACCCGAACAGGCAAAGGCAGTTGAATCATACAAGAAAAGTATTGAGGATTCGAAAAAAGCAATTGTCGCAAAGGTGAACGGCGTGAATATCACTATGCGCGACCTTATTGAGGAAATGAATACGATCGCACCACAGTATATAAAGTCCGGACAGGAGAGGAACACAAAGGTGGACGAAAAGGTGAGGAAGGACGCGCTGGACAGACTGATCTACCGCGAGCTCGCTGTTCAGGAGGCGACAAGACAGGGGATCAAGGTGCCGACTGAAGCTATTGCGGATAGGCTGAAAAAGCTGAAGACGGGTCTGAAGTCGGAAGACGCCTACAGGGAAAATCTTGCGAGGTCAGGGCTTACGGAGGATGAGCTCAAGAAGCAGTTCGAAAGGAACATTCTCGTTGACATGATCACGGAGAAGGAAATCTTTGGTAAGGTGGCGATAGATCCACAACAGGTGAAGAAGACCTATGTAAAGAAGAAGGCGTCGTATAAGGGACCGTCGGGGCAGCAGATGAGCCTTGAAGAGGCGCGTCCCTTCATCGAACGGGAATTAATGACCCCTGCGGTGCACAAGAGGGAAGATGAGTGGGTCGAAGGGTTGAAGAAGGCCGCCAAGATCGAAATCACGGTGGATCAGTCCGCCAAGGGCATCCAGGCCGTAAAGTGAGGGGGCACAGCATGAAGTCTGGCCGGCTGCTTCTTGTTTTCGTGGATAGTGCATGTCTTGCAGACCGACCGATAACGAATTATGTGCCAGGCTTCTGAACGAATCTCTGTGAGACGTCCAACTGCGATTCTGTGTAGGTCCGCCGCAATAACCGCTTATGGTATAGTACGCAATGGGGAAGGCCTCAAGAAGAACGCAGTCGTTACCTGCGGATATAGGCAAAGACAGGAAAGAGCCGGTATCTTCCAACCCTCCTGATAAGGACGATCTTCTTTTCCAGGCAGGTTGTCCATCTTCTCCTGATAGTCGTCCTCGGTTTTCTGGCCTATTCCAATACCTTCCAGAGCCCTTTTCAGTGGGACGAAGTGGATTTTATCGTGGGGAACCCTATTATAAGAAACCTGGGCTATTTTACGGACATCTCGCGGGCAGAGGGTCTGCCGGTCTATGACGGCCTCAAGTCAAGGTATATAGGATATCTCACCTTTGCCCTGAACTATAAACTTCACGGGTTTAATGTCTTCGGCTATCACGTTGTTAATCTTGCAATTCATCTAATAAATGCGATAGCTGGTCTATTTTCTTGTGCTGCTGACGTTCAGGACGCCGTATTTTGACCAGTCAGCTGTCAGCGATCAGCAATAACCCCCCTCATCCCCCCTTAGTCAAGGGGGGAACAGGGAGGGGTTGCTCAGTTCACTACGCACCATTCACGATTCACCATTCACGATTCACGTTTTGTCGCCCTTGCCGTTGCCCTGCTCTTTGTCAGCCACCCCATCCAGACAGAGGCGGTGACCTATATATTTCAGCGGCTTGCGTCCCTTGTGAGCCTGTTTTATCTGATGTCGCTGGTACTGTACATAAAGGGAAGACAGATACAGGTTGCAGGCCAGCGGTCAGCAGGTTAAGGCAGAAGAGCTAAGACTGCTCCACCGCTCCGCATCCTCACCTCAGCCTTAACCTGCTTTATCCTGTCTTTTCTTTCCGCCGTCCTTGCCATGAAGACAAAGGAAAACGCCTTTACCCTGCCGGTCATCATACGCTTTATGAATTTCTCTTCTTTAGCGGGCCGGTGAAGACGCAGGCTGTTGAGGCTTGCGCCCTTTCTCCTCACCATGCTGATCGTTCCGCTGACGATAATGGGTGCAGGCAGCACACCGGGGGAGATCATAAGCCAGGTGAAAGACCCTGTATCTCTGGGCTATATCACCCCGACGCCGGCAGACTATCTCTTTACCCAGTTCAGGGTCATTGTCACCTACCTGCGGCTACTCTTCTGGCCCTCAGGCCAGAACCTGCTCTATGATTATCCGATATATCAGTCGTTCTTCGCGCCGCCGGTCTTGCTTTCCTTCCTGTTTCTGGCGGCCCTGTTCGGGGCAGCGGTGTATCTGATTTACAGAAGCAGGCAGAGCTGCACAGGGCTAATCGGCTCATCGGCCGTCAGCCTTCGGTCAGATGCAGCCATGCAGGAAGATACCCCCCTCAATCCCCCCTTGCCAAGGGGGGAAGATAAAGGGGGGTGTTATCCTCACTATTCACCTATTCACTATTCACGCCTCATCGGCTTCGGCATCCTCTGGTTTTTCATAACGCTTTCGGTTGAATCGAGCATCATACCGATACCGATGGTCATCGATGAGTACAGGGTCTACCTGCCGTCGGTCGGATTTTTCCTTGCGCTTGTGGCCGGTGTCAGCGCTTCTCGTTAACAGACTTCGCCAGGCACAAGTCACGTGTCAACAAGTCACAGATGGTTGCCGCTTGTTTTGCGCTGATCATACTTGCGCTCGCATCCGCCACATATGCCCGGAATAGCGTATGGAAAGACAAAGTCAGCCTGTGGGAGGACATCGTGCGCAAGAGCCCCGGCCTGGGGATGGGATACGACAATCTTGGGACTGGTCTATGAGGAACTGGGCAGAAAGGAAGAGGCGATCGAGCAATTCCGGAAGGCCATTGCAGCTCGCTCCGGATGTGCCCACTCCCCGTATCAACCTGGGCTACACCCTGGAGGCCATGGGCCGGCTCGACGAGGCGATTGCGGAATATCAGACAGTCCTCCGGCTGGCCCCGCGCAATTGGCAGGCGCATCTCAATCTGGGAAACGCCTACGGGAAGAAGGGACTTGCCGACAAGGCGATTGAAGAGCTTCAGGCGGCCTTGAAGATCACTCCCAATTCAGCCGCGGCTTTCAATAATCTCGCAAATGCGTACAGGCAAAAGGGGGACATTGAAAAGGAGATCGATAGCTATCTGAAGATCCTGCAGTTTGCGCCGGATTATCCCGTGGCGCATTACAACCTCGGACGCGCATACATGAGGTGAAACAGCTGGACAAAGCGATAGCGGAGCTCGAGGCTGCCGTGAGACTGAGGCCGGAGGACAGCTATTATCACAACACCCTCGGGGTTTTATACGGACAAAAAGGTTTATATGATGAGGCTATCAAACAGTTCGAGGCAGCCCTCCGGCTGGCCCCGGAAAGCCCTGCCTACCGGCAGAACCTCGAAAGGGCCAGGGGGATGAAAAGCAAACAGTAAATGGTGAGAAGTGAGCAGGAAGTCAGTAATGTAGGGGTGATTGGCTGAATAATTGCGTCGGCTCTAAGGAACGCAGAGTGATCGGTCGTTACCACTTATCTTGACTACTCAATCACCTGCTGTAACTGCGTATGGTATATTACTCCATGGACAAGGCATCGAGGGGAAGAACCTTTATTCTCGCGGTCATAATCGTTGCTGTCAGCTTTGCCGTTTACTTCAACGCTCTCTTCAATGGTTTTGTCTACGATGATATTCCCCAGGTGGTGGAAAACCCCTGGATCACCGATATCAGCCATGTCCCCGATATGTTCTCAAGTCCTGTATGGGGTTTCCAGGAAGAATTTTCCGCCAACTATTACCGGCCTCTGATGCATGTCGTTTTCATGCTCGACTTTTATCTCTTCGGGCTTGTGCCCTGGGGCTTTCATATGGTGAACATTCTTTTCCACTGCGGCGTTTCGGTTATGGTCTTTCTTGTGAGCGAGAGGCTGCTGGTTGCCGGAGAAAAAGGCAGGGGCGCCCCGCCCCTGGTCGATTCGCGATACACGATTCACGGTTCACGTTCTGTTGCCTTTGTCGCCGCGCTTCTGTTCACAGTCCATCCTGTTCATACGGAGGCCGTAACATGGGTCTCCGGGTTGCCGGAGGTCTCGTTCGCATTCTTTTGTCTCCTGTCCTTTTATCTCTTTGTCAGCTCACGAAGCTGGTCTCTCTTATGCCCTGTCCGTGTTCTTCTTTTTCCTGGCTGCCCTTTGTAAGGAGACGGCGCTGGTGCTTCCGCTCATTCTTGTTGCGTATGACTCTGTTTTTCGTCGTCCGATGCTGCCTGAGAAGGGCGAGGCAGGCCATGAAGGAAGCGTTGCCCGGCACGGGGTGGGGGGAGCACGCAAGGATCATATAAAAAAATACATACCTTACTTTGCGGTTGCAGGGATCTACTTTATCATGAGGATGAGCGCTCTCGGCGGGTTCGCTCCGGTAAATCTGCATAAGGACCTGAATGCGCTCCGGATTGTCATGAATATTTTTCCGCTCTTCAGCCAATATCTGGAGAAACTCTTCCTGCCGGCGGAGCTCAATGCATACCATGTGTTTCATCCTGTCGGATCAATCACAGAGACAAGGACAATAGCATCATTGCTCATTGCGGCGTTCTTTTCGGCCGCCGCATACCTTTCTCTCAGAAAGGACCGGACGGCTTTCTTCGGTCTCCTGCTGATCGTGATCCCTCTCCTGCCGGCCTTTTATATTCCGGGACTCGGGAGGAACGTCTTTACGGAAAGGTATCTCTATCTCCCGTCAGTGGGGTTTTGTTTCCTCATGGCATACCTTCTTGCCCGGGCAGCAGAAAAATATCCGCGGGCGTCAGCCGGGATGACCATAGGAATCACAGCGGTGCTGCTCCTTTACAGCGCCGGTACGGTCGGCAGAAACGCCGGATTGGAAAGACGAAATCGTGTTATTCAGGGATACCGCCAGGAAATCTCCTGACGGCGTCCTGCCGCACCTGGGTCTTGGAGACGCATTACTGGAGAAAGGCATGATCGACGAGGCCATTGAGCAATACCGGCTTGTCCTGACCATGGACCCGGGCAATAGGATCGCCCATAATAACCTTGGAGCCGCCTTTCTGAAGCAGGGCTTGAACGCCCCGGCGATCGAACAGTTCCAGAGGGCATTGGAACTTGATCCCCGGTATGATGACGCCCTTATCAACCTCGGGGAGACGTACCTCAAAATGGGGGAGGCCGGAAAAGCGATAGAATATCTTCAGAAAGCTGTCTCATTGCTTCCGAATGATGCCGGGAACCGGTATTTACTGGGGGTGGCCTATGCCGAAAATAACATGGCAGAAAAGGCGATTGAACAGTTTCATGCCGCACTGCGGCTGAAGTATGATTTTGCCGAGGCGCATGTCAAGCTCGGGCGCGTATACGTGCAAGTGAAACGGCTGGATGAAGCGATAGCGTGCGCTCAGGGCGGCGGTGAGCCTGGAGCCGAAAAACGGCGATTATCGCAATATTCTTGGCGTCCTCTACGGGCAAAAAGGGTTCTATGATGAGGCGATCAAGCACTTTGAGGAGGCGATTCGGCTTTCTCCCGGCGTCCCCGCCTACCGGCAGAACCTTGAAAGGGCCAGGGGGCTGAAAAGCAAGAATGAAATGAATAGTAAGTAGTCAGGTCGTTGAGGGGTCGATCTGGATAAACCGCTCAACCACTTAACGGCTCGCCGAATCCTCTTGTTAACATCGTTGTCGCCGCAATAAATGTTTGTGTTATATTACTCCATGGGCAAGGCATCGAGGAAGAAACGATCATCGGCGCAGGCCGGCGGGCCAGCGAACTCACAAGTGGATAGCCTGACGACCGTGCAGTCCAACAAGGACAATGAAACAGTCCGTTCACAATCTCCAGCGTCTCCCGATAAGGGGAGTTTCTTCCTTTCAGGACTGGTTGTCCACCTCCTCCTGATCGTTGTCCTCGGTCTTCTGGCGTATTCCAATACCTTCCAGAACCCTTTTCAGTGGGACGAGGCGGATTTCATTGTGGGGAACCCTATTATCAGAAACCTGGGCTATTTTACGGACATCTCGCGGGCAGAGGGGTCTGCCGGTCTATGACGGCCTCAAGTCAAGGTACATAGGATATCTCACCTTTGCCCTGAACTATAAACTGCACGGGTTCAATGTCCTCGGCTATCATGTCGTTAATCTTGCCATTCATCTTATAAATGCGATACTGGTCTATTTTCTTGTTCTGCTGACCTTCAGGACGCCGTATTTCCTACCCCCCCATCGCCCCCTTGGCAAGGCGGGGACAAGGAGGGGCTGGGGCAGTCAGGAGTCAGGAGTCAAGGCCGGGGGAGGTACCACTGCCCCTGCACGATTCACGATTCACGATTCACGATTCACGATTTTTCGCCCTTGCCGTTGCCCTGCTCTTTGTCGCTCACCCCATCCAGACAGAGGCGGTGACCTATGTTTTCCAGAGGCTTGCGTCCCTTGTGAGCATGTTTTATCTGCTGTCGCTGGTGCTGTACATAAAAGGAAGGCTGATCAGCTCGGCAGGTCAGACCGAGTCAAGCAGGTCAGCAAGTCAGAGGCTAACAACCGCTCTGCATCGCTTCACGACTTCAGCCTATGGTATCTATCTGTCTCTTCTTTCCGCCGTCCTTGCGATGAAGACAAAGGAAAACGCCTTTACCCTGCCGGTCATCATTACGCTTTATGAATTTCTCTTCTTCAGCGGGCCGGTGAAGACGCAGGTTGTTGAGGCTTGCGCCCTTTCTCCTCACCATGCTGATCGTCCCGCTGACGATAATGGGTGCAGGCAGCACACCGGGGGAGATCATAAGCCAGGTGAAAGACCCTGCGTCACATGGGTTATATCACCCCGGCGCCGGCAGACTATCTTTTTACCCAGTTCAGGGTCATTGTCACCTACATACGGCTCCTCTTCCTGCCGGTCGGCCAGAACATCGATTATGATTATCCCTTGTATCATTCGTTCTTCGACCGCCGGTTTTGCTGTCTTTTCTGTTTCTGGCGGCCTTCTTCGGGGCGGCGGTGTATCTGTCGTACAAAAGCAGGCGAAGGGCAATAAGTGATGAGCAAGTCGGCCATCAGCCTTCAGGTCAGTCAGCCATGAGGAAGACACCCCCCTCAATCCCCCCTTGCCAAGGGGGGAAGTAAAGGGGGGCGTTTCACCTATTACACCTTTTATCGTCTTATCGCCTTCGGCATCCTCTGGTTTTTCATAACGCTTTCGGTCGAATCGAGCATCATCCCGATACCGATGCTTGATAAACGAATACAGGGTCTACCTGCCCTCGGTCGGGTTCTTTCATTGCGCTTGTTGCGGGTATCACTGCTTCTCGTTAAGCAGAGTTCACTAGTCACGATTCACTATTCACGATTCGCCAAGAGTTTGCCGCTGCCCTGTTTGCGCTGATCATACTGGTGCTTGCGGCAGCCACCTATGCGCGGAACGTGCTATGGAAGGACAAGATCAGCCTGTGGGAGGACGTTGTCCGCAAAAGCCCGAATTCCTCAAGGGGGTATAACAATCTGGGAATCGCCTACTATGAAAAGGGCAGGAACGATGAAGCGATCAGGATGTATGAACACACTATCGCATTGAACCCCCGCTATCTGAACGCCTATATGAATCTCGGGGTAGTTTATGCCGTTACCGGCCGTCTCGATGCGGCCATTGAAAAGTTCTAAGCGGTAGTTGCAAAAGATCCGAAAAACAGCGCCGCTTATCTCAACCTGGGCCGTGCCTACTCGGATCTCGGACGGCCTCATGAGGCCATCGAGAATTTTCGCAGGGCGATCGCCGTAAACCCCAACAATAGTGCGGCCTTTCACGGCCTTGGAACGACCTACGCGAGACTCGGACGTCTCGACGAGGCCCTTGCCGCCTTTACAAGATTCGTGGAACTCAGTCCGCGCGATCCCGAGGCCTACAGAAACCGCGGCGCTCGTCTACCTCAGCAAGGGAGATATGAGCAGCGCTGCTGGCGGACTTTCAGCAGGCCTGTTCTCTGGGGAGCACACAGAGTTGTGCCGATCTGCAGAATCCCCGGTTCAGGTGAAGGGACAAGGCTTACAAAACCGAAAGAGAAGCGTGCACCTACTTCTTTCCACCGCCCGCAAAAACCATTACAGCCAAAGCCGCAAAGAACGCTATGAACAATACCCCGGAAAAGGCGGCAAGGCCGATCTTCATTACAACCCATGCCCACCCCGGCAGGCTCATCTTGGCTCTGTGAATGATCTCGACGATGTCACCTTCAGTGCTCAGCCACCATCCGAGGTACAGACAGCCCGCAAGGCCCATGATGACAAGGAGAAGTCCGATGATCGTCCTGACGTGATAGCTCATGTCCGCAGCCCCGCCTTTCAGTCTGCCGCCGAAGGTCCGCATGAGCCGCAACCGCCAGGGAAGGCCAACAGCCTCCCGGATTATCTTCTTCGACATCTTGGAAATGCCCGATGTGCGCTCGTAGAATATGATAGGCATTTCGCCGACCCTGCCGCCGGCCGCTGAAACACGGTAGGCCATCTCTATCTGGAACGCGTAACCGTTAGAATGTATCTTATCGAGGTCAATGGACTCGAGGGCCTTCCGGGAGTAACACCTGAAGCCGCTCGTCAGATCCGTCAGCCTCGAACCCAGCATCCATGCGGCGTAGAAATTACCGGCCTTTGACAGCATGAGCCTGTGAAAATCCCATCCGACGACACTGATCCTTCCGTTGAGATATCTGCCCCCGATGACCAGATCACGGCCTTTTTCCATCTCACCGATAAAAGAAGGCAATGCTTCAGGATCATGCGACCCGTCTGCGTCCATCTCGATAAAATAGTCATAGCCCCGTTCAAGCCCCCATTTGAAGCCTTCCACGTATGCGGTGCCGAGGCCGAGCTTCCCGGGCCTTTCAATAAGGAACACCCTGTTCCCGGTCGCCATTAGTTCCCTGACGACTCCGGCCGTACCGTCTGGAGAACCGTCGTCGATCACGAGGATGTCGAACCCGGCGTGCTTCAGAATGGAATGGACGACAGCGGGGAGCGTTTCCTTTTCATTGTAGGTGGGGATAATGACAAGGGCTTTCTTCATTGAGAATTATAACAATTACCCCAACCTGATGAAAAGGACGAAATCCTTGCGCTCTCGTGCCGCTTCCATGTCACTCCTTCTATTTCTGCAAAAAGGGTGAAAAGTGAACGGTAAGTGGTGAAAAGTGGGCAATGAAAAGTGAGGCTGATTTCTCACCTCATCAACCACACGGAGACACGACAAACGCACGCTCCCGGCGAATGTCGGTGCAATAACTATCTTATGGTATAGTAGTCAATGGACAAGGCTCCAACGGAAGAACAGTCATCATCTCCCGATGTCAGCGACAATGAAAAAGGGCGTCCGGCAGCTCCAAGATCTTCCGATAAAGAAGGTTTCTTAAATAGACAGCTCATCCATCTTCTGCTTATTGGGATTCTCGGTTTTCTGGCTTACTCCAACACTTTTCACGGCCCCTTCCAGTGGGACGAGACGGAGTTCATCGTGGGGAATGCTGTCATAAGAGATCTGGGCTATTTTACGGACATCTCGAGGGCGGAGGGGATGCCGGTCTATGACGGCCTCAAGTCGAGGTACATAGGATACCTCACCTTTGCCCTGAACTACAAACTTCACGGGTTTAATGTCCTCGGCTATCACCTTGTTAATCTTGCGATTCATCTCGTCAATGCGATACTGGTTTATTTTCTTGTTCTTCTGACCTTCAGGACGCCGTATTTTGACCGTCAGCTGTCAGCTATCAGCAATAACCCCCCTTCATCCCCCCTTCATTCAAGGGGGGAACAGGGAGGGGTTGCTCAGTTCACTACGCACCATTCACGATTCACGATTCACGATTCACGATTTTTCGCCCTTGCTGTTGCCCTTCTTTTCGTTGCTCACCCCATCCAGACAGAAGCGGTGACCTACGTTTTCCAGAGGATGGCCTCCCTTGTGAGCCTGTTCTTTCTCCTTTCGCTGGTGCTGTACGTAAAAGGGAGGCTTTCAGCCCGGCAGTCAGCGGTCAGCGGTCAGCAGTCAGTAAAAGCTTCACGGTTCACGATACTATGGTATCTATTGTCTCTTCTTTCCGCCGTTTTTGCCATGAAGACGAAGGAGAACGCTTTCACATTGCCGGTCGTTATCACGCTCTATGAGTTTCTGTTCTTCAGCGGGCAGCTGAAGGGCAGGGTGTTGCGGCTGGCGCCGTTCCTCCTCACCATGCTGATCGTCCCGCTGACGATAATGGGGACAGGCAGCACACCGGGGGAGATCATAAGCCAGGTGAAGGACCCTGCGTCTCTGGGCTATATCACGCCTGAGCCGGCAGACTATTTTTTCACACAGTTCAGGGTGATCGTCACCTACCTGCGGCTCCTCGTCATGCCGGTGGGCCAGAACATCGCTTATCATTACCCCTTGTATCATTCTTTCTTCGCATTGCCTGTTATGCTGTCTTTTCTCTTTCTGTCGTCCCTCTTCGGAGCGGCGGTGTATCTCGTGTACAAAAGCAGGCGAAGGGCAATGGGGAATGGGCAAGAGGTTGTTTCACCTATCGTCTCTCAGCGGTTGATCGCTTTCGGCATCCTCTGGTTCTTCATCACGCTGTCTGTCGAATCGAGCATTATCCCGATACCGATGTTGATAAATGAGTACAGGGTCTATCTCCCCTCGGTCGGCTTTTTCCTTGCGGTAATGACCGGCATAGCGCTCTTTCTTCAAGGGTTCCCGGGCGGGTCTGCATATAAACTGAAGGTTGCCGCTGCCCTGTTCGTGGTGATCGTCCTGGGGCTTGCGTCAGCCACGTACGCGCGGAACGTATTATGGAAGGATAAGGTGAGCCTGTGGGAGGACGTTGTCCGCAAGAGCCCTGATGCGCCGATAGGGCACAATAATATTGGAACCGCCTATGGTGAAAAAGGCCTGTTTGATAAGGCGCTTGCAGGTTTTAACAGGGCAATCGCATTGTACCCGTCTTATCACACAGCCTATAACAACAGGGGTATTGCGCTTAGTAAAGTGGGACGGTTTGATGAGGCGATCGCAGACTATGATAAGGCCATTGCTCTGAAACCGGGCTATTCTGAGGCCTATAATAACCGGGGCAGTGCTTTTGAAAAGACCGGACAGCTTGATAGGGCGATCGCAGACTACGATAGAGCAATTGCATTGAAACCACGCTATTCTGAAGCCTATGCTCATAAGGGCATCGCATATGGCAAGGCTGGTCTGTTTGATGCTTCAATTGAGTCTCTCAATAAGTCCCTTGAGATAGACCCCAACAACGTTGACGCATACGTCAGCCGGGGCATTTCCTATTCCCGCGTCGGTCAAAACGACAGGGCCCTTGAAGACTATACTAAGGCCATCCGCCTCGATCAAAAGCATATTCTGGCTTATTTCAATCGTGGAGACCTCCACCTCAGAACAGGGAACAAAGAGCTTGCCATGCTGGATTTTCAGAAGGCATGCCATCTGGGCGACAAAGAAGGCTGTAACGCGTTGCAGGCCTTATGAGCAGCACACAAATGAAAAAACATGATTTAACATACTATCTTGCCGCTTCTGTTGCAGTTGTTACATTTCTGGTTTATGTTTCATCTCTTCAAAATGAATTTGTCAATTGGGATGATGATCTGAATGTTTATCAAAACCCCTTCATACGCTCGCTTGACGCGGCTTTCTTCAAATGGGCATTTCTTAATTTCTCCGCAGTTGACTACTGGCGTCCGCTCACGTGGATTTCCCATGCACTGGATTACGCGGTATGGGGCCTGAATCCTTTGGGCCATCACCTGACGAACAACATCCTCCATGCGGTCAACACTTTTTTGGTTGTATTGCTTGTTGTGAGGCTGGTAGAGGCCGCAAGGCGCCCGTTGAGTGGTCAAGTAGTTGAGCGGTCGGGCAACAAGTCAACTGCTCAACAACTCAACTTTTCAGCTTTCACAGTTCACGATTCACGTTTCACGTTGATCGCCGCCTGCGTGACCGGCCTTCTCTTCGGCCTTCATCCTATTCACGTGGAATCGGTTGCATGGGTCTCGGAGAGGAAGGACCTCCTCTGCGCCCTGTTCTTTTTGCTGAGTGTCATGGCGTATGTGAGATATGCGGTAACAACCCTTTTTAGCCAGGAAACAAAGTTTGACCACAGAGGCACTGAGACACAGAGAGATTCAAATATACAAATCCGAAATCGTCTTTTCTCCGTGACTCCGTGTCTCTGTGGTTCATTTTCTCTCCATAGATATTATCTCCTCTCCCTCCTCTTCTTCACTCTCGCACTCATGAGCAAACCGATGGCGGTCAGTCTTCCCGTCGTTCTGCTGATTCTGGACTGGTATCCCTGTCAGAGGATGAATGATCTGAAGACATTTCGGGCGGCGTTCTTCGAGAAACTGCCGTTCATTGCCTTAGGTGTTGTCTCGTCCATGCTGACTGTCATGGCTCAAAAGGGGGAAGGGGCCATGAGACTGATGGAGTTTGTTCCGTTATCAAGACGGGTGATCGTGGCAGCCAAATCCCTTATTGCTTATCTCTGGAACATGATACTGCCCCTGAATCTGATCCCCTGTTATCCTTATCCCAGGGACCCGTCATTTTTCTCCTTTGGGTATTTGTCGGCAGCGGTCCTTGTGGTCGGCATTACGGCAGCCTGTATCATCGCGGCAAAACAACAAAAATTATGGTTGTCGGTCTGGGGTTATTATGTTATTACACTGGTCCCCGTGCTCGGCATTGTTCAGGTAGGGGGGCAGGCTATGGCAGACCGATACACGTATTTGCCCAGTCTCGGTCCATTTCTCCTCATAGGTTTGGCGGGAGCGTGGATTTCGGCTGAGGGGCGCGCACCGGAGAAGTGGGGCAAAATACTTAAGCTTGCCTTTGCTGCCCTCGCTGTTGTTGTGTCTGTTTCGTTAGCCTCTTTAACCGTTAACCAGATAGGTATATGGAAAAACAGCATTGACTTCTGGAGCTATGTTATTGAAAGGCAGCCCACAGGGGTCCCTATAGCCTATGGTAACAGGGGCATTGCATTTGACAAGATCGGCAGGCCTGACAGGGCGATCGCAGATTTTGATAAGGCAATTACTCTGAACCCGTCTTTTAAAGATGCCTATTATAACAGGGGTATTACGTATAACAGGATCGGGTTGTTCGCCGAAGCGATAGAATCCTTCAGCAAGTCTCTTGAGATAGATCCGAATAACTTTGACGCGTACGTCGGCCGCGGCATTTCCTATGCGCTTCTGGGTCAGAAGGACAGGGCCTTTGAAAACTTTAATAAAGTTATCCAGCTCGATCAAAATCATGTCCCGGCTTATTTAAATCGTGGAAGGCTTTGGCTCCATACCGGGAACGGGGAGCTTGCCATGCTGGATTTTCAGAAGGCATGCGGGTTAGGGAATAAAGAAGGCTGTAACGCGCTGCAGGCTTTACGAACAACGCGCAAATGAAAAGACAGAATCTCAACTACTGTCTTGCCTTTTCTGTTGCAGTTATCGCGTTTGTTGTATATCTTTCATCTCTTCGCAATGAATTCGTCGAGTGGGATGATCCACGGTATGTTCTTAACAACCCTCATATCCGTTCTTTTGATCCGGCTTTTTTCAAGTGGGCATTTTTTGATTTCTATGCCGCCAACTGGCATCCTCTCACATGGATATCCCATGCCCTGGATTATGCCGTCTGGGGACTGAACCCTCTCGGGCATCATCTGACCAACAATATTCTCCATGCCGTAAATACCTTTTTGGTGGTATTGCTGGTGGTAAGGTTCATTGAGACCGGTTTTGGCGATTCATGTTCCTCCGGAAAATCCGGGACACTTCCGAACGACCATAGGAAGCGTCCCTATTTTCCGCCGGTCACCAGTTCCCCGTCACGGTTCACATTGATCGCCGCCGGAATAACCGGTCTTCTCTTTGGTCTTCATCCCATTCATGTGGAATCGGTAGCATGGGTGGCGGAAAGAAAAGACCTGCTTTGCGCTTTGTTCTATTTGCTGAGTGTCATGGCGTACATGAGATATGCAGTAACAACCCTTTTTAGCCAGGAAACAAAGTTTGACCACAGAGGCACTGAGACACAGAGAGATTCAAATATACAAATCCGAAATCGTCTTTTCTCCGTGACTCCGTGTCTCTGTGGTTCATTTTCTCTCCATAGATATTATCTCCTCTCCCTCCTCTTCTTCATCCTCGCCCTCTTGAGCAAGCCCATGGCGGTCAGCCTTCCCCTTGTTCTGCTGATCCTGGACTGGTACCCTTTTGAGAGGATCACATCCTTCAGGACGTTCAGGAGCGCGCTTACCGGGAAACTCCCGTTCGTCGTCTTAAGCGTTATTTCATCCATGGTAACTATCATGGCGCAAAAGGCGGTAGCGGCGATGCAACTGATGGAGTCTGTTCCGCTGTCAACACGGGTGACCGTGGCAGCCGGATCTCTTTTGGCTTATCTCCGGAATATGGCCTTTCCGCTGCATTTGGTCCCTTACTATCCCTATCCGAATGACGTGTCGTTTGGATCTCCCCGGTATCTCCTTGCTGTGCTTCTTGTATCGGGAATTATGGTACTCTGCATTGCCGCCGCGAGAAAGCGGAAGGTATGGCTTGCAGTCTGGGGGTATTACGTCATAACGCTTATCCCGGTGCTCGGCATTGTTCAGGTGGGGGGGCAGGCTATGGCAGACCGATACACGTATTTGCCCGGCCTCGGTCCATTCCTCCTCATAGGTTTGGCGGGAGCATGGGTTGCGACGAAGGCACATACGGCAGAGAAGCACGCGAAGATCCTTGATCTCGCGATCGCATCTATCGCTGTTCTTGCGTCTGTTTCGCTGGCCTGGTCGACCGTTCACCAGATAGGCATATGGAAGAACAGTATCGCTCTATGGAGTTATGTTATTGAAAGGCAACCCCAGGGGGTCAGTATGGCCTATAATAACCGGGGGAAAGTTCTTATTGATATGGGCCGGCTTGATGAGGCGATCGCGGACTTTGACAGGGCAGTCGCCATGAATCCGTTCTTTCACAAGGCATATTATAACAGGGGTTTTGTGTTTGACAAAATGGGCCGGTTTGATGAGGCGATCGCGGACTTTGATAAGGCAATTGCCTCGAATCCGTCTTTTCGCGAGGCATATTATAATAGAGGTCTCACCTATAACAAGACCGGATTGTTCGGTAAGGCGATAGAATCTTTCACGAAGTCTCTTGAGATAGATCCGAATGACGTTGACGCTTACGTCAGCCGAGGCATTTCCTATGCCCTCGTCGGCAGGAATGACAGGGCCTTTGAAGACTTCGATAAGGCCGTCCGGCTCGATCAAAATCACGGTCCGGCTTATTTTAGCCGGGGAAAGCTCAGCCTCAATCAGGGGAACAGGGAGCTTGCCATGCTGGATTTTCAGAAGGCATGCGATCTTGGTTATAAAGACGGATGTTACGCGCTGGAGGCCCCACGATCAACACACAAATGAAAGAACATAATGTGCGGCGGACAGGACTTGCACTGACGCTTTGACCCCACACCACTTCCTGAGCAGTGCATGCGACATCAGGAACTTCCTTGCAAATGGTGAAAACTTTGTCATACTATACTTCTGTTATTGGAGAATGTGCTTGCTGTTCAGGAAAAAATGGTTAAGTTAAGAAAAGAGATCAAATATCTGCCTGTATTTGCGGCCCTCACCTGTATCTATTTCTATGATGTATTCCTGAAGGGCGCTGTTCTTGCGATCGGGAGACGGCTTCGACCAATCCTACCCTATGATGGTCATGATGTCACGTCAATACAGGGATACTTACTTTCCCTTTCTGGGACCCATATCAGTTTTCGGGTTTCCCCTTTTTCGCCAATATGACTGCAGGCGCTCTTTATCCTGTTCATGTCGTAATCTCCGCACTTCCCGATCCCATTCTCGCTTTTAATCTCAACTTCATGCTTCATTACGCGCTCGCCGGTTTTTTTACGTTCCTTTACGCCAGGCAGATCGGCCTGGGGGTGTTCCCTTCCCTCGTATCGGGCACTGTCTTCTCTCTCCTGGGTTATCTTCCCGCACATTTACAGCATCCGATGGTGGTAATTCCAGGCGCATGGATACCGCTCATCCTTTTTTTCTTGAACGGTTGAGACAGGACCTCAGGGTCAAAGATGCTCTCTATTTAGGGCTTACCGTTGCCATGCAGGGTCTTGCGGGGACTCTCCAGGTATGTTTCTACACATATATCATGGTTACGCTCTATATTATATTCTGCCTGTATTCCCTGGATCCCGCAAAGAGATCGAGGTTCGCCTTGTTAAGCGTCCTTTCCTTTGCACTTGGATGTCTGATGGTGCTTCCCCAAATTCTGGCCACGTACGAACTTTCAACAATGGCAGTGACAACAAAGCTTGCGTCCTATGAGTTCTTCTCATCCTTTGCTTTTCCTGTGTACATGATACCCACTTTTCTTTTCCCCTTTCTGTATTACTATGGGGGCAGCTATAGCTCTGATTTTTGGGGGCCAACACCGGAATTGGGGCAGGAGGCTTTTGTGGGTACTCTGCCATTTGTGCTCTGCATACTCATTTTCTTCAGATGGAAGAGGAACCCCCTCATCTTCTTCTGGGGGATGATGGCAGTTCTGGCCTTTCTGCTCGCCCTCGGCGACAGCATACGGCCTCTCAACAAGCTGCTTTTTCATCTGCCGGTCTACAATGTATTCAGAGGGCCGTCGAAGCACATACTTGAAGTGTCTTTTTCCATGAGTATCCTCGTGGGTTTCGGCATGTCCTTCCTGATGGATAGGGAAAAAGAAAGGCGTTTTCGAACAGAGCTTGTCATAGCCCTTTCCGCGGTAATTCTCGCTTCTCTCATCGGGTTTACCCTGTTCCATGATGCATTACGCGATTTTTTCAGGGACAGTTTTTCTCAAATGCAACACTTTCAACTGCGATGGGAGCGCGGCGACGTTCCCAAAGACGCGTTGAGCATGAGCGACCCTGGAATATATATTCCGATCCTCACCATTTCCGCCTATCTTGCGAGTGTCCTTGTCCGCCTGAAAGCCGGGAAAAGCTTTCTCAGGGATGCCGCGCTGGTTGCTATCTTTTTCCTCATCTTCGCGGAGGCGATGCTCTACAAGAAAGAGCCCCTGCCGGATGCCGATGCCGTAAGGAATTACAACAAACAAATGTATGACGTTATTCTTTTATCCGGCAACAGCGGCAGGGCGATCTTCATGTCGAGCAACATGGTGCCGCTGAATGCCATGACGCGCGGCATCCGTCTCGTCGAAGGTTATCACCCCTTGCAGCTGGAAGAGTATCAAAAGATCCTGCCTTCAATGTGGACACAACCACCGGGGATCTGGCGTACCGTTATCATGAACAACTCACTGCTCAGCATCCTGAATGTGAAATATCTCGTGGTCGACAACATCGTCGGAAATCCCGGAGATGTCAGGTGGTATTTCGGCAGGGATGGAGAAGGCAGGTCCGTCCCTTTCCCGCCGGTCGCGAAAAGGCCTGATGGAGCGGATTATCTTCCGATCTACCGGGCACTCGCCACCGGCCCTTCGTTCTCGATCTATGAGAATATGATCGCCCTGCCAAGGGCTCACTCCGTAAAAGGACTTAAGCCGGTTGATTCGGCGGATGAATTATTAAAAAGGATTTTTTCGTATCGGGTGAATCCGTGGTACGAAGCGGCTGTTTCGACGAAGGACCTCCGGGAGATCGGGGCGGACAGCTTTTCTCCCGGTGAGGTGAGCATATCGGAAGACAGGCCCGACAGAGTGACCGTATCAGCGAGGTTCAGGGGAACAGGGTTCGTCGTTCTCGCCGACCAGTTCTATCCGGGTTGGGAGGCGTATATTGACGGGAAGCCGGCGAAGATATACAAGACGAATGCTGTCCAGAGGGGGGTTGTAGTGCCGGAAGGAGAACATGCCCTTGTCTTCACATATGTGCCTCGTCGCATATATGCGGCAATGGTCGTAAGCGGCGTTCTCCTGATGGCGATATTCCTGTCACTTTTTAGGGACATCCGGAAGAAGCGCAATGTGACGTAATTCCCCTCTTCCCGAAATTCTGTTCAGTTGGCAGGCTTCCGCCCTTTCAGTGCCCGGGCCCTCGATAGATTCTGGCGGTACGTCGGATTGGCCGGATCCAATTTTACAGCGGACTGAAAATGTTCAATGGCTTTATCCAGCGACCCGGCCGACCCATACGCTGCACCAAGATTGTTATGGGCATCGGCTAAATTCGGATCAAGTCTCAAGGCATTCAGGTAGTGCTCAATTGCTTCCTCGATCAATCCTTCATTAAAGAGATCCACCCCTCTGTTGAATTCCTTCATCGCATCACCCGGACGTCTCTCGGCAAGTACCCTGAATTGCTCGGCGGCCTTGTCCTTCAACCCGAGCATCTCGTAAGCGATCCCGAGATCGAAACGCGCAAGAACGAAATCCGGATTCAGCAATAACGCAGTCTGATATTCGGCAACGGCCCTTTCGAGCAAGCCCCTGTCCCGAAAGGCCTGTGCGAGATTGAAGTGATCCTCGGGAAGCCCGGGCGCAATGCTACGGCGTACTGAAAGTGCCTGATGGCCTCATCGAGCAATCCCTTGCCCTTCAACGCGATCCCGAGATTCGCATGGGCCACCGGATAATCCATGCTCAAGCGCAGAGCGATTTGATATTGTTCTATGGCCTCGTCAGCCCGATCCCTGCTCAGCAACGCGGTCCCGAAACGCTCGCGGGGTATCGCAGCGTCCGGGGATTTTCTCACCGTATCCTCAAAAAGGACGTAGTCATTTTCCCATACGGCATTCCTGCTTATTGCAGTCAGGGAATAAACGCCCATTACGGCTATCATTGCAATGGTCAACCCCCTGGCCATTCTTGGCGCAGCCGTCCAGGCCCGCTTCAGCAATAAAGCCTGCAGGAGAACGAAACCGAACGAGGGGAGATACAGATACCTCTCAGCAAAGGCATTCTGTCCAAGCACCGGGATATAGAAGACAGGCAGTAAAGGGACGACAATGAGAAGCAGGCACAAAAAGGCTCTTCGGTCCTTTCTAAAAGAGAGGAACGCGAAAACAAGAAAGGCAACGGTTACAACAAGCGCGATCATTCCCCCCGGCTCAAGGATGGACGAGATCGGATGCAGGACGTGAAACGCATTGAGGTTGAAAGGAAGCAGGAGTTTTTCCAGGTACTGCGCGAAAAGCGGAAATACGTTGATAAGGGATTGGGAGAAGCCAAAACGCCCCTGATGGGGTGCAAGTCCCGCGAGCGCATAGAACCTTATGATGATGTATACGACCATTGCAACCACATAGGGGAGAGAGCGCTTCAAGTAATACCCCCATCTTATTCCCCCCTTGCCGGGGGTGGATGGAGAGGAGGAGCGAAAGAGATAGTCATAGCAGAAAAGGATGATCGGAAGGGTCAGGGCTGTTCTCCTTGCAGAATGCGGCGACAAAAAACAGCACTACGGACAGCACATACTTGCCACTGAATGCCGCGGCGGATCCGATGAACAGATAAAAGGACAGAAGATAAAGAAGTGTAAAAGACAGCTCCGGCACCGCGGCAACCCAGGCCACTGCCTCCGTATGGACGGGATGAGTTGCAAATAACAGCGCGGCGATAAACGGGGGAATGTTCGCAGAGACCGGACGGCCACCTGTTTCGGATACCCGATCCGGGGCATCCCGCAGCAGCCTTGCCGTCAGGAGAAAGACCAGAACAGAGTTCCCCGCATGAAAGAGTATGTTCACCAGGTGAAAACCCCATGGGGTGAGGCCGAAAATGTAATAGTTGAGCATGTAGATGACATTCATCATGGGCCTGTAATAATTTGAGATGACCGGAGCCGACTGAAAGCTCCATGCGCTCCTGGTAAATATATCGGGGAGGTACCTGAAATCCAGGATGAGACGGTTCTCCAGCACCTGCGATCTGTCGTCGTATACGAAATCGTTAGAGAGGGTGTTCGCATAAACGCCGGCTGAGACGAGCACGACTACGGTAATAAACGGCAGAAGGGAAGCCTTCAAAGCAGGCGCCCTCAGTGAGTCCAGTATGGGTGATATCAGTCTTTTCATATCGCTCTACTTAATCCGCGCCGCAAGTACCAATCGGCCCCTAAGGGCACGTCCTTTGAAAAGGGATAAGGAAATCCTTTGTCATAAAGCAAGTAGTCAGCATTCGCGGGAATTGCCGTGCAGGGTGACATGATGCGGGAACCCGGCAGCTATAACTCTGGCAATGCAAGCCATGCAAGGAGGTTAGCAGGTCAGCCTGACCCAAGTCAATAATCAGGGATGGTGTCCCCGGAATTGGAGCGTGCGATAATGGAATTAAGAAGCTCTCGTGCTTTGTCATCATCCGGTCTCATGCCCAACACCAACTCAAATTCTCTTCGCGCCATGTCTATGGAACCGTTGTTCAGATAGATGACTCCAAGATTGAAATGAGCGGCTGAATAATCCGGCTTCAGACCCAAGGTAATTTGGTATTGTCGTGATGCCATATCTGACAGGCCTTTGGAGAAGTAGGCGTTACCGAGATTATAATGCGCTGATGGAGATCTTAAGGGTTCTTTGCCGATGACATAATTCCAGAGGACGAGACTATTCCTCCAAACGCCGATCTGCTTTATCGTGGCATAAGACAGAGACACAAGCATGACCCCGGCCAGGATAAGACCGGCTGTTTGCAGAAACGTCTTCCATCTTCTCAGGGAGGCCACTCTTTTATACACGCCCGCCGCGAGCAGACCGAAAATAAGGAATGGTCCGATACTGGGCAAATACGTGAACCTGTCCGCCATTGCCTGGCTTCCGGCCTGAACAAGGCCGAGAACCGGAAGCAGGGTCACAATGAAGTAACCCCAGACCGCCAACCATAATTTCTGTTTCCTCACAAGTGCGAAGCCGGTAACCGTAATTCCCGCCGCGAGTACGATCGGTAAAATAGAGTCCAAAGATAAAGGTGACAGATCCTCAGGATAGGGATAAAATGGGATCAAATTCAGAGGCAATATCATTTTCCAGAGATAAGCGATGGGAGATTTCACAGCCAGGAGCGCTCTTGCCGATAAAGGTACGGATTCTATCGAGGCGATAGAACCTGCCGCTTTTTGTGCCAGAACAGTCAGAATGGATGAAATGATACTGAACGCAATAAACGGGAGTTTTTCGAACAATGCAGCCCTCAGTGTCCTGAGAGACTGTATCCTCTTAAGGGGATACCAGTCCAGGATCAACAGAACCACGGGAAGACTGACCGCCATCGGTTTGCTCATGAGGGCGAGGGTGAAGAAGAGGAGGGAGAGGAGATAATATCTATGGAGAGAAAATGAACCACAGAGACACGGAGTCACGGAGAAAAGACGATTTCGGATTTGTATATTTGAATCTCTCTGTGTCTCAGTGCCTCTGTGGTCAAACTTTGTTTCCTGGCTAAAAAGGGTTGTTACCGCATATCTCACATACGCCATGACACTGAGCAAATAAAACAAAGCGCAAAGCAGGTCTTTTCTTTCCGCTACCCATGCTACTGATTCCACATGAATGGGATGGAGACCAAAGAGAAGACCGGTTGCGCCAGCGGCGATCAATGTGGATCGTGAATGGGGACTGGGAACCGGGGAACCGGACGGAAAATAGGGACGCTTCCTATGGTCGTTCGGAAGTGTCCCGGATTTTCCGGAGGAACATGAATCGCCAAAACCGGACCCAATTAACCTTACCACCAGCAATACCACCAAAAAGGTATTTATGGCGTGGAGAATATTGTTGGTAAGATGATGCCCGAGAGGGTTCAATCCCCAAATGGCATAATCCAGTGCATGAGATATCCATATAAGGGGCAGCCAATAACCTGCGTGAAACCCTAAAAATGCTGATCCAAATAATTTTATATCTATAGAACGAATGAAGAAATTCCCGTAAACATATACGTCATCGTCCCAGTTTACAAAAGCATTCTGGAGTGCAGGAAGATAAACCATGAACGTGGTAAGCGCAACTAAAGCGGCAATAATGAATTTTCTTTTCAATGGGGTCATGTCTGGATTTGTTCCTGTCTGTGATCCTTGTGGCGAACTGCACTTCTTTTGGGATTACGGACCACCGCCCCCCGGGTCTAGCACGGCCACGTGACTGAGCAGATCCACGCACGCATTATACACCTGCTCGACGGTTATTTCCCGGAGACAGGCGAAGTCGCGGCTTTCGACGCAGCGCATGGATAGAGGAGAATATCTGAAGCAGGGGTTACAGGACTCACACGCCCTCACCACCCTGTGCGGAACCCCCCAGGGCCTGACCCAGACCGGATTCGTCGGGCCGAAAATGGCCACAACCGGAACCCTTGCCGCTGCTGCCATATGCATAGGCCCCGAATCATTGCTTATAAAAAGGCGGCAGCGCATCATCAGGGATGATGCCTGTCTTACTGATAAGGAATCCACAGACAAGACGTTTTTTTTGTTGAGGACTGATGCTCTAACTGTTTTTCTTAAGTCATGTTCCTCCGGACCGCCGAAAAGAAGGAAAATGCTGTCTTTCAATTCTGATGAAAGTATGTCGATGAGCGCGGCAAACGATGCCTCCGGCCACTTCTTCCTTGCATGGTTCTTGAAAGCGCTTGCTCCGGGGTGCATCCCGACAAGCATGCGTCCTTCCAGCCGCCGTTCCCGTATCCATCCATCCGTAAAATGGAGTTCATCTTCTGTGGCAAAGAAATCCAGGGGATATGCCCTGGTCGTTCTCACCCCAAGGAACTCGAGAAGCCTCAGGTCTTCTTCAACATTATGCAGCGAATCGTCTTCTCGCACCGTCCTGTTCTTGAGGAAATTAAGTTCAGCCAAGTCCCTGATCACATAGCGATGTCCTATCCTGACGGGACTGCCGACGAGATACGCCGCCAGATTGTAATCCCTCCTGTTGGAGGGGTAGAAATTTATCGAGCAGTCGAACTTTTTTCTGAACTGCAGCAGGAAGCGGATACCCTCAAGTTTGGAGGATGTCAGGAAGGGAAAGAATATGTTCTCCTTGATATGAGGATTATTGAGCAGGATGTCGTGGGTCGTCTTGAACATATGGAGATAGGTGATCTCGCAATCCAGCTGCTCCTTCAGGTTTCTGATGGCCGGAGTGGACATCAGGACGTCGCCGATGCCGTAAAGCGGCAGGATGAGTATTTTTTTTGTTGCGTCCATGTGACGGTGATCGATCAGGCTGAAAGCAGCGGGGCCAGTTTGATTATTTCTTTAACGGCACCGGCCGTCTCGATTTCCAATTCATCCCCTTTATCGATGTGGACGGAGTCCCTTATCTTTTTTGGGACGACGATCTGTCCCCTTTCGCTTACCAACATCTCGTCTTCTTATAATCCCACAACATTAAATTTCATCGCTTTGAAATGGCTGTCAAAAGAGAATGCGGTTTCAATCCGCAATCTCTCCATAAATGCAAAACTCGTACAGTCCGTATAACTGAATTCCTTATCTTTGTATTTCAAAAAAATCTCCCATGCCTTCGCCTCGTCCTCATCTCTCAAAGAGACAAGGCTTACAAACCCGCTCTCCCTGAGTTTCTTACCGAAATCCGCCGCGATCGTCCAGCCCAGCCTCATTCTGATGAGTGTAACTGTTTCACCGAATACAAAATTGGAAGTAATCAGGGGAAAGATATTCGCCCTGAGGAAACCCGTGGCTTTTTCGTGATCAGGATCTCTTTTGTCAACGAGCGCATACCATCCTCCCGTATCGACAAACACCCTCTTCATTTCTTCTTGCCTGTAAAGATATCTGTCGTGCTCTCTCGCTACTGGTGAACCGTCTCCTGAACCTATGCCTACCAGTTCAAACAAGGGGTCCTGCTTTTTATCAGCGGGCAGTTTGCTGAATTTTTCGGCCAATAAATCCCTGATGATACTTGAGAGGCTCTTTTTTGTCTTCTTTGACAGTCTCAAGCAGCATATGATACTGCCAGTCCTCAAGAGATATCTGCGTCCTGTGTTTGATACTATTCATCGGGCTATCCTTTTCTTACATCTTACATCATAAACCATGCTGATGTCAAAACTCTGGGACCTTCGTTTCAGTTAACGACTTTCTTCAGGTTTTTTTCCCTATCTCCATCAAGTACTTCTCATATTCCTCCGCGATTTTATCCCATGTAAAATTCCGTGCGTATTCCCTTGCCTTCTTCCCCATTTCCTGCCTTTGGGAGGGATTACTCAGGAGAAGATTCATCTTCTCAGCTAGGTCTTCAGCATCACCTGTCCTGAAGGACAGACCAAACCCCGCCTCGACCGCATATCTTAATTCAGGGATATCGCTCACAATGACCGGCTTGCTGCAGGCCGCGGCCTCGATCACGGTCAACGGCTGACCTTCATAGCGCGATGGCATGACGATGAACGTGCATCCTGTGAGAAGCTCCGCTTTCTGCCTTCCCCTCATGAACCCTGTGATTGTCACCCTGCCATCGACGATGAACCTCTTAAAGAGCTGCCTCACTTTTTCTTCATCCTTTCCTGCTCCGACAATCACAAGTCTTCCCGCAACGAGACGCAGCGCATCGCGAAGAATGTCAAGCCCTTTTTGGTCGATATGGAAGCGTCCGACAAAAAGCATATAATCTTTCTCTTCGGGCTCAACGCTCAGGAGTTGGGGATCAAATCCGTTGGGAAGGATGCTGACATTTCCCCGCAGGCCGAACTTCTCCTTTGCCGCGGGCAATTCAGCCAATGCATTTTTGAACGAGCGGGGATAGAATTTCTCGATCAGAAAGAAAGGAATTCCAAAGAACCAGTATTTTCTCAGATGGCGGAGCCCCTCAAGCTGGTGCAACTGGATTACCGCGTTCTTGTGCCACATAAAGGACAGCACTGGATTGTACGGCGCGAAATCCTCCACAATGACGTCGTACTTCCCGGCATTGACCCTGACGAACGCTGCAGCCTTCGCCGCGAAACAGAAGGTACTCAGTATATAATTGTTCCGATCGGTCCCGACGAACTCATAGTCGATATTGTCTTCGCGGTAATTCGCGGCGCCCGGATACCTGCCGCACACGACGGTAATCTCGTGGCGGTCCGACATCCTCCGGTACAGTTCACGCACCCTGAAGGCGCCCCCGCCACCGACCCAGGGGTTACTGATGTGGTCATAGATAAGGTGTAAGATTTTCAACTTTGCCTTGATAACAGGTTTTCATCCTGAAGTCGCCTGTAAAGACTTTCATAATCTCTTATCATTCTATCCATATTAAAATAGGCAGCTTTCTTTATAGATTCCCTTGCAAAGCGTGCAGACAATTCTTTTCTGTTTATAAGTTCCAAAGCTGCGTCCTTCAGTCTCACTGCGTCCCTTGCGGGAACAAGTAGTCCGTTAACATTATTCTCAATAAGTTCAGGGATGCCTGAAACATTTGTCGCTATGACAGGAGTTCCCACAGACATTGCCTCTATAACCACATTGGGGAGTCCTTCGTAAAGAGAAGGCAGGATAAAGAGATCGGATGCCTTAATATAGCTAACGGCGTCCTTTTTATATCCGAGGAACTCTATTCTACTGTCTCCCTTCGCCATGTCCTTAAAGATATCTCCGTTCGGCCCGTCACCCACAATGATGAGTCTAAGGCTTGTGTTGTCTATACTCATAAAAGCCTTAATAAGATATTCCACCCCTTTCCTGTGCACAAGGGACCCCACAAAAGATATATAAAAATACCGGGCTGACAGGCCTTTCTTTTCCCGGATGACCTCGCGCGGCTCCAACAGGGAGTATTTCTCACGTTCCAGTCCGTCATATATGAATTCAACTTTCCCCTCCTCTCGAACATAGCCATCATTGACAAAGCTCTGGTTACAGGCCTTGGATACCGTCAATATCCTATCGGCTGAGGAGTAACTGAATTTCAGCAGGTTTTTTTTAAGCACTGCCCATTTGACCTCTTTCAATATCTCATCGGGCGGTGAAAATTCCTGGGCTATGAACAGAAATTTATGTTTTGAGATTCTTTTACTTAATGCTGTTAAGAAACAAGAATACATTAAGAAAGCATGGACTATATCGGGCCTGTAAGATTCAATTATTTTCCTGAGTTCGATAATTGACTTCATGAAAACCCTTTTCCCGTAGCCTCCCTTTAAGGGAATGGTCTTATCCAGGTTCTCAACCCTTATGCCCCGGTCTTCAGTAAGATACACACATTTTTCAGCATTGACGTTATTAACGATGTTGATAAACTGCTGCTCTGCCCCTCCACCTCTCAGGTGGTCTATGACATAGAGGATTCTCATTTATAAGACATGCGTCTGTCCTTTCGAAGTTTTTCCCATAAATCTTATAATGCTCTTATAGAAAAAGGAAGGTCTGCAACGTCCTGCCTTGAAATAATATTTCAATATTTCTTTCTTCTTGTTATAAATATAGCTCAGGAACATAAGCCCTTCATATACATGGAAAACTGCTTTCCCCTCAAATTTTTTTAATTCGGGGAACATTTCGATGCTTTTTTGAATGTGCTGCAAAAGGTTTTGTTCCATTTTTTTTATATCACTTTGCATGCTTTCGCCATGTCTTCTTATTTTTACCAGTGCTTCATTGACATAAGCACTCCTGCGGTAACGCAGTATACGTATCCACATATTGAGGTCCTCCAGCGCCTTAAGACTCTCATCGAATAAACCAACTTCAAAAAAAACACTTTTTCTTATAAGCACCGATGAGCCGGACCCAACAACCCAGTTGCAGTAAAGGAGGTCTTCATAAGTATCTGTTTTCCGGATGGGGCCACGATAAATGCGGCATGGCTTTGCCTTCATGGTTAATCTGTTCCGCCATACTATATATAAGAGCGACCTTATGATTACTCTCCAGCAGGGGCACTTGTTTTTGAAGTTTTTCCGGCATCCATAGGTCGTCAGCGTCGAGGAAGGCAATATATTCTCCACGGGACGTCGTTATGCCCAAATTCCTCGCCGAGGAAAGACCTTTATTCTCTTGATAAACATATTTTACCCTTGCGTCATCAAGGTATGGTTTTATTACTTCCCTGGTTTCATCGGTTGACCCGTCATCCACGATAATTAATTCAAAATCACAAAAGGTTTGGTCCAGAACGCTGCGTATCGCCTCAGGAATAAATTTCGCATAATTATACGTCGGGATAATCACGCTAACCTTAATCATAGGGTCCAAAACGATCGCACCTCCTTGCTGAACTGTGAAACAGGCCAGTTGCGAACCTGCTGACGGGGGATCTGAAACGGGTCTGTCCACTTGTGCGCCTGCCCGGAGAAAGCGACGGCAGCCTTGGAAAAACCCGCTTCCTTGCAAATACGCACAGTCTGTTGTGTGTAGTCGCGTCTGCAGCCGAAGGGATAGGAAAACACCGCGACCTTCCGTCCCAACCAGGATTCCATCTGTTTTTTGGAGCCCTCGATTTCCTTCCGCTGTTCTTCCGCCGACAAAGAAGACAACTGCGGATGGCTTATAGTATGGGCCCCGATGGTAACCCAGCGGCTCCTTCCAAGTTCTCCGCAGTTCATCGAGCGTCATCGGCCGATTGACTTCACTCCTTGCTTCCTTGGCCCGTGCCCATTGTCGTAACTGAACAAGCCAGAAATTTCGCCGCCCGGAATCAATTTTTTTCATGAGCGGATATATGTCCCTGTAGAGACGGTTGCGTTGCAAATCACTGCCTGTCGGCCAGGACCTCCCGAACCGGCTGTCATCCAGCTCGAAACTTTCGGAACAGGGCCAGTTTCCAAGAACAATACGCTCAAGTTCATCCCACCAGAACACCTGTCCGGCATCGACAACTCCTGTGCTGATAAAAAAAGTGGCAGGCGCACCTACTGCTTCCAGAACAGGCAGCGCTTCCAGCGCATTGTCTGCATAGCCGTCGTCGAAGGTCACCGCCACAGCGGGTCCCTTGAGAGCAGACCAGTCCTCTTCGAATCTGACAATATGGAAGTTGTCTTTCAAGAATTTGAGATGCGCATGGAAATGCTCAGGAGTCACCGTCAGTAAATGCGGGTCAGGGGCAAGTGTATTTACCCGGTGATAGAGTAAAGTTACAACAGGGTGATCGATCGTGTTTAGCACCCTGTTTTTTAGCTTTCGGGGGCTCGTATAGAAGTATCTGGCAGCACGGAATGCCATGCTGTTCATTACAACGCCTTTCTCGCCCGTATCGTAAGCAGCAACTGGTAATCAGGATCATGCTTATCGAGCAAAGACAGGTCCGGCAGGTCCTCAATAGCAATCCCTTGTAAGAATGCAGTTGCCGCCATAACATTACCGAAGCTTTTAATTTCGAGCCCTCCTCTAAATACAGGTTCGAAGAGCCGTTGCAGCGAATCAGCCGTGAACCTCCAGTATTCTCCGTATCGCGGCGCATCATATCGGCTGATCTGGCTGATTCCCGGCACTGTAGCCAACAACACGCCACCGGGCTTAAGGAGATAATGGGCACCCTCTACCGCCTTGCGAACATCAAATATGTACTGCAATGTCTGCGCGCAGATAAAACAGTCGAATGAATTTTCCGGCAGAGTCGCAGTGTCGGTCAGGTCCCCGATCATAGTAGCCGCTTTATTCTCCGGCGTCGCATGCAGTACCTCAAAAGATTCGGCCTTTCCTCCGGCGAAACGCCTGCTGTAGTAAGCCCCGCCGACTTCGAGAATCCGTCCCCTGATGCTCTGAGTATTCGCCCGGAAAAAATTTTCAATATAGTACCGATCTATGGGGGTGCCACGCTCCCAGCCGAAATTGGAGCTTACCGGATGTATTCTTGTCAGGTCCTGAACATTTACCGGGGCCTTTTCTCTGACAAGGCGTTTCATCAACTTGTTAAACATGCATAGCACTCTTACAGATAATATTTATCATATACACCTCAACAACTTCTGTCTTCCAGTTCCTGCCAAAGAAACAAATGACCTGATCATATTATTACAGTTTATAAAAGCGGCTTTTGCTCCTTTCGCAATACCGGCAGACCGTTTCAATAGATTCATCATTCATCCCGCGGCACACTGTGCCATATTCTTTGCTCTTATGCAGCTCTTCATAGGATTGTTCAAGCAAATTCCCAAGTTTGTGCTGCAATGACCAATCCATACAGCAAAGATACACGTCACCGTTAGGCATCATTACATTCTGATTGAATCGATTCCCCGATGACCAGCACTTGATGACCCCTTTATGACGGGGAAGAGGCAGAGCAACTCCGGGATTGACATTGTTTGCACGGGTCAAAACGGAATCGATACTTCGCACGCCGATCACCTCACTTTTGAGTCTGGAGGAAAGAGACCCAAGGTAATAAAGGGCGCTGTCATAATGAATATGTCCTGCAAACAGTTTATATGCCTCAAGCCATTTTTCCTCATCCTGCACCTTGAAATTGTTATCATCCGGAACGTGGAGCTGGCATGCAGAGAAGCGAATGTCTTTAATAATATTCAGGTCTTCCTGCCTGAACCCAACTAATGTGGTATACAGGGTGACATTATATCCTCTCTCATAAGCCCGGAGCATCATGAGAGAGGAATCACGGTTCAAAAAGGGTTCTGAAAATCCGGAAAAGTCTATACGGACATGCTTGGGGATTTTATCGAGAATCTTGCAGAATTCTTCATATGTAAGACGACTTTTTCCTTTATACGCATTACGCCACTTGTCCTGCGGGCAAAAGTTGCAGGAATTACTGCAAGGAAAAACAGTCGTTATTTCTATAGCTGATTGAAATTCATTTCTGATCAGCGCGGTTAAGGCCCTATGACCGATATAAAGTTTATCGATAATACTCATGCGCATATCCCAAGAAATGTGCCCCGGTTTCTTTCAGCAAACATCGCTCTTCTCCATATTCCCCTTATATATCCTCCCTATAATATTCCTGGTGACCTCCGGCGAGACCCCGGTCCTCTTCATGACCTCCCCGAAGAGGAAGACATCCTCGGCATCGAGACTGCGCGTGACCACGAGCGAAACGAAATAACCGCAGATATAGAGGAGGAAGTAGACAGGGAGCATCCAGAAATTGAGCGGCAGGCTCTTGGCTGCAGCATATATCGCCATCCCGACGGCCGCGGACCCTATGACAGGCTTCAGATAACCGGACGCAATGGGATGCATCCCGTTGTGACGGTAAAGGGCAAAGGAATAACCTAAACTGACCGCAATTAACGAGACCATTGTAGCGAGCGCAGCCCCTTTGATCCCGAGCCCGACGTGTTTTATCAGGACATAGTTCAGCAGGACATTCAGAAGGGCGCACACAGCAGAGACCTTCATGACCACTTTCGAAAGCCCGAACACGAGGAGGAGCATGCTGTTGGCCCCCACGAAGGCGGTGAAGAGGTAGCCGAGGGAAAGGATCCGCAGGGGGGCAGCGGAATCTCCAAACCTCTCGCCGAAGAGAAAGGCGAGGGTCATTTCGGGGAAGAAGAAAAGTATGAAGAAAACCGGAAGAATTAAAGAAAAGACCCATTTGGTCAGCACCTTATAAGTTCTGGCCAGATCAGTGGAACGGTTCTGCGCATGGAGCTCGCCCGCTATCGGCATATAAACATACCAAAGGGCCTCAAGGGGAAGGATCAGAAAGGCCGCAAGGGTGACGCTCACACTGTAGACTCCAACTTGTTCAGTAGACCCGTATCTGCCGAGCATGAGCGTATCCGCCGACCGGAAGATCAGGAACATGACATCTATCGATAATACAGGGATCGAGAATTTGAGCAGTTCTCCGACATACCCGCCGCTTCCCAGGGAGGCAAGGGGGTTTACTCGCGTCTTGTGATATCCGTAAATGGCAATCAGCACGCACATCGCCGCCATCGAAAAAACATATGCGCAGATGATGTTTATGAAGGGCAGACCTAAAAGTAAGATAAAGCAGAGGAGGACAAGATAGAAAACAGGCTGCCCTATGTCCAGAAAATATACCTTGGGGGCTATTTTGCCGTGCCCCCTCAGAACGGAGGTGAAGACCATCGCTATGACATACGCCGGGATGAAGAAAGACATCACCATCAACGGCACGGAAAGTTCGGGCTTGTAGAAGACGTATCGGGACAGTACGCCCGAAAGAAGGAAGATGACGGCGCAAGTCCCGGCGCCGGTTATCAGTCCTATCCTGAGAGAGGACCGCTGAACAGCGTCAGCATTCTGTTTCCTGCCCTGTCCCAGGAATATAGAAATATACCGGGTCGAGCCTTCCCAAAGCCCCACACCCGCCATCATCGCAACGATGCTGACGATACCCACGACCAGCGAATAGATGCCCAGCTCCTCTTTGGACAGGTTCCTTACGATCAAAAGCTTCGTGATAAACCAGATCATCTGGTTCACCGCTATTCCGGCAAAGACAAGGGCAGTGCCTTTCACGGCTGTCTTAAGTGAGGAATGAACGGCTTCAGACATAGGTTATTATAAAAGCTGCAAGAGAGCTTTGTACAGCGGACCCGAACGTGAACGCGGGCAGTCGACAAATCTGCCTCGTCTGATTTAAAATATCACAATTGGGTCCGGTAAAGCTCGATCCTGATACAGACCAAAACTATTACAATACGGTGGAGGAAATTATGAAAAGGCATGCTCTGCAAAGCTTTTCTTTGTCTGTAATCGCCATACTCGTTGTCTTTTCCGCCCGGGCCTCTGCCGTGGAGCCTGTCGAAACGTGGCATCTGAGGAACCCCCTGTCTTTGCAGGCCGCTGCACACGGAGGGAATCTTTTTGTTGTTGTCGGGGAGAAGGGAACGATACTCACCTCCCGAAACGGAGAGGAATGGACATTGAAAAGGTCCGGAACTTCCCAGTGGCTTCGGGCAGTAGCCTTTGGGAAGAATACCTTTGTGGCTGTCGGGGACGGCGGTGCGATATTGACCTCCTCCGATGGGGACAACTGGACGGTCAGATCATCCAATACCTCGGCGAAAATGAACGGAGTTGCTTTCGGCAGCGACCTCTTTATGGTCGTAGGCGATAAAGGCGTTGTCCTCACGTCGCAGGAAGGCGAGACATGGACGACCCGCACCTCGGGGACGTCGCAATCGCTTGACGGAGTCGCATTCGGAGAAGACAGATTCGTTGCGGTCGGAGGAGCCGGGACTGTCCTGGTATCAAAGGACGGAGCTGCCTGGGAATCGAGAAGCATAGGAACAATGCTAAGCCTGAGAGCTGTGGCATATGGCGATAAGACGTTTGTCACCGTCGGAGGCCGGGGCACCATAATGACCTCACAGGACGGTTTAAAGTGGACGCGGAGGGCTTCCGGCATAAGACGCTGGCTGAAAGGAGTAGCATACGGGAAGAACATCTTTGTTGCATTGGGAGAATACGGCACGATCCTCACTTCTCCGGACGGTGTGGAATGGGCGTCGGCGAATTCACAGGGTACCTCCCGGCAGGAAGGGATAACACTGGAAGGTATGACATTCGGCGGCAATACCTTTGTCATAGCGGGTCAACCCGGTATCATTTTGACATCGAAGGACGGCGGCAACTGGATAGAAACGACTTCGGGAAGCCTCTATGCCCTTCGCGGGATCGTCTACGACAAGGAACGTTTTATCGCGGTGGGGGACAAGGGAACCATGCTCACCTCACGTGACGGAGAAATATGGACCCCGGTGAATTCCGGCACCGTGAATAATTTTTCTGCGGTGACTTCCGGCAACGGCATTTTTGTGGCAATAGGCGACAAAGGGACGATACTGACCTCTTCAGACGGTCTGAAGTGGAAAGAAGGAAGCTCCGGGACAACGGAAAGATTAAGCGGAATTGTATTTGGAAGCGGACGCTTTTTAGTGGTCGGTGACAAAGGGACTGCCCTGACTTCCCCGGACGGGCTGAAGTGGACGGCGGTCAAATCCGATACGATAAACAATCTGGATGCGGTGGCGTATGGCGGAGGAAGATTTGTCGCTGTGGGATATTTGGGGACCATGGTGTCATCGGCTGACGGCGACAACTGGAAAGCGATTATCTCCGGCGTGAGAGAGACCCTGGACATGATCATTTTTGGAGGCGACACATTCGTTGCCGGAAGTCAGGGGGCCGCTGTCCTTTCTTCTTCCGATGGCTTGACCTGGGGGAACAAGGAAGTTACCTCCGGTTTTAAGTTCAGGGCGGCGGCCTTTGGCGCAGGCACGTTTGTTGTCGTTGGCACCCCTCTTGAGCGTGAGCAGAAGAATTTGATGATCTTGACGTCCACTGACGGCGATTCCTGGACTTTAAGAAGCGCGGGACCGCTCTATTATATTCGGGGAATTGCTTACGGCCGCAATACGTTTGTGGCGGTGGGCAACGCGATCCTGCAGTCCGGCCCGCTCTCTGCAGAGAAGAAGAACTGAAGGTCCTGGCCGGTGATAACACGTCAGACAAAGGTGTGGAAAAAAGGAAAAGAAGCGGGAGGCTGAATTGAAGAAAGCTGCGAAGATTCAGACGACGATCTGCGCCGAGAGAAAGGACGAGCTCGAAAAACGGGCGAAGGATTGAGGGAGAACAAATGAAGAACAGGATATCAGCAGGAATGATCGTACTTGTGATGGCGCTTATCGCCCTGACCGGTTTCTCATGCTCCAAAGAGAAACCGGGGAAGAAGGAGAAGCCTGCCGGGCATGAGAAGATGATGGAACAGTATACGAAAGGTATGGAGGAGTTGAAAAAGGTCGTGGTGGCGCGGGTCAACGGAGCAACCATCACGAAGTACGACCTCTTCACCAGAGCGACCAGGCTTACCTCGGACTATGTGAAGGGCGGACAGCAGATGACGCCCGAACTTGAAAAGAAGGTACAGAAAGAGGCCCTCGATCTCCTCGTATTCAGGGAACTTGCGATCCAGGAGGCGATCAGGCGGAAAATGGACGTGCCGAAACAGACTATCGATGAAATGCTGCAGCAGTATAAGGCGAAGATCGGCACGGAAAAAGAGTACGCGGAGCACCTTAAAAGGCAGGATATCACAGAAGCCTCTGTGAGAAAGCTGATCGAGAGGGAACAGCTTTTCCGTATGATAACCGCCGGGGAGATCTCTGAGAAAGTGAAGGAAAAAGGTGCGGGAAATGAGCGGGCGGTGGAGAAGAGGAAACGAGCGTGGGAGCAGGAGCTGAAGAAGAACGCGAAGATCGAGATACTCCTCCCTGAAGCCGGAATGAAGCCCGGTGCAGAGGCGAAGAAGCCGGGTCAGTAGTCGGGTTGCGGAATTGTCAGGTGGTTGTGTGTCAAGTGGTTGATGGCCGGGTTGTGGCTGTGGCAACCACTCTTCACGGGTCTTAGGTATTGACTTCGGCGGGGGGCCGGTGCTATTGTTCAAGATATGAACAATAGCCGCGCCTCCGATTCCGAAGAGCACCGGTCCCTCCAGATACTCACCGAGCTTTCGGCCAATGAATCGCTGACGCAGAGGGACCTCAGCAGCCGTCTTGGTATCGCGCTCGGCCTCGTGAACTCTTACATAAAGAACCTCGTGGCAAAGGGGTTCATCACGGTAAAGTCCATACCCCCGAGGAAGTATGCATATTATCTCACTCCGACGGGTTTCTCTGAAAAGACCCGCCTCAGCTACCATATGTTCCAGGATTATATCAGGATCTATCGTCAAGCAAGGGCCAACCTCAAACAGTTGTTTGCCGAACTCCGTTCCCATGGAGTAAAGAAGGTTGTCTTCGCAGGCTCTGACGAAGTGGCCGAGATCGCGTACCTCACTCTCCAGGAGACCGACATCGAACTTTCGGGAGTTGTGGACGGGGAGATGGCCGGGAAGAAATTCTTCGGCAGGGATATAAGGCCGATACGCGATCTTCCCTCTCTCGACTATGACTGTATAATCGTCGCCTCGTACCTGAAAAGGGAGGCGATCCATGCCGAGCTCCTTCGCAATAAAACAAACAAAAAAGAGATAAAGGGCATCTTTTCGATAAGTGAAATTGAGTAGTTAATTGGTTAAGAGGTTGAGTAGTTGAGGAGCCATTTACAAGTGGTTAGGTAGTCACAGCGCAACGACTTGACCACTTGACGGTTTTTGATGAGCCACTCAACGTCATGACAAGAGATGCCCAGTGAGTATGAATACGGGCAGATATGAACTGTGCGGACAGGCCCTCTGTGTGACCTGAACGGCGGTAGCCTGCCTGCCGGCAGGCAGGCCCGCCTTAAGACCGGCTGAGCGGGCTTCAATCGTGCGTGGCAGCATTTAAACACTTCAATGGCAAGGTTACACAACAGGGAATTACGAAAATGAACGGGTCTGCTTCATCAAGCACAAAGAATGCCGGATGGAATATGTATGTTAACCGGTTAATAGCCTCTGAATTATCCACTCTGACACGTTATTTTGACCGGGTTATCCAGTGGCTGCCGAGAAAGGAGGACACCGGCACACTCTTGAGTGAAATGGAGGCCAAGCGCAAAGAGGTGGTAAGAGAGAACGACGTATTCCCTGATCTGACGGGGGAGAAGAACATTCGAACCGCTATTTTGCTTAATGGCACGTTCAACCACCACTATGATATACAGGGGCTCCTGATGAAACTCAAGTCTTTGCTCAGCAGGACCTCACGGGTATTGGTCGTTGCCTACAATCCTTATCTGGACTGGTTGTACAGGTTAGCCAACCGTTTCGGAATACGGAAAGGGCCGGTGCCGACAACCTTTCTTACAAGGGTGGACCTGGAGAACATTGCTGAACTCTCCGGCTATGAAATAGTCAGAACCCGGTTGGCCGCCTATTGCCCGTGGAAGTTATGGGGATTGGGGAATTTTTTTAACCGCATACTGCCCTGCATTCCCGGCGTGCGGTGGCTCAGCTTCGCATATCTTGCGGTCCTCAGGCCGATCAAGTCCGAGACCCAATACAAACCCTCGCTCTCGTGCATTATCCCTGCCCGAAATGAATACGCCAATATCGAAAACGCGCTGAAGCGTATGCCGGATTTCGGGTGCAGCCTGGAGATCATCTTCGTGGAGGGGCATTCGACAGACGGTACCTGGGAAGAAATAGAAAGGGTCAGCGAAAAGTATCGCGTCAAATTTCCGATCAAGGCCTTTCAGCAGACAGGCAGAGGGAAGAACGACGCGGTCCGTCTGGGCTTCTCCCAGGCAAGCGGCGATCTCCTGACGATCCTTGACGCCGACCTCACGATGCCGCCTGAACTGCTTACCCGTTTCTATGATGCCTATTGCGAGGGCCATGCCGACTTCATCAACGGCTCACGCCTTGTGTATCCGATGGAAGGACAGGCTATGCGATTTCTGAACCTTCTGGGAAACATCTTTTTTGCCAAAGTCCTGAGTTGGGTGCTCGACGTGCGGATCGGCGATTCGCTCTGCGGCACCAAGCTGGTATCCCGATCGGATTATGAGCGCATCACGGCCTGGCGAAAGGATTTCGGGGATTTTGATCCATTCGGGGATTTCGAGCTGATCTTCCCGGCAGCGGTCCTTGGCCTCGGCATTGTGGACATCCCTATCCGCTACAGGGAACGCACATACGGCAGCACGAATATCAATCGATTTCGCCACGGGTTGATGTTGCTGCGGATGGTGCTCATCAGTTTCGTCCGCATTAAGATCGGGCGGGGAAGTGCAAAACCCGGGTAATTTTCCACGAAGTTCACAAGACCGGAGACACATGAACGCATTCAGCGAGAAGACAATTGTGCTGTATGGCAGGATCTTCTTTCCCGTGAGCAGGCTGATCGACCAATTGACGTTTGGCGTGCTCATAGGAAAGAATATCATGCTGGATGCGGTGAAAGTTCATACCCATAGAGAAAAGGAGAACGTGACATCATGAAGACCGCTTTGATCACGGGCGTTACCGGACAGGACGGGGCCTATCTGGCCGAGTTTCTTGCTTGACAAGGGGTATGTGGTCCACGGGATAAAACGGAGGGCATCCCTTTTCAACACCGACAGGATCGACCATCTCTACAGAGACCCCCACGAAAAAAGGGTCAAGTTCAGGCTGCATTACGGAGACCTCACCGACGCCACGAACCTCATCCGGATCATCCAGGAAGTCCAGCCCGATGAGATCTATAACCTCGCGGCACAGAGTCATGTCATGGTCTCCTTCGAGACACCCGAATACACCGCCAATTCGGATGCCCTGGGCACCCTGAGACTCCTTGAGGCCATCAGGATCCTCGGTCTTGGGAAAAAGACCCGGTTCTACCAGGCATCCACGTCAGAGATGTACGGCAAGGCGAAGGAAACGCCGCAGAATGAAACAACGCCCTTCTATCCGAGAAGCCCCTACGGCGTTGCAAAACTCTATTCGTACTGGATCACGGTGAACTACCGCGAGGCCTATGATTTCTTTGCCTGCAACGGCATCCTTTTTAATCATGAGTCACCGATCCGTGGCGAGACCTTTGTCACGCGCAAGATCACCCGCGCGGCGGCAAGGATAAAACTCGGATTGCAGGGGAAACTCTTCCTCGGCAATCTGAACGCGAGACGCGACTGGGGGCACGCGAGAGATTTCATTGTGGCCCAGTGGCTGATCCTCCAGCAGGATGAGCCAGATGACTTTGTGATAGCCACGGGAGAGCAGCATTCGGTGAGGGAGTTCGTGCACGCCGCCTTCCAGGAGGTCGGGATCGATATCAAGTGGAAAGGCAAAGGGATCGATGAGAAAGGATGCGACAAAGAGACCGGAAAGGTGATCGTCGAAGTTGACGAGCGTTATTTCAGACCGACGGAGGTCGACACGCTCCTCGGCGATCCCGCAAAGGCCAGGGAGAAGCTCGGCTGGTCACCCACGATCACGTTCCCTGAACTGGTCTCCGAGATGGTGCGGGAAGACCTGAAGGAAGCGGAGAGGGATCAGCTCTGCAAGAGGGAAGGGTTCAGGACATTCAAACATCGTGAGTAGAAAAGCAAATGAAGAACATGAATGCTAAACCACAGAGGCACGGAGACACAGAGAAGATCTATCGTGAAAGTAAATTGACAAAAAGAGCCATTAAAGAGGCGACAGGGGTTCTTCGAAAAAATGCACATTAAACCACAGAGGCACGGAGACACAGAGAAGATCTATTATGATGAAGGATTAACACAAGATATTATTGCATGTGCGATAGAGGTTCATCGGCATCTCGGACCTGGATTATTGGAATCTGCCTATGAAGAATGTCTCTGTTATGAATTGGGCCTGCAAGGAATTCCCTTCGAGAGACAGAGACCTCTGCCACTGGAATATAAAGGCATAAAACTTGACTGTGGCTATCGGATGGATATGCTTGTGGATGACAAAGTGGTAGTGGAGCTTAAGTGTGTCGAAACAATTTTGCCTGTTCACGAAGCCCAGCTGTTAACATATCTTAGGCTATCAAATTGTAAGGTTGGTCTCATCATTAATTTTTATGCTGCGGTATTGAAAAATGGTATTAAGAGACTTGTTTCATAACCTCTGTGCCTCAGTGACTCTGTGGTTATCTTATCGGGAGATGTTTAATGAATAGATTCTTAAACGCTCTGTGCCTCAGTGACTCTGTGGTTATCTTATCGGGAGATGTTTAATGAATAGATCTGTCGGTATTGAAGAATGGGATTAAGGGAGTTGTTTCATGACCCTCTGTGCCTCAGTGACTCTGTGGTTATCTTATCGGGTGGTCTTGCATGAATAAGTCCTCCCGCATCTACGTTGCCGGTCACGGCGGGCTCGTTGGTTCAGCCATTATGAGAAGACTGGAATCGGAGGGGTACGACAACCTCATCTTCAGGACGAGCAGGGGGCTCGACCTTACGCGGCAGGCCGAGGTCGAGGCTTTCTTCGAAAAGGAGAAGCCTGAATATGTGTTTCTCGCGGCGGCGAAGGTCGGCGGCATACTGGCCAATGCTACGTACCCCGCTGATTTTATCTACCGCAATATCATGATACAGTCGCACATCATCCATTCGTCATACCAGAACGGGGTCAAGAAGCTCCTTTTCCTGGGAAGCTCGTGCATATACCCGAAATACGCACCGCAGCCGATGAAGGAGGAGCATCTTTTGACGGGCCTGCTGGAGCCGACCAATGAGCCCTATGCCATAGCGAAGATCGCGGGAATAAAGATGTGCCAGGCATACAACAGGCAGTATGGGACACACTTCATCTCGGTGATGCCCACCAACCTCTATGGGCCTTTTGACAATTTCGATCTCGAGACGTCTCATGTCCTGCCCGCCCTCATAAGAAAGTTCCATGAGGCAAAGGTTGCCATGCAACAGGCTGAGGATAAGGATAAGGTCAAGGTCAAGGATAAGGGAAAAGCTAAAGGTTTTACTCAACCTCAACCTAAATCTGGGCCTGGATTTAGACCTGGACCTGTTGTCCTTTGGGGTACGGGAACGCCCAGAAGGGAATTCCTCTATATCGATGACCTTGCTGAGGCGTGCGTGTTCCTGATGGAGAACTATGATGGTCCCGAAATGGTAAATATCGGGGTTGGAAAAGATATCTCCATCAGTGATCTCGCCGTCCTTATCAAGGAAATAGTCGGGTATGAGGGGAGACATTGTCTATGACAGTTCCAAGCCTGACGGAACACCGAGAAAGCTGCTCGATGTGTCGAAGCTGAACGCGCTCGGATGGAAAGCGAAGACAGGGCTGAGGAAGGGTATTGCAGAGACCTATGAGTGGTACGCAAGGAAAAAAGGTTAAGGCCAAGAAGGTCGAGGTCAGGTAGTCAAGTGGACGGCCGGGCTCTTCGATCATGAAAAAGAAAGCTTTGCCTGTTCTTCTTATAGCGATAGTCGGGCTCATCGCCTATTCGAACACATTCGACGTCCCCTTCCAGTTCGATGATCACGGGAACATCGTGGACAATTCGCTGATGCATGATCTCGGCAGCTTCATTTCGAGTGAGAAGTTCTACGACTACAATACCCGCAGGTACGTCGGCTATCTTACCTTTGCCCTGAACTACCGCGTCGGTGGGCTTGAGGTGATCGGATATCACATCGTGAACTTAGCCATCCACATATTGAACGGAATCCTCGTCTATTGCCTTGTGGTCCTGACCTTCAGAACGCCGCACTTCAGCAATCAGCAATCAGCAATCAGCAGTCAACAGTCAGCTGTCAGCTGTGAAAACGATTCACGATTCACAATTCACGGTTCACGGTTTATTGCCCTCTTTTCTGCCCTTCTTTTTGTTGCCCATCCGGCACAGACCCAGGCGGTAACGTATATTGTGCAGCGGTTCACCTCTCTTGCGGCGCTGTTCTATCTGCTTTCAGTGGTGATGTATGTGAAGGGAAGACTGGCAACGCAGCAATCGGCGATCAACGTTCAACAATCAACAATGAGGCGATTCACGGCATCTGCTGCCTGGTATCCGTCGTCTGTCATATCCGCAGTCCTCGCGATGAAGACGAAGGAGATCGCGTTCACCCTTCCCGTAGTGCTCCTCCTCTATGAGTTCATTTTTTTTACGTCATCGCTGAAGAAGAAGCTTTTTTTTCTGATACCGGTCTTGCTGACCCTTGTGATCATTCCGGTGAGCATTATGGGGGTGAACAGGCCGCTGGGAGAGATCCTTTCGGACCTGAGTGAACGGACGAGGGTCCAGTCCGTGATCTCAAGGGGGGATTATCTGATGACAGAGATGCGGGTGATCGTCACCTATTTAAGGCTCATATTTCTGCCCATCAACCAGAACCTTGATTATGATTATCCGGTCTATCATTCTCTTTTTACTCCATCCGTATTGCTGTCCTTTCTCTTTCTGCTCTCGATCCTTGGGACTGCCCTCTTTCTGCTTTACAGAGCCAGGCAAGAGGCAAGAGGCGAGGGGCAAGGGGGGATTGCGCGGTTCACGGGTCACGATTCACGGTTCACGGAAGCCGGGTATTACCGCCTGATCGCCTTCGGCATCCTCTGGTTTTTCGTCGCGCTCTCTGTGGAGTCCAGCGTTATCCCTATCGCGGATGTGATATTCGAACACAGGCTTTATCTGCCCTCCGCAGGGGCCTTTCTCGCGCTTGCTGGAGCGGTAGGTGTGGCATTGATAAAGGTGGAGAGAAAACTGCCCGGAGCGGAAAGGACAGTGTTTGTCCTTGGCCTGATAGCAGTGGCGGCGCTTTCAGGCGCCACCTGGGCACGGAACACCGTCTGGAAGGACAGCCTTACTCTCTGGGAAGATGTGGTCCGCAAGGCGCCTGCAAACGCAAGAGCGCATAATAATCTCGGTTTCGTTTACAACGCAAGGGGCATGACGGACCGGGCTGTTGAACAGTTCGTAAGCGCGTTGCAGATCAGACCGAGGTATCTTGATGCGCGTATCAATCTCGGCATTGCTTACAACGCAAAGGGTATGACCGACCAGGCAATAGAACAGTACATGATAGGCTTAAGTCTGAACCCGGATGACGCGGATGCGCATAATAATCTCGGAATTGCCTATGTGTCCAAAGGCAGGATCGATGAGGGGATGCGGCACTACCAGATCGCCCTGAGGCTCAAGCCGGATTATCCGGAAGCCTATAACAATCTCGGGATTGCCTATGGCTCCCGAGGGAGTTTTGATCAGGCGATCGGGTATTTCAGGCATGCGCTTCAGCTGAAACCCGATTATTTTGAAGCACGCCATAACCTTGCCCTTGCTTACCAGAAAACGGGCAGGCATGATGAGGCGGCGGCAGTGAACCGGCAGGTCAGGCCGTAACAAGCAAGGAAATCGGAAGTGCTCTCCACCCCCTCCTTCTTTTCCTCCGGCATAAGTGTTTCTTGAGCCTTTCCAGTGGGTTTGCATTCCGGGCGTCACAGGTCGGGATTATTCCGGTCTTCCCTCAAAAAAAATTCCTCCCGTGGCGCGTTACCGATACTTGTTAACATCTGTTGATAACCTGTGGATAAGCTTCCGGATGACATTCACTCCTGCCGTACCTGTTTGATGTTCTCCGCTTCGCCTGTTTTTTGGGCAGAACAAAAAATAATTATAATCAGGATGTTACAGCTTATTTATCCTGTCTCTTCTGAATTAAGTTCAACGATCCCGACAAAGCCTTGCCCCTCAACGGTTCCCCAAGCCGGGTCAGTCATATGCCGCTGAAAGACCGCATGTATGCGCAACGGCGAAGCACCCGGATACTCTGAACCTCGCAAAAAATAATTGACCCGCCCGGCAATATCATTTATTATCAAGCGGGCTGTTCTTTTACCGGGAAGGGGCAAGAGCGCAAAAAGACGATGCCGGTGAATAAAGTAGTATCGTATCTTGATGAGTTCTCCAGACAGATCGCCCAGCGGCTGCATATTCCCTGGGCAGAAACCTTTATTCCTTTCCTGCTTGCCGCGGTTGTTCTCGTCCTTGTCTTTGTGATGCTCGGCAAAATGCTGAAACCCCTGGGCACAGGCATCGCAGGGCGGCTTCAGCTCCTGAGGAGTTCTCTCCTGGAGAGGGCGAGAAGCAGGGCGGAGAGGGAAGCGGTAATAAAGAAGCTCAGGAAGGCTCTGGCGGAAAAGGATTACCTGTCGGCTGCCGACCTGCACCGTTCCCTGAACGAGTTTGCCGAAGCTGCGAGGCTTTACCTTGAGGTAAAGGAGCATGCGTTGGCAGCCAGGGCGTATGAAGATGCAGGGGATTTTGAAAATGCAGCCCTGTTATACCGGGAGGTCGGCAATAATTCGAAGGCTGCGGAGAATTTTTTGAAGGTTGACGATATTAAGAATGCCGCGCAGATGTATGAAAGGGGCGGTTTTTTTCAAAGGGCGGCGGAACTCTATGAAAAGGCAGGGCAGTACGCTAAGGCGGGGGAGCTCTATGAAGTCTGTTTCATCGAAGAAGGGCTTCACGCGGCTGCGGGTTCCTCGAGGCAACGGCATGCGTCCATGAGCGGTCAGCTGTTCCGGAAAGCCGGCCAGCTTGAAAAGGCGATCCGTATCTTTCTGAAAGGCAACCTTCATAACGAGGCTGCCCTGATCTATGAAGGGAAGGGGGATTTCATGAAGGCCGCCGAATGTTTTGTGCAGTCGGGGAACCTTGAGAAGGCTGCCGAATGCTTCGAGAAGGGTGGTGACATCAGGAAATCCAACGAGATATCATCTGCTCTTTCCTACAAAAAGGGACTCATAAAGGAGGCTGCTTCCTTCGCGGAGAAGTCCGGGGATCTGCTGCGGGCTTCTGAAATATTTGCTGAAGCGGGTGAATATGTGAAGGCAGGAGAACTCCTGGTCAAAAAAGGACACTTCAATGAGGCGGGTGAAATGTTCCTCAGGATACATGATTTCCTCAGGGCAGCGGAGGCGTATGAAAAAGGGGGGAAATACATCCTCGCGGCAGACGCATACCATACAGTGGCGGACAGGAACTGGACGTTGAAGGCTGCCGAGCTTTACGAGAAGGGCGGAGAATATTTCGAAGCAGGCGAGATATTCATGCGCCTGAACCTGACGGAAAGGGCGCTGAGCGCCTTCCAGAAGATCGGTCCGGACGCGGCGCACTATGCCGCCGCTTCAGTAGTGATCGGGAAGATATTCCTCGAAAAGGGCATGATAAAACTGGCCATGGAAAAGTTCTCCAGGGTCATCGGGAACGAGCCGGTCGGCAAGTCGAACCTTGAGCCGTACTACGGTCTCGGGCTCTGTTACGAAGCTGCCGGAGAGAAGGAGCAGGCAAGGGCGGTATACGAGAAGATACTTGCCGAGGATTATCATTACAAGGATGTCAGCCGGAGGGTGCAGCAGCTCTGACCGTTGCTTGGAGAACTCTTGTTAATATGTACACGCCGGCAGTATAATAATTATCTCAAATCTTGCTGTTGAACGGTGGAAGAGATGACGATCACGGAAAAGATTCTTGCAGCTCACTCAGGAAAACCGGGAGTGTCTCCCGGGGAGCTGATCAACGCAAAGGTTGACCTCGTCCTGGCCAATGACATCACCGCGCCCATCGCCATAAGGGAATTCAAGAAGATCGGTGCGAAGGATGTGTTTGCGAAGGACCGCATCGCCTTCATCCCGGATCATTTTGCTCCCCAGAAAGACATCAAGGCTGCGGAGCAGTGCAGGATGCTGAAGGTCTTTTCGAAGGAATATGACCTGAGACTCTATTTCGAGGTGGGAAGGATGGGCGTTGAGCATGCGCTCCTGCCCGAGCAGGGACTGGTGGTCCCCGGAGACCTTGTGATAGGTGCCGACAGTCATACCTGCACCTATGGCGCTCTTGGCGCCTTTGCGACGGGGGTCGGTTCCACCGACGTCGCAGCTGCCATGGCTACGGGAGAATGCTGGTTCAAGGTCCCCGAGTCAATGAAGTTCATCTATTATGGCAAGCCCGGGAAATGGGTGGGGGGAAAAGACCTCATCCTTCATACCATAGGGGATATCGGGGTTGACGGAGCGCTTTACAGGGCGATGGAATTTGAAGGAGAGGCTATCAGGGCCCTGCCCATGTATGGAAGGCTCACCATGTGCAATATGGCGATAGAGGCCGGGGGCAAGAACGGCATCATCATCCCGGATGCGGTCACCGAGGCCTATGCAAAGGGAAGGGCAAAGAGGCCGTACACTTTCTACGGGTCCGATGCGGATGCGGCGTATGCGGAAGTGCGGGAATACGACTGTTCAAAGATCCCGCCCACGGTCTCCTGTCCCCATCTGCCGTCGAACACGAAACCTGCCGCGGAGTTGTCGCAGGTGACCATAGATCAGGTGGTCGTCGGTTCCTGCACGAATGGAAGGCTCGAAGACCTGAGGGAGGCGGCGCAGGTGATCAGGGGCAGGAAGGTGAACCCCAATGTGCGGATGATCGTGATCCCCGCGACCCAGCAGATCTACAAGGAAGCGATGAAAGAAGGGTTGCTGGAGATCTTCATAGACGCTGAGGCGGTTGTTTCGACGCCCACATGCGGACCATGCCTTGGGGGACATATGGGCATCCTTGCGAAGGGCGAAAGGGCGCTGGCCACTACGAACAGGAACTTTGTGGGAAGGATGGGGGATCCCGCGAGTGAGGTCTACCTGGCGAATCCCGCGGTGGCGGCAGCGACCGCGGTCCTGGGAAGGATCGGTCTGCCCGAGGAGGTGACGGCTCGTGAATAACAAGAATAAGAAGGGAAACATCCTCAGGCTCGGACTTCCCAAAGGGAGTCTGCAGGAGTCGACACTGAGGCTTTTTAAGAAGGCAGGCTATCATATCAGCGTTTCGACCCGTTCCTATTACCCTGTTTTCGATGACCCTGAAATAGAATCAATGCTCATCAGGGCTCAGGAGATGGCGCGGTATGTCGAGGACGGTGTCCTGGACTGCGGACTGACCGGCCATGATTGGGTGCTTGAGCAGAACGCCGACGTGGTGGAGATCGCTGAACTGAGGTATGCAAAGGAGGGCTTCAGGCCGGTGCAGTGGGTCATTGCGGTGCCGGTTGATTCGAAGATCAAGAGCATCAGAGACCTTAACGGAAAACGGGTTGCCACGGAGCTCGTGGGATTTACGAAGAGATATTTCAAAGCCAAGGGGATCAAGGCCGAAGTGGACTTTTCCTGGGGCGCTACCGAGGTGAAGCCCCCCTACCTTGCGGACGCCATCGTGGAGATAACCGAGACCGGTACGTCCTTGCGGGCGAATAACCTGAGGGTCGTGGACACTATCATCGAGTCCACCACGAGGTTTGTGGCGAACAGGAAGGCCTGGCACAACAAGTGGAAGAGGCGGAAGATGGAAAACCTTGCCCTGCTCCTGAAAGGCGCCCTTGCCGCCGAGGAGAAGGTCGGGCTCAAGATGAATGTCCCGCAGCAGGCGTTCAAAAAAGTATTGAGTCTCCTTTCCTCCATGCATTCCCCCACGGTCTCGTCCCTCTCGGACGCCGGATGGTACGCCATTGATGTGGTGATCGATGAGAGGACGGTGCGGGATATCATCCCGAAACTGAAGGGCGCGGGCGCCTCGGGCATCGTCGAGTACACATTGAACAAGGTGATCCCCTAAAAGGTCGTTTGCGCAGCGAAGGGATGTTTTTCCGGGTGCGGGATCATGCAGTGTTGCTGTATTCTCTTCATTGCTTTTCGTTGTCTGCCTGTGATATCATGAACGCTGTTTTCCATCATGTACCCTGAAAAGTTACTCTCTATAGGTGTTCTCTGTTTTCTTTTGGGGTCGGTTGTTTCCCTGGTGCCCCTCCGGAGGATAAAGACCCCGTGCTTTATCCTCGCTGCTGCTGGTGCCCTGAATTTTGCCGTGCTCGGTCTCTTCCTTTCCTTCGGCCTTCCCGTTGTTCTCCCCCCCGTTCCCATTTCATCGGTCTTCGAGTTTCTCTTTTACGGAGATGCCGTTTCAGGATTCTTTCTGATCGTGATCTCCCTTGTGGCCTTCCCTGTATCCCTTTATTCCATCGGGTATGCGCGGGAGTTGAAGCACAGGAGGCTGATGGGCGTTTTCTTCAACGGTTTCATCCTGAGCATGTACGCCGTCGTCATGTCGGGGAACATCATCACCTTTCTCATATCCTGGGAGACCATGTCCGTTGTCTCCTATTTCCTTGTCACCCTTGACAGGGATGAAGAATCGTCAAAGGCGGGACTTCTCTATGCGGTGATGACCCATATCGGTACCGCTTTCATTATCGCAGCTTTTCTCATCCTCTATCGCTTCACAGGACATATGGACTTCGCAGGGATGAAAGCGGCTTCAATGCAACTGCCTGCCGGGGTGCGTTCAATCGTCTTCCTCCTGTTCCTGACCGGGTTCGGAACCAAGGCGGGGATCATCCCCCTTCATACATGGCTGCCCCGGGCACATCCTGCGGCGCCGTCCAATATCTCTTCCCTCATGTCAGGCGTGATGATCAAGACGGGGATCTACGGGATGGTGAGGATGAATATGGACCTTCTCGGACAGGGTCCGGAATGGTGGGGAATAAGCCTCATTGTAATAGGGGCGGGTCTCCTCGATCCTCGGCGTTCTCTATGCGCTGATGGAGCACGACATAAAGAGGCTGCTTGCCTACCACAGTGTCGAAAATATCGGTATCATCCTTCTCGGCATAGGCGCCTCCATGATGTTCGGGAGTAACGGCCTTTACAGCCTTTCTGCCATCGCCCTCATTGCAGGGCTTTACCACACGCTGAACCACGCCGTGTTCAAGGGACTGCTCTTTCTCGGGGCGGGTTCGGTGATGCATGGGACCCATACAAAGAACATGGAGGATATGGGGGGCCTGCTTAAATCAATGCCCTACACGGGATTCTTCTTCCTGGTAGGGTCCGTATCCATCTGTGCGCTTCCTCCTTTTAACGGGTTCGTGAGTGAATGGCTTACGTTTCAGTCGCTGCTTCTGGGGTTTGCCTCTCCTTCGGTGACCTCAAAGATCATATCGCCCCTGGGCGGCGCCGCCCTTGCCCTCACGGGAGCGCTGGCTGCAGCGTGTTTTGTAAAAGCATTCGGCATATCCTTTCTGGGAATGCCGAGAAGCAGCCATGCCGAGAACGTGAAGGAATCGTCACCTTCCATGATCATCGGCATGGCCTTCCTTGCTCTCCTCTGCTCTCCTCCTGGGGTTGTTCCCCGGCGCGGTGATCACGGTCATCTCCCCCCCGGTATTCGCCCTCACCGGCGCCGCCGGTCTGTCACCGGGCACTACCGTCCTCACCATCGGAGAGACTGCATCTTCCCTCTCTCCCGGGGGGATACTCGTCGCGATCCTGGCCGCGGCCGTGGCGGTGGTGGTCTTCGTTCTTTGCGTGGGCGGAAGGAGAAAAACGCTCTACGGTGATTCATGGGACTGCGGCATGACTGCCCTTACCGCGAGGATGCAGTACACGGCAACGGCATTCACAAAACCGATACGCCTGATCTTTAAGAGGATCTATCTGCCGAAGCGGGAACTGAGCGTTTCCTACCTCCTGAAACCGTTCTTTGTAAAGTCGATAACCTACAGCAGTGAGATCACCCCGTTCTTTGAACGATACTTCTATGAGCCGGTCACACGCTTTATTCACGGGATCGCCGGGAAGGTGAGATTGCTTCAGTCAGGGAGTCTCCACCTCTATCTCGGATACATACTGGTGACGCTCATCGTCCTTCTCATATTCGGGGGTTGATATGGAGTACCTTCAGTTCTTTATTATCGTCCTCTTCTCTCCCCTGATACAGGGGGTGATAAAGAAGGTAAAGGCGCGCATGCAGGGGAGGGTCGGCCCGGGTGTATTCCAGCCTTATTATGACCTGATACGGCTGATGAAAAAGGACATGGTGGTCTCCCATGTCACCTCGTGGGTATTCAAAGCGACGCCCTACATCGTGTTTGCGTCAACCATTGCCGCTGCGATGATCACACCCGTGATCACCACGCGGTCTCCCTTCGGCGTCATGGGGGATGTGATAGCACTGATCTATATCCTTGCCATGGGGCGCTTCTTTATGGCCCTGGCAGGGCTCGATGCAGGAACTGTCTTTGGCGGTGAGGGAAGCAGCAGGGAGATGGCGGTGGCGATCCTTGTGGAACCGATGATGATGCTGAGCATATTCACCGCAGCCATATCAGCGGGATCAACCAACATCGCAAAGATCGCTGAGGCTCAGGATATCTTTTATTCACCGTCCCATATCCTTGCCCTGTCCGCATTCATCGTTGCCATCGTGGCAGAGACCGGCAGGATACCCGTTGACAATCCTGATACGCACCTTGAGCTTACGATGATCCACGAGGGGATGATCCTGGAATATTCCGGGAGATACCTTGCCCTTATGGAATGGGCGCACTACATGAAACAGATGCTTCTCTTCACCCTTGCGGTGGATATCTTCTTCCCCGTGGGGATCCCGAATAACACGGCCTTGACAGGGCTCGGCGTATCATTTGTTGCATATGTTCTCAAGATGTGTTTCATGGCGCTCCTCATGGCGGCCATAGAATCAACGAGGGCGAAGCTGAGGTTCTTTCAGCTCCCCTCTCTTCTCGGAGGGGCATTTGTCCTGGCGCTCCTGTCGCTGTTGACGTACATCATGATGGGGAAGTGAATGAATGCGGAAAGAAGAATTCTTTCGAGTAACGCCCCCCAACCCCCTCTTAAGCTAAGAGGGGGTTGGGGGGCGTTATGAGTTACTGTCTGCTTGCATGAGGTGATGATGAAGAACTGGATCCAGGCATTTTCGGTGATCGATTTCATATCGGTGGGGATACTCCTCACGGCGGTATCGATGAACGCCATCAAGAGGCTCGAGTCGTGCGTGAAAACCTACACGCTGAACTCCTGGCTCCTCTCGTCCCTCGTCGCCATCGTGGCATTCATGATCGGGGAAACCCACCTCTACACTGCATCCGCCGTCACCCTCGTGAGCAAGGGCATCCTGATCCCGATGTTCCTGAAAAGGGCGGTCCGACAGATGAAGGTGACCCACGATGTGGAACCGTACATAAGCAATGCCCTTTCCCTCACCATATCAGGGGTTCTTGTGGCGGTGGTCTATGCCTCCCTCAGGGAAGGTATCTTTGTGTCCGGGTTTTCAAAAAATGTGCTCCAGATATCCATTGCGGTAATCCTCATCGGGCTGTTCATCATGATCACCCGCAGAAAGGCGATCACCCAGGTGATAGGGTTGCTCTTCATGGAGAACGGACTTTTCCTTGCAGGGTTTGCTCTGACCTATGGGATGCCCATCATCATAGAGCTCGGGCTGCTGGTCGACATGCTCATGGGGGTGATCATACTGGGAATATTTGCGGTGCAGATCAAGCGTACCTTCACTTCTTCGAACCTCGACAAACTGACGACATTGAAGGGATAGACCGATGATAACGATACTTTTGATACCTCTGGTCACTGCAGCGCTCTGTTACGCGCTGAAGAACTCCAGGGGCATCGGGTATATGAGCCTGGCGGGAGCCGTTGTCCTCACAGGGGTTTCCCTGCCTGTGGTCCTTTCTGTTCTTTCTTCCCCGGCTTCCCCGGCGGAGGGGATGAACGGGATACTGTATATGGACGCTCTTTCGGGATATGTCATGGCGATGGTGATATTCCTTGGTCTGGCATCAGCCCTCTACTCCATCAGCTATCTCGAACACGAATTGAAGGTTCATCTGACCGACATAACCGGAATGAGGAGGTATTATGCCCTGCTCCATCTGTTCATCTTTACCATGCTCCTGGTGACGGTCGCGAACAACCTCGCCCTGATGTGGATCGCGATAGAGGCGACTACCATTGTCTCTGCCGTTCTCATCGGACTCGGGTTTCATAAGCGGCACCTCGCCATAGAGGCTGCGTGGAAATATATCATCCTCTGCACGGTGGGTATCACCTTCGCCCTTCTGGGGACATTCATTACCTACTATGCGTCCACTGCCGTTGTGGGAACCGAGGGGGCGTTGAACTGGACGGTGCTGAGGGGCATTGCCGGCACACTGAACCCTTCGACCATGAAGCTTGCCTTCATCTTTATCATTGTGGGATATGGCACCAAGGCAGGACTTGCTCCTGTGCATAACTGGCTTCCCGACGCCCATAGCCAGGCACCCAGCCCCATCAGCGCCCTGCTTTCCGGGATCCTGCTGAATACCGCATTTTACGGGGTGATGAGGTTCGTCGCCATTGTGGAGCCTTCCACCGGCGACCTTTTCACCGGCAATCTCCTCATCCTTTTCGGCCTCATCTCCATCGGCCTCTCGTCCATATTCATCCTTGTCCAAAATAATTACAAGAGGCTCCTCGCGTACAGCAGCATCGAACACATGGGGATCATTTCCCTGGGGGTCGGGATAGGCGGACCCGTGGGGATATACGGCGCACTCCTTCACATCCTGAACCATGCCCTTGCGAAGCCTCTCATGTTCTTTGCCTCGGGGAAGATCCAGTCCCATTATGGTTCCACACGCATCGAGAATGTCCGAGGGGTTCTCTCCTCCATGCCCCTCCTTGGGACACTGACGTTCATCGGGGCCCTCTCCCTTGCGGGCACTCCGCCGTTCAATATCTTCCTGAGCGAATTTACCATCCTGAAGGCCGCGGTGGACAAGGGACTCTGGCCTGTGGTGGTGGTGTTTCTGATCTTTGCGGTCATCGTCTTTTACGGAATATTGTCCGGGTTTGGAAGAATGTTGTTCGGGAGGACGGGAGAGGAAGAAGAAAAACGGACGAAAGGTACGGAGGTTGAAACACTATCAGAGGGTTTCTGTTTCCGTTCCTGCGGATTTTCGGATGTTCTCGGTAATGCGGTAATGATTGTAATGGCCCTGTCCATCATCGTCCTCGGATTCATGGTCCCGGATTTCCTCGACAGCACCATTAAGGCCTGCATCACCAACCTGGGGGTGAAGTAATGGAGAAGATTCTGAAAAAAGCGGTGAAGACACGGGAACATCTGAATGAACGGTATATCCACGTGAACAGGGACGATTTCAAGGATGCATGCCAGTTGCTGCACAAAGAGCACGGGATCCTCCGCCTCATGTTCGCCACGGACGAGAGAAGAACGGATGGGGTCTTCAGGATATATACGGTATTTTCGATCCCCGGGGCTGACCGGTTCGACATTGTTGTGCTCTCTCTGAAAGACGACCTCACCTTCCCCTCCATCACCCCGGACATTCCCGCTGCCCACTGGTATGAACGTGAAATCAGGGATATGTTCGGCCTTGTGCCGAAGGGACATCCTGACCCGAGGAGACTTGTTTTTCACGATTCCTTTCCGGGGGATTCGTATCCGTTGAGGAAGGACTGGAGCATTACCGGAACTGATCTGGAAGAGTGGGGAGAGGGGACCGTTCCGAAGGAGCCGTATCATTTCATGAAGGTCAAAGGGGAAGGGATCTACGAGATCCCGGTGGGACCGGTCCACGCGGGGATCATCGAGCCCGGCCATTTCAGGTTCAGCGCGATGGGGGAGACGATATTCTTCTTGAGCCGAGGCTGTTCTATACGCACAAGGGCACGGAGAAGCATTTCGAGGCCCTGGGGTTTGCCGAAGGAGTGAAGCTTGCAGAGAGGGTTTCAGGCACGTCGTCCTTTTCCCATTCCGTTGCGTACTGCATGGCTGTGGAAAGGATGGCAGGGATCGACATTCCGGAGAAGGCAAAGGCCATAAGGACCCTGGTGCTGGAGCTTGAGAGGCTCTATAACCATATCGGGGATATCGGGAACATCTGCGCGGGGACCGGTCTTGCGGTGGGATATGCAAAGGGCGCTCTCATAAAGGAGCGGCTTATGCAGCTTAATGCGAGACTAGC
>CAVOUE010000001.1:0-48748 GCA_963699545.1 Nitrospirota bacterium | reverse complement strand
AACTTATCTTTTGCCGCACCAATGGCCACTGCCACTTCTGCGGCGACACGGTCAGGGATAAATAGGAGGAATGTAGCATGCCACGAAAGAGCGCGCTGGAAGAAATTCTTGAGGGTTGTTTCAAGACCCCTATAGTTGGTTTGATTGCAAGCCTGATCTTTGTTATTGTTGGATTCTATTTATCTAATAAGAGCGCACCTCCAGGAACTGCAGTGGCGCTTACGGTCCCTTTTTCACGAATGCTCGGCAATCTTATGTATCTTCTTGCTGTTCTTGCGCTCCTCGCTTCTGCGCTTGGTTATGTGGTCTCAAGCTTTAAGAAAAAGAAAAGAAATAGCTTTTTTGCTCAGAAAGAGACGCTTGCCGATATTAAAGGCCTCACCTGGAAGGAATTCGAACAATTTGTTGGACGGCTTTTCGAGAAAATGGGATACCGTGTTGAGGTTACCGGTGGATTAAAGGATAACGGCGTAGATTTGGTGCTTGCCAAAGACGGCAAATCTCATGTCGTGCAGTGCAAGAAGTATCGCGAGCGACGGGCGACACTTTCTATGGTGCGTGATTTCTACGGTGCTAAGGCGTCAAAGGGGAACAGAGAAAAAGGTTACTTTGTGACGACTGGCGATGCGACACTGGAAGCGAAAAAGTTTGCTGAAGAGAATTCAATAGAAGTAATCGACGGGCCGAGGCTAATGGAATATCTTTCGCTTGTCGACGTAGCGATGCCACGCACTAAGCCCGTATCGCAAGTCGAAACAGGAACGTCGAAGCGCTACTACTGTAGCAAATGCAGGAAAACTATCACCGAGAAAGCTGCAAAGTTCTGTTGGGACAATCCAAAACGTTTCGGTGGGAAAGCCTATTGTTTCGACTGTCAGAAGACATTCCCGAAGTAGGAAATCAAACACGGGACAGGCTGCTTTACTAAATGACAACTAATACCCTTAACCTCATCTTCTCCCTCACCTCCGGCCACTGCCACTCAAGAGCTCTAAGCGATTAGCTCTTGGCCGTAAGCGAAAGGCGATAAGCCATTCAGGGGCACATCCCCCACATCCCATTCCGAAGTTCAGAAGTCCGAAGTTCCATAGTCAACCGGCGGAATCAAGAAAGGGGGGCAGGGTTTTAACTATCAACTTTTGGTATACTTATCAATGGGTAGATGGGTAAAGACACCTTAGACAAGATTTTGTCGGGGCTTTCCGACAAGAATATCAGGTTCGAGGATCTGAAGAAGGTCATCACAGATTTTGGTTTTGTTTGCCGCACTAAAGGCGATCATCATATTTTCGCAAAGGAAGGTGTTGCCGAGATTATCAATCTTCAACCGCTTAAAGACGGGAAGGCAAAACCATATCAGGTCAGGCAGGTGAGGAATCTGATACTGAAATACAAACTCCACAAGGGGGCCAAGAATGTATAAATACGAAGTGATTGTTTACTGGAGCGACGAGGACGAAGCGTATATCGCCGAAGTTCCTGAGCTGCCCGGGTGCATGGCAGACGGGCTAACCTATGAGGCTGCCATAAAGAACGCCCAGGTTGTTATCTCAGAGTGGATTGAAACGGCGAAAAAACTGAAGCGGGATATTCCGAAACCAAAAGGCAGATTGGCATATGCATAGATAATTGCATTACTAGAGGACACATTCCATTTATTGCATCACTGTAGTTTGAATTCCCCGCAAGGTCTCAACCACGACTAATCCTCCGGGTAGAAAGGGCAAGCCCGGGAAGTTTCTTAACGGCTTGCCGGAGACATTTCCTTTTCAACGCTCTTGGCGATCAGATACCGTATGCAGGCATTATAGGAGATTCCTCTTTTTCGCGCGAGCATCCTGATTTTTTTTAAAACAAGGGGGTCAAACTTCAGGGTAACCGGCGTGAGCTTAGGCCTTTTGAAAATATCTTTTCCTTCTTCAAGTTCATCCCAGTAGTCAGCGACTGAATGCGTTTCCCAAAATTTTATCTCTTCACCCTCTGTCTTAAATTTCGGTAGTTTTTTCATTCCGCTCTCACGGCTTCAATGAAATTTTCATTGGTCGTCCTATTCATCTCTCACACCCTTCACTTTTCCGCATATCCTGCAGACTTCAAGTTTTTCCCTCGTCTTCTTATAACCGTCCCAGTGCTCGCACTGTTGTCCGAGATACTCCCAAGCAAGCCCAGGCTGCTGATAGATATTGAAATACATCTGAAAGTCCCTTCCGGCAGCCTTTTCATCAGCAAGAAACTTATTGCTGACAAAATCCATGCTCCTGAAAAGCTTCTCAGCTCTTTCTTGATATGCTCTTTAGGTGCCACGGACTTCGGATTCATATCGAACTCACAATCTTCAGATCGCTGAAATTACTTTTATATATTCCAAGGTCCCTGGAAAGCAGGCAGTCCGCCTGCTCAAGCGCATGCGCGCCGATCAGAAAGTCGCTCAGGACAATCTGCCGCCTTGTGAGCGTTGCTTTGCAATGCGGGCAGTGCATTGAAAACCTCTTGCCGCATTCTGAGCATGAGAACTGGTTTCGTTTACTTTTTCGAGCATATTCAGCCCAGCGCACCCCGGCTATGTGCAGCGATTTTTCATTGGACTGGACAAGCCTCATGCCTGTTTCCGCAAGGAAGAGCTTCAATTCCTGCTCTGACGGAAAGCGTGCGGCAAGCTCGGCGAATACAACTTCACACAGGATCAGCTTACCATTTGCCAGATGCCTATCCAATAGCTTCTTTGAGGACTCAGCGTGGGGCTCCCCCGGGATAAGGATATCAAACAGGATATTGGTATCGACAGCAGTAATCAATGTCCGCGCAGCTCCTTTACGAGGTCATCACTCTTTTGTCCCTCAAGATTTGCCAGTTTACCCACCCATTTGTCGAAGGGGGATTTGGTCACTGCCTTTGTAATCACAATCACTCCTTCTTTTTCCTCAAAGCCTACATCCTCACCCGGATGCACCCCCAACCTGTCCCTGACTTTTTTGGGAATCGTCACTTGTCCCTTGGATGTTACTTTTGCGACTATCATGGTCCTCCACCTTTCAGTAAGGAAGTTATATTCTTACTTTAATTGTAAGGAAATCGGACTGCCTTGTCAACCTCAGGTCGGTTCCTCTGCTTTTGCCAGAAGCTCACCCAAAAGAGCGCTCGATGTCGGGCTCACGCTTAAAATGAATTAACCGGACTCTGAAACGGATAGCGAGCGCATTCCCTTCGGCTTGCCGCGGGGTTAGCGAGCGAATATAAAAAAACAATTCCTTACGTTAAGATACCCTGCGGTCTCTGCCGCAGGGTTCTTCATTAGTCTCTATGTTTGCTTAACAGTTCATCAGAGAGCCTTGCAAACTCTTCCATGCTTAATGTCTCCGCTCTCCTTGCTGGATCGATTCCCGCAAGGATCAGTCTTTCTTTTATATCCCCGGAGATTGGTTTTAAGGCATTGAGAAGCATTTTCCTCCTCTGGGAAAAGGCGGTCTTTATCACCCTGAAGAAAAACCTTTCGTCTCTCACAGCGACCGGGGGTTTTTCATGGAGTCCAATATGGACGACCGCGGAATCAACCTTCGGCACAGGCCTGAAAGCGCCCCTGGGCACAATAAATTCCAGTTTCGCTTTCCCATAATACTGGACCATCAGGGAAAGGATACCATAGTCCTTGCCCCCGGGTCCTGCGACGATCCTGCGCGCCACTTCTCTCTGCACTGTTACGGTGATTGAGGTAAGGCGGTTCCTGTGCTCGAAGAGCTTAAAGATGATGGGGGTGGTGATGTAGTACGGTATATTCGCGACCACCTTGAATGCATCGAGGGTTTCATAGGGGTACAGGAGGGCATCGCCATGGACAACCTCGATATTGTCATATGCCGACAGAGCCTCGCGCAGTCTCTCGTAAAGCGTCGCGTCAAGTTCTATGGCGATGACCCTTTTCACCTGTTCTGCGAGCATGGCGGTCAATCTTCCGTGACCCGGACCTATCTCTACCACCGTATCCCCTGGTGAAAGGCAGGCGGCCTGTATCATTCTGTTTAGAATTGAGGGGTCAAAAAGAAAGTTTTGTCCTAGGGGCCGTCTGCTCATAGGTCGTGGTGCGAAGGAGCCCCTTGGATGTGTTCCCTGACGTATTCCTCCAGGAAGAGAGAGAGCTTGCCTATGGCTTCTGTAGAGGGGAGGGTGCTGATGAGTTTCTTCAGGTAACTCCTTTCCCTTAACAGAATGAACGATGTTCTGAAATTGAGGTCATACACCCACGAGAGCTGCATAAGGATGAAATCATTGAATGTCCTTACGCTCGAAAGGGAAGCGACCCGCCTCTCAAAGACACAGGAAAGCACATTCTCGGAATACTCAGGGATATGAGGCAATCCAAGCCCTGCAGCAGATGCCCTGTCCTTTTCCGGCAATGCCAAATATTCGATAAATACACGCCAGATGTCAAGCTTGTCCGCGTCCCGTATGAGTTTCAGAAAGAGTAACGTATCGTTATCCCGAATGTCCGGAACGGCATATGCATTGTGGAATTTTATGGCCCGAAGAATTATCCGCTGTTCATTCTCCGGGAGGGTCCCCAGCACACCCTCCCGTGAGAGGACCTCTGTCCCCAGAGTAGCATGATTGACGGAAATACTGTCCCTGAAGGTCTTATATTCCGCGTACTGCGGAAATCTTCCTATGTCATGGAAAAGGGCGATGGTTTCGGCCATCATTTTCTCAGTGTTTTTCAGAGACATGTCCTTTACGATATAGCGTATGTTCTCGCATACATGACGGGTATGGTCTTCTTTAAGGAGCAGATTTTTCCGGTCCTCCTCATTGCCGGGATAAAAAGACCTGCAGTATCGGGAAAACCATGACTGCAAAAACCCGAGGTCCCTTTCGGTCACTGTCTCATCCCCTCCAATCAAAAAGGTCGTTCATCCCGGAAGGTCAGGGAAGCCCCTTTCCCTATTATGATATAATACACGAACAGCAATGAGAGCAGAACTTACCGAGAAGCCCGGCTTTATCCTCGAGGTCTTTGATTTCCTGAACATCCCTGCCATTGTGATCGATGCACAGCGTCGCGTTGTTCTGGCGAATATTGCGGCCAATACCATTTTTCAGATCGTGCCTGACAGTATGACCGGCCGGGAGGTCTCTGAGTTCATCCCTTCCCAGTCATTCCCTCCCTCGTGGAGCGGGAAAGAGGAGGGGGGAAGCCAGTTCGAGTCGCTCTGCAAAAAGAAAAACGGTGAGTCCTTTCCTGCAAAAATATCATTTGTCCCTTACCCTTATGATGATCTCCAGATTGTGACCGTGCAGGACATGTCTGTCCAGAAAAAGCTCCAGCAGAGGGCATCCCAGCGGGCAAAGGAGCTCGCGGTGTTTAATAACTTTGCGAAGACCCTTGCACGATACACGGATGCAGGAAAAATCATCCAGGAGACGGTCTATATGCTGCGTTACCTCATGGAGGCGGACAATGGGTGGGTCTACCTCCTGGACGATGCCTCGGGAGAGCTCCACCTTGCTGCCCATCAGGGGCTCCCCAAAACGCTTCTCAACGAAATCTCCTGCCGCAAGGCAGGGGAGGGTTTCGTCGGCAAGGTCTTCTCATCCCGCAGGCCCCTGATTGTGGAAAGTGCGTCCGAAGACCCAAGGGTGCTCCACAAAGCCGCGGGAATGCAGAGCATGGCAGGGGTGCCCATCACCTCGAAGGGGACGCCCTTGGGAGTTCTCGGGCTGGCGAGCAGGAAGGAATCCTACTTCACCTCCCTTGATACCCAACTCCTCACCACCATCGCAAGTGAATTGGGTGTTGCCATTGAGAATACAAAGCTCATCGGACAGCTGAAGGACAGGATGAAGGAGATTAAGCTCATCAATGAACTGAGCAGTATGATCAATTCAAGTCTGAGTATGGGCACTGTCTTCAGAATCATGATGTCCGAGATCAAGAAGCTCATCGATTATGACAGGGGGAGCATCCTGCTCTATAATGAGAAGGAGAACAATATTCTCATCTTTGCCCTGGATACCAATATGCGAACAATCCTGAGAAGGGGGGTGAGGGCGCCCCTCGACGGCATAAGTGCCGGATGGGTGATCAAGAACAACCGGCCATGGATAAACGATGATCTCAAGAAAGAGGTTTCATTCCCCCTGGACAAAAAACTCCTCGAGGAAGGCATACGGTCCACTATCAGTATCCCCCTTGTCCAGGAGAAAATCCTTGGGGTGTTCAATCTCGACAGCACCAAGCCTTCACAATACTCCGAAAAAGACCTCCATCTTTTGCTCTCTGTTTCCAAGCATATATCCATTGCCCTTGAAAATTCCCTTCTTTTTGAAGAGATTTCCAGGGAGAAGAAGGAATGGGAGCAGACCTTTGACGCCATTACGGATATGGTCTGGATTGAAGACGGCAGACAGCGCGTCATTCGCGCAAATCACGCCCTTCTCACAAGGACCGGCTTTTCCCTCGTGGAGATTGTGGGAAAACATTGCGGCGAGATCCTGGAGAAAATCGGTATCAACCCTGTGGAAAGCTGCACGCGGAATGCCCTCTCCATGGAAAGACCGTCCTTTGTAGAGCTGAAAGGCAGCGGGGGAACGCTCTTCCATTTCTGGGCCTATCCCCTCTCTGATGATGAAGGTCACCTGTACGCGGTTGTGCATTACCTGACAGATGTGACCGCACAAAAGCGCCTTGAGCAACAGCTCATAAGGGCAGACAAACTTGCCTCCCTCGGCACCCTTGTTGCGGGTATTGCGCACGAGATCAATAACCCCCTCGGTATTATCGCGGGGTATTCAGAGGCGCTCCTTGAGCGGGCCAAGGACATATCTCTCCTTCGCATGAAGGAGTTTGAGGACTTTCCCGAGTACCTGGAGACGATTCATAATGAGATGTTCAGGTGCAAGAGAATTTTGAACACCCTCCTTGAATTTGCACGACCCCATGGGGGAACCTTCCGCGAGCTGGACATAAATGAGCTCATAAAAGAGGTGATACTCCTTGTGAACCATAAGGCGGCAAAGCTGAATCATAATATTGAATTCAGGCTCAACCGTGAGCTGCCGAAGATAAGCGCAGACCCCGGAAGCCTGAGACAGCTCTTCATGAACATCATTATCAACTCTCTCTATTTCGCGCCTGAGGGCGGAAGTATCATCATTACCACACAACCAGGCATTTCTGCGTCTGATCACCTGGGCAACACTACGGAAAAGATTCACGTATCTATTTCAGACACCGGTCCCGGAATTCCTCATGATATCCTGGACAAGATATTTGATCCCTTTTTCACCACAAAACCTGTGGGTGAGGGCACGGGACTCGGGCTCGCCATCTGCCATAAGATTGTGGAAGAGCATAGCGGAAATATCTATGTGGAGAGCGAGGTGGGCAGGGGAACCACCTTTACCATAAGTTTCCCCGCGAAAACGGCATGATCAGGGTACTCGCGGTTGACGACGAGGAGCCCTTCAGAAGGCTCCTCAAAAAGGAACTCACCAGGAAGGGTTTTTTTGCTGAGGTGGCACCGGACAGTGAGACCGCCCTCCAACTCCTTAAGGAAAGCTTGTATGATGTCATGCTCCTGGACATTCTCATGCCGGGCCTTAACGGCATTTCACTCATGAAAAAATTAAAGGCTGATCCTGCCCCACCGGTAATCATTGTGTTAACAGGCAAAGCGACTGTAGAGACCGCGGTGGAAGCCATGAAGCATGGCGCCTATGATTACCTCACAAAACCCTATAAGCTTGATGAACTCGTGATTCTTATCAACAGAGGCTACGAATACGGGAAGCTCAAGATAAGGAACGAGCAGTTCCAGCAGGAGCTTCTCAGAAAGGAAACACAGTTTGATTTTGTGGGCAGGAGCAGCCAGATCACCCATACTCTCGCGCTCATCAGGAAGATCGCGCCGACCGATTCCACGGTTTTCATTCAGGGGGAGAGCGGAACCGGAAAAGAAGTCGTTGCGAATACCATATGGCAGCACAGTAAGCGAAGCATGTCTCCCTTTATCGCACTGAGCTGTGCGACGTTGTCAGAGAACTTTCTTGAGTCTGAGCTTTTTGGGTACGAAAAAGGCTCCCATTCCACTGCGTACCAGACAAAGTACGGCCTCTTTGAAGTGGCGGACAAGGGAACCCTCTTTCTCGATGAGATCGGTGAGATACCGCAAGGTCTCCAGGCAAAGCTCCTGCGGTTCCTCGATTCGGGGGAGTTCAGAAGACTGGGAGGGAACAAGACGCTTAAGGTTGATGTAAGGGTCATTACTGCCACCAACAAGAACCTTGCCGAAAGTGTTGCTGCAGGAGGGTTCAGGCAGGACCTGTATTACCGGCTCAATGTGATCAACATCACCATCCCCCCTCTCAGGGAGAGGACGGATGACATTGCCGAACTTTCTCGCCACTTTCTGAAAAGATACAGCCGGAAACTCTCAAAAACCATTTCGGGGTTTAGCCCCGAGGCATTGGAGGGGCTCCACAGTTATCACTGGCCCGGAAACGTGAGAGAACTGGAAAATGTGGTCGAACGGGCGGTGACCCTGTGCGATACCGATACGATACATTCCCATGATCTCTCGATTCCCCTCCTCTCTTCAGTCAAAGAAGCGGGGATGCGTGCTTCACTGGGGCACATGGAGAAGGAGCATATCCTCAAAGTGCTCAGGGAAACCCGCGGCAACCAGTCAAAGGCGAGCCAGCTCCTCGGCATAGACAGGAAAACCCTTTACCTGAAGCTGAAGAAATACGGTGTTGCTGAATTCCCCGAGAAGTAGAACACTACGCACCCCGCAGTGAAGACCCTTGTGCCTTGCGGAAGGAAAAACCGCTTCCTCAACCCTGGAATTATTCTTACCCCCTCGTTTTCTTAGTCAGCATGTGCACAGGGGGAAATCTGTTATAATGAAACGTATTTTTTCCAGAGTAACTGAACCCGGGGGCGTTGATTCATGGCAGGCGAAGACCTTTCAAAGCTAAAGATAGACAAATCTCATGCTGCACTTCATCCCAGGAGGGGGAAACCGTTCTATAAAATAGGGGCAGTGCTGCTTGTTGCCCTCATAGCCCTGTTTTTCTTTAAGGGAGTGTTCTCTCCTGCTGTCCAGGTCGAGCTAGCTACCGTGACGCAGGTGTATCCTTCACGGACATTCACCCTCCTGAACGCGAGCGGCTACGTGGTGGCCCAGCGCAAGGCGGCCGTAGCGTCTAAGGCAACCGGCCGGCTGGTCTTCCTTTCAGTGGAAGAAGGCAGCAGGGTGAAGAAGAAGGCGATCATCGCCAGGCTCGAAAGCAGGATGTCATCGCCTCAAGAGACCAGGCAGCGGCGAACCTGAATCTTGCCAATTCAAACCTTGAACAGGCAAAGGCAGAGCTTCGTGACGCAACCCTTGCGTTCACCGGGACAAGGAACTGGTCGGCAAAGGCTTTATCTCCCGGACCGATTTCGACACTGCGGAGGCGCGTTATAAAAAAGCGACTGCCGGGGTTGCGGCGAGCGAAGCTTCGATAAAGGCGAGCAAGGCGGCACTTCGGGCGGCAGACGTGGCCGTGGAATACACCCTGATCCGTGCGCCCTTCGATGCAGTGGTCCTGACAAAGAACGCCGACGTCGGCGATATCGTCACCCCCTTCGGCGCAGCCGCAAATGCCAAGGCAGCGGTCGTCACCATCGCCGACATGGGCTCGCTCCAGGTGGAGGTCGATGTCTCCGAATCCAATATCGAGAAGGTGAAGAAGGGGCAGCCCTGCGAGATACAGCTCGATGCGCTCCCCGAAGCGCGTTTCCGGGGGGCGGTGCATATGATCGTGCCCACTGCCGACCGGTCCAAGGCGACGGTGCTGGTGAAAGTCCGCTTTCTGGACAAGGACCCCCGCATACTCCCGGAGATGAGTGCGAAGGTCGCTTTCCTCGAGAGGCCGGTGGCGGCGGAGAAGAGAAGCCGCGCACTGCGGTCAATCCGGCGGCAATAGTCACCCGAACGGCAAGAAGTCGTGTTCCTCATTAAGGACGAGCGGGTTGTCGAGACCCCTGTCACCCTCGGGACCACAGATCGGCGACATGGTGGAGGTCCGGCGGAGTTAAGGCAGGCGACAAGATCGTGCTGAAAGCCCTCTGAATAAGCTGAAGGGCGGAGATCAAGATAAAGGTAGCAGAGAAGTAAATGGAAGTGCCAGGCCCGCCATCGTCGAGATAAAAGACCTGAACAAGTCCTACCGGCGCGGCAGCCAGATTATCCCGGTCCTCGAGGATATCACCTTCGACATCGCCGAAGGGGAATTCCTGGCGCTGATGGGGCCGTCCGGCTCGGGGAAGAGCACGCTCCTCAACCTCATCGCCGGCATCGACAAGGCGGACAGCGGCACCATCAGGGTGGCGGCAGGTCGACATCACCACCCTTTCCGAAGACGGAGCTGGCCGGCTGGCGTGCCACCAACGTCGGCTTCATCTTCCAGTTCTACAACCTCATCCCGGTCCTGACCGCGTTCGAAAACGTCGAACTTCCCCTGCTCCTGACCGGCCTCTCCCGAAGAGAGCGGCGAGAGCATGTCGAGACTGGCCCTGGGCGTCGTCAATCTGACCGACCGGATGGACCATTATCCCTCGCCAGCTTTCCGGAGGCCAGCAGCAGCGGGTCGCCATTGCCCGCGCCATCGTGCACCGACCCGACCATTCTCGTGGCCGACGAGCCGACCGGCGACCTGGACCGGGTCTCCGCCGAGGAGATCCTGGACCTGATGGAGCGCCTCGTTCACGAACTCGGCAAGACCATCATCATGGTCACCCATGACCCCCGGGCCGCCGAAAAGGCCCATATGGTCAGGCATCTGGAAAAGGGTGTCCTGAACGATGTTCATTCTCAAGACTCCTCTTTAGGAACGCCTTCCGCCACAAGCTCCGCACCGGCCTGACCATCCTCGGCATCACCATCGCCATTCTCGCCTTCGGCCTGCTGCGCACCCTGGTCGGCGCTGGTACCTGGGGGTCGAGCGCTCTTCGGCCACCCGCCTGGTCACCAGGAACGCCATCTCCCTCGTCTTTCCCCTCCCCATCTCCTACAAGGAAAGAATCCGCCAGATGCCGGGGGTGAAGAGCGTCTCCTACGGGAACTGGTTCGGCGGCATCTACATCGACGAGAAGAACTTCTTCGCCAACTTCGCGGTAGAGCCGAAGAGCTATCTCGATCTCTATCCGGAATTCGTCCTTCCGCCGGATCAGAAGGCGGCCTTTCTGCGCGACCGGAAGGGCTGCGTCGTCGGCGGGAAAGCTGGCGGACCAAGTACGGCTGGAAGATCGGCGACCTCGATCACCCTCAAGGGGACCATCTTTCCCGGGCCAGTGGGAATTCGTCCTGCGGGGCATCTACCGGGGGCGCGGAAAGAGCACGGATGAGCGTCGCTCTTCTTCCACTGGGACTACCTCAACGAGACCATGAAAAAGACGGTGCCGCGCCGGGCGGACCAGGTGGGCTTCTACATGATCGGGGTGACCCGAACCCGGACCTGGCGGCGGAGGTGGCGCGTGGCAGTCGACAGGACCTTCAAGAATTCCCTGGCCGAGACCCTGACCGAGACGGAGAAGGCCTTCCAGCTGGGCTTCATCTCCATGACCGAGGCGATCGTGATCGCCATCCAGATCGTCTCCTATGTGGTCATCGTCATCATCATGGTGGTGGTGGCCAACACCATGGCCATGACCGCGCGGGAGCGGATCGGCGAGTATGCGATCCTGAAGACCCTGGGTTTCGGCGCGTCGCACATCGCGGCGATCATCTTCGGCGAGTCGCTGGTGATCGCCCTGATCGGCGGCCTGCTCGGGGTGCTCCTCACCTTTCCCGCGGCCCGCTGGATTCGAGACCGAACTGAGCCAGTACTTCCCCGTATTTCAGCGTGTCACCGATGACCACGTCTACCTCGACCTGCTGGCTGCCTGCGGCGATCGGCGTGGTGGCGGCGATCTTCCCGACCTGGCGGGGCGCGACCATCCGCATCGCCGACGGCCTGAGGAGGATCGGGTAGATGGCCATCCCCTATTCCTACAGCTTCCGCAATCTCTGGACCCGGCGGCTGACCACGGTCCTCACCGCCTCGGGCATGGCCCTGGTGGTCTTCGTCTTTGCCGCCATCCTGATGCTGGCCGAGGGGCTGCAGAAGACGCTGGTGGAGACCGGCTCGTACGACAACGTGGTCGTCATCCGCAAGTCGGCCAATTCCGAGGTGCAGAGCGGCGTTGAGCGCTCCCAGGCCTCGATCGTCGAGAGCCAGCCGGAGGTTGCGATCGGGGAGAACGGCCAGCCGCTTCTGGCCAAGGAACTGGTGGTCCTCATCAACCTGCCCAAGCGGGGGACCAACAAGCCCGCCAATGTGGTGATCAGGGGAGTGGGTGCCGGCTGCTCTCCCCTGAGGCCGCAGGTGAGGCTGATCGAGGGGCGCATGCCGCGGCCGGGCTCTGCCGAGGTCATTGCCGGAAAGAGCATTGCCAAGCGGTTCCAGGGAGGGGGCATCGGCGAGACGCTCCGCTTCGGCATGCGCGACTGGACCGTGGTCGGGATATTCGATGCGGGAAAACCGGATTCAGTTCCGAGATCTGGGGGGATGTGGACCAGCTCATGCAGGCCTTCCGCAGGCCGGTCTATTCATCGGTGATCTTCAAGCTGCGCGACTCGTCCGAATTTGAGGGGTTCAAAGAGCGGCATCGAGAGCGACCCGCGTCTGACCGTGGAGGCGAAGCGGGAGACGCGATACTACGCCGACCAGTCCGAGATGATGGCCAAGTTCCTGCGCATCCTCGGGCCTCACCCTGACCGTCATCTTCTCCCTGGGGGCGATGATCGGCGCCATGATCACCATGTATGCCGCGGTGGCCAACCGGACCACCGAGATCGGCACGCTGCGCGCCCTCGGCTTCCGGCAGGGGGAGCATCCTGGCCGCCTTCCTCCTGGAATCGCTGCTCCTCGGGCTGGTCGGGGGGTGTGCTCGGGGTTCTTCTGCGCCTCCTTCATGCAGCTCATCACCATCTCCACCATGAACTGGCAGACCTTTTCGGAACTCGCCTTCAGCTTTACCCTCACCTTCGATATCGCCTGGAAGTCGCTGGCCTTTTCCCTCGTCATGGGGTTTGTGGGCGGCCTGCTGCCTGCGGTGCGCGCCGCGAGGATGAATATCGTGGATGCTTTACGGTCAGCCTGATCTTTAGAAAGACCTTCCGTTCTTCCCACTTCATGGTTCTGTGTTATAGTCTCTACGGCCTTCATCAATCTTTTCTGGTCAAGCCCGTTAAACACGGTTGCCAATGTTATGTCTCGCTACCTCCTCTTTTCTTTATTTCACTTTTTTATTTCCACCAAGGAAGCAGCAATTTGTTTTCCAGGAGATTTGAAGGGCCTCACCGGGTGATTATTATTCAACCATCGCATGTCCTATTCCTTGAAAGTATAAGGCATTATGAGGATGATACTGATACGGGCCTGTGATTGACGGTAAGCCTCTGCTTACGGTGCCTGTCTGCAAAGCGCAATTTATTTTCCCGTCTTCCCTCAAGTTCCTGTAAAAAAGGGAAGGGGCTGTATTCCCCTTCCCTCTGCTGCATGCTCCTTCTGAAGTATTCTGTGAGATCCTGGTTTTTACTTTTTGTAATACCTCTTGTCCGCTTCGTTTATCTCTCTGCCTGAGGCTGCACCGGGATTCACGCCTTGGGGAACATTGACCTTGGCAGGGTCAGGCTGGCAGGTGATGGTGGCGTTGTATTTCGGAAGGTCCCATCTCCATGGAGAGTCTTCGGGAAGGTTGTAAGCCCCGTTCTTGTTCTTTACATGGACCAGCTGGCCGATTTCTCTGGTGGAACCGTCATACACTTTATGCTTCCCTTTCCAGCCGAGGATGCCGTCATAGATGAAAAAGGGCACTGTGGCACGGACTCCGCTGCTGCAGATAGAATAGACCATCTTATCTTCGGTCAGCCCCAATGCCTTGTATTCAGCGAGGATCTGCGCTATGGGCTTCAATGTATGGGAACCGGTTGCCTTGTCTGTATAGTTAGCCCCTACAAGTTCCTCGACCCATTCCTTCCAGACAGAGTTTTTGATATGGAGGGCACAGGCGACATTATACATAATCCCAGCCAACTCCGCATTCCATTCCACATCGGATCGTGTATCAAAGATCACAGAGTTGGGTATTTTGCCTGAAGCTGCATCCATAAACTCCTGGAGCGGCGCCCTCACCATGTCCATATTCCCTGGCCAGATGCCCACGCTGAACGCGGAGGGTTGGGGAAGGGGCGGCGCTTTCGTCTCTAAGGGATGTCCCGCTGCCTTCCACACAGATTTCTCTGTGGTCGCTTTTCCGTCCAGGACAAAGAGATGGTCCTGGGGAAACCCCCAGTAGCGATAGGTCCAATATGCCCGCGTCACCCACATGATGTGGTGCCCGGTGAACACCACGACCGTATCCTTGTCAATGCCGTATTTCTGGAGATGTTTGTCCATTTGGGGGCCGTCAGGAACCATAAGGTCGACCATGATCGGTCCTTCAGAGCGCGTGGCGATAAGTTCTTTTGCGTAGTCAACGTAATAGGCCCCCGGGATGTGGCCTGCATCATAATCGGAGCGGGCGGCCGGCCCAAAGCTCGTATCCAATACCACAACCTTGAATCCCCGCTCATCGCGGTATCCATTATCGATCCATTTCTTAAGCTGCTGGGGAGAAAGGAGCGACGAGATCTGTGAGGCAGAAGCATCGCCATAGCAGCAGAGCGAGAGGGAGATCAAGATCAGAAAAACTGACAGCAGAGACAGCGAAATTATTTTTTTATAGTCCTTTGTACAATCCATGTCTTACCTCCTCCTTTTTCTTAATTATACAAAGCGTGGTTATGGTATGCAATGGGAGAGGCAGGGCTGGGGGCCTTGTCTGTGACAGGTATCTCTTGCTGGATGGGATTATCGCTGCAGGATTCTGTCTTATTTGTGCTGCAGGACAGGGAAGGTATCCCTTTTCAGGTTCTCGCCGATGATGACGAGCCGGCTGTGGGTGACAGGTCTGTCAAAGGGAACACAATCGAGCCTTCCCGAGGAGATGTCCAGCCTGAAAGGCCCTTCATTGGTCTGTACCAGGGCCTTTGCCCTCACCACATTTCCATAAGTTCCTTCCACCATTTCAGTAAAAAGCTTTTTGTAGAACAAGAGCGTTTCGGTTTTTCCTATATTCGTCGTGAAGGTATCGAGATGGATATGGGTTTCGAACTTTTTGACGGATGATTCGGCGCGGGTTACCTCAGGGAGAGGTCCGTTGAGGGACGCATTTACCGTTGGAAAGATCACCCCCCCGGGATTTATACCCTCCAGGATATGCACGATCCTGGTGATGGTCCCTTCATCCACCAGGTCTGTCTTGTTTACAAGGATGATGTCCGAGTTGACAATCTGGTCCTGAAAAAAATTACCGAACATCTGCGATTCATAGAATTCGAGAAATTCTGTGGCATCAATAATCCCCACCACGGTGACTAAACCGATCTTCACGAGATCAAGGGCTTCGAGCACTGCCGAAGGGGAGGCAACCCCGCTGGGCTCAATGATAAGATGTTCCGGTGTGAGGGTCTCCGTAATCTTCTGCAGGGTGGTAATAAGGTCAAACTTGAGGGTGCAGCAGACACATCCGCTGGGAAGCTCTATGGACTCGATGCCGCCTGCAGAGAATATCTCTCCATCGATACCCACTTTGCCGAAGTCATTGACGAGGACAACGGTCTTTTCCCGGGTGTTCCTTGCGACCTGCTGAATAAAGGTGGTCTTTCCTGCCCCTAATAATCCGCATACAATTGTTGTCTTCATGGAGAGCGTCAATAAGAATCTGTTTTGAGCTTTTCCAGTGCCTCTTGAGCCAACTGGGCCACAGCCTTTTCCGGGCCTCCAGCTATCCTCTTAAGCGCGAGCATCGCGACGCCTCCCCCTATCTTCCCGATACTCCGTATGGCATTTTTCCGCACCACGGAGGAGGGATCATTGGTTGCGAGTTCGAGGGCTATCACTGCCTGAGATGCCTTAAGCATTCCCAGTGCCTTGGCAGCGCTCTTCCGTACCCACTCCTCAGGGTCCTCCATGAGCGCGATTAAATGGGGTACCGCCTCTGTGGCACCCAGTTCCCCGAGCGCAAAGGCAGCGTTATTCCTTACCCCGGCATTGGAGTCCTTAAGGGCTTCTATCAGGACTCCCGATGCCCTTTTGTCCTTAAGCTTCCCCAGACCCGCGGCTGCCTTTGCCCTGCTCAGGCCTGTGCCTTCTTTGAGGTTTTCCACCAGTTCATTGAATCCCATTAAGCCCCCCGGTTTTTCAGCGGTACTTCAAAACAATGTGAAGTGCTGCCCTTGATTACAAAGAGCGTATAGTTTAAGAAAATGGTATTCTTTTTGCAATGATTGGGTAAGAATCAAGAGAAAGGAGGCAGAGGGATGAAAGACAATAAAGAGAGGGACCTGAAAGAAATCGTGGCAAGGAGAATCGAGTTTTTCAAGAAAAAGCCGGAGGCAGCACTCTACAGGCCGACAGTATCCTCCAAACACATAAGGGGTCTTTATACCGAAACCAGGGTAAGGGAGCATCTTGTGAAGTCCGACTACGGAGAGGCCGCGGGCGGAACCAACCTGGCACCCAACCCCATTGAGATGCTCCTCTCTGCAATCGCTGCGTGCATTGAGGCTGCATTTTATGAGTTTGCGGTTCATGAAGGGTTTACCATCAATGCACTCTCGGTGGACGTGGAGGGGACGCTGGATCTCAGGGGGCTGTTCATGATCGATGAGGTGGCTGCCGGCTTCAGGGAGGTGAACTATACATTCACCATCGAAACACCGGAACATGAAGAAAAGATACGTGAGCTTGCCGAGCGCGTGATTGCCCACTGTCCTGTGGTGGACAGCCTTATCAACCCGACAAAGATATCAGGCACCATTCATGTGCGCACATGAGAGCTGAGAGAGGTCTGAATTCATTCGGTAGTGTGGAAAAATGCCCCAGCAAATTGGGGCATTTTTCCACCGATGCACCCCACGGGATTTTGCAGGGGTATGTCCCGCCTCATAATTTTGTGTTTTCCCCGTGGCATTAATATTGCTCTTTCTCTCTCCATGGCGCAAATTCTGTTATGTACACATAACCCTCTTCTGGTAAAAGACCTCTACGGGATATTAAGGGATGAAGGCTTTACTGTCGAAATCGCAGACCATCCGGCCCTTGCGGTCCGCATGGTCCTCCAGGGGAATTACGGTGCGGTGATTATCGATTCGGGCGCCTTCGGTCTTTCCGCAGAAGAGGCGGTCCAGATCATCAGGAGCATTTCGCCGGACTTGCCCATTATTGTGGCGGGGAATGAGACTTATACCGGCGGGGCCCTGAGCCTGAAGACACCTGTTGACCTTGAAGAGTTCAAGAAAGTGATTCATAATTTTATCAGTCTGGTAAAATCTTAGGGAACAAAGGAGGAGAACGATGTCTATGACACCGAGAGAAATGATCTTAAGGCTTTTGAAAAGAGGCAAACCCGAACGAGTACCGGTCACGCTCTTCGGAGGCGGGATGTGGAGCATCAAGGACTACGGATCGACCTTCGAGGAGTTGCGCAAGAATGCCGACAAGATGGCCGACATGTGCGTCACCGAGGCGGAGCAGGATCAGGAGCGATGTCGTCTATGTGGGCTCCGGATACAACAACTTCCATGCGTCGTCCCTCGGCAAGACTTCGGAGTCGGGATAAAATACCGTGAGATAGGCGCACCGGACCTCACCATCCACTTCGTCAAGTCCGAAGAGGACATCGAAAAGCTCAGACATCGACGGATGTCCATCAAGGACCCTGTCATCAAGACGGTCATGGAAGCAACGCGGCGGGTAAAGGAAAAGATAGGGAAAAAATATCTGGTCACCATGACCTGCTGGGGCCCCTTCACCCTCGCCGCCCGGTTCGTAGGTGAAGAAGACTTTCATGAAGTATACCTTTAAGAAGCCGGCGTTCGTAGAAAAGATGGTGAATTTCTGCGCTGACCTGCTCATACACCTCTACGAGCCCCTGGTGGCCGACGGCGAGCCTCGAGTGCCTGAGCATCGCCGATCCCACCGCCTCGGGCGACCTCATCAACCCGAAGCAGATGGCGCAATTCGCGGTCCCTCCGCTCAAGAAAATGAGCGACTGGGCGAAATCGAAGAATGTCGCATACCATTTTCCATATATGCGGCAATACGAGCGACCGGCTCGAGCAGTTCCTCGATACCGGCTGCAGCGTGATATTCTTCGACCAGAAGGTCGACATCGCCAAGGCCAAAGAGGTCCTTTTCGGCAAGATGTGCTTCGGAGGGAATGTTGCCCCGGTCCATGTACTTCTCAACAAGACTGCGGCAGAAGTCGAAGCGGCCTGCAAGGAGGTGATCGAGATCGCGGGGAAGGACGGCGGGTTCGTGCTCGTGCCGGGCTGCGACATACCGCCGACTATTCCGTATGAAAACCTTAAGGTCTTCCATGATGTCGCATTTAACTGGAAGTACTTAGACGCAAGAGAGCGTCGCGGGAAGGGAGGTGAGGGCGCAGCAGCAAGGGAGAAGGAAAGAAACCCTTAAAAAGGGGAGGTGCAAATGGGATTTTTTGATTTTATCAAGCAGCTTCTGGCCATGAGGCCGGAAAACAAATGTCAGGGAGGAGACAAAGATGGCAGAGAAAAAGATGACTGCAGAAGAAGTGAACGAGTACATGAAGAAACAGTGCGGTTTCGTGCCGAGGATGTTCCAGATAATCAACACGGTCACCCCTGAACCCGGGAAGGACCTTCGCTGATTTCTATGCGAGTATCTTCGGCGACGGTGCGCTGTCGAAGAAAGTCAAGGAACTGATGTTCATGTCGGGCGGTGTCGGCTACTGCTCACCAAGATGCATCATTCATGTGATCCCCGCCATCAACGCGGGCGCGACCACAGGCGAGATATTCGAGGCCGCATCAGTCGGAATGATCCTGGCGGGTTTTGTGCCGGGCGGCCCGGGCATCCCCTACGCGTTCGAATACGCCCTCAAGTGCCTTGATATCGAGGCAAAGTACAGAAAAGGCGAGAAGTGGGAATACCTGCCGCAGCCGAAGTTCGATCACGGTGTGTTCTAGAGCAACGAATCAACCCGCTCCGCGCGATCACCTATCATTACGCAATGGGGCAGCGATGGCCGCGTCAAAAAGAGGGCAGCCTATTCCTGCGAATAAGGACTGCCCGTAAGTGAAACGATATCTTAGTTTACCACAATTTTCGAAAAAGGAGCGCTATGTTCACATTTAAGAAAGAACAGAAGGTTTTTGACTTTAACGGCATAAAGGTAGGCGGCCAGCCGGGCGAGAATCCGCCCCTCATGATCTCCTCCATGTTCCACAACAAGGACCAGATCGTGCAGGACCGCAAGGGTAATTTCGACCGTCAGAGGGCAAAGGAAATCATCCGCAAGCAGGAGGAACTTTCCAAGGTGACCGGCGTTCCCGGTATGGTGGCCATGGTGGCTAATTCACCGGAAGAGGCCAAGATATATATAGACTTTTACCTCGAGACAACGGACATGCCCTTCGGCATCGACATGTGGGTGGCAGAACAGAGGGCGAAGGCCACTGAATATGTATCAAAGCTGGGGGTACAGAACAAATTCCTATACAACAGCATAACACCGTGGGACAAGGACATCAAAGGACAGATTCAACGGCTGAAAGACCTCGGGATCAAGACATGTTGTGATACAGGCGTTTGACGACCAGGACCAGTCCCCTGCCGGAAGGGTGAAATCCCTTGAATCGATCCTTGGCGCAGGGTGCGGACGGTTTCGCTACCATTATCGTCGACACCTCGGTGATGAACCTGCCGTCGACCTCGTTTTCCCTCGTCGCAAACAGGATGATAAAGGAGAAGCACGGGTTTCCCTGCGGCGGGGCATATTCGAACGGGACACATATGTGGAAGGAGATAAAGGCGATCTGGGGACTCGACGGCTTCAAGGCCATGGACGCGGTGGTCCAGGGCATGTCGTCCGCACTCTGGTCGGACTTCAACTTCTGCGGTCCGGCCGTCACGGCCCCGAGGGTCTTCCCCGCGGTTGCGAGTGCGCATATGCTTCTTTCGACGCTCGTCTTCGACGAAACCGGCGTCATCTTCGACAACCCGGAGCTGCCGCTACGGAAGTATTTCGGCGATTTCATCACCAAAATCCAGGAAGGCGGATCGGAAGAAAAAAAGGAAAATAACGATATGATAGAGAAAGGAGAATTCAAGTTAATGAACTCACGAGAGAGAGTCATCAAGTTGTTCAAAAAGGAGGCGATCGACAGGGTCCCCTGTTTCAGCGGCATGGGGAACGTCACCGAAACCGGTATCAACAAGCTCGGCTACCGATTTGCCGGCATCCATCTTGACGCAAAGCAGATGGCGGAAACCGCGGCTTCTACCTACAAGCTCTTCGGCTTTGAATGCGGGGTCGTCCCCGTTGACCTCTGCGTCGAGGCCGAGGCTATGGGATGCGTGATCAATGTGTATCCCCATGCGGAAGGCATACTCTACCCGACGATTAAGAAAAAGCTGATCCACAACGAGGACGAGATGGACATCTCACTACCCGCAGATCTCGCCTCCCGGGGCAGGGTCCCCCTTCTGAGAGAGGCGATAAGGCTTCTGAAGGCCGATATCGGCAACGACGTGGCAATAGGGTCGTATGTCCTCGGTCCCTTTACCCTCGCCGGCCAGATAATGGAGTTGAATGACCTGCTGAAGCTCTCGTTCAAGAAGGCCGACAAGGTGGCTAAACTCCTTGACGTGATGGCGGACGCCATTATCATCGTCGCAAAAGAATATGAAAAGGCGGGCGCCGACTATATAACCGTAAGGGAGATGGGTGCCACCAGCGACGTCCTGAGCCCGCGGGTCTTCAAAAACCTCATCATGCCGCCACTTAAGAAAGTGATCAGTGAAATAAAGATCAATTCGGTGCTCCATATATGTGGAAAGACGAACGATATCGTCACCTTTATGATGGAGGCCGGGCCCACGGCCATCAGCGTCGAACAGAAGAACGACGTTGCAGAATCGAGAAAGAAGCTGGGAAAGGATGCCCTCATCTTCGGCAACTACGACCCGTACAACGTCCTCGTATCTGGCGAAGAGAATCTCGTGAGCACCACGATGAGGAAGTGCATCGACGACGGCGTCAGCGCGGTCTGGCCGGGCTGCGACATTTGGCCGACTGTGCCGCCCCAGAACATGATCGCGATGATGGAAGAAATAAAAAAATATGGAGGTAAAAAATAATGGCTGACGAAGCGAAGAAGAAAGAGATCTTGACAAACTGAAAAATTCCGTAATTCAGTACGACGAGGACGCATGCAAAGAAGGCGCACAGGAGGCTCTGGATGCGGGCCTCGACGCCAATGAGGCGATTTTCGACGGACTCGTGGCCGGGATGGAAGAGGTCGGACGCCTCTTCGAGGCGCAGGAATATTTCGTCCCCGAGATCCTGATGTGCGCCGATGCCCTCTACGCCGGGCTCGAGATCCTCAAGCCCCACTGCCAGCAGATGGACCTGGGGGTGAAGGGCTCCGTCGTTATCGGGACAGTCGAAGGAGATGTTCACGACATCGGCAAGAACCTCGTGAAGATGATGTTCGATGTTGCCGGGTTTACGGTGTATGACCTCGGCAGGGACGTTCCCCTGGACAAGTTCGTCGACGAGCAGCTGAGGACAGATTCTGAGCTTGTCTGTCTGTCCGCAATGATGACCACCTCCATGGTCGGCATGCCGAAGGTCATCGAAAAGATAAAGGCGAAGAACCCCAACTGCATGATCATGATCGGAGGCGCTCCGACCTCCAAGGAGCTCGCGGACAAATGGGGTGCTGACGGGTATGCCGAAGATGCGAGCAATGCCCTCAAGGAGGCGATCAAGATGGTGAGCTTCCTCAAGAAATTGAGGGACGAAAAGGCCGGGAAAAAGTAAGCGCACCATTGAATGCCTCATCACTGAAAGAGCAGTTAAAGAGGGAGGGCGCGACCCTTGTGGGTGTGGGTGATATCACGGAAGCCCTCTCGCAAGAGATCGTCCACCTGAACAGGGGGATCGCCCTTGCCGTCAACAGGGGTCTGAACAGGGACACTGTTGAGCTCCTTAAGAGACTCCAGCAGCTGGCAGAGAGGTGGCTTAAGGGAAAGGGCTTCAGAAGCTTGTCCATCCCCCCCGACTCTGACAGGATAGATGACAAGTATATCGCCAAGCTTTACCACCTCGTGTGCCATAAGACTACCGCGACATGCGCCGGACTCGGGTGGATCGGGAAGAACGGGCTGCTCATCAATAAACGGTACGGTTCAAAGCTCTCATGGGCAACTGTCCTTACCAATGCGCCCCTGGTGCCTGACACTCCCGTGAGCGAATCACAGTGCGGGGAATGTGATCTCTGCGTGAAACACTGTCCCTCAGGGGCTTTTACGGGTAGGCCATGGTCCCGGGGAGAGCCGCTCAGGAAGATCGTACATTATGAAAAGTGCAGGACCCTGAAGAAGGAGAGGCGCCTCTTTGAGGAAAAGCCCAACTGCGGGCTCTGCGTAACGATCTGTCCCTTTTCCAGAAACGGACGCACGAGAGGCAACGTGAAGTAGGCAGCATGCAGTAAGCAGGGTGATAGAGGACTGAAGAGAACATCCATAGAAGAGAATAAGAAAAGGCTGTGTAGTATTCTCTGTTCGCTTCTCGATTCTGTTTACTCCCTGGTGAATTCAAGTTGCCAAACGTACATCAAGAAATTAAGGAGGATGGATTCATGGCTAATACACACAAAGTGATTTTTCAGCCTGCGGGCAGGCGGGGAGAGATCGAGGAAGGGAAAACCATCCTCGAGGCTGCCCAGGCCCTCGGTGTGGACCTTGAGGCGCTCTGTGGCAACAAGAAGGTCTGTGGAAAATGCAAGGTGAGAATTGAGGAGGGCTACTCCGAAAAAGACAATTTGGAGTCGAGTATGTCCCATATCTTCCCTCCCCTTCCCTCAGAAGACGAATTGAAACATATAAAACCCGAAGACGGACCGGGCATAAGGCTCGCCTGCTCATGCGAAATACGGGGCGACCTGAAGATCTTTGTCCCGGAGCGTTCGAGGGCAGGCAAACAGGTAGTCCGCAAGGTCGCAAGGGAGATTTCGATAGCCCTCGATCCTGCGGTAAAGAAATATACCCTTACATTTACCGCTCCGAAACTCCACGACATGACCACCGGTGACTACGAGCGGGTGGTCAAGGCGCTTGAAGAAGACTACGGCCTCAGGGACCTTACCTTTGATTTCTTTGCACTGAGGACACTCCAGGATGCCCTGCGGGAGGGGAATGGACAGCGACCTTCACCATATGGATGGACAGGGAGATCATAAAGGTGGAGCCCGGCCATGTAGACGTATGTTACGGCCTTGCCGTCGACATCGGGACCACTACCTGCGTCGGCTACCTCTGCGACCTCAGCACCGGAAAGGTGATCAACACAGAATCCATGATGAACCCCCAGGTCCCCTACGGCGAAGACGTCATGTCCCGCATAACCTATGCAATGATCGAATCCCGACGGCCTTGAAACGATGCAGAACGCCATAATCTCCGGACTGAACGAGATCATCGAAAAGGTCGTGAATGAAATCAAGAAAGACGGTCCTCACCCGGGATATGAAATCGATGATCTCACCATCGTTTTCAATACGGCCATGCATCACATCTTCCTCGGATTAAATCCGGTCTACATCGGCCGTTCCCCCTTTATCCCCGCTGTTCAGCGTTCCCTGAATATAAAAGCGAGTGACCTCGGTCTGAAGATCAATCCTGCCGGTTACATCCATGTACTGCCGATCGAAGCCGGTTTCGTCGGCGCAGACAATGTGGGAGTTCTTATAGCCCAGGAACAGTATTTTCAGGATGAGATGGTGCTTGTCATCGATATCGGGACAAACGGTGAACTGCTCCTCGGAAACAAGGACAGGGTCTGCTCCACTTCCTGTGCGACGGGGCCAGCCTTTGAAGGAGCCCAGATTAAATTCGGAATGAGGGCGGCACCGGGCGCAATTGAAAAGGTGAAGATCGATGCGGAGACGAGGGAACCACAGTATAAGGTAATCGGAAAGGCAGACTGGCATACCCACATCGAAGGCAAGATCAACGCCAAGGGTATCTGCGGTTCAGGGATTATCGATGTCATTGCCGAGATGTTTAAAGCGGGCATCATAGACAAGAGTGGCAAATTCGTGATGAATCTGGGGACAACCAGGGTGAGATCGGGTGTTGACGGAAAACCTGAGTACGTCCTCGCATGGGCCGAAGAAACATCTATTAATGCCGATATCACCGTGACTCAGGGAGATGTCCGCGCGCTCCAGCTCGCGAAGGGAGCTCTTTATACCGGAGCGAAATTGATGATGCAGAAGATGGGGGTCACAAAGCTCGACAGGGTCGAACTTGCCGGTGCATTCGGCAGCCATATAGACAGGGAGGCCTCCCTGACCCTCGGCATGTTCCCCGATGTGCCCATCGATAAGGTCATTGTTGTCGGAAACGCTGCGGGAGATGGCGCAATAATGGCGCTCATCAATAAGGATAAACGTCGCGAGGCGGACGAGCGTGCGCGGTGGGTGCAGTTTGTGGAGATCGCGACAGAGCCGGCTTTTGAGAAGGAGTTCATGCAGGCCATGCATATTCCTCACATGAAGGACAAATACCCAAATCTCAAGGCGATGCTGGAAGAGCAGAAGGCGCCCATCGCATCGAGCATAAAGGGGTGAGAGGAAAACCCGTATCGTTATGACAAAGGTGATAATAAACCCCGGGGCATGCGGAATGCCGGTCACTGTTGAGGTTGAGAAGAAAGAAGGGAAGATCTTCTCAGTGAGGATAACGACGGAATGCGAGATGGCGGAAAAGCTGGGGAAGGAGATCCCTGAGCTCACCATGATGGACGCGTTCAAGAGGTTTCAGGACAACCCGGTATACAAAAAGGGGGCGACGTGCCTGAGACACGTCGCCTGCCCTGTGCCTTCGGGGATCCTCAAAGCCCTTGAAGTGGAAGCAGGGCTGAACATCCCCAGGGACGTGAGCATCACATTTGTGAAGACGGAGAAGGGCTCGGACACATAGCCCATCTTCTGCCCAAGAATGCATACTCCGCAGAACCCGTGAATTGACCTTGAGGAGGTATGGATGAAAAAGATTGTGGTGGTGGCATTATTTGTCATGGTCCTTCTGAGCGCGCTCGTTTCCATGGCCGCTCCCAGGGAAGTCCGCCTCGGGTATCTGAGGAACGACCTCCATCACCTTGCTGCCTGGGTCGCCATGGACAAGGGGTTTTTCAGGGAAGAAGGGGTCAATGTTGAAATTGCCGGCATATTCAACGCCGGTCCTGAAGAGATGACCGCCTTTGCTTCCAAGAGTCTGGACATGGGGTATCTCGGTGTTGCGCCCAGTGCCACCGGGCTTGCAAACAGGTCAGCCCGCATCAGGGCAGTGGCCCTGGCAAATGCGGAAGGGTCTGCGGTGGTGGTGAGGAAGGATTCAGCGGTAAGAGAGGTAAAAGACCTCGCGGGGAAGACCGTTGCCATTCCGGGATATTCAAGTGTCCAGGATTTTCTCCTGAGAAAGGCCCTGGAAGCAGCGGGCGTAGACCCAAAGAGGGTGAACATCATCGTGATAAAGCCCCCGGAGATGATTGTGGCGCTCAATGCAAAACAGATCGATGCCTTTATCGCATGGGAACCCCATCCGTCAAAGGCGGTCACCATGGGAATCGGGAGGGTCCTCATTTCATCACCCATGATATGGAAGGACCATCCCTGCTGCGTCGTGGTAGTTGATGAGAGCTTTTATAAAGAGAACCCTGAGGTGGTAAAATCCTTTCTGAAGGCCCATGTGAAGGCAACTGCGTATATAAAGAAAAATCCTGAAGATGCCCTCAGGATAGGCATAAAATATACCGGAATGGATGAGGCCACTGTGCGTGAGGCCATCAGCCACATCCAGTACCACTATTTCGCAAAGGAAGATGACATTAAGGAGTATGTGAAATATCTTCTGAAGTTCGGGTACGTGAAGTCAATCAATGTGGATGAGTTTGCGCGGGAATACCTTGATCTCAGGACGATTAAGGATGTCGCCCACTAATGTCTTAAGCGACTTGAGCTGTCTCAAATGTGATTGAGGGGGAAAAAGATTGTTCAACGGGTCTGCAAGTCTATGAGATACCTTCCAATCTTGTGTGTTGTGGTGATCTGGCAGGTGCTGTCCTTTTCCGGGGTTATCCCCGGTAACAGACTTCCTTCCCCTGTGAATATAATCCTGGGTTTCATGGATCTCCTCACTCAGGGGCTTCCCCCGGGCTACACGCTCGCCGGGCACTGTGCAGCAAGCCTGAAGAGGGTCTTGAGCGGCGTAGCCATAGCCATTGTCACCGCCCTGCCTCTGGGCATTGCCATGGGATACTGGACACGGGCAAGGAATTACCTCACCCCCTTTGTCGAAATGATAAGGCCGATCCCTCCTCTGGCATGGGTTCCTATTGCAATCCTCTGGTTCGGCATCGGAGACAGGTCTTCGTCCTTCATCATTTTTCTGGGGGCCTTTTTCCCCAATACTGCTGAATACCATCGGAGGGGTCCTCTCCATCAACAGGAGACTCATCGAATTGTCCATAATTCTTGGCGCAAAGAAAGGAGCGCTCTTTGCCAAGGTGCTCCTGCCCGGAGCCATGCCTTCCATTATTACCGGAGTGAGGATCGCCCTCGGTATCGGATGGATGACCCTTGTGGCCGCGGAATTCACGGGGGTAAAGAGCGGGTACGGACTCGGGTATATGATCATGACTGCACGGGACATCCAGCGGCCTGACCAGATTATCGCGGGAATGGCTGTCATAGGAATGATAGGATACGCAATGGATTTTGGCATCAGGAAGATGGAACATAAGATCCTGAGGTGGAGATAGCCTTGGAACTGAACGTCATTGACCTCCATAAATCATTCAGCAGTCCCACAGAAGGCGAAAGGATCGACGCCATAAGGGACGTATCGTTCACAGTCCCTGAAGGAAGATTTGTGTGTGTGATCGGTCCAAGCGGGTGCGGGAAGACAACGCTTCTGAGGATGATCGCGGGTCTCGAGAGCCCTGACAGAGGGAAGGTTCTCCTCGGGAATAAGGAAATCACATCACCGGTGAGGGAGATCGGGTATATCTTCCAGGAGCCGGCGCTCCTTCCATGGAGGACCGTAATTCGGAACGTGGAGTTCGGGCTTGAGGTGGCAGGGGTTCCCCATGAGCAGAGGAGGCAGAAGGCACTTGCGGCCCTGGAGCTCGTTGAGCTTCATGACTTCAGGGACTTCTACCCGAAAGAGATATCAGGGGGAATGAAGCAGAAGGTGGCTCTGGCCATGGCGCTGGTGGTGGAACCCAAAGTCCTGCTCATGGACGAACCTTTTGTTTCCCTTGACTGCCAGACAAGGAACTATATGCAGGTGGCCCTGCTCCATTTATGGGAGAAGACGGGAAAGACAGTGATTTTCGTCACCCATAATGTTGAAGAAGCGGTATTCCTCGGTGACGAGATCATCTGTTTCACCTCGCGGCCTGCTGAGATAGGAAAGGTATTGAGGGTCGATATCCCCCGGCCGCGGGACAGGACAAGCACTGAACTGAACGCCATAAGGAAAGAGATCCTTCTGTTTCTTGCGGCAGAGAGGGAAAAGTCAAGGAGCATGAACGGCATGTTCACCCATGTGCGGGACCTCTAGGAGATATGAGGCGACTGCTGCTTCCGCGTCACATGATAAGAGAGAAAAAGAGCTGAGAATAACAAGGTGAGGATGGGAATTTTTTTGACCCTGAGCACCTATGCGGTCCTGGGGATTTTTCTTGTTTTGTTGTGTGGCAGGCTTCTGACACTATGGAAGGCAGTAAAGACTATTAGGGGGTATGCTCCCCCTCCTCCTCCCTTAACTCCTCGCCTGGTTCTGAACATTACTGGCGATATACTGTTTCTCTCACGTCTCCTCAGGACAAATGACCTGCTCTGGATTGGTGAGTGGCTCTTTCACTGTACTTTTTTTCTGGTCGTGCTCAGACATCTGGTCTTTTTTCTGAATCCTGTGCCGGGATGGGTCGCTCTTCTGCAGCCTTTCGGGATATTTGCAGGCTATCTTCTCCCTCTCTCGCTCATCTATATCCTCTCAATCAAGTTGAGCGGGGAAAAAGGGTATTTTCCGTCATACAACTTCTTTCTTCTCATCCTCCTTCTCCTTGTGAGCGTGACCGGGATTCTTCTGAGAACCGTCTTTAAGGCAGACCTTGTGGCGGTCAAGGGCTTTGTGCTGGGGATCCTGGGCCTCAGCCCCCAGTCAGTGCCGCTCCCTTTCCTCTTTGTTGTGCATTTCTCCCTCGTCCTTGTCCTTATCCTCTATGTCCCCACCCATATAGTTGCTGCACCCCTTGTTATGCTGGATGCAACACTGAGGGAGGAGGAATTAAAGAGACTGATGCATGGTGAGAAGAGATAAACAGCCTGGCAAAATTACCGGGGGACTGCCCTGGCAAAGGTTCCTATTACCTCTTCGCGGGTGACCTCAGGGCAGACAGAAAGGGCAAGGATCTCATTCAGGTGATAGGCGCGCATTGAGGAGCCCGCCTCCTCAATGCCATGGAGCAGACCGAGATAGCAGGTCTGGCACGGGGTGACAATTGCCTCAGCACCTGTGGATTCGGCCTCGCGAATCCGGTCAGCAGCCATTTTACGCTGGATCTCCGGATTGGCCATTTTCAGGCCTCCGCCCATGCCGCAGCAGGAGGAAAAGGCCCGGTGGCGCGGCATCTCCACCAGCTTCAGCCCAGGAACAGACTGTAAAATACGGCGCGGCTCATCGTACACCTGAGTGTGGCGGCCCAGATGGCACGGGTCGTGATAGGTAACTACCATCGGCACCTCATGTGCTAAACGCAGACGGCCTTCTGTGATGAGTTCATCCAAGAATTGGGTAAGATGCAGGACAGGCCGGAATTCAGGCCGGAGTTTTGGATAGTCTGAGTGCAGTCCCTTAAAACAACCGGCGCAGGAAGCGACCACTTTCCCGGCTCCCAGTGCGGTAATCTGGACCATGCGTTTCTGCGCTTCAGCGCTGAAATCCAGGTCTCCCATACGCCTTAACTTGCTCACACAGCAGGGCTCGTCTTTTCCCAGTATCGAGAATTCCACCCCGGCCTCCTGCAACAAACGTGCGGACTGGACCGCAACGAACTGTGTTTCGGGATCGAAGCTCGCGGTACAGCCCACAAAATAGAGGACAGGGGCGGTCCGCTCCTGCCAGACCGTGAGCGGCCTCAAGAGAAGGCCCGATTCCCATGCGAGTCTGGCCCACACGTCCCGCTCCTGCTGGGGTTTGCCATAGGAATTGTTAAATTCCTTTATCGTGGCGAGCTGTTTCATCTGGCTTTCCGGCTGGGGTATTCCTGCGCTGACCAGGGAATGGCGTGCCTGTTCCCAGAGTTCAGGGGTATTGATACGTACCGGGCAGACTACGTGGCACTGACCGCAGGCTGAACATTCATAAAGGGACTGGAGGAAGTCCTGTTTCTCAGGATCAGACAGGCCACTGTTCACGAGACGGCGCAGGTCGCTCATCTTGCCCCGGGCAGTGATGCATTCACGGGGATCCTGGGCATAGACAGGACACCAGACCTGGCAGTCACCGCACCGCGCGCAGGACTCCAGTTCAATGAGTTGTCTGCGGGTCAGTCCCTGGGCGATTTTGTCGCCCTGTGTTTTGAGATGTCGGGCCAATAGATGTCCTCCCTTTCGTGCTCCTCAACTGCATTCATTGCGATGACCAGAGGGGCAAGGATGCTATGCATCAGCTTGCTGTGAGGCAAGTATACCAAGAAGGCAATCCAGCTGAACGCGTGCAGCACCCACCAGGCGGTGAGCCAGGGATACACCTCTTTAGGGGAAGGGATGCCTCCTGGCATGAACAGTTGCCCAAAAAATGAATAGCGGGCTATTTCATGGGGTATCAGTGAAAGACGTATTCCTTCGAGGATGAAGCCCGAGAGGGTGAGCCAGAAGAGGAAGAATATCAGGAACAGGTCCATCTGGTTGTTGCTCTGTTGTGGTGGGCGGATGAAAAATCGTCTTACTCCTGCAATCAGCAATCCCATGAGAAGGAGCACTCCAAAGCCGTCACCCCAAAGCTTGATACAAAGGTATCCTTCTTCCCGGGAAAAAAAATGTGCGAGGCCGCTGTCTATGCCGAAATCGCCCAGGCGTTTGAGGATAAAGGAGGACAGGGAAAGCAGCGAAAGGGCGATGAAACCCCAGAAGATGAAAAGGTGGGTAACCCAGCGGAAAGGGGAAAGCCCCCACAATTGCCGCTGTCCCAGGACCTCGGAGAGCCAGATCCTAAACACCCGGCTCCATGGAATCTTTTCCTTCGGCACCCGCTTTATTCCCCTGGACCAGCCCTGCCATTTACGGTACAGGGCGTAATAAAAATAACCCACGGCCAACGCATCTGCAACCCAGAACAGAAGCCAAGGTTTCGGATAATTGACCACAGGTATGTCTATCATGATTACACGTGATGGGTGCCTATGCCCAGTCTCATATTGATATCATTTACAAGGGTATACTTGCTATTTTAACATAGTGGAAGCCGGAAAATACTGACCTCCGAACGGGAGGAATCCTGTTTCTCCGGTACAAAAGGGAATGAGGAAGGAAAACCCTTTCACAAACCAGCTGACCCCCATGCAGTTCATGGAACTGGACGCATGCACGCAGTGCGGCGAATGTTTGAAGCATTGTCCGGTCCAGGATGTGACCGGAAACCCCACCATATCTCCTCCTGAGAAAATCCGCATGTTCAGGGAATTCATAAAGGCCAGCCATGGACTGAAGGCAAGGCTCTTTGGACCTGGAAAAGTTGATGAGAAACTCACGGAGCATTTTGTGAAGGCGATCTATGAATGCACCACATGCGGAGGATGCGGGGAGAGCTGCTCTGTGGGCATCTTTACTCAGAGGCTTTGGCCGGCATTGAGGAAGGAGATGGTGAGGAGAGGGCTCGGACCTATCGGTTCGCAGGCAGACCTCCCCAAGGCCATCGCAGAGACAGGGAACCCTTATGAGAAGCCCCCGCTGGAGAGATATGCTCCATGGTTCCCTGAAAAGGTGAGGATTGCCGAAAGGGCGGACATCGCGTACTATGCGGGGTGTACCGGCGCATATGAAGCGCAGCCCATGGTGAGGGGAGACGTCCTCGTCCTGGGTGCCATCGGGGAGCCGTTTGCCATGCTCCCGCCTGAGGAAGAGGTGTGCTGCGGGTTTCCGCTCTTCATCACCGGACAGCACGAAATGCTTAAGGACCTGACAAGGCGGCTGGTGGACGGATACAGGGCAAAGGGTGTGAAGCTGCTCCTGTGCTCCTGTCCCTGTTGCGTCAATATCATGGCCCGGGACTGGCCCCTCCTGTACGGGAGCGAGCTCCCCTTTGCAGTACGGCATATCACCCAGTTTGTTTCTGACTCGTTGCAGAAGGGCACCCTCATAATCAGGAAGGAGCTTTGTGAGAGGCTCATATACCACGACCCATGTTATTTGAGCAGGGGGGTGGGAGTGATTGAAGAACCCCGGAGTGTTCTGAGAAGTATTCCCGGGGTTGAGCTCCTGGAGTTCGAGAGACACGGCCTGAACTCGAGGTGTTGCGGTGCAGGGGGCGCAGCGAGGAAAGTCTTCCACGAGAACTCCATAGCCATGGGAAGGCTCTCCATTGACGAGGCCGTGGAAAAAAAGGCGGACAGGCTTATATTAAGCTGTCCTGCATGCTATGCTAAGGTAAATGAGGCCATGGAGGGGTATGAGAAACAGGTGAAGATCACAGACATCATGGAGCTTATATCAGGTCTCATTGCATGAGCCATTTTACCCTCAGATGCACAGAGTGCGGGAGAGAGCTGAAAGAGACCTTCTGCGCCTTTTGCGAGCACTGCAGGGACGCGCTCCTCGTCACAGAGTACCAGGAAAAGGGTTTCAGGGACGATGCAGGAAAGGGCATATGGAGGTTTAACTGGCTCCCGGTACACACACCGCACTTTGATCAATCAGGCCCTGTGGTATACAGATCAGAGGGCCTTTCGGAGCGCCTCGGCCTTGAGAACCTTTATATAGCCTTCAACGGGTACTGGCCTGAAAGGGGTGGGTCCCTCGATACCTGTACCTTCAAGGAGTTCGAGGCAGCGGTGGTGCTCCAGAACGCCATGGAGAATAATCTGGACGGATTGACCGTGGCCTCTGCCGGAAATACTGCACGGGCATTTTCCCACCTGTCTGCGCTCACAGGGTTCCCTGCAATCATCGTAGTGCCGAGGATGTGCCTCACCGAAATGTGGTATCTCGAACGTACACCGAAAATTCCGACCCTGGTGGTAGGAGACGGTGATTATGCAGACGCCATTGATGTGGCAAAGAGGGTTGCCCTTACCATGGGGTTCCCTTTTGAGGGCGGGGTGAAAAATATCGCAAAGAGAGACGGCCTCGGCGTGGTATTGCTGGAAGCGGTCTTGGCCATGGGACGGCTCCCTGAGCACTATTTTCAGGCAGTGGGAAGCGGTGCCGGCGCCATAGGGGTGTGGGAGATGGCGGAAAGGTTCCTTAAGGACGGAAGATTTGGATCCCGGTTACCGGTCCTCCACCTTGCACAGAACCTTCCCTTTGCCCCCATGCTCAAGGCATGGGAGAAGGACAGCAGGAACCTATTCCCCGAAGACCTGAGGCCAGAGCTGATAGGCGAGATCACCACCAGAGTGCTCTCCACCCGTTACCCGGCATACTCCATCAGGGGAGGTGTCTACGACGGGCTCAAGGCAACAGGGGGGAGGATGTACGGCATCAGGAATGAATCAGTCTTTGGCGCAATGGATACGTTTGAAAAGAGCGAAGGCATAGATATCGTGCCTGCGGCGGGTGTGGCGGTTGCCACCCTCATGGAGGCAGTGAGCACAGGGACAGTACAAGGGAGGGATACTGTCCTATTGAATGTCACCGGCGGTGGGGAAAAGAGGTTATTAAGACATAAGAAAACCTATGAGGTGGAGCCTTGTTTTGTCTCAAAGAGGGTTACCGAGCGGGAGATTGAGGAATTATTATGCGAGGCCCTGAAGAAGAACTGATTGCAATCTTCAGGAAGGCGAAGGTTGATTTCACCTCGTCCCTTCCCTGCGAAAAGATTAAAGGTCTTCTCCGGCGTGTGGGTGAAGAGTTCTTTCATCTGCCGCTCACAAGGGAGGAGGAGGGTGTGGGCATCAGCGCAGGGGCTGCGCTTTCAGGGAAGAAGCCTGCCATGTTTGTCCAGAGTTCAGGTATCGGGAACATGATCAATGCTCTTCTGTCTCTCACAGGGTTCTACCAGTTGCCCCTGGCCATTTTTGTGAGCTGGAGGGGGATCTATAAAGAAGAGATCGAGGCACAATTGCCCATGGGAAAGAGGCTCCCGGGTGTTCTGAAGGCCGCGGGTATACCCCATTCCCCTGTTGCCACAAGAGATGATCTTGAGGGCATCGGCCAGAGACTTGAGGCTGTATACAGGAAGAATACCCTCCATGCATTCCTTCTCAGTCCGGCCCTGTGGGAGGATTCAGGGGTGAGGAATGAGAAGCCGGAAGTGAGGAGTCATAAGAAGGAAGCAGGAGCTGATTATGAACGGGGCATTGTGCAGAGGGTATCTTCTCCCAGACTTACCCGTTTTGAGATACTGAGTACTATTGCGCCGGATCTAATTCAAAGGTGGTGGTCTGCAATCTGGGAATCCCGTCAAAGGAGCTGTATTTCTTAAAAGACCAGCCCTCCAATTTTTACATGCTGGGAGCATGGGCATGGTGACGCCCATAGGGCTTGGAATTGCGCTCACCTCGGATAAGGAAGTTGTGGTGATCGATGGTGACGGAAGCATCCTCATGAATCCGGGGACCCTTGCTACCGCTGCATCTCGCTCGCCGAAGAACCTTACGATTATCGGCATAGACAACGCCTCTTACGGTTCAACGGGGGACCAGCCTACGCTCACCGGTTCCTGTGTGGACCTGGAATCCCTGGCAAAGGGGTTCGGGATACGGGATACGTATAAGGTGAGCAGGAAAAAGGACCTGGTGAATAGCCTGAAACATTCCCATGACGGTATGAGGTTCATTCATGTGCTGGCCATTCCCGGGAACAGGGATGTGCCGAACATTCCCCGGACCACCTTGCAATCAAGGAGCGGGTACAGGGCTTTCTGAGAGGTAATTTTTTATAAGGCCTTTGCAATGAAACGCCTGTGAGCTGAACTCAGCTCAGCGGGTGCTTCAGCGATTTACGCAGTTTGCCGCGTAGTTCTTCAGCTTCTTTTCATCCTCGCGAAGATGGCAGTTCTTGTATTTTCTGCCGCTTCCGCACCAGCACGTCGCATTCCTTCCCAGGTCCTGCACTGGCTGCTTCTCCTCTTCAGTTGAAAAGAAATTCATAACACTTTTCATCAAACCCATATTCAAACCTCACATATTAGATGTTTAGAAACTATGGTATTGTAGCAGAAGGGACGCACATTTTTCCACCGGATCATGACGGTTAGCTCTTTGTTAAGAGTATTTAAGTTCTTACTTCCCAAACGGGCAGGCCGGATAATTGCACGTCTCGCACTTTAAGCAAAGTCCTCCATGCCCGAGTTCCGCCAGCTCTCTTCTCCCGATGTTCTCCTTGGCAAGGACCCTCGGAAGGATCACGTCAAAGATAGTAGTCTTTGCATACATGCCGCAGGCCGGGATGCCCAGGATGGGGATTGCTCCGAGATAGGCCACCAGAAACATCGCTCCCGGAAGGACTGCCGAGCCGTATGTGATTTCGGTTGCTCCGAGATTTCTTATGGCGAACCGCGTGACATCATCAGGGTCAACGGACATGCCGCCTGTTGTGATGAGCAGGTCAGCGCCGGCATTGACCAGCTCTCTGAGCCTCGCCTCGATGAATGACTCGTCATCAGGAGCATAGTAGATGCCGACGATTTCACCGCCGACTGCCTCTATCTTGTTCGTTATGATTGGTGCAAAGGCGTCCTTTATTCTGCCGTAATATACTTCGTTCCCGGTGATGACCACGCCTGCCCTCGGCTTTCTAATTTCCCTCACCTGAATAACGTTGCCTGCCCTGTTCACCGATCTGCACCGCTACCCGCACAATGTCCTTTCTTACCATCAACGGAATAGCCCTTGTGCCTGCGACTGTCTGACCCTTTTTCACTACGTATTGTTATGGAGCGTTGCGCACATGACCTCGCCGAGCATGTTGAATGCAAGAAGTGCGTCTTTATCTATTTTGAGGAGTCCGTCTTTCTCGGCGATGATGCTGATCTTCCCTTCCCTCGGCTCGCCCTTTATCCTGACACCCTCACCCATGAGGGCATTCGCGAGGGCATAGGCCGCGTCGTCTTCGTGCATCTCATCCTCTGCGATATTCAGCACAAAGAGATGTTCCTTGCCAAGCCTCTGAAGATGACAGACATCTTCTTCACGAATAATATGACCTTTCTTGAAGGCGCGTCCCTTGAACTCTCCCGGCCGTATCTCTGTAATGTCATGGGCAAGGACCGTACCGACGGCCTCCTTCACCGCTAACTTCTTTACTCCGGGGACGGGGTTTTCATGGGGTGATCTCACACATAGAAACCTCCTCTATAGATCATTCGCCTTGAATATATCATCTGAATTTGTTATCAACTATTTCTCTTATACCATGTTCCAGCGCCTCATACTTTTTCAGAAATTCTCTTGCGCCTTCGGTAAGGCTTGCGCCGCCGCCGTTTCTGCCGCCTGTCTGTCGTTCGATGAGCTTGAACCCAAGCCTTTCCTCCATTGCCTTTATATATCCCCAGGCCTTTCTGTAAGAGATATTTATCTCCTTCGCCGCCTGATTTATCGAGCCGTATTTGTCTATTGCCTCAAACAGAAATCTTCTGCCCCTACCGAACACGGGCTTACCGTCAACTTCGATCCAAAGCTTTGATTTAATCTCCATATCTATAATTCATCCGTTATGGAATATCTGCATAACGCATATCAAAAAATATCCTGCCCGGGATGTTCATAATATCCTGAATGAGCACAAGGTCTGCACAAGACCTTCCCGTCCCTGTAAACCTCCCGCAAGTCCTGAACGTATTCACCGCAGGAATCGCATTTAGTCCTTCGCAGAGGTCTTCCCGGCATGTCTTCGGGATTTATTTTTACATGCACTTCCATCACATCAAAGAGATCGTCATCCGGCATGATCTTGTATGCCTCAAGCTGGGCCTCATACGTATTCTCGATCTCCGGGAAATATCCCTTTGCCTTCTGCCGCGACTCCTCTTTTGCAATGACCCTTACTGCCCTGCCTGTCTTCAGGTTCACGAATGTTACCGCCATTTTCCCGTAGTCCATGAATTTCATGGTCCTGTGTCCAAGGCTGCAACCAGTTACAGACTGGACAGCATCGGTCGCGCACCGGTCCATTTCGACAAAGACGATAATGCTTTTTCTGTCTTTCCCCATCGGGTCGGCAATCCCGATCTCACGGAGCCCGAGTATGGACATCCTTACTCCAAGCACCTGTCCGGGACAGAGATGTCCGTGAACCCTCACCGATTCTTTAAGGAGAGATGCAATGTCCGCACATGGTCTCGATACCTGTATCATCTGTCAACGCGTGTTGGTATGCTTGAAAAGTATTGTCCTAAGTTCTCGGGACATCCCCGTTCTTCTTTATTAAGAAAGAGAATATCCCCTCCTCTTCATCTGCCTCGACAAGCTCATGCCCTAATCTGTCCAGAAAAGCCGGGATATCAGCTCTTGACGCTGGGTCCGTGGCTATTACCTCAAGGGTCTGGCCCGAGTCCATCACGTCGATCGCCTTCTTCGTTTTCAACACCGGCATGGGACAGGTTAGCCCCTTGACGTCCAAAATCACATCTGCTTTCATTGCAACCATAGGTTCCTCCCGTATCTTAATTGACTTTTGCTATACGCCTTCATAAGTAAAAGCAAAAAAAATGCCAAAGATGTTAAAATAAAAATGTGAATGAGTTTCTTTCCTTACCTGAGACTCTGGAAAGACAGAACAAGAAACTTTCCATCCTTTACGATATCGCCCTCACCGTAGGCAAGTCCCTTGATCTTAAAACAATACTTGACGATGTTCTTGGGAAAATCGTCACCTTCATGGGGGTCGACTCAGGAGTAATATTCGTCATCAATGATGAGACACTCGAGATGATCCCGGTCTCCTATCGAGAATCTTTCTGACGACGTCGTGAAGGATATCTGCGAAAACAAGGTTAAGGTTGGCGAATGCATGTGCGGAAATATTGCAGAATGCAATAAAGAGATTATTATCCCTGAGAAGGCATCCGATGACCCACGGTTTACCCGCGAATCGCAAAAGAAGGCCGGAATAGAGTTTTATGCGGGTCTACCTTTGAAGTCAAAGGAGAAAGTTGTCGGCGTGTTATGTGTCATTACCTTTGCTCCTTTTACTCCCGATGCTGACCTTATGGATATATTAAGGGCAGCCACCGTCCCTATCAGTCTTGCCATAGAGAACGCCCGCTTATTTGAGAATACAAAAAGGAATGCCGAAGAGAATCTGCGACACTGCTCCTTTGAGGGCATAATTGCGAACAGTCCAAAGATGCTGGAGATTCTCAGCATGATACGGAAAGTGACCGACGTCCCGTCGAGCATCCTGATTTACGGAGAAAGCGGCACCGGCAAAGAACTTATTGCCAGGGCAATACACTATAACAGCATCAGAAGAGACAAGCCCTTCTTTGCGGTAAATTGTGCGGCGATCCCGGAGAATCTGTTAGAGTCTGAACTCTTTGGATACCGTAAAGGGGCCTTTACCGGCGCATATACCGACAAGAAGGGTCTTTTCGAGGCTGCAGACGGCGGGACCATCTTCCTCGATGAAGTAGAGGCGATGAGCAAGAACCTGCAGGTAAAACTGTTAAGGGTTCTGCAGGATAAGACGTTTCTTCAAAGTCGGCAGTACACAGCCTCTGACGGTTGATGTGAGGATGATCGCCGCCACAAACCAGGATCTCGAAGCAGCCGTCAAGGCAAAGGATTTCAGGGAAGACCTCTATTACCGCTTGAATGTGATAAAAATTGAACTTCCGCCACTCAGGGAGAGGATAGAGGATATCCCTTTGCTTATCAGATATTTTATAAATAAGTACTCAAGTAAGATGGGGAAGAATATAAGAAGGATTTCGGAAGATGCAGTAGATATCCTTATAAACCATTCATGGCCAGGAAACGTACGGGAACTTGAGAACACGATAGAGAGGGCAGTCGTGATTACTGAAACTGATGAGATCCAGAAAAAGGACCTTCCCATCGATATCGCCACGCACTACAATGACGTACGGAAATTCTGGGCCCTTGAAAGCATTGAAAGGGAACACATTCTGAAGGTCCTTGGTCTTGTGCGCGGCAACAAGAGCAAGGCTTCGCGCCTTCTCGGATTAGACGTCACAACGTTGTGGAGAAAGCTGAAAAAGTACGACATCGATGCGTAATGCATATGCATAGTGATAATTTCCCTTCTCTATTAAGAAGTTGTCCCCATATCCTCCCTGAGAAGAGCGCTGGCTGTCAAAAGGGCACTGCATTTTGCCATGCTTCCTGCCCCAAAAAGCTTGAGTCTCTCCCCGATGAAGAGACGTATATCACCCTGCATCTGATAACCACACTCATTTTAGACACGTGGATTACATCATTCTCTTTCACTTGGACAATAGCTAAACGACTTAACATTAACACTTTTCCGCACTTATCTGAAAAAGAATAATCATCTTCGAAAGGCAGCGTTTCAGCGCCGAATCGTGTTGTGGTACGGAAGTTGCTCACTACGTAATCAAGAAACCTTAACGAACCGCATAAGCCAAGGAGGATCAGATATGGTTGAAGCAAGGGTTAGATATCTCGATGGAGTTCAGTTTGTTGGGGAGGCTTCATCGGGGCATGTGGTATTCATGGACGGTGATAACGAGGGCGGAGGGAAAAACGCCGGTCTCATGCCGACCGATCTCCTCCTGATAGGACTCGGCAGTTGTTCAGGTATGGCGGCGCTCTCGATCCTCAGGAAGAAAAAGCAGGACCTGACAGGTTTTGAGATCGTCGTGAAGGGCGAAAAGGAGGACGAATGGCCCAAGAGGTTTACGACGATCACCATAGAATTCATTGTAAAAGGGAATAACCTTTCTGAAACTGCGGTAAAAAGGGCGATCGAGCTCTCTATGGAGAAATACTGCACTGTTAAGGCGACCCTCGAGGGTTCTCCGGATGTGAACTTTGGCTATCAAATAGTAGAAGAGAGCAACACTCTAATAAGAGAATAATGAATAAAAATTTAAATAAACAGGGGAGGGACCATATGAGAAGAGCTGTTCCGGCACTTACCACCACCGTAAACGGCGGGACGGTAAAGGTGGATAAGGTGGTAAAGACCATCTGCCCGAGAAACTGCTTTGATACGTGCAGTGTTATTACCTATGTGAAGGATGGCAGGACTGCTCAAGGTTGAGGGCGACCCGGATCATCCCATCACAAGGGGCCATCTCTGTGTCAAGGCGAACACCTATGTGCAGAGAACGTACCATAAAGACCGGATTAAATACCCCCTCATGAGGGTCGGCAAGAGGGGGAAGGGTGAGTTCAAGCGGGTGAGCTGGGATGAGGCCTATGATTATCTCGTGGACAAGCTTGATTACTGCAAGAAGAAATGGGGGGGAGAGTCCCTCGTAGAATATGTTTACAGCGGGAACAGGGAGTTCCTCGCAAAGACAGTCTCCGGCCGTTTCCTGAACCTCTTTGGCTCTTCCAAGCTCGTGGGGAGTTTCTGCATACTGAGCGGTCTTGCCGGCGCCACGTTTACCACGGGCACGCAGCATACCCAGAGTATAGAGGTATGGTCAAAGAAGGCCGAAGTGATAATGATCGTGGGCCATAATTCCTCCTTCACCAACGTCCATTCCCTGCCGTTCCTCTGGGATGCGGTGGAAAGGGGGGCTTACCTCATCGTCATCGATTCCTATCTTACCCCCATTGCCACAAAGGCGGATCTGTTCCTCCAGCCGAGACCCGGGACCGATGCGGCAATGGTCCTTGCGATGATCAGTCATATCGTGAAGAAGGATCTCCACGACAAGGAGTTCATCGCACAACTATACCTACGGCTTCGATGAATTGATGAAGGAGATCTCGAAATGGACGTTGGAAAAGGCTGCAAGGTGACCGGGGTCGAGCCGGAAAAAATAGCCAAGGCGGCGGAGATCTACGCAAAGTACCATTCCCATATGGAGACGGGATGGGGACATCAGCGTTACACGAACGGGCACCAGACCCAAAGGGCCTATTCCTGTCTGGCGGGCGTGTGCGGCCATATCGGGAAAGAGGGAGCGAGCTGCAATTATTTCGACCTGCTCGCCTACAAGGGGATTCTTAATTTTGACCGGGTGATGTATCCCAGGGGTGCACCACATAAGACGTTGAAGAGGAGGCTTATCAATATCAGCACCTTCGGCCCTGCCCTGAGAGAGGCAAAAAACCCTCCTCTCAAAGCAGTGATTTCGTGGAGAGGAGGACTCATCAGCCAGCATCCGAATGTCCACCGGATGACGGAAGCCATCAAGAAACTTGAGCTCTTCGTGAGCATGGAACTCTTCATGACCGATGATGCCGATTGGGCGGATTTGGTCCTTCCTGCAAGCGATACGTTTGAGCAGTGGGGAGTCCACCCCTCTTACTGGCATCCCTATCTCCAGCTGCAAAAACCAGTGATAGAACCCCTGTATGAATCAAAGCCGGATCTTGACTTCTGGTGCGAACTGGGTCGGAGGATGGGATACGGAAAGTTCTTCCCCAGGGAGTACACAGGGCTTGACTGGATCAGGGAGTTCCTTGCCGACGATATCAGTCAAAGCACGATAAAGAATGCCCTTGCCTCCAATGATCCTATAAGGGTCCCGGAGAAGTATGCCGCTCGCGTCCCGTGGAGTGATAAGGTATTTGATACACCGACCGGCAAGGTGGAGCTTTATTCCACGGGAATGGTCGAGAAAGGAAAAAAATACCCTGGAGACTGGCATCCCGTGCCTCGTTTTGAGGAGACGGCAGAGAGTCCCTGTCAGCCGTCCGGACCTCTACAAGAAATATCCTCTCATGCTCATCTCCCAGCATGCACCTTTCAGGACCCACAGCCAGTGGTTCAACGTGGGAGAGATACAGGAGATAGAAGGCCCTCCCAGTATCTTCATCAATGAAAAGGATATGGCGGACCGCGGAATAGAGAACGGTGACAGGGTAAAGGTCTTCAATGACAGGGGAGAGATATCGGTGATCGCAAAGATGACGAACAGGATAAAGGCCGGCGTATGTGAGGTAAACAGTGGCATATGGGTAAAGAGCAACGGGAGTGCCAATGTCTTGCTTGAACAGTTGGTGGGTGGCCCGAGAGATGTGGGAGCAGGAATTATGGAGGAGTATGATTTTGAGCGGGACGGACATACCATTGCCTATTTCAACTGTCTGGTGCAGATAAGGAAGGAGGAATCGCATGCGTAACCAACACAAGGCGATAGTTGTCGATACGTTCCGGTGTGTAGGCTGTCATGCGTGTGAAACCGCGTGCAAGGCCGAAAACGCCATCCCTCCGGGCCCGAAATGGATACAGGTTATGGAGGTCGAGACGAAGGTGGCGGGGGAATGGAAGATCTACTGGAAGCCTATGGCATGCATGCACTGCGGTGACCCCGCATGTATGAGCGTCTGCCCCACAAAAGCCATATCGAAGAGAGAGGAAGATGGCATTGTGCTGGTGAATAAGGATTTATGCATCGGGTGTGCGGAGTGCTTCAGGGCGTGCCCCTTCGGAGCGCCTCAAATGGGTGAGGACAGAAAGATGCAAAAATGCACCTTATGCATACACAGGACATCGAAGGGCGGAATTCCTGCATGTGTGCAAAATTGTCCTTCGGAAGCGATGCATTATGGCGATCTGCAGGAGTTGTCGAAGCTGATAAGGAAAAAATACAGTGTTCGTTCGAATAGGGAGGATCGCAGCGGTTGTGAATCCGACACTGAAGGCCAAACGTTTTCTTTCCCTGAAAGGAGGTGGAGGTACGAGGCGCAAGTGAAGTGAAAGGCAAGGGTTACGAATGGTAAACAAAAGAAGAGGAGGTAACAAACATGGCTGTTGGAACCAAAATGGTTAATGATGTCGATCTTGAGGTCTTTAAAGCTACTGTCAATGCTGTTAAGGATGATCCCAAGAAAGGGGCAACGATCTGGACCGCAAAAACAAAGTGGAAGGGCGGACTGAAGTCTGAGGCCAAGCTCAGGAACTTCACTCTGAACTTTGATGAGCCTGAGGCTGTAGCAGGGACTGATACGGCGATAAGTCCCCATGAAACAATTCTTGCTTGTTATGGGGCCTGCCTGACAGTTGGATTAAGTCTCAATGCTGCTTTAGAGGGGATACAGTTAAAGAGCATCGAGATTGATCTGGAAGGCCACATCGATCTGCCGGGTTTTCTCCGTCTCTCGGGTCTCGAAGGACTGAAAGACCTTCCGGGCTACCATACCGTAAAGGCCAAAGTGCACATCAAGAGCGACGCGAGCAAGGAAGCGATCAAGAAGGTTTTCGACCGTGTCGTGCAGTTCTCGCCCGTGGGATTGACGATTTGTAAGACGGTAAATGTAAAGACCGAGCTGGTATACAACGCATAAGAGTATGAGTAAAGAGGCGCATTGGACGAATCAAGACGTCCTACTCCTACTCTCAAAAAGGAAGAAGGAGGAAGAATGAACAAAAAGCTAAACAGACGGGATTTTGTGAAAGCCTCAATGGTGGCTACCGGGGCATTTGTCCTGGGCGGGTCATTTATTGGGCCGTTCGTCAAGAAATCCCTGGCCAAGGAAGAGATCAAGATCGGATATCTGAAGGCGACACATCATGCCCCCCTCTTTGTGGCGCTTGAACAGGGCTTTTACAAAGACGAAGGACTGGACGTCAAGCCGGTGCTCTTCCAGGGGTCCGGGGAGATCGGCTCTGCCTGTATTACCGGAGCGATCCAGGTCGCATATCTCGGCTCAAGCCCGTCCATAGGCATGGTAACGCGGGACGTGCCCATGAACATAGTTTCCGGTTCTGCCATGGAGTCTTCGGCAGTGGTGGTGCCGATGAACCGGCCTTCGGACATCAAGACAGTAAAGGACCTACGGGGCAAAAAGATAGGCACGATCAGGGCCGCGACCGCTGATATCGTTGTGCGCTACAAGATGCTGGAGGCAGGGATCGATCCCTTCAAGGACGCTACAGTGAGGAACTTCACGCATAACCAGGATATCCTCACGGGACTCGAAAAGGGTGACCTTGATTGCGCGATATTCTGGGAGCCCTGGGCGACCCATGCAGAGGCAACAAAATACGGAAGGCCGGCAATCTTTTCGAAGGATATCTGGCCGAGACACGTATGCTGCCGGATGGCGTTCGGCACAGACTGGGCGAACAAGAACGTGGAGGTTGCGACAAAGGTCATGAAGGCCCACATAAGGGGCTACATGCATATCGCCAAGAACTTTGACGACAATGTCAGGGCAAACGCGAAATGGTGCGGTATAGATGAAAAGGAGATCGCAACGGTCTTCAGAGAAAAACGCCAGCGGCTCAATCTCAGCCTCGACCCCGAAGGGTCGAAAAAATTTGCCGAGGCGACAAAGGCTCTCGGGATAATCGAGAAGGCCGAGTTCCAGAAAGACGGTCTGAACGACAGATTCCAGAAATTGGCGCTAAAAGAGATGGGTCTTTCGTCTCTGCCTGAGCTGGGACTGTAGGATGTGTCAGGGAGGGGTCCCCGGAGTGGGGGATCCTTCCTTGATAAGTGTAATTAATATAGTATATACTTTATAAAAGGGGGCACCCTGATGCATGGCAATGTCTTTCCAGAAATGGAAAGCGGAGATATCATCGCTTCACCGTTCTTTATTCTCATACTATTCCTCTTATGCGTGGCCCTTGCTCTCACACGACGGTTCTTTCCGAACTTGGTCTCGTCCTCTATCCTTAAAGGCTTTATTGTTGCGAGCGGCATTCTCTCTGTCTGGGAAATATTGTCACTGCTTAAGCTCCTGAGTCCCGTGCTTTTGCCGCCACCCACAAAGTTTTTTTCGAATATCATATATCTGTGGTCGATAGGGTTTCTCCAGCCCCAGATAGGTTCGACCCTTTACCGGCTCTTCGCCGCGTTTGTCCTTGCTCTCCTGAGCGCAGTGACGCTCGGTATTTTAGTAGGCTTCTTTTCGAAGCGTTTTTCGTCTCTTGAGTCTCTTCTCAACGCTGCCCGTCTCATTCCGGCGCCTGCATGGCTTTCCCTTTCCATTCTCTGGTTTGGTATCGGCTATGCCTCTGCCATATTCATCATTTGGCTCGGAGTCTTTTTCCCTATCTTTATGAATACGGTGAATGGGGTGAACAAGGCAGAGCCGGTCCAGGTCGAAACAGTTCTCACCTTCGGCGGGGACAAATACGATGTGCTTCTGGAGGTGATCCTGCCGGTAGCGTATCACCACATATTGACGGGGGCGAGGATCGGGCTTGGAATTGGCTGGATAACGGTGATCACCGCCGAACTGGCCTCTGTGGATATCGGAGCGGGGCTGGGATGGATGATCCAGGACTCGAGGATCCTTCTCGATACGACTACGGTCCTGAGCGGCATCATCGTGGTGGGTGTGCTCGGGACAATCACCGATCTCATGCTGAAAAAGTTCGATGGACTTGTGCAGGGATGGTCATGAAACGGGTAGCGAGCGATACAGCGAGCGAATATGATAATAACAATTCCAGACGTTAAGATACCCTGCGGTCTTGCCGCAGGGGTCTTCATTTATTGGAACAGACGGGGAATATTTCAGGGAGGTGTACGATTCATCCGCTCTTCTTTATAGGTGCTGTTTCGGCTGTGCTGGTGCTGGCGACGCTTTCCAGATATTATGCGGGGCATGCAATCTCCGGGAAGCTTTACGGGACGTTCGTGGTGTGGTCGATCTTCCTCCTTCTCTGGGAGGGGACCCTCTACCTCGGGATCTTCAGGAGCATGCTCCTTGCGCCTCCGTCGGTTATCATCGCAAAGACGCTCTATTTCCTGAAGAAAGGATATCTACAGGCAAACATCATTTCTACTATGAGCAGGTTTCTGGCGGGGTTTTCCCTTGCTCTTGTCATTGCTGTCCCCGTTGGTATCGCGCTCGGTCTTTTCAAAAAGGCATATGACTGGTTGGCCCCTCCCTTGAATTTTATGAGGATGATCCCTGCCCCTGCGATCCTGCCCTTCGCGATCATCCTGTTCGGGATCGGGGAAGGTCCCGCTGTCTTTGTGATAGCCCTCGGATGTTTCTTCCCCATTCTTTTGAACACGGTGCAGGGCGTGAGGGAAGCAGAGAGGATACATATCGAGGTCATACAGACCATGGGCGGAGGAAGGGCGGATGTGCTGAAACATGTGATCATCCCTTCCGCTCTGCCCACTATTCTTACCGGTATAAGGATCGGTTTCGGCATCGGCTGGCTTGTCCTGGTGAGTGCGGAGATCGTTGCTGCCGACAGCGGACTCGGTTTTATGATCGAAGGCGCGAGGAGCCGGCTCGAAACGCCCACGGTATTTGTGGGAATGACTACGGTCTGTGCCCTGGGGCTTACCATGGATATTTTCCTGAAGAAGATCGAAAGGTTTTTCATCCTTAGAAGAGGAGGTGTTTTTCTTTCACGCTGCAGCGAGACGCTCAAAAAAAATAAAGAACCAATCTTTATGAGGGAGGTAACGAAATGGAGTTGAGGACAAAGATCGCAGTAGTGGCCATAGTTATGGCCCTGGGGCTCCTGACGGTGGCGCTGGACCGAGCCTCCGGGGGAGAACAGGTTTACGACCAGAAGGGAGGGCCTGTTGATACCTGGAACAGGCCTATGGAGAAGGAGTTCAAGGTGGGAGAGGTGTACAATCCCCTTCATTTCATAATCGGAATGGCGATCGCGGTAGCTATTCTCCATCTCCTGAAGTCCCAGTTCCCGAAAGTGATCCCGATCGTCCTTGTCCGAGCATTGACTTCGGTAGGGGTTCTTTTGATCGCATGGGAGCTGATCGTATATCTCCATCTGGTCAGATCGGGCACCTCTCTCCCTCCTCCCACAACGGTGGTCGCAAAGCTTCAGGGACACTGGGCCAAGCACTACTTACAGATACACATCTGGTCTTCGATCCAGCGTCTCTTCATCGCCTTTTTCCTTGCCATTCTCACCGGGGTACCCCTCGGGTTCCTCATCGCCAATTTCCGCAAGGTTTCAGACTATATTGATCCCCTCCTGAACCTATCAGGGCCATACCTCCTCCGGCGTGGCTGCCGTTCGCGATCCTGTGGTTCGGAATTGGTAACCCGCCTGCGATCTACATAATCTGGCTCGGGTCTTTCTTCCCGATTCTCCTGAATACCATTCGCGGCATCAGGAATACGCAGCAGATACATGTAGAATCGATACTCACTCTCGGCGGAAAGAGGATGGACGTCTACAGAAGGGTAATGCTGCCGTCGGCGTTCCCCACTATCTTTACCGGGATAAGGATCGGCTTCGGCATCGGCTGGGTATGCCTTGTTACCGCAGAACTGGTTGCGGTGGACGCAGGGCTTGGATGGATGATCGAAGACGCGAGGAACCTCCTTGATACCCCGACGGTCCTTGGGGGAATGGTGGTGATCTGCATGCTTGGGATACTCTTCGACACCATTTTAAGAAAAAACAGAACAGGCGATTGTGAGGTGGGCAATGATGAGGACGTCGATTGAAGAGAACAGGGAAGTATCAGCGATGAAGAAAAGTATCGAGCGGGGTTTAGGTTCCGGGAGCAAGGCTATCTATAACGGACGTCACGTTATCGAGATAGAGAACGTCTCCAAATCCTTTTTTGTGTACACGAACGGCGGGGAGACGGTGATCACGGAAAAGAAACGTTTCTTTTCGAGGAAGAAACCCGTGAGCTCGTGGTGCTCAAGGATGTGACGTTGAATATCGACCACGGGGAATTTGTTGCCTTTCTCGGCCCCAGCGGCTGCGGGAAGAGCACTCTTCTGAGGATCCTCGCAGGCTTTGAATCTCCCTCCAACGGCATGGCGAAGTGCAAGGGCAAATGCATACAGGGGCCCCACCCCCAGAGGGCCATGGTGTTTCAGAGCGAGCGGGCGGTGTTCCCATGGCTCACGGTCGAAAGCAATATAAGCCTTGGTCCAAGACTTCAGGGAGTGGGCAGTGAAGAGAGGAAGGAACGGGTGGTGAAAACCATAGATCTCATTCAGCTCACCGGCTTCGAGAAGTCATATCCGAGAACGCTTTCGGGTGGAATGCTGCAGAGGGTTGCGGTAGGCAGGGCGATCGTGAACCATCCTGAACTTCTCCTGATGGATGAGCCCTTTGGCGCCCTGGATGCCCAGACGAGGAATAACCTCCAGGATCATCTCATAAGAATATGGCAGAGCATAGAACAGACAATAGTCTTCGTGACCCATGACATCGAGGAAGCTGCCTATCTCGCAACAGGGTTGTCGTCTTCAGCGCAAGACCCGGCCAGATCAGGGAAATAGTGAAGATCGGTCTTCCGCACCCGAGAGAGAGGACGAGTCCGGACTTCCTCGAATTCAGAAATCACCTCGCCATTCATAAGGCACTGATATGCGTTGCCCGCATGTCATAGGGCTGTGCGTTGCCGTGTTCCTCGGAGTCTTGCTCCACTCGGCTCCGGCTCTCGCACATTGGAACATGGAGCCGAGATTCTTGGCTGATGATTCGAAGGAAACCTTCTACCTGAGGATCCATAACGGGGCTCACGCGAATAGAAGTGCGGTAGAAAAGGAGCTGAACGTTTGTTTCTGGGTGGAAGAGCTCTCGGGAGGTGTCTATAAGGCGGTCTCTGAAAAGGAATGCAGTACGGTCGTTCGAAACCCGACGTCTGGATGGATTTTGCGTTCAATCTAAGAAAAACAGCAGTACAGGAACCGGCGAAACAGGGAGCGAACCTAAGAAAGGGCAGTTACAGAGCAGTGGCCATGGCAAGGGAACAGAGGGGCACATTGGCGAGAATCCTGTTCGGAGCGGCCCTTGAGCGGCTCTACAGTTATTTCGAGGTGAAATGACATGGTACGGTGTGAGATGAGAAAAATGATAATGATACTTTCCATCGCTTTGTTTCTTGCCCTCTTTTCTTGCGCCCTGGACGTCCACGCATGCAATGACTGGACGGCGCGAGACCAGGCTTACTGGAAGAGGATGTACAGCGAACCGAGGCGTTTTCTCTTCCCTCTCGAGTCAATTTCCCTCTCCTCCTCCGGGGACCGTTCAGGCACGCTCAACGAGAAAGGCATAAAGGCCCTCGGAAGGGGGCATTTTGGCGAGGCGGAAGAAACTTCTCCGAAGCCATAAGAATCAGCCCTGATTCCGCTCCGCTTCACCACAACCTGGCCCTGGTCTGGCAGATGAAACCTGATCTCGAGCCGGGCTGCGGAGCTTGGGAAAGAGCTGTGATGCTCGAGCCCGGTAAATCCCGCGCTACCTGTATCACCTCGCCTTTGCCCTCTCCTCCGGCGGAA